>JBCAWZ010000015.1:0-62049 GCA_038534315.1 Pseudomonadota bacterium | reverse complement strand
CTTCCGTAGACTGGTCTACGGAAGCAGAAGTGCTTGTCACAGGTATCAAGGTGATCGACCTACTCTGTCCTTACACAAAAGGTGGTAAGATTGGCCTGTTCGGCGGCGCCGGTGTCGGCAAAACCGTTTTGATCCAAGAGCTGATCAACAACATCGCGAAACTGTTCGGCGGATACTCCGTATTTGCCGGTGTTGGCGAGCGCACACGTGAAGGCAACGATCTCTATTACGAGATGCAGGACGCGAACGTGATCGATCTCGAAGGCGAAAGCCGCGCAACCTTGGTCTATGGCCAGATGAACGAACCTCCAGGGGCGCGTGCACGCGTGGCGCTGACAGGCTTGGCGCAGGCAGAATATTTCCGAGATCAAGAAGGTAAGGACGTTCTCTTCTTCGTCGATAATATTTTCCGCTTCACGCAGGCCGGTTCGGAAGTGTCCGCGCTGCTTGGTCGTATTCCATCTGCCGTGGGATATCAGCCCACCCTCGCCACCGATATGGGTGGCTTGCAAGAGCGGATCACGACAACCAACAAAGGCTCGATCACCTCGGTGCAAGCGGTTTACGTCCCTGCGGATGACTTGACCGACCCAGCACCGGCGACCTCGTTCGCACACTTGGATGCGACAACCGTTCTAAACCGTGCAATTTCGGAAAAAGGCATCTACCCAGCGGTGGATCCGCTCGATTCAACATCACGGATCCTGGATCCGCTGATTGTGGGACAAGACCACTATGACGTCGCGCGTGGCGTGCAGGAAATCCTACAGCGATACAAAGAACTGCAAGATATCATTGCCATTCTCGGCATGGACGAGCTGTCTGAGGAAGACAAGCTGGCCGTTGCCCGAGCCCGTAAAGTTGAGCGCTTTCTTTCACAACCATTTGATGTTGCTGAAGTTTTCACTGGCTCACCCGGTGTGCAGGTCAAGCTCGATGATACGGTCGCAGGCTTTAAAGGCTTGATCGAAGGCGAGTATGACCACTTGCCTGAGCAAGCCTTCTACATGGTTGGCTCGATCGAAGAGGCCAAAGCGAAAGCAGAGAAAATGCTGGCGGACGCTTAGGCGACCCTAGCGCTTCTGAAAGGATACGCCCGATATGGCGGACAAATTGAAGTTCTCTCTCGTCTCGCCCGCACGCGAACTGTTTTCGGGTGAGGTTGATCATGTCGTTGCGCCAGGTTCTGACGGCGAATTTGGAGTGTTGGTCAACCACGCCCCATTCATGACGACCCTCAAGAATGGGATTGTCCGCGTTCTGGAAGGCCAAGACACCACAATGCGAATCTTCGTTCGTGGCGGGTTTGCGGATGTCACGCCGGAAGGTTTGACCATTCTCGCGGAGGAAGCCGTCAATCTGGACAGCGTCGATGCAAGCCAAATTCAGAGCGACCTCGAAAAAGCACGCAACAATCTGTTGTCCGAAGGCGCCGAAAGCCCTCATCGTGTCGCTTTAGAAGAGCAAATTTCTTATCTTGAAGAAGTGGCTTCCGCGCTGAGCTAACCCATCATTGGGCTAAGCGAAAACCGCAACCGTCTGACGGCCAACAAGGATGGGGCGCCCACTGCTATCCCATAGCCGCATGCTTTGCGAAGAGTAGCCATCTGCGGCGGTTTGAGCTGTATGCAACGCAAACCACCAACGATCTGGCGTTGAGATATCATCGCTCAAAAACTCCGCCATCCAGGTCATTGAGCTGACCGGCGCCGGTTCTGGAAACATCGACATCGCTGCAGGAGGCGGACAATCTGCGATCGCAAGCACCGATGCCGCTTCCTGAGGTGTATTCTCGTCAACGCTGCGAAGCCAGACTCCGATCGAAGTGTTCTCGCTGGCGGATACTGGCGGATCACCGATCGCCTGGCGGACATTAAACTGCCGACTGAAATTTGGCCTTCGATCCGATGCGAAAAAGGATGGCAAGTCTTCGGCCTTCGGAACGTCTGGCATAGGAAGATCCGAAAATGCCAATCGACTCTGCCGTGCCGCTCCAAAAGCGAACAAGCACTCCGCCATAGTTGCATCGCCCACAAGGGCGCTAACGCGCACAAACGCAGTGTTCTTTCCACGCCTCAGCAAGGTGGGTATGAATTGAACGTCGCCCCCAACAGGGCCAACAAATGCCACTTGCGCCGACCGCACAGGAATATCGTCAACAAGGGCTTCAGCTGCCTTTAGGGATAAGGCGGCGGTCAAACCGCCATACGTGGTGCGTCCCTGCATCCAGTCTTCAGGGATCTGAATTGAGCACACGCCAGCAGCATTGGCTGACATGCTCGCGAGCAAGTCGGTATAGAGCATTTGGGCTAGCCCGAGGGGTTTGATTTTAAAGCGCGAAGAAGCTTAGTGCTGGCTTTCTGGTGTTGTCACCTTCATGCCATCAAGCTCGTCTGATACTGTGATTTGGCAAGAGAGGCGGGAGTTCCCCTGCACGTTTTCAGCGAAGTCTAACATCGATTGCTCCATGTCTTCCGGATTTCCGACCTTCGGCATGAACGCGTCTTCGACATAGACGTGGCAAGTCGCGCAAGCACAGGCACCGCCGCAATCGGCATCGATTCCTGGAATCGAATTCTTGATCGCCGTCTCCATTACAGTCTCGCCATTGGTCGCTTCAATGGTGCGAGCTTCGCCGGTGTGATCAACATAAATTATTTTGGTCATGTGTTTTGACTCCCTACGCGGCAGAGGCCGCAATTTCCTTCATCGATTGCGTTGTATCTTCTAGGGTTTCTGGAGCAAGCCGTGCCCCTGAGATAATTAGCTTTTTACTGGCCAGGAATTCTGGTCCGCTATTGACGGCGTCTACTGCAATAAGGCGGCCATCCAACAAATAAAACACTGCGAATTTCCTAGATTCGGGATCTCCTCGAACCACGAATTGGTCATACCCGTTGCTCAAACCTGCAATTTGCAGCTTCAAATCATACTGATCCGACCAGAACCAGGGGCAATCTTCCATCGGCCGAGGCTTTTGCATGATGGCGGCGGCGGCGAGCTTTCCTTGTTCGATCGCGTTGTGGACCGACTCGAGCCGACCGTCTTTTCCATAGTGAATGAGCGGTCTCTTGGCGCAATCACCGGCCGCGAAAATTCGGGGATCGCTGGTGCGCGCGTCACGGTCCACCAGGATTCCGTCAGAGCAACCGATACCAGCTGCTTTAGCAAGCTCAATGTTCGGGATGATGCCAATCCCAATCAATACGATGTCCGCGTCGATCACATCGCCCGAATCCAGTTGAACGCCGGTAACCTCTTCTGAACCCTGAATGGCCGCAACGCGCGCTCCGGTGAGGATATCAGCGCCCTGCCGGCGGTGCTCTGCTTCGTAAAACGCGCTCATAACGGGGCTAGTGACACGCGCCAATACGCGGTCGGCCATTTCCAAAACCGTCACTTCGAGGCCGAGTTGGCGGGCCACAGCAGCCGCTTCAAGTCCGATATAACCAGCGCCAATGATCACTAGTCTTTTTCCAGTCTCCATATGCGGCTTGATTTCGTCCACGTCGGTTAGACTGCGGAGATCAAAAACTCCGTCGAGATCAGCACCGGAAATCGGTATCTGGCGAGGCCGTGATCCCGTGGCAAAGATCAAAACATCATAAGACAAGCTCTGTCCGTCGCTGAGCCTGACCGTCCGCGCGGCACGATCAATCTCCTCTACCGAGACCCCAAGCAGGCAGGAAATGTTCTGGTTCGCATACCAATCGGCTGGTTTGAAATAGAGCCGCTCCTCGGCGAGGTCGCCTTTCATATAGGCCTTCGACAAGGGTGGGCGCTGGTATGGCAGGTGTTGTTCGTCGCCGACGACAGTGATTGCTCCGTCAAACCCAAATTGTCGCAACGACGCGCAGGCCTGCGCGGCTGCCTGCCCCGCGCCCACAATTACAATCTGATTTGCTGACGATAAGTCCATGCCAAACCCCTTATCTCATTTCAATGACGCAGGCGTCACCTTTTTTCAAGCGTGCGATGATGCGGCACAGCGTTGCGGCCATCGGCAAGCTGGGTCAAGTTGCCGCCGATATGACAAAGACACACGAACTTCGCACCATGCGCGCGCTTCACGCTTACACAGGTCAACTCCGCCGTGAGGACCCCGCGACACCGCCGATTGTAATGACGGCGAAATACAAGCTACCGGATCCACCGGAAGCGCAATATGTCTATGGTCGTTATGAAAACCCTACGCTCGAAACGGCCGAGGCGGCTATCGCTTGTTTCGAGGATGCCCCCGTGGTGGCGTTTCCATCCGGGATGGGAGCGATCTCGGCCGCGTTGTTTGCGACAGTGGAGCAAGGCGACCGGATCTTGTTGCCGTCAGACGGCTACTTCGCAGTTCGCAACCTCCACGCGTCGCTCTTGTCACGCTTTGGTGTCGAGGCCGAATATGTCAGCACCGTCGATATGACGACAGCTGACTTATCGCCATTCAAAGTCGTTTGGGCTGAGACCCCATCAAATCCTGGGCTGGATGTCTGCGATTTATCTTTGCTATCTGAACAATGCAAAGCAGCAGGCGCGCTACTCATTGTCGACAATACGACGGCAACACCGCTCTTACAGGCGCCACTAGATCTGGGAGCAGACATCGCTGTTTGCTCCGATACCAAGGCTATGGCCGGCCATTCCGACGTCCTGTTCGGCCACTGTGCAACCCGTGATCAAAACCTTCAGGCAAGCATACGGGAGTGGCGGACCATCGCGGGCAGTCTGGCAAACCCGTTTGATGCGTTCTTGGTTCATCGCGGCCTTTTGACCCTTGAAATCCGATTGGAAAGAATGTGCTCCAATGCATTGGCGGCGGCGCAGCTCTTCAACGCTCATGAGGCAACAGGCGCCGTTCGCTATCCCGGATTGCCAACTGATCCGAGTTTCGAGCTCGCCGCACAACAAATGCGTTTACCCGGTTTTGTGGTCGGCGTGACATTTGCCGATCAAGCGCAGGCTAATCAGTTTATCGACCTTTGTCCGGCACTGTTTCCCTCAACCAGCTTTGGCGGTGTCCATTCTAGCATCGAACGCCGCGCTCGCTGGGGTGACAACGTCGAGGAAGGTTTTGTGAGAGTTTCACTGGGATGCGAGCCGACGGAGCCTCTTCTAGATGCCATCGAAAGCGCACTCAATGCATTGTGAAATCGCGCGCGATGAGTCCGAAATGTACGCTATTGCAAAGAAGCTCGCACCTGTGTTGCGAAGCGGCGACGTGATTGCGTTGTATGGCGGACTGGGCGCCGGAAAAACAACCTTCACACGGGGCTTGATCTCCGCACTGCGAGGCGAAAAAACGGAGGTGCCCAGTCCGACCTATACGCTCGTCCAGACCTATGAAACAGGCATCGGGACTGTATGGCATTTTGATCTCTATCGGTTGGACCAACCCGATGATGTGTTCGAACTGGGCTGGGAGGATACTCAGTTAGGGGTCACTATCATCGAATGGCCAGAACGCGCGGGTCAACACTTGCCTGTATATAGGCTTGAGGTGAATATTGATCACTCCACAGATAACCGCCAACTTAGTCTGGTTGGCCACGGGAAAGACTGGCAGGAAAGGCTTGATGCTCTCTGATCACCAACGCGCAGAAGACATTGCAAATTTTCTAAAGACCAGTGGCTGGGCCGATGGACACCTAAACTGGCTTCCGCAGGATGCGTCCACGCGCCGGTATGCCCGGCTTACTCGCCCAGACGGAAGCAGCGCAATCCTCATGGACGCGCCGGCCGTCGAAGACCAACCTTGCACGCCGGACATGACACCGGCCGAGCGAATTGCTGCCGGCTGGAACGCAACAAGTAGGCTTGCGGCAAGTCGGGTCGATGCCTTCGTGCTGATCGCAAATCATCTTCAGCGCTGCGGACTCACCCCGCCTCAGATCAAGAGCTACGACGTGGCCGGTGGTCTCGCTTTGATTGAAGACTTCGGAACCGAGCGAGAATTCGCCCGGCTCATAGAACGCGGTGCGGCCGATGAAACCGAATTGTACGTTCGCGCTGCAGAGCAATTGGCGAAACTGCAAGCCTGCGAGACACCAAAAACACTGGAACAGGATGGATTAGTCTGGCCAATCCAAGCCTTCGATGCCGTTGCACTGCGAGCCAACGTGGATTTGTTTGTTGAGTGGTTGCCGCAGCTTGATCGGCGAATGCAACTTAAAGACGAAGGCAATCAAGTCTGGACGACGACGATCACCGAGCTGATTGATCGCACCCAATCGATGCCAAGGCGTTTCACATTGAGGGATTACCACGCAGAGAACCTGTTATTGCTTCCAAGCGAGAGAATAGGATTGCTTGACTTTCAAGACGCCGTTCTGGGTTGGGACGCTTGGGATATGGCAATGCTGGTTCAAGACGCGCGGCGTCCTGTCTCGGAAACGGCGCGAGAAAGCGCGATTTGCGCGTTCGTAGAAAAGAGCGGAACCAATGAGGCCGCGTTTCGTGAGCGTCTCGCGATTATCGGCGCGCTCAATGCGCTGCGCATAACAGGCCTGTTCGCACGACTGCAAGTTCGAGACGGCAAGAACCGATACGCCGCGTTTATGCCAAGACAGCAATGGTTGCTCGCAGAGAACCTCAAACATCCAGCCAATAGAAACTTGGCTCGATTCATCGAAGACGCTGCCCCTTTTATCTTGAGTGCATCCGAATGAACCAGGTTCCAGAAACAGCCATGCTCTTAGCTGCAGGGTTGGGGTCGCGGATGCGGCCATTGACCAACAATACGGCAAAGCCCCTTTTGCAAGTGGCCGATCTGCCGATCATCGACTATTTGATGAACGCACTCGCAGATGCCGGCGTCCAAAGAATGATCGTCAATGTCCACTGGTGCGCCGACCAAGTCGAACGGCACGTAAAGGCATTTGGTCGACTAGACTGCGAAGTCTCCGATGAACGCAATCAGCTGCTCGAGACAGGCGGCGGATTAGCAAAAGCACGCCCTATGCTCGGAGACGATCCAATTTTCGTTCTCAATACAGACGCGTTTTGGGCGCCCTGCGACATCACTCCCCTGCGCTCACTAGCAGAAGCATTTGATCCCAAGCGCATGGATGAACTCTTACTATTGGCAGATACGAAACGTTGTCTTGGCTTTCCCGGTCCGGGTGACTTCTTTCGGCGAAATGACGGTCAGTTAGAACGCCGCGGTCAGCAGGTTTCAGCCCCCTGGGCCTACGCCGGTGCCCGAATTTTGAAACCTATGCTCTATGATGAGACTCCGGTCGAGCCGTTTTCAGCGAACCGAATCTGGGACCGAGTTTTGTCAGAGGACCGTTTGTTTGGGCTCACAATGGATCGATTCTGGCTTCATATCGGTGATCCCAAGGCCATGGCGGACGCAGAAATGTGGATGAGATGCCACGGAGCATAGCGCCGCTTTTCCAATCAGGGCGCGGGGATATCCGAACCATTCCCGCCGGAGCCGATTTCCTTACTGAGCTAGCTCAAGGCCTGTTTAGCGCGCTTGCCAATCCCGATGACCCGGCTGCGCTTTCCCGAGCAACGATCTATCTGCCAAATCGACGATCCGTCCGCGCTTTGGAAATGGCTTTTCTTGAAGCCTCCGGTCACGCGGCCTTAATGCTGCCGAGCATTCGAACGCTCGGAGACCTAGATCGACAAGAGCCCGTGTTTGCATTCGAGGCGCCGCCTGACCGGCTGCTACCTCCTGCATCGAACGCAATGCGCCTCGGACATTTGGCGCAACTTGTGGTCGCCTTTCAAAACAGCAGAGGCATCCCAATTTCACCTCTAAGTGCGCTTAACAGTGCCAAGGAGTTAGCAGGCTTGCTCGATCAAATCGCGATGTCCGATGACGTCGACTGGTCGAAGCTTTCAGACATGCTCGAAACCGTTGACCTGGCTCAACATTGGAAAGAGTCAGCTCAATTCCTCGGTATCATTGTGGAGCAGTGGCCAGCCTTTCTTTCCGAATCTGGACGTATAGATCCGGCTGCATACCAGCGCGCTTTGGCGGAATCGATTGCTCAGATTTGGCAAGATACAGCGCCAGCCTCACCAATAATTATTGCTGGATCAACAGGTGCCAACGCCTCCACAAGAGCCTTAATGAAGGCGGCATCTGGCCTGCCCAACGGTTTGATTGTGCTGCCGGGCCTGAGCGATACGGCGAATGAGGCTGAAAACGCAGCGATCCTTTCCGCTCCGAGTCATCCACAATTCACGCTTCAACGCACTTTGCAGTCGCTGGGAGTCTCGCCCGAAACCGTTATGAACTGGCCCGATGTCAGGCTTGGTGAGGCGCAATCGGCACGCAACCGATTTGTACAGGACGCCCTCGCCCCGGCAGCGCTGACCGCGAGCTGGGGTCAACGGTCGATTGATCTGACCGAGTCAGGCACTGTGGACGACGCAGTGAAGGCCGCGACGGATGGCTTGGCACTGATCGAAGCCGGAAATGATACTGAAGAAGCAGAGCTAGCGGCGCTTTTATTGCGCGAAAGCTTGCAGCGCGAAGGCGAACGAACCGCTCTGGTAACACTTGACATGGGGCTCGCCCTTCGCGTTTCGGCCCAGCTCAAGGCTTTGGGTATCGACTGCCAACCCTCAGCCGGGACGCCTCTCCTTCAGACGATGCTTGGCAGCGCGATCTTGGAGTTAGCTGAACTTCTGGAAGACCCATCCCATCCAATTCGCCTCATTTCAGCATTACGCCTCCCACTCGGTAAATTTACCGAGGACAGCGTGCTCGCTTTTGACAAACATGTCTTGCGCGGTCCACGTCTCTGGAAAGATCTCGCTGGACTGGAGCGACACGCAAACGCTGTCCTATCATCACAAAGATGCGCTGCGACCTCGGATGAAGCGCAATACATCAGGGATTTGATGGAGGCATTGAAAGGCACCTTATCCCCGGTCGAGCAGCTCGGCGGTCGCAATACGCAATGCTTCGTTTCGACTTATGTCGACCATTTATCAGCGCTCGTCGAGGCGTGGACGGATGGTGCAACCGCAAGCGATGCAGAAGCAGCCTCTGTTGCTTCGCAGAGGCTTATCGACCTCGGCGAACTCGGACAGCCCTTGGGCGCAATGCCTCTAAGTGCCTTTGTCGATCTTCTCCGACAAGACTTCTTCGAGAGCATGGTTCCACCCAGTTCGGAACATCCAAGCATTGCGATCTGGGGACCGCTGGAAGCTCGCCTCCAATCCGCCAATCACATCATCTTGGCGGGCTTGAACGAAGAGCATTGGCCGGCTCAACCGGCCGCTGATTCCTTTTTATCTCGACGATTTCGAACCAGTATCGGCCTCACCGATCCGGATGAAAGGATTGGTCTTTCGGCGCACGATTTCGCCCAATTGGTATGCACACGCAACACAACGCTATTGAGTGCGAAACGCAGGGACGGAAAGCCGGCTGTCGCCTCTCGATGGCTGTGGCGGCTGCGAACACTGATCCGCGGGGCCGCCGGTGATGCATTGGCAGAAACACTACTGATGCCCGATCCAGATCGGGATCCTCGGACTTGGCTGAGCGCGATCCGAGGGGAACAACGCTACGAACCCATCGACACAAGACCCAGACCCTGTCCGCCAATTGCCGCTCGTCCCAAACGATTGTCCATCACCCGGATCGAAACGCTGATTCGAGACCCGTACGCCGTGTATTGCGAAAGTATTTTGGGCCTGTCACGTCTCGATCCGCCCGGCCAACCGGCTGATGCTCGCCATATGGGGACCGCAATACACGGCGCGCTCGAACGGTTCGAACTCGAGGGTGGCCGATGGACCCCAGCCCAGCTGCTTGAAGAGATAGAACGCGCTTTGGCATCCAAAGGAATACCAGACGTGGATCTCTTGGCGCTGCGCGAGAAACGCCGCGACGTTGTCGCAAGCTTTCTGGAGTGGCGTCGTTCCACAACCGCTGGCGGACGAGACTCAATCTGGACTGAGGTACGCGGTGCAGCCGACTTAAACATTGGAAGTGAGACATTCTCGATCCTCGGTGTCGCTGACCGAGTGCAACGTCAACCCAATGGTGATCTGAGTATATTCGACTACAAAATTGGCGCCCCTCCGAGTCTTGCCCAAGTCAAAGCCGGCCTATCTCCGCAACTGCCGTTGCTCGCTTTGATAGCGCGACGCGGTGGGTTTCAACAGTTACCTAAAAATGAGACTGACGTGACCGAACTGGCCTATATCAGGTTTGGCACCTCGTTTGATCTGCGAACGCTAGGCGAACCAATAGAAGTCGACCAACTGATTGAGGAGACACATGAAGGCGTCAGCAAATTGCTGGAGCGGTTTATGAATCCAGAGCATCCATTTCTAAGCGCACCAAGGCCACATCGGCTTGCCTATCCCTCTGAATATGCTCGTTTAGCGCGCCGTGACGAATGGGGAGACCACACCGCGTATGACTGATGTGAACTCGCGTATCGAAACGGCAATTACGGCTTTTGAACGGGCAGAAGGCGCGCAAAGGCTTGCCGCGGATCCACTTCACTCAGCATGGGTGGAAGCGAACGCGGGATCTGGAAAAACCAAAGTATTGATTGATCGGGTCGCCCGGTTGCTGTTGCAGCGGCCGGACGGTCGACCGGGCTCAGAACCGGATAGCATACTTTGTATCACCTACACGAAAGCGGCCGCAAACGAGATGTTGTCTCGTTTGTTTGATCGATTGGGTCGTTGGTCGACGCAAACTGATGCAGCCTTGCGTGAGACGCTCGCGGCGCTGGAAGATCGCCCGCCCGAGTCGTTTGAACGTAATGCCCTTGATCGGGCTCGGTCGTTGTTCGCCCGCGCACTCGAGACGCCTGGTGGGTTAAGAATCGAAACAATTCACGCCTTTTGCGCCCGTATTCTGCGGCGTTTTCCACTCGAAGCCGGCATCTCTCCAGGCTTTAGCGAAATGGATGATGACCTTGCAGATCAGCTCTGGCAAACCTGCTTGCAAGAGTCTTTAAGCCGAGTGGCCCTGGAGCACGCCGATGCGTTTCGAACGATATCAGATGCCGCCGGGGGTCGAGGTGTCGATTTTTTGCTCGAACAATTGAGATACAATCGGATCCCAATTCAGCGGTTCCAAAGACGCCTCAACTCTGAAGGACTCACGGAAGCAGAGGCAATTCGCGAGGCGTTGACGCTGACAGATGAGACACCGGAAAGCGTCCTGAAGCAAACGATGCAAACCGATTTTCCACGCGAACAGATTCGAATGGCAATTGAGGAAATTCGGCACGCGGTGGACCCAAAGCCGGACAAGGACAAAACCAATAAGCGGTTCGCTGCTTCGCTGCAGGACATCTTGGACAGCGACGATTCGGAAAGTGCGTTTAATACCTATCTTCGCGTCTTGGCCGGCAGCAAACGCGACTGGAGCCTTAAAGGGAACCCGTATACGGGAAAGCAATTCGGCCACGGCTTAGTCGCTAATTTGTTTCGCCGAAAACGAGATGGCCATGAGCCAGAGGGCACGGAAATCGTTCGTTTGAAAGCGGCTGATGCCACGTACCGAAACGCGCGCACAGCGAGGCAAACGATCGCGCTCGCGCAAATCGGACTGCCAATTGTCGACGCGTATCAATCAGCGAAACAGGCCCGGGGCGCTCTGGATTTTGACGATTTGATCGAGCACACGCGCAGCCTCTTCGTTGAGAAAGCTGCTGCGGATTGGGTGTTGTACAAGCTCGATGGCAGCTTGAGTCATATCCTCCTAGATGAGGCGCAAGACACCAGTCCGGACCAATGGGAATTAATCAATGCGATCGCCGACGAATTTGATGCAGGTGTCGGCGCACATGATGACGAGAACCAGCGCACAAAGTTCATCGTGGGTGATCCGAAACAGTCGATTTACTCATTTCAGGGCGCGGACCAAGACGCATTTACAAGGCAGCGAGAAAGATTCGCGGCGATTGCAACGCAGACTGAAACAAGTGCTCAGTTTCCCGAGATGCAGATGTCTTTTCGGTCGACACCCGAAGTGCTCAGTTTCGTTGACGCTGTTCGAACGACCGCACCCATGAACGCGTCATCTATCACTGATTTTGATAGCGACGGTGACCAAATTTCCCCGCACGAGGCAAAGCGAGACACACAAAACGGACGCGTAGAACTTTGGCCACTTGTCATGCCTGAGGAAACGCCTGCAGATTCGAGCTGGGATGTACCTGTTGACCATATTGCACCGACGGATCCATCTCGCCAACTTGCTAACAAAATCGCAGATCAGATTGTACTTATGCTCCAAAACGGAGACGCGGTTTGGCATGAAGGTCCCGGTCGAAATTGGACGCAGCGTCCGATGACCGCAGGAGATGTTTTGATTCTTGTTCGGCGTCGCTCGGCAATATTCAAGATGCTAATCGGTGCATTGGAATCACGCAATCTACCGGTTGCCGGGGCGGACAGACTTTGGCTCAACGAAAGTTTAGCCGTTCAGGACTGCCTCAACCTCATTCGCTTTACGTTGCAACCGGGCGATGATTTGACCTTGGCTGAGATTCTCCGTGGTCCATTCTGTAATCTCGTAGAAGACGACCGGCACTTGTTCACGCTCGCACACAATCGCCAGCCCGGTGAGACCCTATGGTCTAGACTAGACCAGGCGCCCACTCAGCCGTTGCAAGCGGCACGAGCTTTTTGCCATGAGTTGCTCAGCTTGAGACACAGCGGGCCTTTCTCCTTTCTGTCTCAGGTTTTGGATCGATCACTAATCGGCAACGGAACCGGTTGGGCGCAGCTGATCAAACGCTTTGGCGAACCTGCTCGCAACCCGATTGAGGAGCTCGTCTCTCGCGCTTTGAAACAAGAACAGTCTGAATCGGTCAGTCTGCAAAAGTTCTTATCAACTTTGGACACTGAGCAGATTGAATTGAAGAGAGAGCTCGGTGAAGCCGGAGACACAATTCGTGTGATGACCGTACACGGAGCAAAAGGGCTTCAATCACCCATAGTCATTCTGCCGGATACGACCAACCGGACCCGAAAAACGCAAACGATCTTGTTCTTTACGGAGACTGGAAGACCGCTTTTTTCACCTTCAGCTGCACAGGATTGTGCAGCAACAGCGCTGCTGAGAGCGGCGGAAAATGACGCTCAAGAAAAGGAAAGCCGCAGGTTACTTTATGTCGCGCTAACCCGGGCTCAAGATCGTTTGATCATATGCGGCGCCGGTACCAAGCGTCCGCAATCTGGCTTTGACAACTCATCTTGGTATCGATGGTGTTTGCGCGGAATGGGTCAAGCAATACGCGCCTCTGTATTTGAGGAAGCGCAAGAGGAAATCCTTTCAATTGGAAAGCCCATTGCTCAATTGGGTAGAGCGCACTTACAAGACGAACGACAAAACGAGTTACCAGCGTGGCTGAACCATAAGACTTTCACAGATGCGTTCGCACCAAAAAAGACGATTGCGCCCAGCAGGCTTTCATTCACGCACTCAGAAACCAAACTGGAAATATCGCAGGCACGACGGTTTGCCATGCACCGCGGTGAGATAATCCACACACTTTTGCAATTGGTCCCGGAGCTGCCATCTTTGCGATGGCGAAGCGAAGTGCGCGCGTATTTGGATCAGACACCGGATTTAACGGATGACCAGAGGACCGAGATTTTAACAGTGACCATGGCAACGTTGGCCGATCCTGAGATATCAAATCTATTGTCTCGCTCCGGCCGGAGCGAGGTGCCCATAAGCGGCCACCTTCCGAATGGCGACCCAATAAGCGGGCGAATAGATCGCCTTTGCATTTCGGCGGAGTCGATTTTGATCTTGGACTATAAGACTGACAGACCCGCGCCTGCAGGCGTTTCCGAGATCGGTCAGGACTATACGCTCCAATTGGCCGCATACAGCCATATTGTCAAAGAACTGTACCCATCCCGTTCGGTGTCTGCAGCGTTGCTGTACACCGAGGGCCCGAAACTCTTTCGTTTCGGCGCAGACGAGCTATCAGTATCACTAAACCGTTACGCCAACACTGTTTGATTGACCGAAATGGCACCTATTTAATGTTGGTTGGAACAAGCCAAGGAGAGAAGAATGGCGGCAAAACATATTACCGACGACAATTTCGACGAAGCAATTGCCGGCAGCATACCGACAGTTGTCGATTTTTGGGCTGAATGGTGCGGACCTTGTAAACAAATGGCGCCGCATCTTGATGCTGTAGCAGAAGAGCTTTCTGGACAAATAGAAGTCGCCAAAATCAACGTCGATGATAATCCGATGGCGGCTTCCAAATACGGCATTCGAGGTCTTCCAACCCTTATGATGTTTAAAGATGGCAAAGTTATCCAGACTCAAACAGGCGCAATGTCCAAGCAACGGATCGCAGACTGGATCAAAGAGAATACCTGATTCTTGAAACTCCATCTCGATGTCTCTAAAGCCCCGTTTAAACGGGGCTTTTTTTGTTGCGAGGCTCCTTTATGGTGGAGGAAATTAGATAAGGCGTGACACAATGGATCCATATCAACCGTTAAGCCGGTCAGTTTCTGGCCAGACTGTATTGATTACCGGAGCCGCAAGCGGAATGGGGCGCGCCACTGCGCATCTGTTTGCAGAGGAAGGCGCTAACGTTATGGCCACCGACCTCGATGAGGGTGGAGTGAATACGGTTGCGCGTGAAATACGCGACAAGGGGTTCGATTCAGTGGACGCGATGGGGCTCGACGTCGGTGATCACGCGGCACTGAAAGCGGCAGTGAGCGAAACCGTTGATCGGTTTGGATCGCTCGATATCCTGATCAATAATGCCGGATTTGCGCGGCCTGCGCATCCAAGTGAAGACGCCTACGATGACTCTTGGGAATTAAGTCTAAACGTGATGTTGACGGCTCATCAGCGGCTCATTCGGGCAGCACTACCGCATCTTATGAAGACCGCGACGGGTGGACGAATCGTCAATATCGCGTCGACGGAGGGATTAGGCGCGACACCACTTAATGGGCCATATGTCGCGGCAAAACATGGCGTTATCGGACTGACAAGGGCGATGGCCGTCGATTTGGGTCGTGAAGGCATCACGTGCAATTGCATTTGTCCTGGACCTGTTCGAACTGGAATCACAGACGGCATTCCAGAAGAGCATAAGGAAATCTACGCCAAAAGGCGCGTCCCACTCCGAAGGTATGGGATACCGGAAGAAGTGGCGAACATCACTTTTTCTCTTTGTTTGCCAGCCGCATCGTTTTTGAACGGCGCAATCATCCCAGTCGACGGCGGAATGAGCATCAAAAACGCCTAATTTGGCCATTCCTCATTCAACGCTAGAACATCCCCCGCGAGATAAAGCGACCCGCAAATAAGTATGCGGGGGACACCGGTATCGACCGCTGCCGCGAAACCGGCTTCGAAACTGTCATGCGCGGTTATATTCGGAAGAGACGCCCGCGCCGAGCGAGCCAAGTCTTCTGGCAGAGCACCCGCATGCCCTTCTGAATTTGGAACGGTGTGTACACCGTCGATGAGACCTTCAAAGGTCCTGAAAAAGGCGCTGTGGTCTTTTGAAGCCATCATTGCCGTCACCAGAACTGTACCGCCGCCCATTGTTCGTAGCACATCGGCCACCGCAGACGCGGCATGAGGATTATGCCCACCATCCAGCCAGACGCTCGCCGAACCTGCACGGTGCGTTAGCGGTCCGGGTCCAAGCTGTTGAAGGCGCGCCGGCCAAACCGCGCTTTGAGCCCCTTTCCAAATTGCCGGCGGTTGGATGGTCGGCGCGTCAAGTTGCCTTAAGGCTAACCCGGCCAATGCCGCATTTTGGCGTTGATGATTTCCTGGCAGCGCGACAAGCTCTGGCACCGCTTCGACGTCTTCTATTTTCATGAAACGAAGGGGGGCGCGGACCGCGCGCGCTTTTTCGACAATAACCCGCTCCGCAGCCTTGGCTTGTGGCGCAGAAACGCAGGGGCGACCTGCCTTTATGATCCCCGCTTTCTCGCCAGCAATGCTCGGAAGATCATCACCCAAAAACTTCTTATGATCGAAGTCGACCGGTGTGATAACGGATACCGCCGGAGCAGATATAACATTGGTTGCGTCGAAGCGGCCGCCGAGCCCGACTTCCAGAATCAGCAGGTCGGCCGGGGTCTCGCTGAAGGCCAGGATGGCAGCCGCCGTCGTCGCTTCAAAATGTGTGATAGATTTGTTTCCGACGGCGAGCCGCGTCCGGTTTAGAAAATCAACAAGCACTTGATCTTGAACCAATTTTCCAGCCAACCTGATGCGTTCATTGAACCTGACCAGATGCGGTGACGTGAACACATGTGTGGATAAACCCGCAGCCTCAACCATCGCCCGCAGATAGGCGCAGGTCGAGCCTTTGCCATTTGTTCCAGCAACATGAATGACGGGCGGTAGATGATCTTGTGGTCGCCCGAGCGAGTCCAGAACGGCTTCGATTCGGCCCAAGGAAAGTTCTATTGTTTCAGGGTACAGGCCCTCAAACGCCTGCAGCGCTTCGGTCACTTCCGGGGCATTGTGGTTCAACCCTGCGCAGCCTTCTTTTTCACCGCCGGAACGTCGGCTGAGGGCTGCGACAGCGGGGTATCTGTGGGGTATCCAGCCGGCGCCGACTGGGTATGCAGCAAGTGTCCAAGCAGAGTGGCCACGGTATCCTTTAAGTCCCTCCGGTCGCAGACAATATCAACCTGTCCCCGTTCACGCAGAAACTCAGATCGTTGAAAGCCATCCGGCAGTTTTTCCCGAATTGTCTGTTCGATGACGCGTGGCCCCGAAAAAGCGATCATTGCTTCTGGCTCTGCGAGGTGCACATCGCCAAGCATCGCATAGGAGGCCGACACACCGCCTGATGTCGGATCGCACAAGACCACAATATAAGGCAGGCCCGCTTCTTTGACTTCTTGGATGGCGAGCGTCGTTCGCGGCATCTGCATCAAAGACAAGGTGCCTTCCTGCATACGGGCGCCGCCTGAGGCGGTGCACACGATAAACGCCGCTTTGCGCGCGACCGCCATTTGCGCCGCTGCAATGAATGCCTCACCAGCTGCCATGCCGAGCGATCCACCCATGAAGGCAAAATCCTGAACCAGGACCACACTCGGCTTACCGCCAATCCGACCAAACGCCGCCGCCATACAGTCATCTTGCGCGACGGGTGCAACTGCACCGCTGTCCGGGGCCTCTTCCTTATCACGTTTGGAGATTTTGCCTGTGGCGGCCTTGAGCCGTGCGGGGTACGGCTTGTCATCGCGAAATTTCAATGGATCGAGCGCGACGGGTGGTAGCGGAATAGGCTCCCAGCGCTCATGATCGAAAAACAGACGAAACCGACGGCGCGGCGAGATCCGAAGATGGGCGCCGGCTGGCGTCACAAAGTGGCTCTCTTCCAAGTCTGACCGATACACCAATTCGCCCGATTTCGGACATTTTACCCAAAGGTTATCGGGCGTGTCTTTTTTGGTGCCACCGAGCAGGCCTTTCAGCCCAGGTGTCCTGAAATTCGTAAGCCAATTCATTGCAAAACGGCTCCTGTGTTCGCGCTCAAACGGCCACCCTGCCTCTCAAGGCGCTACTGAGCTCCCGTGCCAATGCGCCCATGCCTTCTGTAGCAAGATGCGGTGTGTTGCGCATCTTCGCAAGCTCTGCGTGTTCGACAAAGGCCGAACCGACGACCACACCGTCGGCAATTTCAGCCATTTCAGCCGCCTGATCGCCGGTCCGGATTCCGAAGCCGACGCAAACCGGCAGCCCGGATACACGCCGCGCCATCTCAACCCCGTCACGTATGCTTTCTGGCGTTGCTGACCCGGCCCCAGTCACGCCCGCAACAGCAACATAATAGACAAAGCCACTGGCCCCTTCAGCGACCGTCGCCATACGCCCCTCATTGGTGGTGGGTGTGGCAAGCCGAATTACAGAAATTTTATGTTTTGCATACGCATCGCGCAGCTCTCCGTCTTCTTCTGGCGGCAAATCGACCAAAATCGTGCCATCAACGCCAGCGTCCGACGCTGCCTCTGCAAACGCGACATAACCCATCCGATGCACGGGATTGGCATAGCCCATGAGCACCAAAGGCGTGTCTTGGTCTGTTTCCCGAAAACGCTTCGCCATGGCGAGTACATCAACGAGCTTCGTCTTGTGCTCCAAAGCCCGGAGCCCGGCCTTTTGAATAGACGGGCCATCTGCCATCGGATCGGTAAATGGGGTGCCAAGTTCAATCACATCTGCACCCTGATCGCGCAACGCACACATGGCTTGATAACTGGTCTCAAGATCGGGATCGCCAGCCATAAGGTAAGCGACCAAAGCGGCGCGACCTTCGGCCTTAACCTTGGCGAAACATGCATCAATCCGAGCCGTCGTCATGCGCTCTCCGTATTCTCATCCAACCAAGCCGCATAGGGCGCATTCATCGCGACACAGTCGAACGCGACAATCGCTGGCACATCATAGGGGTGAAGCTCTTTCACCAGGCTTTCGATCTTATCGAAATTTGCCTTCGGGGCTTTAAGCCACAGCAAAAATTCCCAAGCCTGTTCGACCACACCTTTCCAGCGATAGGTCGACATCACTGGGCCCTCAATATTGGCGCAGGCCGCAAGATACTGTTCGACCGCCTGATCCGCGATCGAATTGGCGACGCGCTGGCTGGGACAGGTGATCCGGATCAAAACAAGATCGGTCATATTTCAACACCTAATGCTTCCGCTACTGAGAACACGTCCTTGTCACCGCGGCCACAGAGATTGAGGATGATCAATCCGTCTTTGCCGAGATCAGTCGCGACTTCGCCGACACGCGCCAAGGCATGGCTCGGTTCGAGCGCCGGAATGATCCCTTCGAGTTTTGTGCAGAGCTGAAACGCGTCGAGCGCTTCGCCATCGGTGCAGGTCAAATACTCTGCACGGCCGCTGTCCCGCAAATAGGCATGCTCGGGTCCGATACCTGGATAGTCGAGGCCAGCGCTGATCGAGTGCGCGTCGACAATCTGGCCATCATCCGTTTGCAGCAAATAGGTCTTGTTTCCGTGCAATATGCCTGGGGCGCCACCGTTGAGCGCAGCCGCATGCATGCCCGTTTCAACCCCATGGCCGGAGGCTTCGACACCGACCAGCCGAACCTCTTCATCCTCCAGGAAGGGATGGAACAGGCCAATCGCGTTCGATCCGCCGCCAATGCAGGCCATGACCACATTCGGCAAACGACCCTCACGGTCGAGGACTTGCGCGCGCGCCTCCCGGCCAATCACACTCTGAAAGTCGCGTACCAATTCCGGATAAGGATGCGGGCCCGCCGCGGTTCCGATGCAATAGAAGGTGTTGTCGACATTCGTCACCCAATCGCGCAGCGCTTCATTCATTGCGTCTTTGAGCGTGCCCGTTCCACTTGAGACGGGTACAATTTCGGCGCCCAAAAGCTTCATGCGAAAGACGTTTGGTTTTTGGCGCTCAACATCTGTCTCACCCATGAAGACGACGCACTGCAGTCCGAAACGCGCGCAAACTGTCGCTGTGGCGACGCCGTGCTGACCGGCACCCGTTTCCGCAATGATCCGAGTTTTGCCCATTCGCATAGCCAGCAGAACCTGGCCAAGGCAATTGTTGATTTTGTGCGCGCCGGTATGGTTGAGCTCATCGCGTTTGAAATAGATCTTCGCGCCGTCGAAATGATCAGTCAGCCGTTCGGCAAAATAGAGCGGGGAGGGACGGCCGACATAGTGGGTCCAAAGATCCTGCATTTGGGCGTTGAAGGCAGGGTCTTTCTTGGCCGCTCTATATTCGGTTTCCAAATCAAGGATGAGCGGCATCAGCGTCTCAGCGACATAGCGGCCGCCAAAGTCTCCAAACCGCCCCTGATCGTCGGGCCATTGCTCCCAGCTATTCTTCAATTCCATCTCGTCATCCCTTGGCCGATCGCGCGGCCGCGACAAATTCACGAATGCGTTCTTCGTCCTTTACGCCTCTGATCTTCTCGACACCAGTGGAGACGTCCACACCGGGCGCCCCTGTCGCAGCAATCGCCTCAGCAACATTTTCCGGCGTCAGGCCGCCGGCAAGAAACCATGGCACCGGAATCTTTGCACCGCGGAGCAAGGTCCAATCAAAGACGTCGCCATTGCCGCCCGGGCGATCGGCGTCTTCCGGAGGCGGTGCATCGAGTAACAACCGGTCCACCTGCCAAGCGCCGAGCGTCTGTACGATTTCCGGCGTTGAGACCGACATAGCTTTCCAAATCTCTGTTCGCCTGTTTGCCGCGCGATGGACGGCCGCAACCTCGCTCGGTGTTTCTGCGCCGTGCAGCTGCAACGCATCTACCGTGTCCATCGGCAGCAATGCGTCGATCAGAATCCGATCGGCGTCCACAAGTAAGACAGCCGATTTCAATCCTTGCGACTTCGCACGCGCAGACAAACGTTTGAGCGACCCCAGTGCATCGTCGCCATCATCCAAAATGTTTCTCGGGCTTCGTTCAAACAGCACAAACCCAACCCATGTCGCGCCCGCCTCGCTGGCGACACGGATCATTGTTTCATCACGCAAACCACAGATCTTTATGTCCATGCCCGCGCAGTGCGCTCGACCTTCTTGCCTGTCAAGACTGTGTGCGGGATATCAGCGGCAGGTCGCCTCAGCTTTTTGGATTGCGTCCGATGAGCCCGATAGCGAGAAATGATAGGTCACCCGTGTGTTTCGGTCAGACGTCGCTTCGACCCGCAATTCGCTGCCTCGTTCCAGCGCGCGAACCAATGCCGGATCATCCTGGTCTTGGGAAAACGCCTCGCTTCCCACACCAAATAGCGTCCAGGATCGCCGGCCAATTTGCGCCTTTCCGGGAAGGTCCGCACGTAATTCATAACCGACACGAAGGCTCGGCTGATTTCGTGCTTTACCAGACTGCCAGCTCGACACGTAAAACCAGACCGACCCATGGTCGGCCGAACGCGGCGCCTTATCAGTCGCTTCCGTGACGGCGTAACAGGCGCGCTCACCGCCAATGTCTTCGGTGAAAACACTCCAGTCTTTGTAGCGTGCCACGGCGGTTGGAGACGCCGACGCCGGGATTACCAAAGCGACAGAGAGTAAAAAGGGGATTGCAACCCGCCAAAACATATATTATCTCCTATACACAATATGAAATACTGTGTCGCTCTCAATGTTGTCGATGAGGGTTAAGGCGGAAATAAGACCCGCTGGTTCGGAGAAGGTACATGCAATTATTATCTCGCGAAGGTTGCGCTGATGGTGTAAAGTGCGCTTTATACGAGCACGCAGTGAGTCAGGACAAAAAGGTGTCTCTTCAGATCAGCGCTTCTACTCGGGATGATCGCGCCGAGTTAGCCGACTGCGTACTGCGTATTGCGAGCGAAAAATGCCGCTCATCCTTCGCGCACATATTCGAGTATTTCGCGCCGCGCCTGAAAAGCTATTTGATGCGCTTGGGCAGCGAACCGAGCCAAGCCGAAGAAACCGTGCAAGAAGTCATGCTAAATGTTTGGCGTAAAGCGGAACAATATGATCCAAAGCAAGCCAGTGTTTCGACCTGGATTTTCCGGATCGCACGAAATCGCCACATCGACGCGCATCGCCGACGCGACAAGCCAGAGCTCGATCCAGACGATCCAATGTTGCAGCCGACACCCGAAGAACAGCCTGATGTTCAGCTCGACCGACTGCAAATTGAAGAGAACGTCCGCAAACAGCTGGCCAAACTCCCCGAAGAGCAATTGGTTTTGCTCCGCGCCGCCTTCTATGAAGGCCTATCTCATTCTGAAATTGCAAAAGCGTATGACTTGCCGCTTGGGACTGTGAAGTCTCGAATTCGGCTCGCATTTCAGCGACTGCGACCAAATTTCGAAAGCGAACACTAAAGGAAGATATACAATCACTGGATGCCCAGACTTGACGTATCAGTGAAGGCAACAATATCGCCTAATAAGACAAAATTTTTGTAGATCAAATGTTAGATAATCGTCGACCAGCCTTTGGTGAAATCTATAGTGCGTATGCCGCAGGGTGCCTTGACCCAGCTTTCATGCTGTTGGTTGAAACGCAGGCTGCGCTCCGCCCAGAAATTGCCCGCGCTTTAGCAAAAGGCGATGCGATTACAGGCGTGTTCCTGGAAACCGAAGACTCAGCGGCGCTCGCGGATGATGCCCTGAGCAAAGCGCTCGACGCAATTGATGATTTTGAAGAAACGCAGTCTGTGCAACGCGCTGCCGCGCGTCGCGCCGGAACAGCGATTGATGAATTGCTGGCACTACCCCAGCCGCTTCGAGACACAGTGCTCGAGACCTGCGC
This sequence comes from Pseudomonadota bacterium, assembly GCA_038534315.1. Taxonomy (GTDB): domain Bacteria; phylum Pseudomonadota; class Alphaproteobacteria; order Caulobacterales; family Hyphomonadaceae; genus Henriciella. Next base: position 39,807 of record JBCAWZ010000015.1, on the reverse strand, counting down.
AGATCGCAGCTGGCAGAAATTGACCAATGGTGTTCAGCGCCTATCACTCAATATTGAGAGTGCTGCTGAAGTTGAGCTTTATCGGATCGAGCCCGACCAGACCGTTCCTCGCCACTCACACCGGGGAAACGAATACACATTGGTTGTCGCCGGGGGCTTCTCAGATAAATCGGGGCATTTCGGTCCGGGCGACTTGGCGGTGAACGGGCCTCAGCACACGCACCAACCGACCGGAGATTCCGATGGTGTATGCTTTGCGCTCGCCGTCCGCGATGATGGCCTGGAATTCACCGGCGTCCTCGGCGCCGTGCAACGGATTCTTGGCAGATAGTCTGCTCAGTTCGAAATCACTTGAAACCGACGGCGATCGAACACCGATAGGACTGTCTTTAAGTCGCGCCCACGTTTCAACACCTGGTTTTCGCTGCCCAATACCGCAAATGCACCCTGTGCGTTGGCCAGCGCCGGCGTTTTGGTGATTCGCCAAGTTGGCGTTTCAGCATGTCTTCGGAACACGGCGAACACCGCATGGTCCTTGTACATGCCGATCGCATAGTCTTTCGCCTCACCAACCAAGACAAGACGGCCATAAATGTCGAGAATCGCGTCCATTTCCCTGCGCACAAAGGCAATTTTGGGTTTGGCAGGTGGGGATTGGCGAAGCTGTGTAACTTTTCCCATAAGTTTTTTTAATCTCAACGCCGTTCTGATGACGCATTATTAATATCGATTAAGGCCGATTTGCCGCAATCGCGCCTTGCGACGGACAACGATTAACGCCACTCTGCAATTGTCGGGCGGCGGTGTCTACAGTCATCCTGGACCCATCAGCCCCCCCAGCCCCCCGGGGCGACTGCTATCGCTGACCCGACGCCCTTCACAAAATATGGTTAACGTTCTGGAGCTTCTGACAGACCAGTCCTGGTCAGGCGCATGAAATGTGATAACAGACATTTCGCAACGCGTGTGGATGATCGGCATGCTTGAAGTCAACGCCCTGAGCAAATCCTACCTGTCGCGACCCGCAGTTGCCGGCGTCTCGTTTGAAATCGCGCAAGGCGAAGTGGTCGGCTTTCTCGGTCAGAACGGGGCAGGCAAATCAACCACAATGCGGATGATCGCTGGCGTTCTGGATCCAGATGAGGGCGATGCCCGCTTGCTCGGAAAATCTATTCTGACAGAGCGAAATGACGCGCAGCGCCATATTGGCTACTTGCCGGAAGGCGCACCGCTTTACCTTGAAATGACGCCAAGGTCACATTTGCGCTTCTTGGCGGATTGCCTTGGATTGACGCAAAGCGAGCGCCGCGAAGCGACCGACCGTGTGATCGCAGACTCGCGGATATCGGCCGTGGCAGACCAGCCAATTTCGTCCCTCTCTAAAGGCTATCGGCGCCGCGTTTCGCTGGCTGGTGCGTTACTCAATGATCCACCTGTCCTGCTGCTCGACGAACCGCTCGATGGCCTCGACCCAATCCAAAAGCGCGCCGTCCGTGCCCTGATCGCTCGAATGGCGCCTGACAAGGCAATCCTGATCTCCACGCACACGCTCGAAGACGTCGGCATGATGTGCTCACGCGTGCTGATCGTCGACCATGGTCAAATCGTTGCGGATGACACGCCGACCGCCTTGGCGGCCCGCTCTAATGGTGGCTTGGAGTCGACATTTGTCGACCTTGTCTCGACCGAGGATCCACGTCTTTGAACGCGCTTGAACTGAGATTGGTCTGGACTGGAATCACAGCGGCATGGCGCAAGGAAATCCTCGCTTATTTTGCGACGCCGCTCGCCTATTTGTTCATCGCGATCTTTTTGTTCTGCGTTGGCGTATTCACCTGGGATGTGTCGGGCTTTTTCGACACCGGTGCAGCGGATTTGTCACCCTTCTTCTACTGGCATCCGTGGATGTACTTGCTGTTCATGCCGGCGCTTTCGATGCGGCTTTGGTCAGAAGAAAGCGAGCGTGGCACACGTGAACTCCTCCTCTCTTTGCCCGTAAGCTTGCCCGGCCTGGTCATCGGCAAACTGCTCGCGGCTTGGACGGTTGCGGGCGTCGCGCTGTTGTTCACGCTGCCATGGTGGCTGGCTGTCAACTATCTCGGACCGGCCGACAATTCCGCAATCATCTTGTCCTATTTCGTTAGCTGGATCATGGCGCTTGCCTATCTTAGCCTAGGCTCCGTCGTCTCTGCGCTGACCACCAGTTCCGTCATTGCTTTCGTCCTCGGAACGGTCGGCGGATTTCTCCTCACCGCCGCAGGATGGCCGCTGGTAACCTCGAACATCTCTGCCTTGTTTGGACCGATTGCGGCGGACCTCGTTGCACAGTTTTCGTTCCTGACGCACTTTGAAACCGCGCAAAGGGGCGTTCTCGAGCTGCGCAGCGTGGTCTACTTTCTGAGCTTCGTTGCGATCATGGTGGCCGCCAACACACTGTTGATCGCATACCGGCGGAGCGGAAGGCGATGACGGCGCGACAATATCTTGCCGCGATGGGCGCTCTGCTCGCTTTGCTGTTCGTCGGCGCGACGTTGTTGACGCAAAGCTGGCTCGCCGGCGCTCGTATCGATTTCACCGAGAATCGTCTGTACAGCGTCTCCGACGGCACCCGCCAAACGCTGGCCGCGCTGTCAGAACCGATCGAAATCAATTTGGTTTACACACGAGATGCTGCGCAAGCTTATCCGGAGGTCCGCGCTTATGCGACGCGCGTTCGCGAACTGCTCGAGACATATGAAAGCATTGCGGACCGTGGCATAAGATTAAGCGAGACGGATCCTGAGCCATTCTCCGAAGCCGAGGATATGGCGCTGCGAAATGGCTTGCTGGCGCTCGACAGCGAGAGTGCAGATCCGGTCTATTTTGGCTTGATTGCAAGCAATAGCGTTGATCAGTCGCGCGTTATCCCGTTCTTGTCACCGGATCAGGAAACCTCGCTCGAATACGATATCACACGATTGTTGCAGCGGCTCGACAGACCCGAGCCGCCAAGGATCGGGCTCCTCTCCTCACTGTCTGGAATCGACGCGGTCACGCCCGAAGCCGGTTATGCCTTCTTGCAGGACTTAGAAGCCAGCTACCAGATTGAACGGATCAATGCGGGTTTCGCGACCTTGCCGCCGGAAATTGATGTGCTCGTTATTGTCCATCCGCCGGAGCTGTCAGATTGGCAGCTCTTCCAGATCGACCAGTTTCTGATGAACAAAGGTCGTGCGTTGTTGCTATTGGATCCGGCCGCCAAAACAGCGGGTGGCGATGGGCCGTTTGGAATGCGCAATCGGCAAATCCGATCTGATCTTGGTGGCCTCACAGAGGCTTGGGGCGTGACACTCTCTCTGTCAGCGATCGCTGATGCGCAAACAGCCTTGGCGATCGAAACCGAGGGACAAGGTGGTCGCACTGAAATTGTCCGACACCCATTATTCCTTTCAGTACCCTCGAATCTGATGTCTCAAGATGCCATTGTCACCGCAGATCTCAGGCGATCGGTGAATTTCGCAGCGCCCGGTCGATTGGAGCTCGACGCCAACGCGCCTGGCGAAAGACAAGTCCTAATCGAAAGTGGGCCAGCGCCGGCCCGAATTCCGGCTGAGCGCGCCGCGATAGATCTTTCCGCGGAAGACACGCTCGACTTATATGAGGCCGGACCGGGTCCAGCCATTTTGGCCATTCGCGTGACCGGTACGCTCAACACCGCCTTTCCGGACGGCGCGCCAACTCCAGAAACTGCCGAGGACACGATTGAACAAGAGCTGTTGCGCGCCGCCGTCGAAGAACAGGCCGAACCGCTCAGGACCAGTCGTGTGCCGGCAGAGATCATTGTCGTTGCGGATGCCGACATGGTCGAAGATAGCCTCTATCTCGACACCGCCCGGAATATGAGCTTCGCCGACAATTCAGTCTTTTTGCTGAATGGGCTCGATAGTCTGGCCGGTGGCTCGGAGCTGATGAGTTTGCGGGCGCGGGCGCCGGGCCGCCGCCCAATGGTCCGCGTTGAGCGCCTGCGCGACGCCGCACAAACAATCGTCGCGCAACGACAGGAAGTGCTGCAGGCCGAGCTTGCCGCAAGCCAAGCGGAACTCGAAACCCTGCAGGCGGAACTTGTGGGGCCCGAAGGGGAAAGCGGCGATGCAGAGCTCAACGCTCAGCAACAGGCCGCCTTGGAGCGTTTACGTTTGAACATCGTCGAAACCCGGGGGGCATTGCGTGAAATTGAACGCTCGTTCCGTCGGGACATTGATCGGCTGGAAGGCTGGCTGCGACTGTTCACACTCGCTATTGGTCCCATCATCATGATTGGATGGGCCCTCTTTATTTATTGGCGTCGGAGGCGTGTGAGATGAGTGCCGCGCGCCAAGATTCCTATATTAGAACGCTGAAATGGCTGGGCGGAGCCTGCTTAACCGTGTGGGCACTGGTCCTGATGGGTGCCGTTTTTGGTGGCAGATCTGACCCGCAGCAACATTCACGCTTGGCCGAACCGGTTTTGGAGCGCTTTGCTGAACAGAGGCGCACAGCACAGATGGTCAGGTTCACGCTTGCCGATGATGACTATTCTCTGTTTCGAACAGCAACCGGTTGGGTGATGCCTGAAGCGGGTAGTTTTCCGACACGACGTGACCGGATTGCAGACCTCATGTCAGGCTTTGAGACACTGACCTATGATGCTCGGCGCACGGCTGACCCTTACAAACTTGACCTGCTCGGCCTGGGTGACCCGCTGCAAGATGGCAATGGTGTTCTTGTCGAGTTCCTAACGGCAGATGGGAGCCCGCTCTACAGTCTCATCGTGGGTCGCCGAGATGAGTTGATTTACGTCCGCGCACCAGAGTCCAACCAAGCGTATCGCGTCGCTGGGACTCTACCGCCATTTTACAATCGTCGCGGCTGGCTTGATTTCGATATCCTCACCGTCACACCCGAAGCGATCCGTTCGGTGCGCGTTCGGGATCGAAGCGGTGCATCTGTTTATCTCAGGCGCAGTCCAGGAGAGACAGCGCGAAGTTTCCGTCCAGCACCACCGTATCAAGACATGCGCATTCGCAATCGACTAACGGTGTCGACCACGGCCCTCGCCATCACCAATTTCACGCCGACAGATGCGAAGCCAGAGGCAGAGCTTGAGACCCGCTCGATCGCACGCCACATTACCGAGACCTTTGATGGTCTCGAGATTGATTTGCGCGTTTTCAACGAAGATGACGGCTATTGGGTCACCCTTCGGGCCGTCGAAGCGGGTGAAGGCGCGCGTAGAGCGCAAGCCATAAACGAAAAAGCGGAAGGATGGGCGTTCGCCATTCCAAATATTGATCGGCGAGATTTTATGCCGCGGGTTTCACAATTGGTCCGCAATCCGCCACCGCCAGAGCCAGATCTGGCAGAGATTGACGCTGAGGGTGCGGACAGGGAATCGGTTGTCGATATCCTGCCAGCACCCTTGTCGATTACGGAAACAGATTAGAGCTTATCTGTTCAATCCCATTATCGCTTTAGATCCGGCGCCAGAGCCTCGTGCGGCAGCTTCGAGACCGCATCTTCCAGACTGATCATCGTCTGAGCCTTCGAGCCAAACCGTCGTAGGGCCAACGTCCGCTCTTCGGCTTCCCTCGCACCGACGACAGCAATCACCGGCACTTTTTGGACCGAATGTTCTCGGACCTTGTAATTGATCTTTTCTGATCGAAGATCGGTTTCTACACGGAGCCCCGCTGCCCGCAGTGCCTCGGCGACTTCGTTCGCGTAATCGTCGGAATTCTCCGAAATCGTCGCGACAACGACTTGAACCGGCGCCAACCAGAGCGGAAAGGCCCCTGCATAATCCTCTATCAGGATTCCGATAAAGCGTTCGATCGATCCCAAAATCGCTCGGTGCAACATCACAGGGCGAACTTTGTCGCCAGCCTCGTCGACATAGTCCGCGCCCAACCGCTCGGGCAGCACGAAATCAAGCTGTAAGGTTCCACATTGCCATATTCGGCCAATGGCATCCGTCAGCTGGAATTCAAGCTTGGGGCCATAGAACGCGCCCTCACCTGGCATGATTTCATACGGCAGGCCGGTTGCTTTGATCGCATCTTCAAGGTCGCGCTCGGCACGGTCCCAAACTTCGTCCGAGCCAGCCCGCACGTCTGGACGTGTCGACAGTTTAACGGCGACATCTTCGAAGCCGAAATCCGAATAGACACTGTTGAGCAACGCACAGAAGCTCTTTGTTTCGGAGATGATCTGGTCTTCGCGACAAAAGATGTGGGCGTCATCTTGCGTGAATTGACGAACGCGCATGATGCCATGCAATGCACCATGTGGTTCATTGCGATGACAGCAACCAAACTCGGCAAGCCGGAGCGGTAGGTCCCGGTAGGATTTTTGGCCGGATTTGAACACCTCGACATGTGCGGGACAGTTCATCGGCTTAAGCGCCATGAGCTTTGCATCCTCCGGCACCGAGATCTCTACGCCTTCATCCCCTTCAGGAATGAAGTCTGGCACGATGAACATATTCTCGCGATACTTGCCCCAGTGACCGGACTTTTCCCACTGCGCACTGTCCATGAGCTGCGGCGTCTTGATCTCATCATAGCCTGCCTCGGCAAGACGCCTGCGAATATAGGCCTCAATCTGCAGCCAGACTTGATAGCCTTTTGGATGCCAGAACACGGAACCGGCCGCAGCCAAGCCATCGAGATGGAACAGGTCGAGCTGTGTTGCGAGTTTACGATGGTCCCGCTTCTCAGCCTCCTCCAGTCGATGGAGATAGGCTTTTAGCTCTTTCTCATTCGTCCAGGCCGTGCCGTACATGCGTTGCAACATCTCGTTTTTGCTGTCGCCGCGCCAATAGGCGCCAGCAAGCTTCATCAGCTTGAACGCCTTCGGGAGTTTCCCTGTGCTTGGAAGGTGCGGACCCCGGCAGAGATCATACCATTCGCCCTGACGATAGATTGTGATCGGTTCGCCGGGCGGAATGATGTCGTCAATGATCTGCGCTTTGTAGTCTTCGCCGATCGACTTGAATGTTCCGATGGCGTCTTCCTTTTGCCAAACCTCTCGGATGATCGGATGGTCGGCATCGATGATCTCTGCCATTTTCCGCTCAATCTTTTCGAAGTCTTCGGACGAAAACGGCGCTTCGCGCGCGAAATCATAGTAAAAGCCGTCGTCGATCACAGGCCCGATTGTGACCTGTGTGTCGGGATACAGCGCTTGCACAGCCTGTGCGAGCACATGCGCCGCATCGTGTCGAATGAGTTCGAGGCCGTCGGGATCATTCGCCGTAACAATCTCGATCGCAGCATCAGAGTCGAGCGGGCGGGTTAGATCCCGCAACTCTCCATTGACGCGCGCAGCGAGCGCTTTCTTTGCGAGGGATTTCGAGATGCTTTCAGCGACGTCTTTTGGCGACGCGCCATCTTCGAAACTTTTTTTGGACCCATCGGGGAGCGTTACTTCAATCATTGTCTTTTCGTGTCTCGTCTTCGCTGGGGCCATGATCAGGAAAAGGGCGCTCTGTCAAAGCCCAATCTCCATACCGCCATGGGACCCAAGCGGAAATATTTGGTTTCTTTTCTGGGACGGGGTCAAATCCAGAGGATCCACCAGGTCGGCATCGACTCAGGCGGGCCAACGTCATCCAACCGCCGGCCCAAGCACCATGCTTGGTCACGCACCCCGCAGCATACTCGCTGCAACTTGGCCAATGCCGACATTTTGCGCCGAACAGGGCGAAGAGGGGTGACAGGGTTAGTTTGTAGACTCTTAAGCCAGACCGGATCAGCGTGGTGTTCCAGCTGGCCATGTGGTCCGTCCTTTGGATCAATCCGTCAAATGCGCAATGGGCTTAGGCGGCAGCGGTCTGCGAGTCCCCCGCCGCCCTGCTGGTTCGCGCCGTTTCGATCGCAGCCAGCGCGGCGTCAAAGGCCAGCATGGTGGAGGTGTGCCGTGGTGGGTAGTCGCGAACGCCTTGAAGGTGGCGCAGCTCCCAGAACCGGCCGTCAGGTGCCTCGCCATTGGCTTTCAACATGGCGTGCAACGCGTCGCGCGCGGCTTTGATTTCCGAGACCGGCGCGCCGATCGCGTTCTGAGCCAGGATCGAGGTCGCAGCTTGGCCTAGCGCGCAGGCTTTTGGATCTACGGCAATCTCGCTCACCGTCTCGCCATCCTCTGACAAATTCACATCGACCTTCACTGTTGAACCGCAAATTCGCGACACACGCTCGGCTGATCCTTGCGGATCCTCCAGAGATCCGAGGTGCGGAATCTCGGCGGCCAGTTCGAGCACGCGGTTGTGATAAAGGTCAAACATGATGCTGATGTCGCGCTCTGAGGCGGAAAAATCAAGTGGCCAAGCGCTTAGCCGAAGGGCAGGGCGCGCCAAACCCGCAGCAAAACCAAGAGCGATCCGATCAAAACGGTCAGCGCCAATAGGAGGATCACGCCATCTCGACCGGTAATCGCCAGGCCGAACAGCAAGACTGTGAGACCGGGTAGGAGCGGTCCGAAGGGGACAAAGCCCAAAGGAAATGTGATCAGGGCGGCCACGACGCAAATCAAAGCCACGAGTTGCGCAAAAGGCGGCTGTGTCAGGAAGGTCAGTCGCGGCCGCAAAAGCTGATCGATGATGTAGGCATAGCGCCCTCCAAGATCGATGCCCTGGATGAGATATTCCCGCTTAAACGAGAATTGCAGCGTCCGGCGCGGTAGCCATGGATAGCTTTTGCCGACGGCCATCTGCCCCGCAAAGATCAGCGTAACCAGGGCCACAAGCCAATTTGCTCCGGGGATCAGTGTGAGCGGACTGATCGCAATAAAGCCCAGCAGCGCCAGGACGGGGCCATAAGACCGCCGCCCGACCGCGCTCAGCAAATCGGCCACGGTCACCGTTTCGCCGCTGGTTTGCTCCGCCAGCGAATTGAGCAAGGTCTGCAGATTGTTCACTTTTGCCATGACGCTGTCTAAGCCGAAATCGCTTTCGGCGCCAAATGGATTGACGCGGTCACGCCACCGCACGCCGACATGTCAAACCTGACAGTAGGCGCACGCCGGCGTTTCACAGACAAGTGCGGCTTCAATTTCCTCCTGAACGGTCACCACACGGGAAAAGGCGCCCCTATGAAACCTTCGATACGCTCTGTTTTGTCCGCCACACTGCTCAGTGCCGCGCTGATCACACTCACCGCCGGCGTGGCCCAGGCTGACGTATCCTTTTGCACTGATAATGGAAATTGCGTCAAAGCCCATCTGGAGAATGTCAGTTCAGCAACGGTCAAATCGACCAAGATCACGCAGGAAAAAGGCGCGAATGATTGCGAGGGCGGTATTGAGAAAACCATCTCTCAAAACCTCACCGGCGGAACGAAGCTGACGCCCGGAGAAAAAGTCACGTTTTACGTCGACAAACGCTGTAAATACAAGGTCAAGTTCAAGACGACGAGTGGCTGCACCGGCGACAAGACCACACATATTTCGAGCGGTGATTTGGGCGCCGGCACCAATGTTGCCCGGATTGAGGGCGCCTGCGGCACGCTGAAGACCAAAACCACTCATCCCGACGCAAGCTTTGAATAGGAGACTCCCCGATGCGCTCAAAATATCTCACATTATCCGCTCTTCTGCTCAGTTCCGCGGGGTTTGCCCTGACCGCAGGCAGTGCTCACGCCGCGGCGGCCAGTTTTTGCAAAAGCGAAGACGGCTGTACGACTGACTATACCGTCTATGTTGAGAATAATGCCTCAGTGACGGTCACATCAGTGAATATCACGCAAGAGCAGGGGGATTCCTCCTGCAAGAAAGTAAAGAAAAAAGTTTCGAGGAATATGGCGGGTGGTACCGGCATTGATCCAGGCGAATCCTATCGCGTTTCTGTCAATTCGCTTTGCAAATATAAGGTCGTCTACAAAACCACCAGTGGCTGTGTCGGCGATAAGACCACGCATATCAAACCCAGCGATTTCGCCGCCGGTCGAGACACCGTGAAACTTCTAAATGCTTGCGGCACGCTCAACGCCAAAGTTTCGAGCCGGAAGACCGGTGAGGAACAAACCGATTAGGAATAGACCGACGGCAAAAAGTTCGCCGGCTTCCGGCGCCCCGCGGCGGATCGAAAAGACCGCCAGTCCGCACTTGAATCTTGAATAGGAGCCCCTCTCATGCGCCCCAAATATCTAACACTGTCCGCGCTTTTGCTCACCTCAGCTGGCTTTGCCCTGAGTGCCGGGAGCGCCCATGCCGCTGCTGTCGATTTTTGCAAAAGCGAAGACGGCTGCGCCGATGCCGAAACCGTCTTTATTGAGAATAATGCCTCGGCGACGGTCACATCGGTGAATATCACCCAAGAACAGGGCGCTGCGTCCTGCCAGAAAGTGAAGAAAACTGTTTCCAGGAACAGTGCGGGTGGTATCGACTTTCAGCCAGGCCAATCCTTTCGCATCTCGGTCGATCCGCTCTGCAAGTATAAGGTCGTCTTCAAGACCACGAAAGGCTGTACCGGCGACAAGACCGCCCATATCACACCCAGCGATTTCGCCGCCCTAAAATACGTTGTGAAACTCAGAAAAGCCTGCGGCACGCTCAAAACCCAAGTTTCGGGCAAGCAATCGTTTTGATTATTGAGGACTGACGTCCTTAGGCGCGACGCCACGTTGCGCCACCGGCACTGTCCATGATCTCAATCCCTTCCCCAGCCAGGACATCACGGATCCGATCGGCTTCGGCCCAGTTCTTTTCCGCCCGTGCCTGAATTCGGGCCGCGACCAGCGCGTCGATCCGTGCATTGTCGTCTGCGTCACCGCCTTGTTCCCATTCCGCCGGCGTCTTTGTCAGCAAGCCCAATACGGTTCCCGCGGCGAGCAAGTCGGCGCGCGCTTGCGCCATGGCCGCGCCATCCTGCCGGTCCGCAGCACTATTGGCCTCGCTCGCAAGACGCGAAAGCTCCGCAAGCGCAATCGGTGTATTGAGATCATCTGACACGGCTTCGATGACCCCGGTATCGCTCGGGCTCGCCCCGTCCATATCCCATACTCGGCGAAGCGCTGCATACACCCGCCCAAGCGTGGTCTTGGCCTGCTCTAGCAAATCATCTGTCCAATCCAGCGGAGCGCGATAATGCCCTGACAGCATGGCGAACCGGATGACTTCACCATCCCAATGGTCCAGGAGCTCACTTAGCAGAACAACATTGCCGAGCGACTTTGACATCTTCTCCCCAGACATATCTAGGAAGCCATTATGCATCCAATAGCGCGCCAAAGTCGTGCCATGAGCGCATTCAGATTGGGCGATCTCGTTTTCATGATGCGGGAATTGTAAATCAATCCCACCCCCATGAATGTCGATTGTTTGCCCAAGGTGTTTTGCCGCCATAGCTGAGCATTCAATATGCCAACCTGGCCGCCCTCGACCCCACGGGCTGTACCAGATCGCGTCTTCCGGTTCGTTCGGTTTGGCGAATTTCCAAAGCGCAAAATCCGCTGGATCTCTTTTGTCGTCGTCGACTGCAACGCGAGCGCCAGCTTCATTGTCCTCAAGTTTGCGTCCGGACAGTTTGCCATACGATGACATTGCGGGGACATGGAAGTTGACCCCACTTTCGGTAACATAGGCGACGTCTTTCTCGACCAATGCGCTAATCACCGAAATCATTTCCGCCACATGATCGGTTGCCCAAGGAACGATGCTTGGCGAAAGCGCTCCCACCGCGTCGGCATCTTGGTCGTAAAGTGCCGCATATTTCTGCGTGATATCTGCAATGGGTTGTTCCGTCTGAAGCGAAGCGGCGATGATCTTGTCTTCGATATCGGTCACATTGCGCGCGTAGACCACGGCATCTTCGCCATAGGTTTGACGCAGCAACCGAAACAAAACATCGAAGACAATCACAGGTCTGAAATTGCCGATATGAGCTCGGTTGTAGACGGTCGGTCCACAGACATAGAGGGTCACGCGTGATGGATCTTGTGGCTCAAAAACGCGTTTTTCTCGCGTCATTGTATCATAGATGCGAATGGTCATTGAAGGCTCTTTTGGGTGGCAAAGTGTCAATATAGCAGTGGGTGCTGAGGGTCACGCCTCAACAGCCGATACACACTTTCCAATTTGCAAATACGCGCATCATCAACGCTCCAAAAGTAGGCGTCCAATAGTCGCACAAGCACGTTTAGGCAATCATTGTTTTTTACGGTTCAGTCGGCGCGCTCGCCTTGGAGCGCCGTCTTTCACGCCAGCCAATATACAAAGTTGAGACAACAATAATCGCGGCCCCAAACCACACGTTCAAGCCAGGGATCAGTCGAAACACCGCGAAATCAGCGACGGCCGACATCGGTAGACGGATATAGTCGATCGGCGACAAGAAGGATGCATCGCCGACGCTCATGGCTGAGATAAAGCAAAACTGGCTGACAAATCCGAACAGGCTCATCAAGATAATCATGCCCCATACAGCAAGGGAAATGTCGCTCCAAAAATAGATCGCAAAAGGCAACAGCAGAAGGGTCGAATAGAAATTGGCGTAGAGCAGCAACGCCATCGGGTGGAGCTCGCCTGTGAGGAATTTTACCATGACAATCGCCGCCGCGAGGAAGAACGCGCTGCCAAGCGCCGTCAGGCTTCCGAGGCCAAGCGATAGACCGTCCATCGCACCCGGCTGCCAGAAGTAAAACACACCCGGCAAAACCATAATGAGCACACCGAAAAAGCCGAGCATCACCGCGCTCCACCGCGGCAATCCAACGGTTTCACGGAGAATGAGCGCCGCCAGAATGGTTACAAAAAGTGGCCGGGTGAAGCTGATGGCATTAAACTCTGCCAAGGTCATGGTGAACAGATCAGACACCGCAATGATCGCCAGTGTAAATCCCAGCGTGCCACACAGGGATCGGACAATGAGCATACCCGGTCTCTTTGTCCGCAGACGGCCCCATCCCATCCTCGCAATGAAGGGTACCGCCAATCCAAAACCGATGAAGGCCCGAGCGAACGCCAAGACAACCGGATGGGCTTCTGACGAAAGCAACTTGTTCATAAGCAGGTACAAAGTGAAGCCAAAGGAAGACAGCAACATGAGAATCGCGCCCTGCAGGTTTCCCGACAAGGGTACGCCCAAGACTACACGATGATGCGCATCGCTTGGTGTCGCCGACATGGCGTACGTCCTCCTTAGATCACCTCTCGCTTAGACGGTGATCTTCCTTCTGTCGCCTATTGGATTGGTAGACCTGCTACCCGTTTGCTTCGCCCATCATTGCCAGGCGCATTTCCTCGGCCTGTTCGGGTGTGATTCCAAGCGCATCCAGGATCGGGCCAGCGGCCTGATCATCCCAGCTGTGGCGAGGACCAACAGTGATTCCACCATCGACAACAAACTCCCCACCGGTGATGAATCCAGATGCATCCGACGCCAAAAAGGCGGCCATTTCTGCAATATCGCGCCCTTGCCCAACTCTGCCGACCGGTTGGATAGAGCCTCCTGTTTGAGACAACATTTCTGCCATCTGATCAGCTTGCTCGCGCGGCAGACCCAGCGACGCCCCAAAGATCGACGTGGCAATGAAACCTGGCAAAATCGCATTGACGCGGATTTTGTGTTTGGAAAGTTCGGCCGCGGCCAGTTTGCTGAAATGGGCAACACCTTTCTTAGCGACGGAGTAGACGACCGGCGCGTAGCCTGCGCAGATCGCTGAAATCGAAGAGGTGTTGATCACGCTCCCGCCACCACGTTTCTGCATCATCGGAACGGCGAAATGAGTGCCGGCGAAGACCGATTTCAGCAGGAGGTCCATGGTCATCTGATAGCCGTCTAAATCAAGGTCTTCGACACCTGTCGGCGTGCCGCCCGATCCCGCATTGTTCCAGAGCACGTCCAATCCGCCAAAGTCGGTTTCGGCTTTGCTGAGCAATCCGTGGATATCATCGGTGTTGGTGACGTCACATTTGTAGTAGCGCACGGTGTCCTCGCCGAACCGTGTCACGAGCGCTTCGCCTTTATCATCTTGAATGTCGCCAGCGATCACTTTTGCGCCCGCTTCGACGAAGACTTCAACGCCTGACAAACCAATACCGCTTGCCGCGCCCGTTATCACTGCTACTTTTCCGCTGAGATCTGCCATAAATGTTCCTCCTTTTCTGCGAAGAAGGCGTCATTCGCGGTGGGGAAAGTCAAGCGCGCCGTCGCGTCAAAGCCAACCAAACGAAAGAAAGACACATGGCCAAAAATATACTTGGCGGCGAGCTACAAACCTGCAGCCTGGATCCTCTCACGGGCTTTTTCCGGGACGGTTGCTGCAATACGGATGGGCGTGATCAAGGCGTGCATGTGGTGTGCGCTCGGATGACCGATGAATTTCTTCAATATTCTCGGCAACGCGGAAATGATCTCGTCACGCCTCGTCCGGAATTTGGTTTTTCGGGGCTCAAGGACGGCGATCGGTGGTGTCTGTGCGCCAATCGATGGGAAGAAGCCCGACAAGCGCACGTCGCTCCGCCCGTCATTCTTGAAGCGACGCATGAAAAAGCGAGCGAGATCGTCTCAGTCGACGAGCTCAAAGCGCACGCGCTCCGCAGCTAAATTGGGGCTGAGGCAAGGTCCCGCATCAAACCGTACGGCCACAAAATGAACGGGGTCCCCATTCGAGTAATTCAGTGCGAAATGGGGCGCTGATTGTGTCACGCAATGGTTTCCAGCTGCCGCTTCTTCTGTGAGTTGATCTAAAGCCGGTTGACCGTCTGGATCTTCCAAATTGATCAGATAAACGATCGGACCGCCGGACATATCATTGGGCAGACTTATCGGCGTTTCAGGTGGATGCAGATTCTGCGTCCCGAGCGTCATCACATAGCTCGGTTCTGCGTAGCCAACAGCGAGGATCCGTTCAGGTGCAGAAAGATCGTCCCCCGAACAGTCTTCGCCCGGAAGCCCGCAAAGCTCCATGAGTGCGGCCCGACCGGTTTCTGTTGCCTGAACCCATAACTGGGTTGGCAAAAAGTGTATGCGCGCATGCCAGCCCAGGACCAAACTTGCGACCACTCCCAAGAGCAGCGACGTCACAATCCACCGCGACAGAAAAGCGAGTGTGGCCGCACCGAAAGCCGCGCCACCAACGAGCCATAACCCTAAGGGAAATCCACTTTGACCCGACCATTGTGCCAGGACGGCGTCCGGCTCAACCGTTTTGAAGTCGCCTGCCGCCTCTAGCTGCACCAACTCGACCGCCAGCGGTGAACTGACAAGCAGAAGGGCACCACCACCGATGACGAACAGAGCGCCAGACACATAGCGAGAGATCGGCATATCTTGGCCATCAATCATCTTTTCAATGGCCCACCCGCCTAGCAAAGCCATCGCCGGATAGGCTGGTAAGATGTAGTGGCTCAGCTTGGTTGGCATCAGCTCAAAGAATAGCGTGGTGAGCACCGCCCAGGCGACCAACATGCGTAACCCTCGCGTCTCATCGGAAATCACTTCACCACCGTTTGGCCAGCGCGTTCGCCATTCCCGCCGGGTGGCGAGGAACCAGAAGCCGATCAGGATCAAGGCGGGATAAGCGGACGGCGCTCCATTGCCGAGCTCTCCCGGAAGGAGCCATGTCGCAAATGCGATGACGGCCCCAAATGCGGCGATCACCAATAAGGCGTCACTGCCTCGTCTGCGCGCAGAATCCGACTGTCCGCGCAGCGCCTGCCAGGCCGCGACGACGCCCGGGACAAACATCAATGTCGCTGGGAAGTACCACGCTGGAATGTGGGTCAGATGATACAGTGGCCATCCGGCATGCCCTTCAGACGCGCCGGCGAACTTGTCTTTCAAATCTTTGCCCACCGCGCCTTCAATATAGGTCCCGCCTGTCGCCCATTGGATCCAAATGAACCAGGGCAAGACCATCGCCACAAACAATAAGGGTCCGCCCCACCAGATCAGCGGCCGCCACCAATCGCCGCCACGGCCCTCTGCAGCTTTCGCCCAGATCCAAGCACCAAAGCCGGCATAGGCCGCGACCATCGGCGTCACCGGCCCTTTAACGAGAAAGCTCGCGCCCATAATCCCCCAGAATAGAACGGCAAGCGCTTTCGATTGAGCGTTCGTCATATACAGGCGCGCAAGCACGCCAATGCCCCAAACAGTGAGGAAAATTAAAACACCGTCGGTCTTCGATATATGGCCCTCGCTGGTGACCAGCAGCGTCGCGCCGAACATCAACGCACCGATAAAGGAAGCGCGTCGACTCAAAAAGGCGAGCCCCGCCCAGAAGGTCGCGACGCTTGCAAGCGCGACCCCAAGCCAACTAGGCACGCGATAGGTCCAGATTTCCAATCGGTCCTCATCGCCAAGCAGCGCGGTCGACCCCGCCTGCAACCAATGGATCCCGGCGGGCTTTTTATTTCGGAACTCGTCCTGATAGCGCAACACGATATAGTCGCCCGTCTCAAGATATTGTTTGGAGGACTGGGCAAAGCGCGCCTCGTCACGGTCCAATGCTGGCAGATTAAACACGCCAGGTGCCGCCGCGACAAAGGTCAGCGTGAACAGAATAATCCAAGACTTCCAGCCAGTTGCCAAACGATCAAGCAGGGTCATGCAGGGGTCCTCATATTCCTCACAGCATATAGACGAGTTGGCCTACGCGGCCTAGCGTCCTCTTGCAAAGCTAGTTTCACAGGAGCGTCGTATGCGCGGTTGGTTCGCAATTGATTTATGGAAGCGGGTTATGCTCGGCTTGGCGCTGGGCATGGTCGTGGGACTCGGCCTGCGTTACGGCATGGGCGAGGAAGCCGGCACTGAATTCGCAGTAACATGGATCAGCTGGGCCGGAGATCTCTTTCTGAGATTGATCCGAATGCTCATCGTTCCTTTGGTCTTTTTGACCCTGGTTTCAGGCATGATCGCCATGGGTGATCCGAAGCGGCTCGGCAGCCTTGGCGTAAGAACGCTGGGCACGTATTTCGGCACCACCGCCATTGCGGTGACGCTCGGCCTGGTCATGGCCACCATCTTTCAGCCGGGTGCCAGCCTCTCACCCGAAACCTTCGCAGCCGCGGATGGAACGTTCCTAGAGAGCGCTCAGGCCCGCGCTGACGCAGCCGGCGGCTTGGTCGATCGACTCTTGCAAATCGTTCCAACCAATCCGATCGACGCCCTGGCCAGCGGCAACATATTACAGGTCATCTTCTTCGCAATCATGTTTGGTGTCGGTATCCTCATGGCCGGTGAAATCGCAAAGCCGGTTGCGAACTGGTTCGACGGCGCCTCAGAAGCAATGATGAAGGTCACCATCATTGTCATGGAAACCGCACCGTTCGGCGTTTTCGCCCTGATCGCAACGACAATGGCGACACAAGGTCTGGGCGTCCTACAAAGCCTGGGTACGCTGACAGTCGCGCTTTATCTCGCCTGTTTTATCCACATCGCCATCACCTATGGTGGGATCATTATCAAATCGGTTTTGGGCTTACCCTTCATCGCTTTCTTGCGCGGCATCACCGATGCGCAGGCTGTGGCATACTCAACAGCGAGTTCGTCTGCGACCTTGCCCGTGACGATCACCTGCGCAGAAGAAAATCTGGGCATTGATAAAGCGGTTGCCGGGTCGGTGCTCCCTCTTGGGGCAACAATCAATATGGACGGAACCGCGATCTATATTGGCATGGTCGCTTTGTTTGGGGCTCAGGCCTTGGGTATCGAAGTGACCTTGATGCAGTATTTCCTCGTCGCTTTGATGGCCACTTTGGTTTCAATCGGTGCGGCCGGGATTCCGAGCGCGGGCCTCATTCTTTCTGGCGCCGCCCTGTCACAAGTTGGCATACCAGAGGCCCAAGCAGCATTGATCATTGGCTTTATCCTCCCGTTCGACCGTTTGCTCGACATGATGCGAACAATGACAAACGTCACCGGTGACGCTGCAGTCGCAACCGCTGTCGCGAAATGGGAAGGCGAGCTGGACGAAGATGTGTTCCGCGCGGCGGACAATCTTTCCGCCCATGTCGATGACCGTGAGAAAGCGGTCACCACCGGCTGAACCTGTTCAGGCGGTCAGCGTTTCAAGTGCGATTTGGCCAATCATGCGTGCCTCTGCGGCACGTGGCGATCCTGCGCGCCAGGCGATCCCAATCTGGCGACCCACCAAAGGATCGTCGAATTCGCGAAGCGCGACATCGACACCTTGGGTGACGCCGCCCTCGACGGCGATACGCGGCAACAAAGACACGCCCAACCCGCCCGCCACCATGTGGACCAAAGTGGCGAGGCTGGTCGCTGTCACATCGGCGCCGTTTCGTTTGCTTGGCAAATTGCAGACGCTCAGTGCGTGCTCCCGCAAGCAGTGACCATCTTCCAACAGCAGAACATCCTGCTCGATCAGATCCGCTGCACGCAGTGTGGATTGTGTCATCAAATGGTGGCGTGGCGGTGCGACGAGGACAAACTCATCATCGGTCAGCGCCTGGGTCTGAATGCCCGGTGCGTCCCACGGCAGGGCGACAATACCGGCATCTAGCTTCCGCGCGCGAATGTCATCGATCAGACGCTCTGTCTGGTCTTCACGCAGATACAGACGAAGGTTGGGGTGCGCCTTGCGCAGACCCTCCAACATGCCGGGAAGCAAGAATGGCGCAATGGTCGGGATCGCTCCTAAACGAAACGGGCCGGTCAGCGGCTCACCCGCCTGGCGCGCAGCGGACACCAGATCGGCGGCGCCCGATAGGATGGTCTTGGCCCGGGCAACGGTCTCTTCGCCAGCATGGGTGAGCGATGCGCCCCGCGATTCCCGCTCTATGAGCTGTACACCCAATAAGCCTTCAAGCTCCTTGATCGCGGAGGACAGGGTCGGTTGCGTTACATTACAGCTTTCTGCAGCACGCGAAAAACTGCCATCGGCCGCAATCGCGCATAGGAATTCCAATTGGCGGAGTGTCGGTAATATCATAGACAAACTCTATGCGTTGCCGAGAAATGATCAAATGTATTTTCAGAACACGATCGCGATTCACAATCGCGCACGTCCAACGCGTAGAATTGTGACTTGAACTCGGCGATTGAAACCTTGAAAACAGATTATGGAACTCGGCGCGCCAGGTCTGCACAACGAACTCGTTGAATTGCGTCCGCTAACGGAACAGCATCGCGAACCGCTGCATGCGTGTGGCGCCGAAGATGCGATGTGGGCGTCGATGCCGGCGATCGAACGCGGCGCAGGGTTTGATGTCTATTTCGACCATGTTCTGCGCGCCAAAAAGGATGGCACTGTTGTGCCCTTTGCGATCTCCGACACGGCGTCTGGCAACTTTATTGGCGTCTGCTCTTTCTCCACTGCGAACCGGTTTCATCGCAGAGTGGAGATTGGCTATGTCTGGCTGCACCCCGATATGCGGGGCCGCGGTTGTTTCGGCGCGATCCATCATCTTCTGATCTCCCGCGCCTTGGCTTGGGGATGTCGCCGGATCGGTTGGCAGATCGAAACACGCAATGCGCGCGCGAGAGACGCTATAAAACACCTTGGGGCGACCTATGAAGGTACTCTGAGAGACTATGCCCGCTTTGCCGATGGCTCCTGGGTCGATCTTGCGGTGTTTTCATTGTTGCGAGATGAGGCGAGCGCGGTCGTCGGAAACCTCGAAGCACGGTTGCAGCGTTCTTTGACTTGATCTTTGCGCGCTTTTGTGGTCCTCCACGTCGAAATCCGCGAATTCAAGCTCGCGCGTTGACTGAGGCTGGACCTCAGCGATGTCCCCCACTCGGCGAAGTCTCGCTCAGTGGGGCGCTTACGCTTTTGGGTTCGACAAGGATGTCCTAGACTGATGTCAGGCTAGGAAAGGAGTGATGCGATGTTTGACGCCCTAACCGATCGTCTCGGCGGCGTATTTGATGGATTATTGGGCCGCGGCGCCTTGACCGAGAAAGAGGTCAGTGCCGCGCTGCGAGAAATCCGTGTCGCCTTGCTAGAGGCGGACGTCGCCCTGCCGGTCGTCAAAGACTTTATTGCCTCGATCAAAGACAAAGCGGTCGGCGAAGATGTGATCCGGGCGGTGAAGCCAGGCCAACAGGTCGTCAAAATCGTCCATGATGGTCTGATCGAATTGCTCGGCGGAGAAACAACCGACACAGAACTTCGCATTGATAACCCACCCGCCGTGGTGATGATGGCTGGCCTTCAAGGCTCGGGTAAAACGACCACGACCGCGAAGATCGCTCAACGCCTGGCCCAGCGTGGCAAAAAGAAGGTCTTGCTCGCCTCTTTGGACACGCGTCGCCCCGCCGCGATGGAGCAATTGAGTGTTCTGGCGGATCAATGTGATGATCTCGTCACTGCGCTGCCAATTGTCAAAGACCAAACACCTGCAGAGATTGCGCGGCGCGCCCTTCAAGCGGCGAAAATTGGTGGGCATGACGTTGTCTTTCTAGACACCGCCGGTCGAACAACGATCGATGAGCAGATGATGGCCGAAGCGAGCGACATTGCCCGCATCGCCAACCCGAATGAAACCCTGCTCGTCGCCGACTCGCTTACGGGCCAAGACGCCGTCGAAACAGCCAGTCGGTTCCATGAACGCCTCCCACTGACAGGCCTCGTGCTGACCCGAATGGACGGCGATGGTCGCGGTGGTGCTGCGCTCTCCATGCGCGCTGTCACGGGGCTGCCAATCAAATTCCTCGGAACCGGCGAACGTCTGGACGGACTTGATACATTTGAGGCCAAACGCCTTGCGGGGCGGATATTGGGGCAGGGCGACATCGTTTCGCTGGTTGAAAAAGCCGGCGACCAGATGGATGTCGACAAAGCCGAGAAGATGGCCAAGAAAATGGCCAAGGGTCAGTTCGATCTGGACGACCTCGCTCAACAATTGCAGCAAATGCAGAAAATGGGCGGCTTGGGCGGCATTATGGGCATGCTCCCCGGCGCGAAAAAGGCCAAGCAGGCTATGGACGCGGCCAATCTCGACGACCGGATCCTGAAGCGCCAGGAAGCCATTATATCGTCGATGACCAAGAAAGAGCGCGCCAAACCAGCATTGTTGAACGCCTCACGGCGCAAACGCATCGCGGCGGGTGCTGGTGTTGAAGTGTCCGAAGTCAATAAAGTGCTGAAGATGCACCGACAGATGTCGGACATGATGAAAAAGCTCTCTAAGGGCGGCATGAAGGGCATGCTCGGCGCGATGCAAGGCGCTGGAGTTTCCCCGAACGATCTCGCCAAAATGGCTGGCGGCGGCGGTCTACCGGGTGGAGGCGCTGGCGGCCTGCCGGGGATAAGTGGTGGACAAGGCGGCGGTTTGCCGGGCCTTGGCGGACCCGGCGGAGGCGGACTCCCAGGCCTTGGGGGCAAAAAATGAGCACGCCCGATCCGCAAATCGAACTGCAGCGCCTGCGTGCCAGCATCGACAATCTCGATGCGATTCTTTTGCACACACTGGCGGAGCGCTTCAAGATCACCCAAGCGGTCGGAGAGCTCAAAGCGGAACACGATATGCCGCCCGCCGACAAGGCGCGCGAGGCACGGCAAATTGATCGTTTGCGTGAGCTCGCCAGGCAAAGCGGTCTGGACCCGATCTTTGCGGAAAAGATTCTCAACTTCATCGTCGCGGAAGTGATCCGCCACCATGAGCAATTACGCGGCACGTCTGGCGTGACCGCTTCAACCCATACTGAAAATCCCTAGGAGTAAAATTATGTCTCTCAAGATCAGGCTCGCCCGCGGCGGTGCCAAGAAACGCCCCTTTTACCGTGTTGTCGTGGCCGATAGCCGCATGCCGCGTGATGGCCGGTTCATCGAAAAAATCGGCACCTATGATCCGCGCTTACCGAAAGACAGCGAGAACCGGGTTCAGATCGATGCTGTGAAAGCGGCTGAGTGGATCAAGAAGGGTGCAAAGCCCACCGATCGCGTTGCCCGCTTCTTGAACCAGATGACGCTGGAAGGTGAAGATACACCAATTTTTGGCTGGAAAGCCGGAAACAATCCGCAAAAAGGCGAGCCAGGCGCGAAAGCCAAAGAACGCATCGAGGAAAAAGCAGAAAAAGAATCTGCTCGTAAGGAAGCAGAAGCTGAGGCCAAGAAAGCCGCAAAAGAAGCTGCTGCCGCGCCCGCTGCTGAAGAGGCAGAGCCAGAAGTTGAAGCCGAAGCAGCGGCAGAACCTGAAGCCGCTGCAGAAGACGCCAGCGAAGAGGAAAAGGCCTAGGTCTGACCTCCGAGAAAGTCCGCGAGAGCGTCAATTGCTCCAAGGGCATTTTCAATCTCTTTCGCCTGTCCCGCTCCAACCAGATCCGGGACAGGCGGCTGCACCAAAACCAGATGTCGGATGGCGCGACACACGACGGGAAGTCCACGCCCGAGTGTTCTCGCGGTCACATGCCAAACACGTCCGCGCGGATGCATCGTGGCATTCCTCGCTTCAACCAAGACATCGAAATCGCGTCGATCGCTCGCGGTCAGCGGCAAGGTAAAAGGCGCTGGCAGTCGTGACGCGCTGGCGGCACGCAGCAGCATCTCTGTTGCACCGATTTGCTCTGGGATGTCGTCTCCGACTGCGCGCAATGCCAAGGCGGCGGCTTGTTGGCTCGCCAATATGGACGCCGTCACAAGCCAGGGCAGGGCGCCAACACGGTCCAAAGCGATCTCCGCCTGATGCGCCGCAAATTTGACCGTTTCGGCTAATGCCGTTTCTGCACCGAGTGCTGGTAGGATTTGTGATTGCATCATGTGCCCCCGCTGAGACGCCCAACCCTGTCGTATAAGGATTGGGCATCACTGCAAGAACCAACTAAGCGGCGAGCGCGTCGATTTCAGCTTGGGCATGCGCCAGGCGGATTTCAGCGTGTGCCATCAATTGATCCGCCGCAATCACTGTAACATCTTTGATGCCGAGAAATCCCAATACGTGCCGCGCATAGGGCGTAACGAAGTCGATCTCGGAGCCCGTTTGCGTGCCGCCCGACGTCACTACGACGATGGCACGTTTGCCGTGAAGCAAGCCTTCCGGGCCGTTCGCCGTATACTGAAATGTCCGGCGGGCACGTGCCACCTGATCGATCCACGCCTTGAAGGCAGCGGGAACGCCAAAATTGTACATTGGCAGACCAATGACAATCGTATCAGCCGTTTCGAGCTCTGAGATCAGCGTATCAGATTCGCCAAGCATTTCGCGCTGCTCGATTGACCGGGTTTCGTCGGGCGTGAAATTCGCCTGAATCCAGGCCTCAGTGATCATGCTGGGCGGCGTCTTACCGACGTCACGCGTGACGATGTGGGTTTGAGCGTCACTGAGTCGATTGATCAGCCTGTCGGTCAATTCCCGACTTAAAGATCCTTCGGCCCGCGCCGAAGTTTCGATCCGCAAAATGTTCTGTGCCATTGCTTGTCTCCTGTGTCTGACACCACCCAGGATGTGGGGCGGTGGTCAGACATCAGAAGTCGACGATGCCAGCATTCAATTATGCGGATCGCGCATAAACTCGGCTTTAGCTTCCGGCCAATGCGGCGACTGTTGCGGGAAGCAATTCCGTTTCTGGACGCTCCCGAAACCCCTCTTCCCGAAGCATTTCAACGACGGTCCCCTCGGCGCTGACGAAGACAATTGCAGGATGTGGGATGCCATCAAAACGGCTGCCGGCCGTGACGTCCAAATTGCGCAGACCGAACGCATCAATCATTGCAGAGTCACGGTCTGACAGAAGCGCATAATCAATTTGCTCGGCGGATTTGTAATCAGCAAGTGTCTCAGCGGGGTCATAGGTAATCAAGCTGATCGGCCAACCAGCGTCCGCCATCGTGGCGGCCACAGAGTTCAGTTCATTTGCCTGTTTCTTGCAGAAGGGACACCAGTCAAGCGAGCGGCTAAAAACGAGCACCGCGCCTTGTTCCCCGGCAATATCGGTGAAGGCGACGTTGGCGCCGTCGCTTCCGACGGCCGAAAATTCGGGTGCCACCGCGCCGATTTCGGGTCCGATTGATGTCTCGACAGCCGCAGCGTCTTGCTCTGCCATCGCCAAGGGCGCCGCGAAAAGCAGGCTCGCCGCCAATAGTGTTGATTTCATAATTGGGAATCTCCTCACTGAATGCGCCGGAGACTACCGAAAACCAAATTGGCGGCGAGTCACATTGGCGTGACTGCGCCTGTGATCAATTATCCGAGTGAGGGCTCAATCTGCTTGCAGGCATCAACGAGGCCTTTCACCGCATCCACGGATGCTGCGAACATTTGGCTTTCATTATCATCGAAGTCGAACTCGATGATTTTCTCGGCACCTTGTCCACCAATCAGGGTTGGAACACCGACGTACATGCCACCGAGGCCGTACTCGTCTTCACACCATGCGGCCGTCGGCAGCACGCGCTTCTGATCTTTCAAATAGGCTTTTGCCATGGCAATCGCAGATTCAGCTGGCGCGTAATAGGCTGATCCCGTCTTCAGCAAAGCAACGATTTCTCCGCCGCCTTTGCGCGTGCGATCGACGATCGCGTCGAGCTTGTCTTGCGTCAGCCAGCCTTGCTTGACCAATTGTGGCAGCGGCAGGCCGCCAACGGTCGAATGGCGCACCATCGGTACCATTGTGTCACCATGGCCGCCCAACGTCCAAGACTGGACATCGGCAACGGACACACCGGTGGCTTCGGAGAGGAAGTAGGCGAAACGGCTGGAATCGAGCACACCAGCCATACCAACCACTTTATTGGTCGGCAGACCCGAAAACTGCTGAAGCGCCCAAACCATCGCATCGAGCGGATTCGTGATGCAAATCACGAATGCGTCTGGGCAATTTGCCTTGATGCCCTCACCAACCGCTTTCATCACTTTGAGATTGATGCCGAGCAAATCATCGCGGCTCATGCCTGGCTTGCGCGGCACACCGGCGGTCACGATGCAAACATCGGCGCCGGCGATGTCGGCATAGTCATTGGCGCCTTTGAGGTCGGCGGAACTTTTGTAGACGGGTGTCGACTCAGCGATGTCGAGCGCCTTGCCTTGTGGTAGGCCCTCCGCAATGTCGAAAAGGACGACGTCGCCCAATTCTTCGCGCGCAGCCACATGGGCCAATGTGCCCCCGATCATGCCCGAACCAATAAGGGCGATTTTATTGCGGTTCATGCCGTTCTCCTCGCAGGTCTCTTTGCTGGACCCGTCCCTAGCGGAGCAAAGCGTTTCAGGCAATCCGAACCGTTTCTATCTGGATCTTATTCGCGAAGCAGTTCATTCAATTTGATTATGGTTCCTCGTCAGCGCCAAAGCCCACTTCCCATTGATCGCTGCCATCTGGCCCGCGCCATTGATGTCATTGGCGATCGGTGGTCGTTGTTGATTTTGCGGTCGGTTCTGTTTGGCGTGCGACGATTTGACGATTTTCAAGCGGAGCTCGCCATTCCCCGCAGTGTGTTGTCGGCACGTCTGAAGCAGCTCAGCGCACATGGCTTGCTAAAACCAACTCCTTATCGAGAGGCTGGCAAGCGCAAGCGTACCGAATATCTTCCGACACAAGCTGCTCTCGAATTGCGGCCGATCCTGCTGGCGCTGACCCAATGGAGTGATCAGCATTTGTCGCCAGACACGCCACCACCGCTCACGCTTCGAGATGCCAGAACGGGTGATGTGCTTGAATTTGGTCCGCTCGATCGAGATGGACGCAAAGTGGATGATCAGGCGATTAAAGTGTCGTTACGCGCTTAGCGGCGTTTGCCCCAAACCCTCAATGGATCGAACGCGCCAGTTTCCGCAGCCTGCTGAAGTTTCTCTATCTGTTGTTTAACCGGGCTTGCAGAGGCGCGCATCTCTTGTCCGTAAAGCGCAGCGTCAAGCCGACAGATCCGTTCGAACAGCGCTTCAGAGCGCTCGACCAAATCAAGAAAAACATCCGGCAAACCGCGGCCGCGCTGCGCGGTCGCATCAAGCGCTGGTTCCTCTCGCGAGATGCGATACTTCTTCTGCATTGCATCCGATGGCCGCATTTCCCCATCGCGCACAGCACGATGCATCACCAACCAACTCGCAGCTTGCATCAAGCGCGTGGTCAGTTCCATGCTCCACGCGGCATAGGTGAGACTTGCGTCTCGCGGTAGCGTTTTCGAGAGTTCACGGCCAGCACCGTCCAGATAACCTGCGGTTTCTTCAACCAGCGCCATCCCATCGATAAACACGCGTTCGAAAACCTTCCCATCTGTGAAGGTCAGTTCGAGCGGGTCGGTTGGCTCATTCTTTGGTTGTTTCGACATCTGTCTGCAGGCCTGCCTTGGTGTACCGTACTTAGGAGCGCTTTCCTTACGATGCCTTAATCATCAGAGCTAAACAGCGAGTTTGCGGCGTTCAGCTGATTCGACTTCTTTTCAAGCTCAGCCTCGCACGCCTTGATCTCTGATTGCAAGCTCGCAATGCGTTCGCGCAGCTCGTCGATCGACAGTCGCTCGAGGTCGACTGAGGCTGGGGTTCGGATTTCATGTTCGGGATCGTTCATGCTTGTGTCTTCCATCGCGACCCCGTTAAGGGAACAAGCTATTGGCAAAAAAACAAGTCCGGGAGCAAAGAATGACTGAAACAATGTGGGCAGTTCTCCACGATAAAGACGCCCCCCTACGCGTCGGCGAGGCCGATAAGCCGGTACCCGGCCCAAAGGACGTCTTAGTTCGCATCCATGCTACCGGTTTAAACCGTGCAGATCTGGTGCAACGCGCAGGGTTCTATCCTCCTCCGCCTGGCGCATCAGAAATTTTGGGCTTGGAGTGCGCCGGCGAAGTCGTTGAGTGTGGTGCGGCGGTGACAGATTGGAAAACCGGTGACCGCGTCTGCGCGTTGCTCGCTGGCGGTGGGTATGCAGAGTATACAACCGTCGATGAGGGCTCACTCTTCGCAATGCCGGAGGAAATGAGCTTCAACCAAGCTGCAGCCTTGCCGGAAGTGATGATGACGGTGTGGGCGAATATATTTGACCGCTGCGCCATCCAAGCCGGCGAACAGCTTCTGATCCATGGCGGCACAAGCGGCATTGGAACGATGGCAATCCAAATGGCAAAAGTAGCGGGCGTCGGCAAAATCATGGTGACGGCAGGAACGGCAGAAAAGTGCGCTGCCGCCAAAGCATTGGGCGCAGACGTCGCGATCAATTATCGCGACGAAGACTTTGAGGCGGTTGTGGCAGAGCAGGGAGGTGCCGACGTCGTGCTTGATATGGTCGGCGGTGATTATGTTCAGAAGAACATCTCGGTCGCGCGCATCAATGGACGGATCTGCAACATCGCTTATCTGCAAGGACATAAAGCCTCTCTGAACCTCATGCCCATTATGTTGAAGCGTTTGATATTGACGGGCACCACACTTCGCGCCCGGCCGGTCGAAGAAAAGCGGCGCATTCGAGATGCTGTCCTCAAAGACTTCTGGCCGGCAGTGTTAGATGGCCGTATTCAACCAGTGATCGACACTGTGTACACCTATGAAGACGCGGACAAAGCTCACGCTCAGCTGAATGCCGGCGGACATGTCGGAAAGGTCTTATTGAGCCGTTCCGCAGACTAGGGCTTCAAATCTGTGCGATGCCGCCTATACTGTCGTTTCTGGTTCGTTCGGCCAACCATCATCGCCCGGCACTCACGTGTCGGGCGGATGTATATCTGGTCAATTTTTAGGAGGCTCAAATGGCCGACATTCTCATGCCCAAAGCGACGGCTGTTTGGCTGATCGACAATACCACTTTGACGTTTGCGCAAGTCGCAGATTTTTGCGGCCTCCATCATCTGGAAGTCAAAGGCATTGCCGACGGCGATGTGGCTGAGAATATGCGCGGTGTGGATCCAATCTCCGGCGGCGAGCTAACCCGCGAGGAAATCCAGAAGGCAGAAGACGATCCAGACTATCGCATGAAAGTCGCACCTTCAAAGATCGCGCATATTCCCCAGCCTAAGCGCAAAGGCGCTCGCTATACCCCTGTCGCCCGTCGCGGTGACAAGCCAGATGCGATTGCGTGGTTCATTCGCAATCACCCTGAAGTTACTGATGCACAAATCTCCAAGCTGATCGGCACGACAAAAGCGACGATCACCAATGTGCGCGAGAAAAGTCACTGGAACAGCCAGAACATCAAGCCGGTGGACCCTGTAACACTCGGCCTGTGCTCGCAGATTGAGCTGGACGAAGTGATCACCAAAGCTGCCGGTCGTCGGAAAAAGATGGATGCGGACCGTGGCGACACAGATGACGGCCCAGGTCTTCGGCCGGCTCAGGAAATCGAAATGACACCGCCGAGCGAGCCCGCCGCCTCGGATAGCCAACCATCCGCCGACGACGTGTTCAGCGCGTTCAAAGACTAGGCTTCAATCACACCACTTGCTGCCGCTATCGCAGCGGCTGGGTCTATATCCCCATCGTATAGCGCTCGGCCCAGGATTGCCCCCTGGATCGGGCGTTTTCCGTTTGACTGCCGCAACGCGCCAATATCATCGACACTCGCCACGCCGCCAGATGCGATAACCGGGATGGACACAGCATCTGCAAGGCTTTGCGTGAAGCCAACATTGACGCCCGTCTTCGTGCCATCCCGAGCAATATCGGTAACAATGAGCGCCGATACCCCGCAGCCTTCGAACCGCTTCGCCAATTCAATCGCTGTAAGCGTGCTCGTTTCAGCCCAGCCTTCGACCGCGACATGACCATCGCGTGCGTCTATTCCGACAGCGACCCGTCCAGGCAGCGCCGTTGCCGCCGACTTTACCAAGTCAGGGTCGGTCAAAGCTGCCGTTCCCAAAATCACTCTGTCCAAACCTTGCTCGAGCCAGGCATCAATTTGTGACCGATTACGAATTCCGCCACCCAGCTGAACCGGAACACTGACCTTTGCGAGGATGGCTTTCACCGCCTCACCATTTTTTGATTGTCCGGCGAACGCGCCATTCAAATCCACAACATGAAGGGCATCAAAGCCCATCGCACTGAAACGGGCAGCTTGATCAGCTGGGTCGGTATTGAACGTCGTGGCTCGGTCCATCTCTCCGCGCAGCAGCCGAACACACGCACCGTCTTTAAGATCGATTGCCGGGTAAAGTTTGAACATTATGCCGGGTCCCACAAAACAAAGTTTTCGAGAATTTTTAGTCCGGTTGCCTGGCTCTTCTCGGGATGAAATTGCGTCGCGAACAGATTGTCGCGCGCGACCGCTGCAATCATGGTCTCACCATATTCTGTTGTCGCAGCTACATCAGCCTCCGCCGCGTCACGAAAGGCATATGAGTGCGTGAAATAAACGTGTGGGTTGTCGCCAAGCCCGCGTAGAACCGGGTGAGCTCGCGTCAGCTGAAGTTCGTTCCACCCCATATGAGGAATCCGGTATTCACCGCCAGGTTGGATGAGATCGACATCCCCTGGGACCCAATCGAGACCCGGCGTCTCACCGTCTTCGAGCCCGCGAGTTGCGAGCAATTGCTGTCCGACGCAGATTCCGAAGAACGGCACACCACGCTGTCTCACAGCCTCTTCGAGTGCTTCGACCAAGCCATCCACGGCACGCAGATTTTGGGCACAGTCAGCGAAGTGTCCTACGCCTGGCAAAACGATACGCTCAGCATTGATAACGGCGTCAGGCGAAGAGGTGACGCGAATCTCGCGCGTTTTCTTTGCCGCGACAGCGGCGCGGCGCAGCGCTCGCTCAGCAGAATGTAGGTTACCAGACCCGTAGTCGATCAGCGCGATCATTCTCATACGCGCCTATTGTCTCAAAGTGTGCCCTTTGTCGATGCCGCAGCGCTGCCAAGCTTCGCATCCGGAGCAATCGCCATTCGCAAAGCGCGGGCCGTCGCTTTGAAACAGCTCTCCGCTATATGGTGACAGTTTTCGCCGTAAAGATTCTCTACGTGCAGGCACATGCCGCCATTTCCGGCCAGCGCGAAGAAAAATTCGCGGAACAGTTCCGTGTCCATCTCACCGATTTTGTCGCGGGAAAAATCCACCCGGAACATGCAGTAAGGACGTTTGCACAGGTCTATCGATGCACGGCTGAGGGTCTCATCCATAGGGACATAGGCATGGCCGAAGCGGGTGATGCCACCAAAATCGCCGAGCGCGTCCTTGATCGCTTTGCCGATGACAATGCCTGTATCCTCTACTGTATGGTGACCATCGATATGCAGGTCACCAACCGCTTTGACGGAAAGGTCGATGAAGGCGTGCCGGCCCAAAGCTTCAAGCATGTGATCAAAGAATCCGATCCCGGTGGAGATATCGGTCTTGCCGGTACCATCGAGATTGAGACTAACAGTGATGTCAGTTTCTTTGGTCTGCCGAGTAATCTTAGCCGTACGATCAGTCATCACGCGCAAATAGTGTTTAAAGCGTGAGATGACTAGCACTGTTTTCGTTCACAACTCCCTAAACAATAGCTGATAGCTCAAACAGATTGGGGTCGCTTCGCTGAGGCATGGGCGTGAGAGTGCTGAGCAAATTGAGGAAACGCATTCGCAGGGCAAACCTGTCGACCTTTGTGCCGGCGGCTGCGTTCATTATAGCTGCGATCGTCGCGACGGCTGTGATCGGCATCCAGATGCTCGTCTCGCTGGATCGCCAAATCGAACAAACAGAAGCCTTGGGTGAACGCATCGTCGTTGCAATCGGACCAGAGTTGGCGGACGGCGAGACGGCGGCGGCAGAAACGATGCTGACACAGCTTACGCTTGGCAAAGCCCAAATCGAACTTCAAGACGGCACACGTCTCGGTGCAGCGCTAGACCCGTTTGCACGTCAACAAATATCGAGTCTCGCCATCGAACATGGCGGAACGTCCTTGGGGACGCTGCACATAGCCCCACTCATTCCCTACAGACCGGCACCCGATCTGCGGTTTGGGTTTCTACTGGTTTTTGTGGTGTCCGTGATCGCTGCTTTTGTGACGCATATCGGCGCGCGCTATGTGTCTCATGGCATTCGCACCGTCACCGAGATCGTCGACTCGTTCAGCCTTACCGCGTCGGCAAAACAACGCGCGCCGGAACTGATGTTTCGAGAGTTCCGCAAACTCACAGTGGCGACGATCCGCAAAACACGACAAGTCGCGAGCGAGGTTAAGCACCTCAAGCGCACCGCGCAGATCGACAGCCGAACCGGTCTATTGAATGAAGGGCATTTGAATGCGCGAATAGAAGCTGTTTTGCAACGGGCCAGCTTTGAAGAGCCCGCCGCGCTGATCGCGCTTGAGTTCGGCGGTTATGCAGACAAGGTCGACCGGATTTCCAGCGAACGCATGCTGCATCAAATCTCTAATACGCTGCGGCGGGCGATCCACTCTTGCGAGGAAAGTCGAGGCTTTGCGCACGGCCACTGGCCAATCGCGGCGCTCCCATCGGACCGATTTGCAGTTTTAACACAGGAGTTCGGTGCGAGAGATGACATCTCAGCAATTATACGGGAAATCCAAGCCGCCTTTCGATCGCCTCTGGTTGTGGAGGACTTGCCGGTTTCACTGACCGTCCAGGGCAGTATTGTGGTTATCCCGGAAGATGGCGACAGTGTTGCGCAAATCCGCCAACGCGCTTCGGATACGCTTTTGGATTTGCGTCGCCAAAACAAATTCGGCTTCGCTTTCTATTCGCCGAAATTGGAACGGCAGCGCGACGCTTTGATCAAATTGGAAGCCGAACTCCGTACCGCAGTCCAAGAAGACCGCTTCATTCCACTCTTCCAACCAAAAATCGATCTGCAAAACGGACGCATCATCGGCGTTGAAGCGCTGGCCCGCTGGCAGCTCCCAAATGGCCGTCTTGTATCGCCATCTGTTTTTATTGAACTGGCAGAAGAAACCGGGCTCATCGGCGCAATTGGAGAACAAATTCTGCGCAAATCCTGCGTAGAGGCCGCTCACTGGAACCGCAATGGGCACGCCATCTCGCTCGCCGTAAATGTGTCGCCAAAGCAGTTTGAGTCCGATGATCTGACACAAACGGTTCTAGATGCGATCGCGAAATCCGGCCTGCCACCGCGTCGCCTCCAAATCGAAATCACCGAGAGTCTGGCCATTTCGCACCCTGATCGGGTGAAAAGCGTCATTGAACCGTTGCGCAGATTGGGCATGCAGCTGGCAATCGATGATTTCGGCACAGGTCACTCAAACTTGGCCACGCTGACGCGACTTGATTTTGACGTGTTCAAGATTGACCGGCAATTCGTGAGCGGCTTGCCAGAGGATCGTCAAGCGAATGCGGTTGTCGAAATGATCCTCAGTATGGCACAAACGCTAGAGATGCAGATCGTCGGAGAAGGCATAGAAACCCCTGAACAAGCTGAGTTCCTCGCGCACCGCGGCTGCCATGTTGGACAGGGCTTTATGTACAGTCCTCCAATCTCCGCTGAAGCCTTCTTCGATATGCTGGCAGAACAGCCTTTCATCCGCAAACGCTTGCGCGCATAGCAGAACTTCCTCTTGCACAGACGCTAAGCTTTCGCCACATCACTGAGAATGCAGAGCGAAACACACCAACACCCTCAATGGCACGGCACGACCATATTGGCAGTCCGGACCAAATCCCAAGTTGCCATGTTGAGCGACGGACAAGTATCCATGGGTAATACCGTCATGAAAGGAAATGCGCGAAAAGTGCGGCGCATTGGGAATGGCGAGATCCTTGGTGGGTTCGCCGGAGCGACGGCAGATGCGTTCACACTCTTCGAGCGTTTAGAACAGAAGCTTGAGCGGTTCCCGGGACAATTACAACGTGCCGCAGTTGAGCTCGCCAAAGAGTGGCGCACTGAGAAATACCTACAGAAATTGGAGGCGCTGCTGATTGTGGCCGATAAATCAGCGACATTTGTGATCACCGGTTCCGGCGATGTTTTAGAGCCAGAGTACAATGTGGTCGCGGTCGGTTCGGGCGGCAATTACGCTTTGTCTGCGGCCCGCGCTTTGATCGATTATGAGCCGGACGCCGAAACGCTTGGGCGCAAAGCGATGGCGATTGCCGCAGAGATCTGTGTCTACACCAATGACAGCCTGACCGTTGAGGTCCTGGATGTTTGACCGCGACGATTTGAGGGCGGCTGTCTCGGCTGATATTCTCAGCGCTGATCAAGCCTCGCGTTTGGAAGCCTTTCTGACATCTCGGCACGCCGCCGGAGACGATGCTGGGCAAGAAACCCTTCGGTTTTTATCCAATTTCAACGACATCTTTGTAACCATTGGGATCGGCATTCTATTTGTCGGCATCACTGCGCTGTCGGGCATTCTGTTTGGCCCGTCCGCCACGGTTGGCAATCCAGCTGTCCTGCTTCTCATGTTCGCCCCGGTCGCGCTCGCGGCACTTGCGTTGCTGGAGTATTTTTGCGCGCGTCGCCGTATGCTGCTGCCGAGTATGGCTCTCTCTTGCATTTTTGTTGCCTCTGCCGCCACAGGCATGGCAGGCGTTTTCGCGCAAGGAATGGGCGCTGACGTTTCTGGTTTCTGGGATGCGTTCCAATCCGTCGGCATACTTGGCATGGCAACATTTGCGTCGGCCTTCTTGGCGGCGATTTTCATTTTTTGGCGATACAGGCTTCCCTTTTCGCTTTTGCTCGCAGCACTCGCCGCCACGGGCGTTGCCTATGCAGGCGCGGCAACACTCGGCGAAACAGGGGTTATTTTTGGTGGCGGCCTGTCTCTTTTGATGGGATTGGCCACTTTTGCCGCCGCCATTTGGTTCGATATGCGCGATCCAGAACGGATTCGGCGGGCATCGGATCACGCCTTCTGGCTGCACGCTGCCGCAGCACCACAATTGATCTTGGGCATCAGCGCGCTGAGCACTGGTTCAAACATGTTCTTTGGCGCGACACTCGGTGCAGACAATGCGTTTCAAGGCATCGTGTTGCTGTCGACTTTGGTCCTGATGGGTTTGATCGCCTTGGCACTTAATCGACGCGCTTTGATTGCAGCCAGTCTTTTGACTTTTATCTGGACGTTGGGCTTCGTTTTGAATGAAGCAGGTATGGATGGGCTCGGCGTGTTTATGACCGTCACGATGGTGGTTGGCGGCGGAGTTGTCTTGTTGGGCGCCGGTTGGAAAACCGCAAGACGGATTGTGCTGCGTCTGTTCCCGAATGGCGGAATCTGGGATCGCCTATTCCCGCCGGAAATTGCTTAGGAATTCGAATGACCGCACTGACACCGGCCGAAATCGTTGCTGAACTCGATCGACACATTGTTGGACAAACCGATGCGAAACGCGCGGTGGCTTTAGCGCTCCGAAATCGCTGGCGCCGCAAACAAGCCGAAGAACCGCTTCGAGGTGAGATCACGCCGAAGAATATTTTGATGATCGGTCCTACCGGTGTCGGCAAAACCGAAGTCTCGCGCCGGCTGGCAAAGCTGGCCAATGCGCCCTTCCTGAAAGTTGAAGCAACGAAATTCACAGAGGTTGGCTATGTTGGCCGGGACGTGGAGCAAATTGTTCGCGACCTCGTCGAGTCCGCAATCGGTATGATCCGCGATCGAAAACGCTCTGGCGTCGAGAAGGAAGCGCGGGATACTGCGGAGGAGCGCTTGCTCGACGCCTTGGTCGGAGAAGAGGCGCAGTCTTCCACCCGTGAAGTGTTCCGAAACAAGCTGCGCGCAGGCGAGCTCGATGATAAGGAGGTCGATATTGATCTCCCTGAAACCGGTGGCGGCATGCCAATGATGGATATGCCCGGTGCCGGCGGCTCCGTCGGTATGATAAACCTGTCGGACATGCTCGGCAAAGCGATGGGCCAACGGACAAAGCGAGTGCGGACGACGGTGCGCGAAGCTTACCGGCCGCTCATAGACGAAGCTGCAGATGCGCTAATCGATGATGAAGCTTTGTCACGGGAAGCCCTTCGCGCTGTCGAAGAGGATGGCATCGTCTTTCTTGACGAGATTGACAAAGTCGCGAGCGGTTCGGGACGAGGCGGAGCTGATGTGAGCCGCGAAGGCGTTCAGCGTGACCTATTGCCGTTGATCGAAGGTACCACCGTGTCGACCAAGCGTGGCCCGGTGAAAACCGACCATATTCTATTCATCGCTTCCGGCGCGTTCCACGTGTCCAAGCCCTCAGACTTGCTTCCCGAGTTGCAGGGCAGATTGCCAATCCGCGTTGAGCTAAAGCCGCTCTCGCGGGATGATATGCGGCGCATTCTTGTTGAACCCGAAGCGAGTCTCATTCGACAACATCAAGCACTGTTGGATGCGGAGGGCGTCACCTTGGAATTCGACGATGCCGCGCTCGATGCGCTGGCGGATCTTGCTGTGAAAGTAAACGAAACGGTCGAAAATATCGGCGCACGCCGGCTCCAAACGGTACTCGAACGCTTGCTCGATGAGATCAGCTTTGCCGCGCACGAGCGGGCCGGCGAAACCATTACCATCACGGCCGATTACGTTCAGGCCCAGCTTGCGGATCTCGCCGGCGACCGGGATCTCTCAAAGTTTATTCTGTAGCATCAGACTCAGACGCTGCCACAAGCCCGGACGCATATCCCATGACGTGGAAAATTTCGTTCTGGTCCATGACACCGCGCACCAATTCCGACCCGGGACCAGACGCGAAAATTGGTACGTCTTCGCCGGAATGCGTCTCAGACGGCATAAAGATTGCGGCCTGTTGCCGATAATCTGGAGAGGTTGTGTCGACGCTCGAAAGGTCTTCGCGGGCGCAATCGAGAATCTCATCATCCGCCTGGCAAGCCGTCGGGCCATTAATGTACCCAATGGTTGTATAGGGCTTGCCATCGGCCGCGCGCGCAATTGCGCCTGTCTCAAACGCGACTTTGCCCAGAATGGGATTGTTGCGGCGTGGATATCCCGCCATCGTCATTGTGTGACTGTGATCGGCGGTAACGATAATCAGCGTTTCGCTGGAATCGGTCATTTCGATCGCCGCTGAAATAGCGTCATCGAAGGCGACACCATCGACCAGAGCTCGCGCTGCGTTCACACCATGGTGCGCATGATCAATTCGACCACTCTCCACCATCAACACATATCCATCTTCATCTTGTGAGAGTCGTGTGATCGCCGCTTGGGTCATCTCGGACAGGGACGGTTCACCCGCGGGGTCTTCGGCACGGTCCAATTCATACTGCATGTGAGAGGGTTCAAACAGGCCCAAGACACGAACATCTGTGTCGAAGTCTATGGCGGTGAACTCCGAACCACTAAAGACCACCTCATGAGCATCGGACTTCGACGTCCATTCCACAATCAGGTCGCGCTCATCGGCTCGACGACCTGTCCCAGTATCATATTCTGGGTCGAATGTTTCGTCGGTTAAGAAGTGACGACGCCCACCTCCCATCGCAATTTCAAACCCGTCGCCAGCCGGCCATTCGATGAGTTGTTTTGCAATATCGGGACAGCCTGGGTTTCCCGTAGAGTCAAAGCTCATATCGTCTTCCCAATCACGGCTGGCCGATTTTGCATAAGCGGATGCGGGCGTTGCGTGCGTGATGCGAGCGGTTGAGACGATGCCTGTTGCGAGCCCCTGCTGCTCGGCCATTTCAAACAAGCTATCGACCACATTTTCTGCCTGAGTTGCGCAATTTCCACGCGCGACGCCGGAGCCAACGCCGATGGTACCGGATTTTGTTTTCACGCCACTGACCATTGCTGTTGCTGTCGCCGCACTATCCGGAACCTGATAGTCGTGGCTGTAGGTTCGGGAAAAAGCCGCATGCGGCAATTGCTCCATAGCAAGTTTGTAGCTTTCGCCATCGAGTCCTTGAATTTGACCGGCATATATCCGCATCGCCGTCACGGTCGAAACACCCATGCCGTCGCCAACAAACAAAATGACGTTCTTCGCGCCCGGAACAAAACTTTCTGGGATGCGGGACTGAACAGCGGCATCCGCTCGCTGATAATAGGCGTCGTCGATTTGGCTTGGCACGCTGGCCCGATAGGCAAACGGATTCTCTGGCTCGGTCTGTTCAGCGGAGCATCCAGCAAGGACAAGACCAAGACTGAAAGTCAGGAAGGAAGTGCGCATAGTGTGCCTCGATTGTATCTGGCTA
The DNA here is from genome assembly GCA_038534315.1 of Pseudomonadota bacterium. Classification (GTDB taxonomy): domain Bacteria; phylum Pseudomonadota; class Alphaproteobacteria; order Caulobacterales; family Hyphomonadaceae; genus Henriciella. The sequence goes on along the minus strand of JBCAWZ010000015.1, from coordinate 2,868 downwards.
TTTTGCCGCTGGAGCGTCAGGTTTCGCCGCAGACGGCCGCGAAGGTGTTTGTGCTGCAATAATCGCAATTATGATCAAAGCACACCCCATAAGTTGAACAGGCAGTAAGACTTCACCGAACAGGCGCCAGGAGATGATCGCGGCCACCACAGGTTGGGCAACAATCATGACGCCCCCAATGGCGGCACTCGTATGTCCGAGGCCAGCAACAATTAGACCCTGGCCACCAATTTGAACGGCGACAGCGAGAAAGAGCGGCGCGGCAAAACCCACCGCCTTGTTTGGTAAAAACGCCTCACCTGTCGCCAATACTGCGATTGCCGCAAACCCTGCTTCAAAAAGGCAAAGCCAAAAAATCGCATCGATGGCGCTTAGAGTCCGACGCCCCATTTTTGCGGTCACGACATAGCAGGCGACCACGATTGCCGCCCCTAAGGCAAGAAAATCTCCCTGGAAGCTGTTGGTCTGATTTTGTGCGCCGCCACCACCGAGAGAAAGGGCGCCAGCTCCAAGCGCCGCAAAAGCGATGGCGGCAAACCAGATCTTGCTCGGACGCTCTCGCAGTACAAGCCAGGCAACGAAACCCGCACCAATATTTCCAAGATTCACGAGAAAAGTGGCATTTGCGACGCTGGTCATACTTAAGGCCGCGTGCCAAAGCGCAATGTTGAACGCAAAAAACATCGCCGCCAAAAAGATAAAAATGTCTGGCTTTTGCGGCGCGCGCTTCTTCAAAATAATCACAAGCGCGAAGGCCAGTGGAATCGAAAACACGAAGCGCCAAAACGCAATCGCTTGTGGCCCCAACTCGCCAAGACCTAATCTCAATCCGATTGGCGCCAGACCAATCAGCAGGCCGCCACCAAGCACCATCAATGCGCCAGATCCGAACGCCGGAGGCGACGCCTTTGAAACCGAAGATTTGGTCATTCGAGCTGCAGCCTTCGCCAAACATCTGAGGGTTGCAGCCCGTCGGCCCGCAAGGCGCGGAGAGAAACACTCTTGTCGGTTTTAGACAAGCGGCGTCCAGCGCTATCGGTAATCAAGTCGTGGTGGTGATAGGTCACCTGCGGCCAATTCATCAATGCCTGGAGGAGGACTTGTATGTGCGGTGCGTCTTCAAGATCCCGACCGCGCACCACATCCGTTACCTCTTGCAGAGCATCATCATAGGTCGCAGCAAGATGATAGGCCGTCGGGCTGTCCTTGCGCGCCAAAACAATGTTCCCATGTCGCTCCGGCTCGGCGGGATGATCAATCGGCCCGTTCGGCGTCAATTCGCGGTAGCTGAGGTCCGACCATGTCGGTCCGAGCAATGCTTTGGCTTCGCAAAGATTGAGGCGCCATGCAAATGGGTCACCAGCCTCAAGACGGGCCGCTTCAACCGATGGCGACAGAGGCGCACTGACCACAGCTTGGCCGTCCAATGCCTGGATGGCGATCTCACGACGGGTCAGGAAACAGCGATAGGCCAAACCGCGCTGAGCCAAATTTCTGACAATGTCTGCATAGGCATCAAAATGATCCGACTGCATCCGGATGGGCTCCGGCCATGAGAAGCCCAACCAGGACAAATCCTCCAAGATCGCCGCCGTAAATTCCGGTCGGCATCGCGTCGGGTCGATGTCTTCGATCCGCAGCAAAACCTGCGCGCCTAAATCTTTCGCTGTCCGCCAAACATGCCAAGCAGAGGCAGCGTGGCCCAAATGCAGGTAGCCGGTTGGCGACGGTGCGAATCGCGTTGTCTTACGGTTTACAAGCGACATAGCTGCCGCCGGCTTAGCGCTTTACTCAGCCGCAAATGACCGAGGCAGGGGACACGACACGCCCGTCCCACCAATGCCACAATATCCGGCTGGGTTCTTTGCAAGATATTGCTGGTGATACCCTTCTGCCGGATAGAATACATCAAGTGGTTTGATCTCTGTTGTGATGTTGCCACGCCCGGCGCCGCCAAGCGCGTCTTGATACATCGCGGCCGTCGCTTTTGCCAGGTCGAGCTGCGTATCCTTTGTCGTGTAAATTGCCGAGCGATACTGCGTGCCAATATCATTCCCCTGGCGCATACCCTGTGTCGGATCGTGCGCTTCCCAGAACGCTTTCAAAATGGCTTCGGTGCTGACTTGGCTTGGGTCATAAACAACGCGCACAACTTCAGTATGCCCGGTCTGTCCAGAGCAGGTTTCCTCATATGTCGGATTGGGCGTGCTGCCGCCAGCATAGCCAACTTGGGTGACATAAACGCCATCCATCTGCCAGAAGATCCGCTCAGCGCCCCAGAAACAGCCCAGTGCTAGGACGATTTCTTCATGTCCTTCAGGAAGGTCGCCGCTCAACGGTCGGCCCGAAACGAAATGCGTGGCGTCGGTCGGAATAGGCATTGCGCGACCCGGTAGCGCATTTTCAGCAGTGGGAACGGATATGGGCTTGCGGTTGAACAACATCGGTCGTGCTCCTTCAGTCAGACTAGAATATGGGTTATCGGCAAGGAACTGCAACTCGGCAGCTTGCAGACCTGTTATTCCGCGGTATAGAGGCCGCCTGATGGTGAGGTGGCCGAGTGGTTGAAGGCGCACGCCTGGAACGCGTGTGGGCTGGCAACAGTCTCCAGGGTTCGAATCCCTGTCTCACCGCCAGCATATTTTTTATGCCCCTGATATTATTGCATTTTTGTTTTTTTCGAGCAAATTATCCCCCGTTTTGACCACCATCGAACTGCCGATAAACGCAGATAAGTTTTCAAATCAGATTGTCAGCTTGCTCGGGGCTCAGCTCAGTGGCTTAAGTCGCCATAAAACGATCGCTCAAACTGTCCGCTTTGGGTCATGAGGAGACGTCCATCATCACTGCAAGCTCGATGATCTCAGG
>JBCAWZ010000014.1:0-64670 GCA_038534315.1 Pseudomonadota bacterium | reverse complement strand
CGCAATTCGTCGTCGCCAAATTCATAATAGAGGGTCGAAGCGAAGGCGCGTTCAACCACTGCGTTGTCTGGGCGAAATTCGACCTTACCACCATAGGAGTACGTTTCGCGTTCGCCGCCATATTGATGGAAATCGAGATTGTTGAGTGTTCCCGACACTGGGTCGACACCCCCGAATTCGCGGTTATCGACGACGCGTCCGCGCTCATCTGACGAGGTAAATGCAAGGACGCCAAATTGGTCGGTTGAGTATGACACGCGCAGGCCATAGCGCTCAAGATCCGCGTCTCGTAATGTCCGTTCGCCCTTCGCATAAGTGGCAGCGATGCCAAACCCTTCTTTGTCAAAGGGGCTGTAGGTCTCAATATTGATGTGACCGAGCAAGGCTCCGCCCGGTGTCGCCGGTGTGATCGCTTTCGAGGCTTCAATTCGGCTCGTAATGATCGACGGGATCGAGTCAAAGCGTGGAATACGACCATCATCTGCGCCCGGAACCAGGATATCGTCGAACGAGATAGTTGTGTAGCGGAAACGGCCACCACGGAAATTGAGGAAACGCGCTTCGCCTTGATCGCTTTCCACTGCAAGACCAGGGATACGCGTCAGTGACGCTGCCAGTGTTGAATCCGGGAAACGACCGATTGTGTCTGCCGCCACGACGTCCAGAATATTGTCTGCGTTGCGCTTTGCGGCCAAGGCCGCGATTTGGCTGTCGCGAATGGGTGAACCGGTAACGACGATTGTTTCTTGGCGCGCTTCGTCTTCGGTTGAAGACTGCGCCAAAACGGTCGGCGAAAGCAGCAGCGCTGTGCTGGCGATGAAACACATCTTCAGAGTTGGTTTGTACATATCTGGCCCCCATTTCAGCTCTCAAAGCGGGGGCGTTAACGAGGCAATTCTGGATCGCCAAACGAAACTTTGGCGACACTTTCACATCCAAATTATGACAAATATTTCTAAGCCTTTGACGGAACGACCGCTTTTCAACGGAAGCCTTCCGCATCTGGATTAATAGTCGTCCGTACAAAGAATTTTGGGCATCGGAATCTTCGTTTGGGCCACAATCATTGCGACCCCGTCCAGTGGCGTTTTAAGTGACGAGCGGACTCGGCTGATTTGGAAAAAGCGAGCGCTGACATATGCGTTTCATGTAGGGCGCTTATGCGAGCTTGGTTCAGAAGCTGGAGAGGCATGAAAAAATGTGGTTTGGGGTTTTGGTACTATTGTGTCTTTCATTATTGCTGGGTGCGGCCCATGCACATCCTGGTCATTCCGAACATGATATGCCGCCTTGGCAAAAAGCGTCCGCATGGCCCGATCGAATTGTGGTGACTTTACCAGATGCCCCGCAAAACAGCTTCGCAGTCACTTGGCGCACGGATGATAGTGTGACGGAAACCATCGCAGAGATCGCGAAAGCGACCGAAGATGCGCGGTTCGATTTAGAAGCTGTTTCGATTTCCGCACGCACCGAATCGTTGAGCCCATCGAATCCAGTGATTGCGGGGATCGAGATCCCCGAGGCTATGAATGCTGGACTGTCCGCGGCACATTTTCATTCGGTCAATTTTTCTGATCTCGAGCCTGACACCGTCTACGCCTATCGTGTTAGGGGGCAGCGCGGCGCGTGGAGCGAATGGTTTCAAACGCGAACGGCGGCGCAAGAAGGCCCCATCAGCTTCATTTATGTCGGCGACGCCCAGAACGGTGTCATGTCTCATTGGTCTAGATTGATCAGAGCAAGTTATGCCGCTCTGCCCGAAGCTGACTTCATCTTGCACGCCGGCGACTTGGTGAATCGCGCGTCCCGTGATTTCGAATGGGCGGAGTGGTTCAAAGCGGTCAGCCACATCCATGGCATGATCCCCGCCATTCCGGTCGCCGGGAACCACGAATACGCGCGCCTTGGCCTTGGGCCCAACCAAACAGATCGGATCCTATCTATCTTCTGGCGACCACAATTCACACTACCCGTAGAAGCGGACTTGCCGGTCGACCTTCATGAAGTTGTATATGATGTTCGATATTCACAAGATCTGCACATTTTCGTCCTTTCAACGCAGAACGCCAATATCGCTGCGCAAGCGGATTGGCTTGACGCAGAATTGACTGCGAGCGATGCGACTTGGAAAATTGTGTCCATGCACCATCCTGTCTTCTCCTCGGGTCGGGGGAGAGACAGCGCTGATCGGCGCGCAGTCTTGTTGCCGGTGCTTGAGAAGCATCAAGTTGATCTTGTCCTCCAAGGTCATGACCACACCTATGCGCGCGGAGCGATCGGTCAAACGCCCGAACGCCTCGGTTGGACGGACTCCGGCGGCCAAGTTACGTCGATGTTCGTCAACTCTGTGAGCGGTCCGAAACAATATGAGTTCCAAGAAACAGGTTGGGATATGTATGAAGAGCATGGCGTGCAACTCGCTCGACGGGCGGAAAACACGCCATTCTACCAGATCATCACAATTGACGGCGACATGCTTAGCTACGAAGCCCGTACCGTTCTCGATCAGCTCTATGATGATTTTGAGATGACAAAAACGAATGGTGTGAAACGGATCACCAAAGGCGCCACATCGACCATGTCCGAGCGCAGCTACGACACTACGGGCGATTATCCTGGCGTGAATGATCTAAAATAGGAGCCTGCTTTTCGAAGCTGACTCTTACCTGGCTTTCGTCGCACGCCACGCTTCTTTTGGTATCGGGCATTTTAAGCGACAATTCAGGAGTGATTGTGGTGTTAATGACACACCAATTTGTGACAGAATTGTCTCTTCCGTATGCGGAGCAACTACCAAGAATAAGCGCTTCATTGCATTACATTAATGCCAATGAAAGCGTGATTCATTCGTCATGGCGTTTTGCAACAACGAGCAGGACTATCCCAAAAACTAACAAATTCGGTTTTTGTCGTCGTGTTGCGGGTGAAAGGCGTTAAGAAACGGTTTCAAAACTGTCGTTCTAACGTCAGACGCCAGTCCTATTGCCCCAATCTGGGCCCCAAAATGGGCACAGTCAAAGGGGATCATAATGAGACATTCGGTTGTTGGCGCAGCGTTTCGCGCTATCGCAATGAGCACAGTTGCCGGAGGGGCGTTTGCGGTATTGACCGCTACGGCCACGGCACAGGAAATCGGCCGTATTGAGGGCGTGGTTACAGACGCAGAACGCAGTACATTTCTACGTGGCGTCACGATTGAGATCCCGAGCCTAAACATCACCACAACGACAGACCGCGAGGGCAATTTCGTCCTTCGCCGGGTTCCGGCTGGCACTTATGATGTTACCTTCTTTTATGTCGGCCGCGAACCTGTGACGCAGCAAGTCACGATACAAGGCGGCGCGACTGAGACAGTCAGCGTCTCACTCTCCCGCGTTTTTGACGCTTCGGTTCAGGACACCATTGTTGTTGTCGGCACGCCGATCGCGGATTCCGAAGCCGCAGCTCTGTCGCGCCAGCGCGCCGCTGACAATGTGTCAAACATTATTGCATCTGACTCCATCGGTCGCTTTCCGGACCGGAACGCCGCCGACGCACTCGGTCGCGTGCCGGGGATCTCGATTGAGCGCGACCAAGGCCAAGCCCGGTTTGTAAACGTGCGCGGTGCGCCGGCAGGTTTTTCAACCATCGCATTCAATGGTGTTTCGGTTCCGTCAGCAGGTAACGGCAGCACGCGCTTTGACACCATTCCGAACGATGTCATCGGTTCAATCGAAGTCATCAAAGCGATTACGCCGGATCTGCCTGCAGACTCTATCGGCGGTTTCATCAACATTGAGACCGCGGGCGCGTTTGATAATGACGGGTTTTCGCTCGACGCCGAGCTGGCCTTAGGCGTGAAACAGTTGGGAGGTGGCGAGCTGTTCAACAGCCAGCTGACCGTCTCGGACATTTTCCTCGATGGAAAACTTGGAGTCCTCGCATCCGGTAGCTTTTTCCACGACAACAAGGTGACGGATAACACGGAAAACCGTTTCATCGGTGAGGGTGACCGGTTGTTCTCGCGTCAAGCCGACTATCGCTTGTATCGACTGGAACGCCAAAACACCTCTGGTAATTTGCGCTTTGACTTCCGGCCAAATGACAATCATTCCTTCTTTTGGAACACGGTATACTCATCCTTCTCAGACTTCGAACTGCGCGATCAGCATATCTATGACTTGGACGATGCGCAGTTTGGCGAGATCGGAAGCGATGAGTCGGATGCTATTGGAAACACACCCATCCAAGGAACCGTGTATGGCGTCGAATTGGATGCCACGTTCAATATGCGGGAAGATATTGAATCGATTTTCACCACTCAGATTGGTGGTGAAAGCGACTTCGAAATGTTCAGCCTTGAATGGACAACCGGATTCAATGAATCGATCTCAGAACGCGATCCCGACAGTGCATATTGGGAATATGACATCAACAATGCGGACGATGGCATTTCGGTTACCTATGATTACACGAATCCAGATGCTCCAATCGTTCAGGTTTATGATTCAATTCTTGATCCAGCCGCCGTTACCGCAACGAACCCAGACGGCTATGCACTGGGAGATCAATTAACCGGTCCTCCGGTCTCCTCTTTCATATTTGAAAACTTGGAAATCTCCGACACTGAGGAAGCCGTCGAAGAGTATTATGGCCAGTTCGATATTGAGTATCCATGGCAGCCTTTTGGCGTGACATCTGACTTGAAATTTGGTGGCCGGGTCTCGCTCGCTAATGCGACACTGGAGGATACCGACTTAGAGGTGAGTGACGATATCAACGACTTCGTAAACACCGACTATGATCGGATCTTAACAGACAACTTGTCTCGTGCAGAGTTTCCTCAGCCTGCAATGTTTGAGTTCGGCGAGGACCGGTCTTTCAACGGTCGCGACGAAGTGTTTGCAGCCGCTCGCGAGAACAATCTGATTCTCACTCAAGGCAATGTTTGGGAAAACTTTTATGACGTAGATTTCAACATCTACGCCGGGTACGCCATGAACACGTTCCGGTTTGACAATTTCGACATCATACTCGGTGGTCGTGTTGAACTGACCGATTGGGAAGCAACTGGCAACAACGCGCTCGATGAGGGCGCCATTGAAGACCTTCTCGAAGCCGGTTCAGATCGAGGCATTACGCTGAACGAAATTTATGCCGCGACAGATGAAAATGGCATGCCGATCCTAGAGCAGGTTGTTGCTGCGGATGATTATGTCGACTTCTTCCCGAGCGTTCACTTTAACTATCGCCCGCGCGAAGACTTGGTATTCCGGCTTGCGTATACGGAAAGCATTGAACGTCCGGGTTATGAAGACCTCGCGCCGAACAGAATTATCGACGACGAGGATTCCGACCTTGGACCCGGCGGCGTGATTTTCATCTCAGGCGGTAACCCTGCGCTAGAACCTCTGCGCGCCCGCTCGATTGACGCCTATGCCGAGTGGTACCTTCCGCACCGCGGCATCCTCAGCTTGGGTGTGTTCCATAAGGACATCGACGATCCAATCTTCACCGCTGAGCAAGAGCTAGACGGCGCGGCTTTTGGTTTCCCGGACAACCGAGTGCGTCTTTCTGGTCCATTGAACGGATCCGATGCGTCGATCACAGGGTTTGAAGTAAACTATTCGCAGCAATTCGGCTTCCTTCCGGAGCCATGGGACGGTTTCGGAACCAGCATCAACTACACCCAAGCTGAAGACGAGGCACAAACACCGCCATTGTTTAATCCTGAAACGGGTGAAAATGACGGTCCATCTCGTGAGAGCGGACTCGCCGGCGCTTCAGACGAAACGTACAACCTCTCAGTGTTCTACGAGAAATACGGGATTTCGACGCGGCTAACGTATCAGTATCGTTCCGCCTGGTTGAACGCGATCAATTTGAGCAATCCAGACCAAGACCGTTTCTGGGACGAGCGCCCGTCGCTGGATTTCTCATTCCGCTATTCCATGAACGACAATGTGACGTACTTCCTGGATGCCAACAACCTCACCGACGAATTCGGTCGGCGCTACAATGGCAACACGAACAACGTGTATGAAGTCGAAGGCTTTGGTCAGTCTTACCTCGCAGGTATTCGCGTCTCTTTCTAAATTAGAGTAACCCTCAACGGACTGCGGCGCCCCAGAAAAGGGCGCCGCTTTTTTTGGGGGGACTAAAGCTGGTTCAGAACTGAAAGGTGAGCTGCGCATAGGTGAAGAGCGACCCGTCTCCGGAGGGTCCATCTGGGACAGTGTCCGCAAACTCGCCATAGACAAGCGCAGACGCGCCCAGCTCAAATCGAAGACTGTCAGGCACCACCCAGTATCGCGCGCGCGCGTCCAATACATGACCAATGAAATCACCTGACTGTCCTGTTTGATCGCGCCGACGCGCAATCACCCAGCTGTCAGTGTCCGATGCGAGATATGCTGCATGGTAGTAAAAGCGACCATCCCACCGATTGTTCGGTTTGACTTCAACTCTGAAACCCGGCGCATTCAAATTGGCTGGTGTCAGCGGTCCGTGAATGGATGTGTTGTTGAGGTCTGATCGGCGCGAACCGAACAAGCGTTCATGCTGATCGAAGCGATTGTCGTTCGGGTCCTCATCACCGCTCGCATAATAGTACTCAAATGCGAACCGGGGCTGCCAAGGCGCGTCCCAAGTGTAGCCAAATTCTGCATGAAGCATGGACGCGTCGACGGCGAGGCTCTGCGTATCGTCAGAGTTGCTCGTGGCGTATCGGGTACCATGTCTAAGCGCGCCTTCTAGATCGATATCCCACTGTCCGATGACCGGCCTGCGATAAAGCCGAAAGCCTGGCGCGACATAGGATCGGTCCGGCGTTTGAAAATCAGCTGAATCCCGTTCGTCTAGGCCATAAACGAAAAGCTCGCCCCAAAGACCCGGGGCCAGGCTCGGTAGAATATCGGCGCGCCGATAATGGACCGCCCAAATGCGCCTCTCCCACTGCTCCTCGTCGCCAGAGAGTTCATTGTCATCAAGCTCCGGACGGGTATTTGGAAACCGCGCCGTTGGCACGACATAAACCAGGTGAAGCTCGTCGCCGCGGTCTGATGTCGAAGTTGCGTGAAGGCCGGTATAGCTCTTTATAACGTTCGCAAAGTCGACCCGCTCAATTTGGCGTTTCGAACCGACGGAGACGGTTTGTCGACCCAGTTTTGCTTTTGTTTTGGAGCCTTTGCCGAGCAGTCCCGGTAGGTGGTCGCTGCGCACGTAGAGCTGTAGGAAATCGAGCGGATTGGCGATGCTGGCAGACAAGGGCGTACCGTCATCGCCGAGATAGGTCCGACTGTCTTGAAGCTCGAAACCGAGTGTTAGGGGGCCAGCATCTGCTTCGACTGCGACCAATGACCTAAAGAGAAGCAACTGATCGCTGCCGTCGCGCCCCGCTCGGAACTGACCCTCCAGGCTTTCATATCGGACCCGAGATTCACCGCTAATTCTAAACCATTGTGGCGTATCCAGGGCGGTGTTGGCACGCCACGCATCGTCCGCCATTGCGGATGGTCCGAAAGCAATGCACGCCGCCAAAAGTGTCGCTCGCTTGTACACACTACCCTCCCTGGAACCGTTGTGGACCGGCTGAGACCTGTTCCATGACATGGATCTCATAAGCGGGACGTTGTTGAAGCCTTTCGATCCACCCATAGAGCGCTGGCAAATCTTTTGGGCGGCAGTCTTCTGGAACGCGCCACAAGCGATGCGCCCAAACCCCAAGCGCGATATCGGCGCACCCAAAATCATCCCCGAGGATAAAGGCCCGATCCTGCAGCTGCGTGTCAAGAATTTCGAGCACGGGTCGTATCGCGACGTTCACGTGTTCGACACGTTCCATTGTCGCATCCGCCGGTTTGTAAGCCTTGCGCAATTGGGATATTGCATTGGCAAAGGCGGGCGACCAATCCATCCAAGCTTCGACATTGGCTCTTGCACGAAAATCGGTTGGAAGAAGACTTTCGCCTCCATACATCGCGCACAAATACCTGATGATCGTATTCGATTCCCAAAGACTGTTTCCGTCTTCGAGTCGAATCGCCGGAATCCGCCCGGCTGGATTCATCTGACGATAGTCTTTATCGTCATTGCCACCATAGGCGCCGCCCCAGTCGATACGTTTATGCGGCACGTCCAGTTCGCCAATGGTCCACATCACCCGTGCGACGGCCGAACTGTCTGGACGGCCAAAAACCGTAATCATGCCGTTTCCCGCTTTGGTGCGGTTTGCTCGTTGAGGGCTAACTGTTCCTGCAATGTATGCAGGGCATGGTAATGCCCATTTGGGATCGCGATCAGTTCAGTATGGCTGCCTTGTTCGACAATGCGCCCTTTGTCGAACACCAGAATTCGATCAACGTCGCGTACCGTCGAAAGCCGATGGGCAATGACAATTGTGGTTCGGCTTTCCATGAGCTCTGACATTGCATCTTGAATGTGTTTTTCAGTGATCGTGTCGAGGCTGGATGTGGCCTCATCGAAAATGACGATTGGCGAATCAGCAAGAAAGGCGCGTGCGATCGCGACGCGCTGGCGTTCGCCGCCAGAGAGCTTGATGCCACGTTCGCCGACAAGCGTTTCATAGCCATACTCTAAGCCATCGATAAAATGGGAGGCCCGCGCGCGTAAGGCCGCGTTGCGAATTTCCTCCATCGATGCATCTGGCTTGGCATAGCCAATATTCGCCGCCAAGGTGCGGTGGAACAGCAAAGGGTCTTGCGGCACAAGGGCAACGGCCTGGCGTAAGGATGACTGGGTCACGCGATCGATCCGTTGACCATCGATCCGAATTTGCCCGGCATCCACATCGTATAAACGCTGGATGAGCTTAACGAATGTAGACTTTCCTGCACCCGAAGGTCCGACCAATCCGATCCGTTCTCCCGGGCGAATGTCAATTGAGAATTGCTGGTAGATGGGCGGTGTGTTCGGGGAGTAACCAAACGTCACTCCGTCAAACTCGATGCGCCCTTTCGAGGCGTCGAGCGGCTGGGCACCTGCATCATCTTGAACTTGCACATCCCGACGGTGAAAGTCGACCACATCTGCAAATTCACTTGATGCGCGCTGCAGCTGTCGAATGTGATCGCCGACCTGACGCAAGCGTCCACCCAACATAAAATTGGTGGTGAGAACGAAGGTGACGTCACCGGCTGTGGCGACGCCGCGGCGGGCCATGTCGATCAGAACGAAAACTGTGGTCAACTGCAACACCGTCCAAAGACCTTGCTGAATAACGGCGAGATCCTGACCGCGGTTCCAAGATGACTCGCCGAGATGCATCCAACGCTGCGAGACATCGCGAAACAGTGATTCTTCTCGGCCTTCCGCGCCGAACGCTTTTACAGCGGCATTGTTCGTGATGCTATCGGCGATGGACGCGCCGATCGCGCTGTCTGCTTCTGCGGAGCGGACATTTGCGGGTCGAACATATTTGATCGCCAACCAGGTTGAGACACCGACATAGATTGTGACCGTGCCAACAAAGAGCAGCCCGACCAATGGGTAGCGGACCAGCATAATCAGCGTAATGCCGGTGACCACGAGTCCGAGTTGTAGGAAATGCACCCACAAAATCTGGGAAATTGCGTCATAGGCCCATTTCCCGCGTGTGACTTTCCGAACTGTGGCGCCTGCAAATGTGTTGGCGTGCCAATCGGACGAAAACCGTTGGACTTTCTCAAATGTCTCTTCGATCAACTCAGCCATATTTGTGGCGGCAAACCGGTTCCAAACGCGGGAGTGCAGCCACTTGAAGACGAACAGCGCCATACCCGCGAACGAGAATAAGTATAGCGACAAAAACGCGGCTGACATGTCACCGCCATTCCGTAGTGCGGTGACAATTTGGTCGACCATCAAGCCAGCTGCAACGGGCATTATAAGATCCGCTGCAACCATACCGCTCAAGAACACCATTGCGATGCCAAACCGCGCGGGTCGCCGTCGCCAATAGACCGAAAGCAGCCCGATCGTGTCCCACACCGTAAACTTTTGCCGGGGATAGGGTGAGCGCGGCCGGCTTGGATTTGAACTTGAAGTCGCGTTCATTTCCGCACCCCAGTATCCGCTCGCTGCCGAATGTCCTCAAAAATGCAATCCGCTACGAGCGCAGCATGGTCACTTGGGTATTCGCCATTCGGTCCGACCGGCGCGTTCAATGCAGGCCGACGTTGCTCGAAGCGTAGCGCGCCAGGTGTTTTCGCCTTGATCTCGATATAGTCGATGCGACGACTGGGAAGATCGTTTTTTGCGCAAGGGCCTTGGAAGGTGCCTCCCAATGACTCGCGTTTGGGCTTCTCGAACCCCGCAGACCATAAATCCTGCAATGCGTCCGACTCACGTTCGGCGTTGAAGTCGCCACAACATACCGTCGCATCTGCCTGGTGAGCTTTACAAAGTGCGGCAATCTGTTTGGCCTGCTCGGATCGAGCGGCATCGCCCACCGGTCCGCGGACATGTGTTAAGTGGGTGTTTATCAAATGGATGCGTCGATTATCCGACAAGTTTGCGATGGCCTGCATTGCCCAACGGTCATTGTCTGCGTCGATTTCAGTGAGCTTGATATCGGGCAATCTTTGAAGCGGCATAGAAGAAAGGATTGCGAGATTTGACCAACTGTCGCGCCGGGCATTTTGAACGTCTCGTTGCTTTCGACGGCTCCGCAAGCACTCAAAAGACATTGAAAGTTGGGCCGCCAGAAAGCCAGTCGTATCGTCCCGCGTTTCCTCACACATAAACGCCTCTTGAAGACATAGGATATCCGGGCGCAGCGCCAACAAGCCATCCGCCATCCAGTGCAAGCGATTGCGATAGTCTCCGTCGCATTTCCATGTGTTAAGCGTGACCACGCGTATCTGTTGAGGCATAAATTCCATGCGAGCTTAGCTCACGCGCTCCCCATTGACCCAAACGCCGCGAATAAGGGGTCGACCGTCTTTCACGTGGACGCGAATAAAGTCCGCCCGTTTGCCAACTTCCAGAGCTCCGCGATCATCAAGGCCGACACTTTGGGCAGGCGCTTTTGTAACGGTTGCAACAGCGTCTGGGACTGACCAGCCAAATGGTTCCTTGGTAAGCGCAAGCGCCGCTTCAATCATTGATCTCGGCACATAGTCTGACGCAAAGGCGTCGAGTAGGCCTTCATGTGCCAGATCAGATGCGGATACATTTCCGGAATAGGACCGACCTCTCATCAAATTCGGTGCCCCCATCACGACCGTCATGCCGTAATCTTTCGCCGTGCCCGCCGCCTCTAGTGTGGTTGGAAATTCGCTGATATGCGCTTCAATGGCCTTGGCCTGTTCGACGTGGCTTTTGAGCTGGTCGTCATGGCTGGCAAGCGAGAGGTCTCGTTCTTTCGCGACTTTGGACACCGCTTCTCGATTCAGCGGCGCAAACTTGGCTTGATTGGCGAGAGCACTTTCAATGCGTTCCTCGACCTCGGCCTCGGAAAGACCTAAATGTTCGCGCCAACGCGCCTTATGCTTTTCGATGTCGGGGTATTGGCGTTGACCAGGCGTATGGTCCATCACTGACAAAAGCCGGGTGAGTTCTTTATCGATGAGTTGGTCTAGCAAATCAGTCAGCACCGGGCTGGAGGTTTCGCAGCGCCAATGGATAAAATGCTGTGTCTTCAAGAGGCCCGCATGCGTGGCTTGTTCTAAACCGTCGACCAACTGGATCATATTCTCCAGATGGCGTGCTTCATTGCTAGACCAAGAGCCGACGGAAAGACTGTCAAATACGGTGGTAACGCCGACTGCTGCGCACATACCATCATGAATAATGGCCGCAGACAGGGTGTTCCAGTCCACCCCCGGTCTGGGGAAGAAGTGCTTTTCCAAATTGTCCGTGTGTATGTCGACCAGACCTGGAATCAGAAGATCGCCATCGAAATCCTCGCCGCCATGTTCGGCGCCGATCTCCGCGATCATTCCATGCTCTGCGGCAAGCCCGCCTGGAACAACGGCTTCCGGCGTGACGATGTTTGCGTTAACAATAGAGACTGCCATGAATATCCCCAGCTGGCTTTGACTATGGATTAGTGTTCAGTCGGGCGATCGCTCTCAATGTTGAGCTGAACCCGGTCTGACGCGAAGAAGGCGGTGCCGTATTCGATCGCATCACCGATCGAATCGACATTCCATGCCCTGGTGATAATCAGCGGGACATGCCTTGGTAAATTCAAATACTGTGCTTCCGTTGCGTCCGGCAGACGGGACTGAACAACCGTTCGCTTCCTTGTGAAGTCCAAGACCCCGCAATTCATGAGTGCTTCCGTCACACTCATATTATCTCGGTACATTTTCACGAAAAACGGAAACCGCTTATAACTAAAATTGTGAACCGAAAGCGACACGGGTTCGTCTCCGGCAAACCCCAAACGCCGAAGTTCAATCGTTTTTGAGCCGGGCGGCATGTCGAGCGCTTCGCAGATCTCTCGCGTTGCGGTCTTGATGGTCAGGTCGAGTGTCCTGGTCGCGGCCTTCAGCGATTGGCTTTGCATGGCATCCGTAAAACGGGTGCGCTTACCGATCGTATATCGGATCGCTGGTCGCCGAACATAGCTTCCTCGGCCCTGCGTGCTTTCGATGAGGCCGCGTTCCTGTAAGTGAGCGAGCGCGCGACGCAGCGTATTGCGGTTGACCATGAACCGACGTGAGTATTCCGCTTCAGTCGGCAGCTTATCACCGGGTGTAAACTCGCGCCGATGAATGCTCTGCTCGATTTCTTTGGCCACCATTTCCCACAGCTTCGCCATTCCCCACCAGTCCCGTTTTACTAGTATCAATACTTACTGAATACTTGGATGTAGACAAATTTATCTTTATTCATAAATCTGTCATCTAAATTTCAATTGTACTCAGCACCGTTTGTGGTTAACTACATTACTGATGTACTTGCTTATCACCAATCATTCAACCGGTTTTCGTCTATGTCAGAATTAAATCCCGATGCTCTCTCAGCTCAAAACGACACCAATGCAGCGCGCGCAACTTGGATGAAAATGCTCGCCGAAAGCGATGCGGTCCAAATCAAACAATTGTGGGCCTCAAACCCTGATTTCGAATCGCTCGAGTTTGAAATATTCCGGCGTCCCGAACGCGGCCTGGTGATGGTGCGGGCGCGTGCAGGGAGTGCTGGAGAACGTTTTAATCTTGGAGAGATGACCGTTACGCGCTGCGCGGTGCGGCTCAAAGATGGCACCACGGGTGTGTCTTACATATCTGGGCGAGACGTCGATCACGCTTTGATTGCCGCAAAAATTGATGCCCTGATGCAAACGGATGACCATTCCGCGGCGGCGGAAGTGTCCTTCGTTGAGCCTCTTGTTGAAGCGCGACGGGCCAAGCTGCAAAACCGTGCTGAGAAAATCTCTGCGACGAAAGTGAATTTCTTCACCATGGTCCGAAATCGGGAAGACAAAAAATGAGCACCGTCCCAGATCTATCGACAATCCCTGCAGGGTTCGATGACCCGGTTCTAAACAGTCAATCAACCTTTCGGCTGGTGCTTGATGCGCTTTCGCGACCCGGCCGGATCTCCAAGCTGGATGTTCAAGCCGCCCCAGAGGGTTTCAATTTCGCAACGGCTGGATTGGCGCTTTGCTTGTTCGACTTCAACACACCAATCTTTTTGAGCCCTTTGCTGAGGACAGAGCAAGTGGAGTCGTGGATCCGTTTTCACTGCAGCGCGCCGATTACCACCATCCCCGCCGAAGCGGATTTCGCCGTTTTGGCGAAAGGCGATAGCTGGCCCAATTTGATGGATTTCAACCGTGGTTCGGAGAAGTACCCCGATGTGTCGACGTCGCTCATCTTGCAGGTTCAGTCGCTCGATCAAGGTAGAACGGTAACCATTTCTGGTCCGGGCAACAAAGCACCCGTTGATCTCCAGATCGAAGGGCTTCCAGAACATTTTTGGGCTGCCCGCGCGGACGCTGTTTCAGATTTTCAATTGGGATTGGATTGCTTCTTTACGGCAGAGAACGCCGTTTTGGGGCTACCCAGAAGCAATCAACACACACTCAAAGCAGGAGCATAGTTCATGGCTTATGTGGCTGTTAAAGGCGGCGAACGCGCCATCACAAACGCGCACAACTTGCTCGCCGAAGACCGGCGGGGCGATCAAGATTTGCCGGAGATAGAAAGCGATCAGATTCGCGAACAGCTGTCGCTCGCCATAGACCGGGTTATGGCGGAGGGATCGTGCTATGATCGAGACTTGGCCGCGTTGGCGGTCAAGCAGGCACGCGGCGATCTCGCGGAAGCGGTCTTTCTTGTTCGCGCCTATCGCACCACGCTGTCTCGATTTGGCGTAACCGAACCAGTCAACACCCGTGAGATGCGGGTTGAGCGCCGCGTCTCTGCCGCGTTCAAGGACATACCGGGTGGACAGGTTCTCGGTCCAACCTTCGACTACACGCATCGCTTGTTGGACTTTCAGCTGATGGCGAACGGCGAAACGCCGATCCCGCCAACTGAGAAATCGAATGAGGAGCTTCCTTCTGTTTTGCCGAACATCGAACATGTCTTCTCCAGTGAAGATTTGTTGGAGCATGAAGTCCCGGCAAATGACGAAGGCGATGTCGAAACTTTTGACCTGACGCGGGAACCCATGGCGTTCCCAGCAGGCCGGGATCAGCGCTTACAAGCGCTTGCGCGCGGCGATGAAGGCTTCCTTTTGTCTATGGCTTACTCGACTCAGCGGGGCTGGGGCGGGACTCATCCGCTCTGCGGTGAAATCCGCATGGGTTATGTAGACGTTGAGTTCGTGCCGGAGGAACTCGGCTTTCCGATTTCGATTGGTGAGGTGGCGGTTACGGAATGTCAGATGATTTCCAATGCCAAATCCGTAGGTGTGGAACCGCCGCGCTATTCACGCGGATACGGCCTCACATTTGGTCACAATGAACGCAAAACCATGTCCATGGCGATTGTCGATCGCGCGCTTAAGGACCGGCCGGCCGAAGGTGAGAAACCAGATTTTCCGGCGCATGACGAAGAGTTTGTCCTCTATCATTGTGATAGCGTTGAAGCGTCGGGTTTCGTGCAACATCTTAAATTACCGCACTATGTCGACTTCCAAGCCAGTCTCCAATTCACCCGAAAACTTCGAGAAGAATGGGCCGAACAACAAGCTGCAAAAGAGGCTGCGGAATGAACGTACAAGCCGTTGCAACTCCAAATGTCGGACCTGGACTCGCCGATTACAATTTTGCGTATCTCGACGAGCAAACCAAGCGGATGGTGCGCCGCGCCATTCTAAAGGCGATTGCCATCCCAGGATACCAGGTACCATTTGGGTCCCGCGAAATGCCGGTCCCCTATGGCTGGGGCACAGGTGGCATCCAGCTCACAGCGAGCCTGATCGGACCGAATGACGTGTTTAAATGTATTGATCAGGGTGCTGACGATACCACGAATGCGGTCTCGATTCGGCGCTTCTTTGCCAAGGTTGGCGGCGTTGCGACGACAGAAGCCACCGCGGATGCAACCATCATTCAAACCCGGCATCGGATCCCTGAAAAGCCGCTCGTCGAAGGTCAAATTCTTGTCTTCCAGGTGCCGCAACCCGAACCACTCCGAAACCTGGAAGCGCGAGAAACGGAAACCCGCGCCATGCACGGCTATGAAGAATACGGCCTGCAATATGTTCGGCTGTATGAGAACGTCGCCCGATTTGGACGAATTGCTGCGACGGCAGGCTACCCTGTCATGGTGGATGACCGCTATCTGATGTCTCCTTCGCCCATTCCTAAATTCGACAATCCGAAGCTCGATATGAACCCCGCCTTGCTCTTGTTTGGCGCCGGACGAGAAAAGCGGATCTATGCGGTGCCCCCGTTCACCAAGGTCAAAAGCTTGGGCTTCGAGGATTATCCTTTTGAAATCCAATCCTGGGATGAGTGCTGCGGCCTGTGCGGCTCAAGAGAATCCTACATGGATGAGGTGGTATTGGATGATCAGAACAATCGCATGTTCGTCTGTTCTGACAGCAATTATTGTGCGGAGCGTAGGGCTCAGGGGCATGTAGGTCCGTATCTCGGCCATGAGCTCACAGACATTGCAGATGAAACCTCGGCCGCTGAGTTGGAAGCAAATCAATGATCACGGATACTTTGGACGCACCGAAATTGGACGTTGTACCCGACACCCCAATTCTTCGCACCACACAGCTGACCAAGACTTACGGTGCGATTACCGGATGTCGAAATGTGAGTTTTGACATCTTTTCTGGCGAGGTTGTTGGCATCGTCGGTGAATCTGGCTCCGGAAAGTCGACGCTTCTAAATTGTATCTCCGGTCAGTTAGCGCCGACCTCTGGAAACGTCGAGTTCAACACCAAGAAGTACGGCCTGACCGACATGTTCAATCTGTCAGAAGCAGATCGGCGGCGCCTGCAACGTGAAGAGCTTGGCTTTGTGCACCAGAACCCACGTGACGGCTTGCGCATGCGCGTGTCGGCGGGCGCCAATGTTGCTGAGCCGCTGATGAATCTCGGTCGGCGCCACTATGGCGACATGCGGCAGGACACCATTGATTGGCTTACGCAGGTTGAGCTCGACATTCGTCGGATCGATGACAATCCGCGAAATTTCTCCGGCGGCATGCAGCAACGAATCCAAATTGCGCGGAATTTGGTTCACGGCCCACGTTTGGTCTTCATGGATGAGCCCACGGGCGGTTTGGACGTCTCTGTACAGGCCCGCCTGCTCGACATGCTGCGCTATTTGGTGCGGCGGTCCAATCTCGCCGTGATTGTAGTGACTCACGATCTTGCCGTTGCCCGATTGCTCGCTGATCGGCTGATCGTGATGAAAAATGGTGACGTTGTTGAGACCGGACTAACGGACCAAGTGCTCGATGATCCGCAACACGCTTACACTCAATTGCTCGTTTCAGCCGTTCTACAGATCTAGGGGAGAATCGGCATGTCCAACCAGGTCATGATCGAGGTTGAAAATCTCGAAAAGCACTTCACGCTTCACAATGCGGGTGACGCGCACATTCCGGTCTTCACCAATCTCAGCTTGCACGTGAATGCGGGAGAGTGTGTGGTGCTTTCAGGTGTGTCGGGGGTCGGAAAATCCACGCTGATGCGGTCCATCTATGGCAACTATCTGCCAACCGGCGGCTCGGTTCGGGTTCGCCATAAAGGCGAAATGGTTGACATCACCACCGCACCACCGTTCCAGCTCTTGGACATTCGGCGCCATACGCTTGGCTATGTCAGCCAGTTCTTGCGGGTCATTCCCCGGATCTCGACCATGGACTTGGTAATGCAGCCTCTGCTGGAAAACGGTGTCGATGCCGAGGATGCCGGTGAGCGCGCCAGCGAAATCTTAGAACTGTTGCAGCTTCCGCGTGCGCACTGGGATCTGCCACCAGCAACGTTCTCCGGCGGCGAGCAGCAGCGCGTCAACATTGCCCGCTCCTTCGCGATCGATTTTGACGTCTTATTGCTCGACGAGCCAACAGCTTCGCTCGACGCAGCGAACCGCGAGCGCGTGATCAAGCTGATCGAACGGGCTCTCGCCCGGGGTACCGCAATGATTGGCATATTCCACGATGAAGATGTGCGGAACGTCGTTGCGACGCGTTTCTTTGAGGTGTCCAAATTTGCAGCGCATGAGCCCGCCTAATGTCCCAAACCCAATTAGAGAATGCGCGTCTGGTTCTGCCAACCAGCGTCGTCGATAGCGCCCTCCTGATTGAAGACGGGGTCATCAAAGCGATTGGATCGGACGCGCCAGACGGTGCTCAAACGATCGACTGCGAGGGCGACCTTCTGATTCCAGGGTTGATCGACATTCACACTGACAATCTCGAAAAACACTATATGCCTCGCCCCGGAGCCCAGTGGGATCCAGCTGGGTCAGCCATGGCCCATGATGGCCAAATGGCAACCGCCGGCGTCACGACGGTGTTTGATAGCCTGTCGCTCTCCGGCCGAAAGAATGGACTCGATCGCGGCGAGGCCATGCGGGGCATGATTGCTGGCTTGGATGAAGCGGATGAGGCGGGCGGTCTTCGGATCGATCATTTGCTGCATCTTCGTTGCGAGCTGACCAATCCCGACATTACCGATCTGGTTGAGCCACAGCTCGACTACGCTCGGCTCAAATTGCTCTCCGTCATGGACCATACGCCTGGCGGCAACCGGCAAAGCGGCGGTATGGAGAAATGGCGCAACAAACAGCTGGCGCAGGGAAAAACCGAAGAAGAGATTGAAGCGCATCTTGAAGCTATGATGTCTTGGCGAGACTTAGAAGGGGTTGATGCGCGCCGCCGCTGGGTCGTCGAACACGGAAATCAGAATGGTATTCCGGTAGCGAGTCACGATGATCGGACGGAAGAGCATGTCGATTTGGCCCACAAGTTGGGTTGTCAGATCGCGGAGTTTCCGGTCAGCGACGAGGCTGCTGCGGCGGCAAAGAAGCGAAACATGGTGACCGTGATGGGTAGTCCTAACTTTGTTCGCGGCAAATCCCATGGCGACAATGCGTCGGCGCGCGCGGTAGCTGAGGCCGGCCATTTGGACGCGCTTTGCTCCGACTATGTGCCACTATCCATGTTGCGCGCGGCCTTTATGTTGCATGAACCTCCCTTTTCTTGGCCATTAGAGAAAGCAATCGGAACCGTGACGCAGCAACCTGCTAACATCACACTCCTGACCGATCGTGGTACACTTGAAGCAGGCAAGCGGGCCGATCTTGTTCGCGTTCGCTATCGAGCAGGTCATTGGCCGATTGTACAAGAAGTTTGGACTCAAGGACGTCGTGTTGTCTGATGCTCGGATCTCGATACGCCGTTTATTATACGCCTGATAGAGCCCACCCACTTTGCGACCTCGGATCACGGTGGTTGGGCCGCGACGCATATAAATGCACCGCGCTAACCCCGCTTTCGCTGCCTGGTTTTGATGCGGAAGAACTCGAGCGGCTGACCAATGGCCCGAGACATTATGGCTTTCACGCCACCATGAAGGCGCCATTTGAGCTTGCCGCCACTGCCTCCAAAGATGACCTTCTGAACTTCTTGGACGCGTTTGCGAAAACAAGAACCTCGTTCCACATCCAAGTCGCGCCCGCAGCCTTGGGCGAATTCATTGCGCTTCGTCTCTCAGAGCCGAGCGACGACATGACCCGGCTTCATTCGGCTTGCGTGACCGAATTCGATCGCTTCCGCGCGCCCTTGTCGAACAGCGATATCGCGCGGCGACGGCGCTCCCGGCTCACGCCAGAGCAAGATGCCCGTATGTTGAAATGGGGATACCCTTATATTTTCGATGACTTTCGATGGCACATGACCCTGTCCAATCGGATCAAATCAGATGTTACCCGAACAAAAGCCGTAGAGGGATTGCAGTCACTGTTCGCCGGAGTGTGCGCCGCGCCGCTCTTGGTCGATGGCGTCGCCATTTATGTCCAAAGTTCGAGAGATGCGCCGTTTCGGGTGCTGAAACGCGCCGAGTTCGCAGGCTAGACCATCAGGCTCTCGTATCCATGCGATACAGGGCGTCTAGCCTGACCAACAATGCCGACAAATTCAGCACACCTTCATCAATCGCCCCATCATTCGACAGCTCAAACACATCGTCCCCCTTGGGCTGAAACTCACCAGCACGGGCAATTCGGTTTTCAATTTCTGCGGCCGTTTCTCGCGCTCTCGCCTGTAACCGCGCGCGCAACAGTGGTTCAGGGGCCGTGATGGACACGATAGCTACATTCTCGAATTTCCGCCGGGCTTTGTCCAAGATCGACCGCGATGCATTCACCACCACACTTCGACCTTCGAGTAGCGGCTTTAATTCGTCTTTGTGGATGCCATAGGACAGCTGGTGCGCGCGCCAGCTTAATGGATAGGAGCCAGCGGATTCCGCTGCGTTGAAAGCCCGCAAGGAAACCGGTTCATGATCCTCGCCACCGGCCTCCTTTGGACGAGTGATGTGCCGACGTGCAAAACGAAAATACGTATTGCTTTCAAGCTTATCGCGCGCACCTGCCAGCAAGGTGTCTTTGCCAACACCTGAGGGACCAACGATGAGGATCAGCGTTCCGGACATTGTTCTCCTATCACAGTCACGAACCAGCATGTTTTTCGATGAAGGCTTCCGCATCTAGCGTTCGGAAGTCTTGCAATGCGATGGCCAGAGCCTCATGGCTCCAATCCCACCAAGCCAGATCGATCAAGCCTTGTTGAATAGATTCTGGAAACCTTTGTCTTATGGGCTTGGCCGGCACACCACCGACAATCGTATAGGGAGGTACGTCTTTGGACACGACCGCGCCCGCGCCAACCACAGAGCCCGTGCCGATTTTGACACCCGCTAAAATCGTTGCCCCATGGCCAACCCAAATGTCATGTCCTAACTCGACTTCATCATCGCGGCGCCACTGGAAGAAGTCATAGTCGTCTTCATCGCCGAGATCGTATGAAACGGCTCTATACGAAAAATGGTGCTGGGACGCACGCCACATAGGATGATTTCCAGGATTGATCCGCGTGTCGCGGGCGATGGAGCAAAATTTTCCAATACGGGCGAAGGCGGCTGAACTGTCATTGACGATATAGCTGTAGGCGCCGAACACGGTCTCGCTTAAGCTCGTGCGATTACCGACGCGGGTCCAGGGTCCTAGCACGCTATCGCGAACCGCGCCGCCTTCTGCAATGTGTGGCTCAGGACCGCGTGTCCCGGGCGCGTTGAGCGGCTCAGCCGGCGTGGTTGCGAAATAGCGGTAGCCGGGTTCTAGCGGATAGTCTGCGAGGACGCCCGTCATGCAGCGCTCTCAACCGTCTCGGTCGGGTCCAGGCTCGCGTCCTCAATCGGTGCGCCATCATAGATTTCGCTGAGAGCCGTTTCGGTGAGGTCCGACATGGGCGCGTCGAACACGAGTTGACCATCCCTGAGTCCGATCACGCGCTGACAAAAATGACGGGCAATATCGATGGCATGTAGATTGACCAGAACGAGATGCCCGCGATCCCGATTAATCTGGGCAAGCATCTCCATCACGGCGTGTGAGTTTCGCGGATCCAGCGAGGCGATTGGCTCGTCGGCTAGAAGGATATCGGGATCTTGCATCATCGCGCGGGCGATCGCGACCCGTTGTTGCTGGCCGCCGGAAAGGGTAGAGGCACGCTGCAAAGCGGTTTTTTCCATGCCGAAGAGCGACAGCTCAATAATCGCCTTGGCGCGCTCTTCGGCGGTAAAATGCTTCACCATAGAGGACAGGAAGGACCGGCGGCGCATCGATCCGATCAGCACATTGGTCAACACATCGAGACGCGGCACCAGCTGGAACTGCTGGAATATCATGGCGCACTGGGAGCGCCATTCATTCAGCGCATCGCCTTTCAGTTTGGTAACGTCATAACCATTGAAGATGATCTGGCCTGATGTCGGGGTCTCTAGCCGGTTGATACAGCGAAGCAGGGTCGACTTTCCAGCACCCGACCGGCCAATCACCGCCACCATCTCACCGCTCTGCAGAGTCAGATCGACATTGTCCAAGGCACGAACCGTGTCGAATTGTTTGGTCAAACCCTTGATTTCAAGCACAAGTCACTCCCGTGTGTGGGATCGAAATCACTGGTCCGATTAAGCACCGATTGGGGCAAAACCGGAGTCAAATTTATATGACAGTTCCTTGATTTGTTGGCTCAGCAGCGCTGACGGGTTTTTGCCGCGCCACGTAGATTGGCAAGAGGTTTGCGCAGACGATCAACGCTGCGCCGAGCCAGAAAATCAGGTCCGGCACTTCTGAGAAGATCCAATAGCCAATCGCGGCGGAGGTCAGCAAGCGGCAAAAGTCCACAGGTGCTAGGGCGCTGACGTCCCCCATGCGATAAGCGGTCAGATTGAGCGGTTGCACGATCAGAGCAATCAGTCCCATGCCGGCAAACCAAACCCAGTCTATGCCCAAGGGCTGCTGCCACACCAAAAGGGCTGGAATGCAGGCGAAGGCGAATTGGAGGACGGCTGAATAGGTCATCAGCGCTTGGCGGGTATGGGTCGCCACCAATATTTTCATGATTATTGTGTTCACGGCGAAGCAGCCAGCGCTGCCGAGCGCATAAAGCGCTGACCAGTTCATCCCATGGCCTGGATTGACGACGAGCAGCACCCCAAGAAAGCCAAGCAAAATGGCGGTCCACCGCACCAGGGTAACGTCTTCTTTGAGCAGCGCCATGCCGAGCATGGCAACGATGAAACCCTTGGTGAAGCCAATCGCCTGCGCTTCGGCAAGCGGCAGATTCAAGATCGCCAACACGCCAAACACTTGCCCAGCAAAACCGAGAACCCCCCGGATTAGCATCAGCCCTGGACGATTGGTCCGCAAGATCTGATAGCCGCTGCGCAAGAGGAGCGGCAGCAACACGATTAGCATAAAAGCGCTGCGCACCAAGACGAGCTGAAACGGCGAATAGGTGTCCCCTAAGAACCGGATCAACACGGCCATCCAGCTCGCAATCGCGATCGCTGACAGCATGATCGCGGACGCGCGAACATTGCGATCCAGCAAGAAGCTGGGCGCCGTGCTAAGGGGAACAAATCTCATATTTGTCAGGGCTTTGTGCAGGTGTTGCAAAACCATACCAAACGTATGGCAGAGTTAAAATCAACCGCTTTCGCAGAGGTAGATATGGCGCGTTTCTTGGTTGTTGGTTCCCTCGGCTGGGACCGCATTATTTCGCTCGATGCCAGCTTGGAGTCCGGCCGCCGGATTGGTGGTCGCTCGGACCTCGGCGCGTATGGAGATTTGCTTGGCGGACGGCTTGGCGGCGGCGCCGCAAATGCGTCCGCGGCCCTTCAAAGCGCTGGCCATTCCGTGTCGGTCTTTTCGGCGGTCTCCGAAGACACGATTGGTGATCGGATCTTAGAGCATGCAGCCAGCCTGGACATCGATCTCAGCTTGGTACGCCGCGTCCCGCAACCGCGCGGCGTGTCTTTGATCTTAGTCGAGCCTAATGGGGAGCGAACGATACTCGGTGTCTCAGATCTTCGCGATGATGTTAGAAGCACCTGGCGCAAAGCCTTGCAGAAATGCGCCCCGCTCACCGTGGACGACCTCCACAACATCGCTCCGAACGGCATCTATCTGCGGGCCGCCTATCCCGGCTATGCCGTTGCTGCGCACCACGCCAGCGCCACGATTGTCGCGCATTGGCCATTTGCGGGCTTCGACACACCCGTTTCCGCAGATGTATTGATCGGATCGGCTGATGATTTATCAGTGATCGCTGAGCGTGAGGATTTGTTCGGCCAGGCCCAACAAGTCGCCGGCGCTCGCCTCCGCGCCCTCATTGTGACCGATGGCGCGCAGGGTGGTGCAGTCTATTCGCCGAACACCCAATTCACCTATAAGAGCCCCAATATCGCTCAGAAAGACGCCACCGGCGCAGGCGATATTTTCGCGGCTGGCCTGCTCGAAGCCCTGGTGTTGGGGGCAGATCTCCGGGAAGCTGTTGAGCATGGGGCACGCTGGGGGGCGATCGCGGCCTCAGAAGCCGGTCCGCTCTCAGCGTACGCGCCAGGCAGATTTACGGCTTGGACGGAGATGTAAGACGCTAGCTCAGCTGCGCTCTCAAACGGCTCGACAATGTGTCGAGTGCGGCAACGGCGACCATGTAAAGCAAGATGATGAAGAGCACTTGGTCGAAGGCGAATATGCGGATCCGCTCTTCCAGCTCGAAGCCAATCCCCCCAGCGCCGACGACCCCGAGCACGGCCGCGTTGCGGAAGTTAGATTCCAGATAGTACAGCGCCTGGCTCATCATGACCGGCGTAACTTGCGGCAGCACGCCATACCGGATCACGCCGAGCCGGCCCGCTCCCGCGGCGCGCATGGCCTCGCCTTGCTTCTTGTCAACATTCTCCAACGCTTCTGCATAGAGCTTCGACAGGACCGGTGTGTCGGCCAGGGCGAGCGCGATTACACCCGCGAGCGGACCAAGGCCGAAAGCCGACACTAAGATCAGTGCCCAAATCAACGCCGGGATACCGCGGAAAAAATCAAAGGTTCTACGAATTAGAAAATGCAACGGACCAAATGGCACAATGTTCTTGGCACCAATCATCCCAAGCGGAACCGCCGCTATGACAGCGATTAAGGTGCCGGCAAATGCCATACCAAAGGTCTGAAGCAACGCGTCCAAAATTCGGGGCAGTGCATTCCCATGGCTTGGGGGAAACATACCGCCTAAAAACCGGCTTAGATTCTCAAATCCGGACAAGAATGTTTCCGGTGTGATGTTCATGTCCAAACACATCCAGACAAATGCGATTACGCCGCCAATGGCCGGCAACCATCCCTTCGTCTGATCCCAAAGGCTCTGCCGCACAAGGCCCGGCGCAAGCGCCTCGGCGCGGTCAATCAGGGCGATGTGCGTTGCTCCGTCTGCCATCACACCGCGCTCGATTGGGTCAAGCCGATCAGTCGATGGCGGATCTGTTCTGACAAAATGTCGATGACGAAAATCATGATCGTCATCAAGAGCAGGATCGCAAGATAATCCGCATACAGAGTGTATGTAATCGCGCGAGAGAGTTCGATGCCAATGCCGCCCGCGCCAATAATTCCGAGCGCCGCGGCCGCGCCAATATTGCCTTCGAATTTGAGCATGCCATAGGAAGCATAATTAGGTGCCACTTGTGGGAATATGCCGTAGCGAATTTGCTGCCACCAACCGCCACCGGCAGCTTTGACGGCCTCAAGCTGTCGCATATCGGCGTTCTCATTGACCTCAGAATAGAGCTTGCCCAGCCGCCCGATGGTCGACAGCGTGATGGTGATCACTCCAGCCAGCGGTCCAACGCCGAAAGCTGCCACGAGTATCAGCGCCACGATCAAATCTGGAAGCGTCCGAATGGCTTCCAAGATACGGCGCACTGTAAAGCGAACGCTCGCAATTGGCATCAAATTTCGAGACGTGAGAAGCGCGATCGGGATGGATAGGAAGGCGCCCAGTGCGGACGATACGATCGCAATTTGTAGCGTTTCCCAAAGCGCATCGAACCAAATCCGCCAGCCATAATACCAACTCAGAAACGAACCATCCGTGTCTGCACCATCGAAGAACGTGTCGCCCCGCAAATCCGGATTAAGCCGATCGATGAATGTGCCCATACGCGCCATCCAATTGGCCGTGCTGTCATTGCCGAAGAACTCTGAGATGGTGAAGGACCACAAGAACAAGGCGCCGAAGACGAGAAACCCAAACCCGGTCCAAACATGTCGGCGACGCAGCATCGCCTTCCGTTCGGCCTCAAAATCTGAAACGATGACGGTGCTCTTGGGAGATTGGGTCAGCGGATCCGAAGCGATACTCAACCCCCCCGGCATACTCTACTCCGACCCAGACCAAATTGTGGGGCGCGCCAAGAGCGCATCGTGCTCGGCCGGTTGAAACTCCGTGCCACGATCCTGATTGATCCACTGGAACGCTTCCGGCGCTTCCAAGTGTAAGGCTATGTGGACGGAAACCATGCGATACCGAAACTCGGTCGACTGATCAGCTTCAATGACCATGGCTTGGTCTGCTCGAGGACGCCCTTCGTAGAGTACTTTTAAGTCGCTACACGGGTTGGAGGCAGGGTTTAGGATGTCGCAATTCCTCCCCCAAGCATTCGCATCGAGAATTCCGGCAGACATATCGCCAGCACGGATCGCTTCAAACAACGACGAAACATCTCGGTACTTTTGATTTGCCGTCACCGCGTTCTGGGTGAGCCCCAGGTCTTGCAGTGTCTCAAACGCCATCTCAACGAAAAGGCGTTCAGGCTCTCGAGAAACCACACCGATTTGCTCATCACCAATCTGACGGGCATCTATCGCGTCCGCCGCCGCAAAGAAGACATAAGGCGGTCGCCCGAGTCCATCGAAAGCTCTTAGGGTCAGGAAGGAGCGCCAGGTTTCTGGCAATGACAGGGCGTCAGATTGATCAATCCAAGCAAGCGTTGCGTCACCGTTTGCGGCAAGTGCCGCCGCTTCCGCGCTGGTTTCCGTCAAGCACAGTACAATCCGATTGGCGAACCTGCTGTCGAGATGGTCAGCATAGGCGGCCGCACCGGGGTCAGTTAACTCGGAAGAGGCATAACAGCCACCATCGTCTTTAGAGTACTGTGCAAGTGGGAGGGCGATCGTGATCGCTTCTGTTCGAGGAAGTTGAGCTGCCGCTGAGAGCGCTATTAAGCCAACGAAGCTGCCAAGTGGGATACACCGTAGCACGTTACTCACTCCCATCATCTAAACCAGTGCTTAGCGGGCAGCCGCGAGCTGTCGATGACGTTTGATCTCGGTATCACGCATCCGGATAATCAACTCGAAAAAGTCTTTGTCGACGGCGCGATAGTCTGACCCAGGCAACCGCCCCATTTCAACTTGAGCTCCGGGAGAGTCATAGGGCAAGCTTGCAATCGCTCCGCGAATAATATCTCGCAATTCCTGGGGGAGTTCGGACCTCATCACATAGGGTGAATTCGGGATCGGGCCTGCCGCCCAAATCGTCCGAAAATCCTCCAGATCAATCATGCCCCTGCGGGCCAGTCGCGGTAGGGTTCCGTTCGCAAACCCTGTTTCAGGCGTGCCGCTATTCGCGGCGACAACCGTCGCATCAAATTGCCCGTTTGCGAGCGCCATTATCGACTGAATATGACCACCGGCCATCGCCGCGCGGTCGAAATAGATGTCTGGTTCAATGCCTTCTTCACGCATCGCCCAGCGCGGATAAATGTACCCCGAGGTCGAGTTAAAATCGACATATGCGAGCGTTTGGTCTTTTAGGTCATGGATTGTTTGATAGGGGCTATCGGCTTTCACGACGATCGTCGAATAATACCCACTTGCGCCAAACACATCGCGGCGGACAAGGACAGGCACCGCGTCATCGCCGATTTGGGCATAAACATTGGCATAGGATCCAGCGCCCATCGTTGAGATATCCAGCTGGCCCGCCGCCAGAGCTTGAATGATGCCATTGTAGTCATTTGATTGGTAGATCTTGACTGGGATGCCAGTGGCCTCTTCGAGCACTTCTTGAACGAGTCCAATGCGGCGAAGCGCAATCGCATCGTCCTCAGACGCCTTCGATCCCATTTTCAACGTTTTGACTTGATCTCGCCAGTCACCACTGTCGGACGCTAATTCTGCAGTCGGTTCGGAAGAACACGCCGCCAGTCCCAAAGCTGCGAGACTGCAAAAACCCACCACAAGTCTAGCGATCATCATGTCGTCGACCTCTTTGTTTGTTAATCTGAGTGTATGCGCGGTGAGTGTCAGCTTGATGACGAGTGGCACGCCATCACCTGGGCAAGACCAGGCCTTGTCTACCAATGTGTTCGGAGAGGTGTTGTAGTACTGTCGCAATCTGCGTCCGAGTCTGGCAACGAAACACAGTGATGTCCGCACACGGTGCATCATTTAACTCGGCGGCAAAAGCCAACTTCTTGCGGTTATAGCTGCGCCAAACCATTCGGATCGGATGGTCGGGTCTCAGCCATCTTACGAAATGCTCCTCGAACCGTTGGTGCTGGACCAAATCATCTGACACAGACACATCCCAAATTTAGGTGTCGCAAGTGGAAAATTGGGATACAGTAGGGACACAAAGCGGGATGCATTTTGAGCCTGAATAGGCTTTAAAATATTGAAATAATTGTAAAAAAACAGAACTGATGCCCGTCACTCGCGCTATTTTTCTAGGATCATATCATGCAGTATATCGGATGCCTCGGTGCCGCGAAAATCGCACCGAAAGCGCTTTGTGATCCAGCCGAAAAGATTGACGGCGCGACGCTCTACACGATTGCAGCGCGGGATATCAGTCGCGCCAAGCGGTTCGCCGATAAGCACAAATTTGAAATGGTATCAGAGTCTTATGACGCGCTAATCCATGATCCGACCGTCACGCTCGTCTACAATGCCTTGCCGATCAATCTGCATGCGACCTGGACCATCGGGGCCCTTTCGGCAGGCAAACACGTATTGTGTGAGAAGCCGTTTGCGATGAATCTCGCCGAAGCCGAAGCGATGCTCGCCGCAGCGCAGGCATCTGGCGCGCGGGTGATTGAGGCCTTTCATTACCGCTATCATCCTGCCTTTGCGACGATGCTCGACTGGATTTCCAATGGTGAGATCGGCGATATACAGCGTATCGAGGCGGTGTTCACCGTTCCGATCAGCGACCGCGGCGGACAGGAAATACGACACTTAAAAGAGACGGGTGGCGGTGCCTTTATGGATCTTGGTTGTTATCCACTCCATTGGGTGCGCAGCGTTATGGGAACCGAGCCTGAGACAATCGAGGCGGACGCGAGCCTTACACCGCGCGGCGTCGATGAAACCCTGACGGCGCAGCTTGGCTTTGCCGGCGGAGCGGTCGCCGACCTGAGCGCCTCAATGGCGAAGGACACACAGTTTCAGGCGCGCCTCTCCGTGACCGGGTCGCGCGGCACCATCTTGTTTGAGAATCCTCTTGCGCCGCATACGGGCGCGCGCTTGGTCCTCGACGGACCCAAAGGACAGATCAGCGCAGAGATCAGCCGCATTCCGACATATGCCTATCAGCTTGCAGCGGTCATTGATGGCCTGGAGCGCGGTCATGCATTGCCGACCGAGGGTGAGGACACGCTGGCGCAGCAAGCTGCCATTGATCGCATTTACGCATCGGCTGGCCTTGCGCATCTTCGGACGCTCTGATCAGCGATTTTCGATGACGTGTTTGGCGAAGCGCTCGCGGATGACGGCCAGCTTCGGATCAATGTAGCGTTGGCAGAACGGCCGCTCTGGATTGGTTTTGTAATAGTTCTGGAACCGCTCATCAGAGTGAGAAAAGTCCGACAGTGGCAAGATCTGCGTCACCAGGGGGTGATCGAAATCAGAACGTAATGCCTCAAGCGCCTGGCCCGCGCGTTCGGCCTGCGCTGCATCAAGCGTGTAAATCGCGCTGCGATATTTGCTGCGCATCGAATGATTGGCGCCGGATGCATGTGTGCGCAAATGGACCTCGATCAAATCGCTCAAGCCGATTTGGCTGGGATCGAATGCGACGCGTACGGCTTCCGACCAACGATCGGCTGGAGGGTCGGACAAGGCAAAGCCTTGATCCACGCTGACGACGCCTTTGAGCGCTTGAAACACAGCCTCAGTGCACCAGTGGCACCCGCCGCCAAATCCGATCACTTCTCTTTTCATAGCTCGGCAGATGAGGTCATTGCGCGCTTGCTTCAAGCTCAACGCCGCACGCCCGGAGTCTCTATGTCGAGACCGGCCGCGCGCTGGGCGAGATAGAGCTCAACCGCGACATAGACTTGGTCGCCATAGGGTAGGGGTTCAGCGCGAACTCCTGTGTCGCAATCGCGCAATCTTCGTTGCAGCGAGCCGAGGGATTGCCATTCTAGGCGGTAGGCGGGAAATGCGTTGCCATGCCCTTGGCTGATTGTGTCGCCGCGCAAGCGTTTGCCCCAGCTCTGATCGTGACATTGATGACAGGAGAGGTTGAGTTGGCCACGTTGGGTGAAGAAATAGTCGCGTCCGGTTTCAGCCAAAGCCATTGCGGGGGCGCTCCTATCCGGGGCAAGGCTCATGCCGCGCGATTGTTCGGCGACATAGGCCGTGAGGCCGAGTAGGGCCTCGCTTTCATAGGCCAGCGCCGACCGGTTTTGGTGGCGCTCGCGGCAGAGATTGATCCGACCTTCGAGATTGATCAGAGCGCCGCTCGATGGGTCCACTTTGGGAAAGCGCGCTGCCACACCGGCGAGAGCTGCGTCACCCGCGCCATGGCAGGATGCGCAGCTTGGCTCGCCGACCTCAGATGTGGCGAAGAGCTGTGCGCCCCGATCGACCCACAAATAGCCAGGATTGGAGAAGTCATCATCCTGCAAGGCCTGTGTGTCGGGCTGTAAGAAGGCATAGCCCGATTGTAAGTCGTCGGCGGGCAATGCGGTCCAACCTGTCCCTGCCTCCCCGTGCGTTGATGGATCCGGATCTGGCGATGGCGTGTCCGTGCATCCGGCGAGCCCGAGCAATAGGCCGAGCGCTGCGGCTCGGATGAGGCTCATGCGACGACCAGCTCGACGCTGTCTTCATAGCTTTCGCCGTCTTGGTCGGTCCAACGAAACGTCAGTGTGCCGGTGCGGGTCGCGCGCGTATGGAAGCTCAAAAAAGGATTGGCCGACACACCAGGATAGAGGTTAGCGGCGAAGATCTGCTGATCATTATACAGGCAGACAAATCGGGTCAGAATGTCCCGCGGAATCGGAACCCCACGCGCGTTCAGTCTGAAGCCACTTTCTTGCGGATGCCGGATCAGCGCCTTCAGTTCAACAATCTCGCCAGGCGTCGCGCGTTCGGGTGCAGAAATGCGAATGGCAAACATAAGCGTCTCCTTTACAGCACAACGCACGCAGCCAGGGTAACCACGGTCTCTTGCGAGCCAGACCAAAGCGTCCCGTCGCTCATCTCCGCAATCGCCTGAACACTCTGAGTGCCGGCGAGGCGAATGCGGGTCGAGACATCGGCGATACCAGCCTGTGGGCCGAGCTCAAACTGGATCAACTCGGCCACCGGATTGCGCGGTGATATGATCGCAAGGGTTTTGACATGATCGGCCTCAGTCATCGGACTGTCGACACTGACGCGGGTTGGCACGGAAAACCCATTTTCTGCGATAGGCGGCATTTTGATCGTGACCCGGCCTTCGGTGAGCGGGCGATCGCCAAACAGTTTCAGTTTGGCCGTCTGTAGCTGGGCTTGATCGGCATGCGCGGCGCCGAGCGGCAGTGCAGATATCGCAATCATCCCGGTACCGCCGACGAGCAATTGGCGACGCGAGAGATGCGGTTTCAAAATCGACTTCATCACAGCAATCTAGTCCAAACCGGTTAGAAAGGCGACAATATCTTCGATTTGTTGTGCGCTCAGGGCCGGTTTGCCCTGCCAAGCCTCGCCGACTTGGTGCAGCCCTTCGACCCGATAATATTCAGGCATGATCGAGTCCGGATAAACGCGTCGCACTTGCGCGACCCGAAGCCGGATTTCGCCTTCGTCATAGGTCGCACCAAGGCCATTGAGCGGCGGCCCGACATCGCCCTGAAACGGTGCATCCAAACCGTCGATTTGATGACACAGCACGCAATGCCCCTGGTCTCGATCAACGAAAACCAGCCGCCCTCGCTCTGGATCGCCCAAAGCGGCGTCGAGGGGGGCGGGCAGGCTGTCTGCGGACAGCATATCCTCCGTGATCAAGGGCGCGGCGACGGCGGGTATCCCGCTTATGAGCATGCCTAAGGCCAGGCCGCAGGATATCAGCGGCTTCACCCGAAGGCCTCCTGCGTGATGGCTTCGAACCAAGCGTCTGCCTGATCAGCTTCAGCAAATCGGATTGAGTCTTCTGCCGCCAGGGGGCTCAGGCCGCCTGCGCCTGGACGTTCCGTGAACCTGCCTGAATCATTGCTATACACCCCAGAAACGGACACGGCCTGTGCGGGTGTGACATAGGAGTAGCAAGTATTGGCGAGGATGGACGGGGTCGGCGCGACGCCGGAAACAAGGCGCGCAATCTGGATGGCACAGAGCTTGGCTTGCGCATTTGCGGCGAAGGCCGATTTTGGCATCGGCGCCGCGATCGCCGCATCTCCGATCACGTGAATATCCGGTCGCCGTGTGGATTCGAAGCTGACCGGATCAATCGGACACCAGCCAGTGGCATCCGTGACGCCAGCTTCGTCTGCGATTGCTGCCGCCTTTTGCGGCGGGATGATGTTGGCGACATCGGGTTTGAACGTCTCGAAATCGGTTTCAACGGTCAGGGTGAGATGGTCAACCCGCGAGACGCGACCGTCGTCTGTTGCACTACGCCACTCCAAATGGTCCGGATAGTGTTCTGCCCACGCTTCCAGAAAGAGCGGTTTCTTGGAGAATTGGTCTTTTGCATCAAGCAGGATCAGCTTGGCTTGGGGTTTCGAGGTTTTAAGATAGTGCGCAATCAGACTGGCGCGCTCATACGGTCCCGGCGGGCAGCGATACGGCGCAGCTGGAATCGACATCACAACCAGACCATTGTCTGGCATGGCGCGCAGCTGAAGTCCTAATAACGTGGTTTGCGCCCCTGCTTTCCAGGCATGTGGCATAAAATTATGGGCGTCAGGACCATACCCTTCGATGGCGCCATCGCGCAGATCGATCCCTGGGGATAAGATCATCCGGTCGTAAGGTAGTGCTGACTCATCGTCTAGAATGAGAATATTCGCTGACGTATTGATCTGAAATGCGCGCGCGTGGATCACGCGTATGCCATCACGGCGTAAGGCATCATAAGAGAAAGCCTGCGCCGCCGGATCGCGCTCACCTGCGATCACCAAATTCGAGAACGGACAGGCGATATAAGTTTCGTTTGGTTCAACCAGGCTGACATCAGCATTGGGCATGAGGGATTTCAGCGTACGTGCCGCGCTGGCGCCGCCAAAACCGCCACCAACGACGACCAATTTCGCGCGCGTTTGCGCAAAGGCGCCTTGGGCCATGAGAAGCCCAGCGCCGAGACCCGCCATGCCGGTCAGCATTTGTCTTCGTGTGCTGTTTCGCGGATCCGTCACTCGTCTGCTCCGCTCTCGCCAAGATAGGCCGCAATCGCATCGATCTCAGACGGCGTGTAGCCGCGCGCAATGCGATGCATCACCGTCGTTCCAACCTCGTCTTCGGCGTAGGCGGCAAAGCGTGTTTGGAGCTCACGCTGGCTGAGGCCGTCCAGCGATGCGATTGCGGTGATTTGATCCGTGTGACAGCCGCTACAGACCGCGGAGAGCTGAGCGCCGATGGAGATGCCCGCTGGGTCGGATAATACGCCACTGCCAGGACCGGCCGGCGCACTTTGATCCGCCCCACCGCAGGCTGCAAGCATGCCAACTGCGCTGAGCAGAACAATGAGCCGACCCTGTCGAACACCCATAAGATCAGATCTCGCGGAGGTTCTGGTCCTTAATCGGCAGCTGGCGAATACGTTTGCCGGTCGCGGCAAAAATCGCATTCATCACCGCTGGTGCAGCGACCGCAATGGTCGGCTCGCCAACGCCACCCCAAAAGCCGCCAGACGGCATCAGAATGGTTTCGACTTCAGGCATCATGGCGATCCGCATCGAATTGAACGTGTCGAAATTGGTTTGCTGAAGCTCGCCATCTTCCCATGTCAGTTCGCCATACAGCATCGCTGAAAGCCCATAGACGAAGGAGCCCTCGACTTGCGCTTCGATCTGCTGCGGATTGACCGCTGTGCCCGGGTCTGTCGCCGCAACGATCCGATCAATGCTGAGCTCACCATCGTCGCTGACAGTGACTTCAGCGCAAGCCGCAACATAGGCGCCGAAGCCATACATGCTGGCCAGGCCACGGGCTTTGCCGTCTTCAGCCCCCCAGCCGGAGCCATCTGCAACCGCCTGCAGGACCGCCGCCGCTTCTGGGCTGTCTTGCAATGAAGCAAGACGGAACTCCAATGGATCGCGCCCCGCCGCATGGGCCAATTCGTCCATGAAGCATTCGAGATAAATCGCATTCTGATTGAGGTTTACACCGCGCCAGAAACCAGGCCGCACGGGCGGGTTTCGCATGGCATGATCGATCAACAGGTTCGGGAAAGTATATTTCAAAACCTGATCTTCGACGCGCGGGTCCACCCCAGACGGCAGCAAACCCTGGAAGGTCGCGAAATCCATTCCGTTGTTGAGTGCTTGAGGGATCAAAGCCGCCAAGATGGATTGACCAGATATCCGCATATGCATGCCGGTCAAATTTCCGTCAGCGTCAAGTCCACCGCGCACTTTCGCTTTGGTTGCCGGGTGGAAATAGCCATGCTTCATATCTTCTTCGCGGGTCCACATCAGCTTGACCGGTGTGCCCGGCATCGCCATGGCGAGGGTCACCGCTTGCTGTACATAGTCCGGCATGCCGCGGCGTCCGAAGCCGCCACCAAGCAATAATTTGTGCACGACGACTTGCGTTGCATCGAGACCCGCAGCCTCGGCTGCCGCCGCCATTGCAGCCTCGCCATTTTGCGTCGGCACCCAAATCTCGCAAGAGTCTTCCGTGTAGAGGGCCGTGGTGTTCATAGGCTCCATCGGCGCGTGGTTCTGGAAGCCCATATTGTAGGTTGCTTCGATGACTTGGTCGGCATCTGACAGAGCGGATGCGACATCACCCGCAAAATTGCCGACAAAGACACCTTCCTCAGAGTCGAGGCCTTCATTCAGCTCTTCCTCGAAGGCTGCTGAGCTGAAGGCGACGCCGCCTTCCCATTCCATCGCCATGGCGTTCAGCGCGCTGTTCGCCTGCCACCATGTGTCAGCGATGACGGCGACGGCTTCCTCAACCAGCGGGAATCGTTCGGCGTCGATTTTGACGACCTTCTTGACGCCAGGCATGGCAAGGGCTGCGGCTTCATCATAGCTCGCCAAAGTCGCACCGATGCGTGGCGCCTGAAGAATTGAGGCATTGAGCATGCCGGGCAAGGTAATGTCGGCGCCGTATTCTTGCTTGCCGGTCAGCTTATTCTTGGTGTCGAGCCGCGGCAGGGGCTTTCCAGCCACGATCCACTCTGACGGATCTTTCAGCGTCACCTCGAGAGGCGGCGCGAGCTCCGCAGCGGCTTCTGCGACAGCACCATATGTGGTGGTTTGGCCGGCTGGCCCAGTGATCACGCTGTTCTCGGCAACACACTCGGCGGGATCGACGCCCCATTCCGTGGCGGCCGCTTCGATCAGCATCATACGCGCTGCAGCGCCGCCTTCGCGGACATATTGGTGGCTACCGCGAATGCCTTGGCTGCCGCCGGTGGAGAAATCACCCCAAACGCGGTCGCGCGCCAGGTTTTCGCCCGGTGTTGGATATTCAGTTTTGACTTTGGTCCAGTCACAATTCAGTTCTTCAGCGACGAGTTGCGCCAGACCTGTCAGTGTGCCTTGGCCCATTTCTGAGCGTGCGATTCTGATCGTCACCGTATCGTCAGTGCCGATATGGACCCAAGCATTCACTTCAGGAACAGCAACCGGTGAATCTAGCGGTGTCGGAACACTGGCGGTGTCGGTTTCACTGCTGCAGCCGGACAGGACGCCGATGGTTAGTCCAGCGCCGATGATGCCTGTGCCGACAATAAAGCCGCGGCGGGAAAGTCTTTCTGTATCAGCCATTTTATCTTTCCCCTAAGCTTTGGTCTTGGCGAGATGGATGCCTTTGCGGACACGCGCCAGCGTGCCACAGCGGCAAATATTCGTGATTTGCAGGTCGATGTCTTCGTCGCTTGCCTCAGGGGTATCATTGAGGAGGCCGGCAACCGCCATGATCATGCCGGGTTGGCAGAAGCCGCATTGCGGTATGTCCAGTTCTTCCCAGGCTTGCTGAACGGGATGGTCGCCATTTTCAGAGAGCCCTTCAATTGTCGTAATGTCTTCCTCGCCCGACAATGCGGCGACCGGATAAACACAGGCCCGCACAGCCATGCCATCAACATGGACCGTACACGCGCCACATTGGGCGATGCCGCAGCCATATTTCGTTCCAGTTAAGCCCAATTGCTCGCGCAGGACCCAGAGTAGCGGTGTCGACTCGTCGACATCAACTTCGACGGTTTCGCCGTTCACTTTCAATGTTGCCATAACCCAAATTCTCCTCAGCACTTACCAAGAGCATAGTACTAAAATTGTCGTCGCATAGAAAAAAATCGCGCCAGACGAGATGACAAGCGCGTCATAGTGGCTGCCGGTTGAACCCTTAGAGGGGGGCAATCAAGACCAGCTCGATCGGCGTGCCCGTCGCGGCGGCGGGCGCATTCGGTCGTCTTCGTATCAAGCTTCGAGCGCTGAGAAATGGGCGGATCAGCGAGGAATCCTGGTCCTCTGCAGGCATTGCGGTCAGCGCGCCGTCTTCTGAAAGCCACACGTCTGCGCGCATAAAGTGTTCGCGCGGTCCATTCTCTTTTACAGCCCGGCCAAGCTGGGCCGGCCGCGTGTTCAAACCGTCCGCTTGCATGATCAGGATGCGCGCAAAAAGCTGCGCACAGACAAAGGCTGACGCGGGATTTCCAGGCAGACCGAGCACAAGCTGTTGGCCGCGTTTCGAAAACCAGGTCGGTTTGCCGGGACGCACCGCAATTTTCTCAAATACGGGCTCAAAACCAACTGAAGCGAAGGCGCGGCGCATATGATCGTGATCGCCGACGGACGCGCCGCCGACTGGCAGGAACACATCTATCGACTCTGCTGTCTCAATATGGCTCCGGATCGAGGCTTCTGAATCGCTTGCTGTGCCGAGATCGATCGGGACGCCGCCCCAGGCGGTAACCATCGCCGCCAGCGCGATCGGATTGGAATTGATAATCTCGCCGTCTTGCAGCGCACTTCCTGGCGGTTTCAACTCATCACCATTGGCCAGCAATCCAATTCGGGGGCGCCGGAAGAGCGGCAGCTCAGCATGATTGGCGGCCGCCGCGAGGGCGAGTTCTGCTGCGCCAATCACCGACCCGACCGGCAGCACAATGTCGCCGGCGCTGAAGTCTCGTCCGGCTTCCCGAACAAATTCGGCCTGTTCATAACCGTTTTGACAGGTCAGTGTTTCGCCGTCTCGAACCGCGTCTTCCTGGATGACGATATGATCGCAGCCATCCGGCAAGACGCCGCCGGTGAAGATGCGCACAGCCTCACCGGGTTCGACCCTGCCGGAATAGGGCATACCTGCGGGCGCTTCGCCGATCACGCTGAGCTCGGCACCGGGCTTTGACACGTCGGTGCGCCGCACAGCATAGCCATCCATTGCAGACACGGCGGCAGGCGGGCGTGACACTTTTGCGATTAAGGGCTCAGCCAAACGTCCCCCAAGCGCATGCTCAAGCGGGACGCTCTCAACCGGCAAGTCAAGCGCATGCTGGACCAGGCGGGCAATCGCATCTTCGACGCTCATCAAGCCGGTCATGCCCCAGCTTTCCGATAGGTGCCGGATTTGCCACCGGTTTTTTCAATCAGCTCGACCTCGCCGATGACCATGGCCTTATCGACAGCTTTCAGCATGTCGTAGAGCGTCAAACAGGCGCCCATAACAGCTGTCAGCGCCTCCATCTCAACGCCGGTTTGGCCAGCGGTTTTGGCTTCTGCCTCGACGTCGAGCCGCGTTTCATCTGCGCCTGCGGTGATCGAAACTTTGACGCTGGAGAGCGGAAGCGGATGGCACAGCGGGATCAGGTCGGAGGTCTTTTTTGCGGCCATAATGCCAGCCAGCTCCGCAATTGCGATTGGGTCGCCTTTCTTGGTGTCCCGGCCGAGCGCTAAGGCGCGCGTTTCAGGCTGCATATGCAGGGTGCCGCGGGCCAAGGCTGTGCGCTGTGTTACGGCCTTGTCGCCGACATCGACCATGCGCGCGCGACCGTCCGGGCCAATATGGGTGAGGTCTTCTGCCAAAAGCTCAGGCTTCCATCAGGCGCGGCATCAGCTCAACCAGATTGCACGGCTTGTGGCGGCTATCGAGCTGAAAGGAGATGACTTTGTCCCAGCCATCCTTCACTGCGCCAGTTGAGCCCGGCAGACAGAAGACAAATGTCCCGCTGGCCAGTCCGGCAACGGCGCGCGACTGCAGCGTCGAGAGCCCGACGCTTTCATAGCTGACCTGGTGGAAGATCACCGAGAACCCCTCAATCACCTTATCAAACAGCGGCATCAAAGCCTCTGGTGTGACATCACGGCCGGTCAGCCCAGTGCCGCCGCTGGTGATCACGACGTCAATCTCGGGATCCGCGATCCAGGTCTGCACCGTTTTGCGGATCTCCGCTTTGTCATCCAGCACAATCTTGCGATCCGCCAATTCATGTCCCGCCGCTTCGATGCGCTGCACCAGCGTGGTGCCGGACGTGTCGGTCTCGAAAGTGCGGGTGTCGCTTATGATCAAGACGGCAATGCGGACCGGCACGAAGTCGAGCGATTCATTGATTCCGAACATGTGTGGGAGCCTTTCTCGGTTCGCCGGTCTGCGCGTCCCAGCGCGACCGATCTTGATAATCTTCAGCCCGCGGTTCGATCCACCGCGCGCCCTTCTCAGTCAGTTCTTTTTTCCAGAAAACCGCATCCGTTTTGAGATAATCCATCAGGAAATCGGCCGCTTCAAATGACGGGCGACGATGTGCTGAGGCGGTCGCCACAAAGACAATTGGATCCCCTGGCGCCATATCACCAATCCGGTGCAGCACGGACACCGCTTTCAGCGGCCAGCGTGTCTCGGCCTCCGTGATCGCCCGCTCAATGCCGGTCTCCGTCAGCGGTGAATACGCTTGGAGCGATAGGCCAGTGACGTCGGATCCGTGTGCCTCAGGCCGGACATAGCCAACAAAGCTGACAACACCACCGGCGCCATTCAAACGCGTCTCAAACGTGGCCAAGGCCTCACTGGGCAGGAGCGGTGTCTCGAGCAGAGCAAACATCGCTCAGCCACCCCCAACCGGTGGCAGGAAGGCGATGCGGTCGCCGTTCGCAATCTCGGACGGGTCGGGCACAATTTCGTCATTGATGGCGATGCGGACGCTCGGATCGGTCAATGTGCCGTGCCAACCGCGTTCGATTTCGAGCCATTGGCGCAGCGCTGATGTATCGTTTACGTCCGAGGGCAGCGAGACTTCCTCGCCGCCTGTCCCGGTCACATCGGTCAATCGGCCAAAGTAAAGCAGCTCCGCCATATCAGCCCCCTGTCACTGACATGTGGCGATCGACGGCCGGCGCGGCGCCTCGCTGGATGCGGAAATCATGCTTTTCGGGCTTGGCGAACAAGGCTTTGTCGAGCGCATCATTCAGGGCGCGTTCCGGATTGTCGGCCTCGCGCAGGGCAGCGCGCAAATCGACATGATCGTCCTGACCAAGGCACATATAGATCCGGCCCGTACAGGTGACGCGCATGCGATTGCAGCCGGCGCAGAAATTATTCGTCAGCGGTGTGATGAAGCCGAGCTTGCCGCCGGTTTCCTCGACCCGAACGTAGCGTGACGGCCCGGCACTCGCATCTGTCTGGCCGAGCTCGGTCAATGTCCAGCGTTCTGCCAGCTGGTCGCGCACCATAGGCAGCGGAATGTATTGGTCGACCCGGTCCTCGCCGGTTTCGCCAAGCGGCATGACTTCAATCAACGTCAAATCCATATTCTGACTGTGCGCCCAATCGATCATATCCGGCAGATCGGCGACATTTTGGTATTTCAGCGCGACGGTGTTGATCTTGATCTTCAGCCCGGCCTCTTGCGCCGCTTTGATGCCATCCAAAACCTGTTTCAGCGCACCGCGCCGCGTGATCTCATGGAACCGATTGGCATCCAGACTGTCGAGCGAGATGTTCACCCGGCGCACGCCCGCGCGCCGCAATTGATCAGCGTGTTTGGCGAGTTGGGTGGCGTTTGTGGTGAGGGTCAACTCGTCCAGGCCGTGGCCAAGATGTCTGCCAAGCGCATCAAAAAGATCGCCAATATCTTTGCGGACCAATGGCTCGCCGCCGGTGATACGGATCTTGCGGACACCCCGTTTTACGAACGCCGTCGCCACGCGGTCGAGCTCTTCCAGGCTGAGCAAATCTTTCTTCGGCAAGAAGGTCATGTGCTCTGACATGCAATAGGCGCATCGCAAGTCGCAGCGATCGGTTACAGAGATCCGCAAATAGCTAACCTGCCGTCCGAAGCTGTCGATCAAAGGCCCGTGTTTTGCGATTGAGGATCCGTCAGGCATGTGTCAGGCCTCCAGCCCGTTCTAAGTCGTCAGGCACGTCAATATCCAATGCGTGGTCAGGGTGCAGGGGCACTGTGCGAACGTTTGGCAATGTCTGAAAGAGTTTGCGCGCGCCAGCATCGCCGCTGAGACTGTCGAGCTCTGCCAATGCGGGTCGAGAAAACAGGACCGGCGGACAGGGCACGCCGTCAACTGTGCTGAACACAGCATCGGTGCCCGGGACAAATGCTGCAGCAAGCGCTTTCAAATGCGCTTCCGGCACGTTCGGCATATCTCCCAGCAGCACCAGAACAAACTCTAAGTCCGGTTGCGCCGTCGAGGCTTCGACACCGAGTATGAGGGAACTCGCTTGTCCTCGCTCGGGCGCCGGATTGTCCAGCGTTTGCCAGCCGCGATTCTGCAACAAGGCCGCGCGGTCTGGTCGGGCAGGATCAGTGATCGCCACGCGCGCACCAAAGACGAGATTGCTTACGGTTCGGTCGGTATGCGCCAAAACGGGCTCGCCTTGCAATTTGGCCATCAATTTGTCTTCGCCGAATCGAGTTGATTTGCCCGCCGCCAGCACCAGCACACCGGTTTTTGCGAAGGGCTGACGGGCTGGCAAATGAAACGCTTCGACAATCTCCGCCAGCACCGATACGGCAAGCATAGATGCATTGCGCATGGACGGGATCAGGCCGACCGGACCGCGTATGCGATCCAATTCAGCAGCTTCCAACCCTGCTTCTGCAAGGGCCTCGCGCCGGCCTGCATGCGTTCGCGGACTGCCAACAGCTCCGACATAGAAGGCTGGCCCACTCACCGCTTGATAGAGCAGTGGCACATCCCAATCACGATCATGAGCCATCATGACAAAGGCGGTGCTGTCATCATCTTCGATCTTCGGCAATGTGCCGGGTGTTTCGAGCATCGAAACGTCGGTTAGACCGGCAGCTGAGGCGCTGGCGAGATCGTTCTCATCGGTCAGCAAGAGCTGGACCGGCCAACCTGACGCTTTGGCAAGACGGGCAAGCGCCAGACAATCGGCCCCGCGTCCGGCGATGCGCAGTCGCGGCCTGGGGTGTAGCAATGCAATGAACCCGCCGTCTGGTGTCGCTGAGCTCGGCTGGGGCGGCGCAAGACTGAGCTGGAAATCAGAACTCAGCCTCAATGCCGCACGCTCCCGGTGCTCCAAAGCGCTCAATGCATCGGAAAGAATATTTGTATCTGGGTTGGGCAGGATGGTCAGAACCAAAGCCCCGCCGCAAGGCAGCGGCAAATCAACATAAGGCGACCCCGCGCCATAACGGACCCGTTTGGCCAATCCACTTTCCATCGTCGACTGCGCCTGTAGAACCAAGTCCGCGTCGATACAGCCACCCGACATATAACCTGCAAGGCTGCCATCCTCGCTGACCGCCATAATCGCGCCAGGCGCGCGAACCGCACCGCCTTCGATCTCTGTTAAGATGATCAAGGCCGTTTGGTGTGCAGATCTCTGCCAAACCAAAAGTTTGGAGAGCACGGTTTCGGCGTGTTCTGCGGTCACATCGCGTGTGGCTTCGGTCATAGAGCGATATAAACACAAATTTACATCGAAGCTAGGGAAACTGGTTCAGGTTTTTCATCCTGCGCTCACTTCAAAAGCGTTTCCAATGTGTCGAGCGCTCCGCCGGCATCAGCTGCCGCTTGGTCGCAAAGCTGGTGATACAAATTCAAGACCCGTTGCCCGGTTTCCGTCAGCTTGGCGCCGCCATGATCTTTGCCACCATGACGAGCTTTGATCAAAGGCGTCTCGAAGGCCCCGTTCATCGCGTCCACGAGTTTCAAGGCTTTTGGATAGGACATGCCCAAGGCCGTCGCGGCCGATCGAATGGATCCCTCGTCAG
Source organism: Pseudomonadota bacterium (assembly GCA_038534315.1). Taxonomy (GTDB): domain Bacteria; phylum Pseudomonadota; class Alphaproteobacteria; order Caulobacterales; family Hyphomonadaceae; genus Henriciella. The sequence continues at coordinate 23,082 of JBCAWZ010000014.1, read as the reverse complement.
AAATGCGTTGGAGGAGATTGGCCATACCCGGGCCAAACCGATCGCCATCCGGGAGATCCAGGCGGACGCTCAACCCAATCTTGCGTGAAGAACTCGTCATGCATTGGTGTTATCGATGGGATGGCCGGTTCTGCAACCCAATACCACCGAAGCGGATCCTGACTGGAGACCTGACACGCCCGGATTGGAAACCGGACTTATACCCTGCTGATCATAGGATAAGGCGGTGGATAAGTCGGCCCGGATCGTTGCTGTTCAGCCGATCTTTTTTTTGATTTCCCCTCTACGCTGCCGGGACGGCAACCTGCTAGGCCTGTTGAAAAATAACAGTGCGGAGGACAAAATGGATCTCAGTTTGAGCCCGGAATATGAGGCGTTTCGCGAACACGTTGCCGACTTCATTGCGACGCATGAGGCTGCAGCGCCGAAGCCGAGTGATACGGGCATGAAGCATCCCCGCCGCCTTGCCTGGCAAAAGCTGTTGATCAAGAACGGTTATGCGGCACGTACGATACCCAAAGCCTATGGCGGCTATGGCGCGGAGCCTGACATTCTCAAATCGCGCATCATCGCCGAGGAGTTTGCCCGCGCTGGCGTTTCAACCGGCTTGGCAGGGCAGGGCATCTCAATGTTGGTGCCGACCTTGTTGGAACTCGGCACCGAAGCGCAAAAACAGGCCTTCATTCCGCCGACTCTGCGTGGTGAAATGATCTGGTGCCAAGGCTATTCAGAACCGGGTGCGGGATCCGATCTGGCAAGCCTGAAAACCAAGGCCGAAATTGATGGCGAAGACTATGTCATCAATGGGCAAAAGATTTGGACGTCGACTGCCCGTCAGGCCGACATGATGTTTTGTTTGGTGCGGACCGAACCCGACGCGAAAAAGCATGATGGCATCTCTTATTTGCTGTTCTCGATGGAGACGCCTGGTATCGAAGTGCGCCCATTGGTCGACATGACGATGAGTGCCAATTTCAACGAAGTGTTCTTCACCGATGTTCGTGTGCCGCGCAGCCAAATTGTCGGCAAGCCCGGTGAAGGATGGAAGGTTGCGAATGCAACCCTCACGCATGAACGCGGCATGCTCGGCGACCCAAACGCGGCCAAAGCGCGCCTGCTTGCAATTGCCGATTTGATGCATCGAGAGACGCTGAATGGGGCGCGTCTGATCGACAATGCTGTTTTCCGCGATCGCCTCGTGGCGCTTCAAGCCCGGGTTTACGCGATGCAGGCAAATGGCATGCGCGTGATGACCCATCGCTTGAAGCAGGAATCGCCTGGATTGGCGGGATTGATCATCAAGCTGGAAGGCTGCGAACTCAACCATGAGCTGGCGCGTTTGGCGATTGATGCGATGGGTGAACTTGGCCTGCTCTATGGTGACACGCCGTATTTGAGAGACCATGGATCCTGGCAGTCGCGATACATGTATGATCTCGGTTTGATCATCGGTGGAGGCACGGCGCAGATCCAGAAAAACATCATCGCTGAGCGTGGTCTTGGACTGCCTCGTGAACCAAAACCAGCTGCGGCCTAGGGGAGTAGACGCATGGAATTTTCGCTCTCTGAAGACCAACGTATGCTGCAGGATTCGATCCGTTCATTTCTACAAGATGCCGCACCACTCGATACGGTTCGACAAGCAGCAGATGGCGATGTGGCGGTGCTCACTCAAATGGCGGACGGATTGGCCGCGCTCGGCACAAACCAATTGCTCATCCCTGAAGCTCAATACGGCTTGGCGCTCGGCGTCTTGGACGCTGCATTGGTGCAGGAGGCGCTTGGCGGCGCTGTCGCCCCAGCGGATTATTTCTGCAATGCGCTAGCGACGATTGGCATTGCGGCTGCCGGCACACAGGCAGAGCAAGACAGCTGGCTCGGCAAACTTTCGACGGGCGAGGTACGCTTCGGCTTGGCACTCACGGAATTTGTCGGAGCGCGCGAAGATGCGGGTGTCGACGCAGGTGCCGACGGGTTGAGCGGCAAGAGCCTATTTGTCATCAATGCGGCAGTGGCGACCCACATTCTGGTCTGCGACCGGGACGGCAATCTGCACATTGTGGCGCGTGATTCGCCCGGATTGAAACGCAATGCATTGCCCAGCATCGACCGGACGCGGGACTTTTCGGAACTTCTTTTTGAGGGCGTGGAAAGCGTTCGATTGTCCGCCAATGTCGCTGCGGGGGCGGCGGCTGAGCGCATGATGCAGGTCGGATATATTCTCCTCGCTGCGGACACACTCGGGGCCGCGCAAACTATGCTCGACAAGGCCGTCGACTATGCCAAGGAGCGCAAACAGTTCAATCGAACGATTGGCAGCTTCCAGGCGGTCAAGCATTTGTGCGCGGAGATGACAGCACGTTTGGAACCCTGCCGCGCTTTGGTTTGGCAAGCGGCTTATGCCTTTGACCAAGGCGAAGAAGAGTCTGCCGTCTTGGCGTGTTTGGCGAAGGCGCATTTGGCGGAAACCGGCACCTTCGTCGCCCGCACGTCGACCGAAGTGCATGGCGGTATGGGGTTCACAGATCTGGTCGGACTGCATTATTGGTTCAAACGGATCGGCACCAATCGACAATTGCTGGGCAGCCCAGAGCTTGTGCGCGCCAAAGCCGCACGACTTCAGGGTTGGGCTTAGCCGAAAACTGGGTATGGTGTTGAGAAATTAAGCAGGAATAGCGAAACGAGGAAAGCAAATGGCGGATACCATGGCGGGCGTCGACCCGAATGACGAACTGAACAATCTGAATATGTCGGAAGAAGCCCGACCGCTTTACGAACACGTGAAAAAGTTCGTCGCTGAAGTGGTGGAGCCGATGTCGGTAAAATTCCACGAATTGGACAAGAACAAAGACGATATTTGGAGTTATGCGCCGGGTCAGCTGGATCTGCTCGAAGAAGCCAAAGATGAAGCCAAGAAGCAGGGTCTTTGGAACTTCTTTCTGCCGGACGCCGATACGGGCGAAGGATTGAGCAATCTCGACTATGCTTACATCGCTGCCGAACTCGGTAAGAACTCGCTGGCGTCAGAATCGATGAACTGCTCAGCCCCGGACACAGGCAATATGGAAGTGCTCGAACGTGTCGGCACGCCAGAACAAAAAGAGCAATGGTTGAAGCCGCTTCTCGAAGGCAAAATCCGCTCGGCTTTTGCGATGACCGAGCCGGGCATCCCATCCTCAGATGCCAAAAACGTATCGACACGCGCCGTGCTCGAAGGCGACGAGTGGGTGATCAATGGCGAGAAATTCTATATTTCAGGCGCTGGCGACCCCCGCTGTAAGATCATGATCACCATGGTCAAAACCAGCCCGGATGCCGAGGCCCACAAACAGCAATCGCAAATCCTCGTGCCAATCGACACGCCCGGCGTGAAGATCATGGATGGCATGCAGGTGTTTGGCGATTATGATGCGCCGCACGGTCACATGCATATCGTGTTTGATAATGTTCGTGTGCCGAAAGAAAATATGCTGCTCGGCGAAGGCCGCGGGTTTGAAATCTCCCAACTGCGGCTCGGACCTGGTCGAATTCACCACTGCATGCGCTCGATCGGTGCGGCAGAGCGTGCGCTCGACCTGATGGTGATACGTGGCATGACCCGTCAGGCCTTTGGCCGTGACCTGATCAAGCTGGGTGGAAACATCGAGAAAGTTTCACGCGCCCGGATCGATATTGAATCCATGCGGATGATGGTCCTGAAAGCCGCAAAGGCGATGGATGTGCTCGGCAACAAAGAGGCGCGGGTCTGGATCTCTATGGTCAAGGCCATGGTTCCCGAAAAAGTCTGCCGGATCATTGATGAGGCGATCCAGATGCATGGCGCCGCCGGTGTCTCGCAATGGACGCCGCTTGCCCGTCTTTATACGGGGCAACGGACCTTGCGGCTGGCGGATGGCCCTGATGAAGTGCACCACATGGTGGTCGGCCGCGCCGAGACCCGCAAATATAGCGGCGAAGAAGAAGACCCGGCAATGGCGGCAGTTTGGCGTAAATAGGCCGCGTTCAATTTATGATTGTGAAACAGCCGGATCGAAAGGTCCGGCTGTTTTCATTCGCGCCTAGGCGAAAGGTGTAGAGAAAAAAGCTGAGGCTTTCGCCACGTCAGCTAGGTTATGAGACTCGAGAAAGCATAATACCGATCCTCAAGACGGTCGGACGGAGGAGACAAACAGATGATGAAATCACCCATTTGCGACATGTTCGATATCGAGTTCCCATTGCTCGCCTTCAGCCATTGCCGAGATGTTGTTGTCGCGGTCTCGAAAGCCGGCGGCATGGGTGTGTTCGGGGCTGTTAATTTGTCGCCGGATCGGTTGCGTGAAGAGCTTGATTGGATCGTCGACAATATTGATGGCAAACCGTTCGGCCTGGATCTCATCGTGCCAAACAAAATCGAAGGTAAAGCAGAAGGCTTTGACCCAACGAAATTGCGCGCCATGGTGCCGGAACAGCATACTGAGTTTGTTGATCAGCTTCTCAAAGATCACGGTATCGAAGACACGGATTTTGAAGCGCAACGCAAGGGGTCCGCTGGAGGATCGCTCAACATGACCGAGAAAGGTGCAGCCTCGTCTTTGGAAGTCGCATTTGATTATCCGATTAAGCTGATCGTCAATGCGCTGGGCGTGCCGCCGCCGGTGATGATGGAGATGGCGAAAGCCAAAGGTGTTCCGACTGGTGCTTTGGTTGGGGCGAAGCAACACGCGATCAATCAGGTTGCTGCAGGCGTTGATGTTTTGGTCGTTGCGGGAGGCGAAGCCGGCGGTCATTGCGGCGACGTTTCGACCATGGTGCTGGTGCCGGAAGTGGCGCGCGCGGTAAACGAGATGGGCGCCAATACGGCGATTCTGGCGGCCGGCGGCATAACCACCGGACAACAAATGGCGGCCAGCATGGCTATGGGCGCGCATGGCGCTTGGTGTGGCTCGGTCTGGCTGACCACAGCAGAGGCGGAAACGAATCCTATTGTCAAAGAGAAAATGCTGATGGCGACGTCTCGGGATACGGTTCGGTCTAAGTCCCGTACGGGCAAATATACACGTCAGCTCCGCTCGCCTTGGACCGATGCTTGGAGTTCAGAGGACGCACCCCAACCGCTGCCCATGCCACTACAATCAATGGTGACGGAACCGGCATTGCGCCACATCGATAAGCTCGCGGAAGCCGGGCATGAAGGGGCGCAGGCGTTGTCGACCTACTGGGTGGGCCAGGGCGTCGGAATGATGAATCAGCCAATGACGTCTGGGCAGGTTGTTCAACAGTTCAAGGAAGAGTTCATCGAAGCCTATGAGACATTGATGAACGTTCTTGACACAGAGAAAGCGTAGCTGACGCGATCTTGCGGATACAGCTGTGTGATCAAGACGCACTGGCCAATCGGCGCGCACCCGCCTAGACACTCTCGCTGACACTGAATGAGGGCGTTCTGATATGCGGCTGACACGATTTTTCTTGCCGGTGACGAAAGATGTGCCGTCTGATGCCACCATCGTTTCGCATCAACTCATGCTGCGTACGGGAATGATCCGGCAAAATGGAGCGGGCATCTATTCTTGGTTGCCGCTCGGCTTTCGGGTACTCAAGCGCATCGAGCAAATCGTCCGCGAGGAAATGAATCGCGCCGGTGCCATCGAGCTTCTTATGCCGACTTTGCAGCAGGCTGATTTATGGCGAGAAAGTGGACGCTATGATGACTATGGCGAGGAAATGCTTCGCATCACCGATCGCCATGGCCGTGACATGCTTTATGGGCCGACCAATGAGGAAATGATCACGGAAATCTTCCGTGCCTACGTCCGAAGTTATAAGCAGCTGCCGCTCAATTTGTATCACCAGCAATGGAAATTTCGCGATGAGGTGCGCCCGCGCTTTGGCATTATGCGTGGACGCGAATTCTACATGAAAGACGCCTATAGTTTCGACCTGGATGAAACAGCTGCGCGGCGATCTTATCAGAAAATGTTTGCAGCCTATCTAAACACGTTCGACCGTCTCGGCGTGACGGCGATACCCATGCAGGCCGATCCGGGTCCAATTGGCGGCGATCTGAGTCATGAGTTTCTGGTGCTTGCGAGCAGTGGCGAGAGCGCCGTGTTTTGCGACAAAGCCGTGTTAGACGTACCACCGCCTGGTGCCGATTTTGACTTCAGCGATACAGACGCGCTCTCCGCGGAGATGGAGAAGCGAACCCGCTACTATGCGGCGACGGACGAAAAGCACGATCCAGCCGCGTTTGAAGCCCTTCCCGAAGAACGACGAATTGCGGCGAGAGGGATCGAAGTTGGCCATATTTTCTACTTCGGGACCAAGTATTCCGAACCGATGAAGGCAGAAATACAAACGCAAGATGGCGGTTTACAGGCCATACATGGCGGCTCCTACGGCATTGGCGTTTCCCGGCTCGTCGGCGCGATCATCGAAGCGAGCCACGATGACAATGGCATTGTTTGGCCGGCCTCCGTCAGTCCCTTTGACGCTGGTATCATTTCAATGAAACCAGATGATGCAGATGTCTCTACAGTCGCCGATGCGGCTTACGAGAAACTCGGCGCTGCCGGTAAAGACGTGCTGTACGATGACACGGGCGAACGCGCCGGCGCTAAATTTGCTCGAATGGATCTGATCGGATTGCCTTGGCAGATCACGGTTGGCCCTCGCGGCGTGAAGTCAGGAACTGTCGAGCTGAAACATCGTGCGAGCGGCGAAAAGCACGAAGTCAGCCTCGACGACGCGCTTGCGCGAATCGAGGGAGACTAAGGCGAGATGGCGATCGCTCGGCCATTTGGTGAAGTCGAACGGACGCTCGCGTGGCGCTATCTAAGGGCCCGGCGCGCGCATGGCGGCGTGTCTCTCATTTCGATCATCTCTTTCGTTGGGATCACACTCGCGGTCACTGCATTGATCGTCATCATGTCTATTATGAGCGGGTTTCGCTCGACGTTGTTGAATGCATTGCTCGGCGGCCAAGGACACGTCTTCGTCCAGACCGTAAACCTGCCGGCTGAGGAAGCAGAGATGCTCGCTGAGGGCATCACGGGTCTTGAAGGTATCCTGAGTGCATCGCCGGTGATTGAAGAGCAAGTACTGGCTTCAACGGACTATGCAAAAGTTGGCGCGGCGGTGAGAGGGGTCCGAACAGAAGACTTGGATTTTCTACCTTTTCTCGATGGTGGTGCTGATGTCGCCCGCGCAGCGGGTTTCGGCGAAGGTCGATTTGGCGGGGATCGGGTCTTTATGGGCCGGTTTTTAGCGGCGGATCTTGGACTAAGACCGGGAGATCGCGTCACATTGATCGCACCGGAAGGTACGCAAGGTCCCTTTGGCGTCACGCCGCGACGCAAATCTTACACCCTGGCGGACACATTCGAAACCGGCAGTGTGGAGCTGGATAAACTGTACATTTTGATGCCGATGGAACAGGCGCAGCTCTTCTTTAGCATTGAGGGAGCGTACGAGTTTATTGACGTCCGAATCAAAGATCCGATGAAGACACAAGATGCCCGAGATGCGATCGGGCAGCTTACAGGCAACCGCTATTTCTTAGATGATTGGCAACGTCAACGCGCGTCGTATCTTGGTGCATTGAATGCAGAGCGCGGCATGATGCGTATGATCATGCTGATACTGATAACGATCACGGCGCTCAACATCATCACAGGTGTTGTTATGTTGGTGAAGAACAAGACGCGCGACATCGCCATCCTGCGGACGATCGGAGCCTCACGCGGAGCGGTGATGCGGGTGTTCATTATGATTGGTGCTATCCTCGGACTAACGGGTGCGCTTCTAGGTCTGCTGCTCGGCGTCGCGATTGTCGTGAACATCAGTACGGTCGAAGCGTTTATAAGTTGGACAATCCAGCGACCCATTTTTCCACCTGACGTGTATGGGCTCGACGGCTTGCCAGCTGAGCTAGATTGGGTGGAGGCGATCTTCACGACTTTGTGGGCAATGGCGATGTCGGTCTTGGTCACATTGTGGCCAGCCTGGTCAGCCGCAAAACTCGATCCGGTCGAGGCGTTGAGATTCGAATGAGTGTTGCGGTTCTTGAATTGCGCGGCGTGGTTCGCGAGTACCGGTCCGCCGCTGGTGCGTTGCGGGTTTTGGATGGCGCTGATTTGATTCTAAATCCGGGTGAGTTGGTCGGACTTGTCGGTCCGTCCGGATCCGGAAAGTCCACTTTGTTGCATACGGCCGGTCTGTTGGAAAAAGCTGAGGACGGGTTGGTCTTGCTCGATGGTGAAGATTGCACGCGTCTAAGCGACAGTGCGCGGACGCGACTGCGGCGAGATAAACTCGGATTTGTCTACCAATTCCATCACTTACTTCCGGAGTTCAACGCACGCGACAATATCTCAATGCCGCTTATGGTGGGAGGCGTTCCAAGGCGGATTGCGCGCGACAAGGCAGACGTCTTGCTTGAAGAAATGGGGTTAACTGACCGAGCGACCCATCAACCGGGTCAACTCTCTGGCGGCGAGCAACAACGCGTGGCAATCGCGCGGGCATTGTCAAATGATCCGAAACTGGTGATTGCCGATGAACCAACGGGCAATCTCGACCCGACCACGACCGACCGCGTCTTTGCGAGTTTGGTCAGAATGGCCAGAAATGAAGGTGCTGCTGTATTGATTGCGACGCACAACATCGGCCTAACGCGTCACATGGACCGGGTTTTGACCCTGGCTGAAGGGAAACTCACAGACTTTAATTGAGTTCCGCTTTTGTTCTGGTGCGACTTCCTGTAGATCAGTCGGACAGATTTGGAGGCGGTATGTCCGAGGCACGTTTCATTCATCTCGCAGTTCGCACCAGCTATTCTTTGCTGGAAAGTATGATTGAGACGAAGTCTTTGACTGAGTGGTGTGTCGCGCAATCCATGCCGGCGATCGCGGTGACGGATCAAAACAATCTCTTCGGCGCACTCGAACTTTCCGAATCGCTATCGGGCGCTGGAGTTCAGCCAATTATGGCGTGCTGCTTCGATATCACCGATGGCGGCCATCAGGAGCGGCTGAGCAAGGTCCGTCTCTATGCTCAAAACGATGTCGGCTACCGGCGGCTTATGGCGCTGTCGTCCGAAGCCTATTTGAGCGCTGATGATGGCGAGCCTCGCCTTACAAAAGAAATGCTTCTTTCCGACACGGATGGCCTCATTTTGCTCACTGGAGGCACCGAAGGTGAAGTCGCGCAGGCGCTCGAACGCGGTCGTAAGGATGATGCTCGCTTAAGCCTTCAAATGTTTGCGACGGCGTTTCCCGATCGGTGTTATGTAGAGATTTCGCGGCATGGCACATCACTCGAGGCGCAGCTTGAATCTGAGCTCCTGTCTTTGGCTTATGATCTCGATTTACCGATTGTCGCGTCTCATGATGCGCGGTTCCTCGCTGAAACCGATGCGACGGCGCACGATGCGATGATGTGCATCGCCAATAGCACGTATTTAGGCGTCGAAGATCGGCCACAAGTGTCCGCACAGCAATATCTGAAAACGCCAGAAGAAATGTGCGTTTTGTTCGCTGACCTCCCAGAGGCTCTGGCCAACACGATCGAAATCGCGAAACGTTGTGCCGTCCGGGCGACGAAGCACAAGCCGATCTTACCGAGCTTTGCCGAAGGTGGGCGGTCTGAGATCGATGAGCTTCGGCTGCAATCGGAAGAGGGACTCGAAGCGCGTTTACAGTTGGCACCAAAGCTTTTCGCCTCGCGGGAAACCTATTCTGAGCGCTTGTCCTACGAGCTCGACATTATTGAGCGGATGGGTTTTCCAGGATATTTTTTGATTGTTGCGGACTTCATAAAGTGGTCGAAGGCGCAAGGCATACCGGTTGGACCAGGGCGCGGCTCAGGTGCCGGCTCGTTGGTAGCCTGGGTGCTGACCATCACGGATTTGGATCCCCTGCGGTTCGATTTGCTGTTTGAGCGCTTCCTCAACCCAGAGCGGGTGTCGATGCCGGATTTCGACATCGATTTCTGCCAGGAACGACGAGGCGAAGTGATCCGTTATGTGCGTGACAAATACGGCGCCGACAGCGTCGCTATGATCATCACGTTCGGAACCCTTCAAGCAAAGGCCGTTGTGCGCGATGTCGGCCGCGTCATGCAGATGAGCTATGGCCAAGTCGACCGATTGGCAAAGCTCATCCCATTCAATCCGGCCAAACCGCCAAAATTGTCGGAAGCCATTCAAGACGAACCGAAATTCGACGAAGAGATTGACAAGGACCCGCGCGTGCAAGAGCTGCTAGACACCGCTTTAGCGCTCGAGGGTCGCTACCGAAACGCCGGCACCCACGCAGCAGGCGTGGTTATTGGAGATCGACCCCTGGTCGAGATTGCCCCGCTTTACCGGGATCCGCGTGCGGACCTCCCGGCCACCCAGTTCAACATGAAATGGGCGGAAGAAGCAGGTTTGGTGAAGTTTGATTTTCTTGGCCTCAAAACCCTGACCGTGATCGATCGAGCCCTTCGGCTTATCGAACGAGATGGCGGCGCCGTTGGACCGGAATGGGAAACGCTCGATGATGCGTCGACCTATCAATTGATGGCGTCTGGAGCGACCCTTGGCGTGTTCCAGCTCGAAGGTCAGGGCATGCGCGACACGCTGCGCAAAGTCCGCCCAAACAATATTGAGGACGTGATCGCGATTATTTCGCTCTACCGTCCGGGACCGATGGACAATATTCCAGTCTATGTGGCCGGCAAAGAAGACCCCGCAACGGTCACCTATCAACATCCGGATTTGCAGCCAATTTTGGAAGCGACTTATGGCGTGCCCGTGTATCAGGAACAAGTCATGCGGATGGCCCAAGAAATCGCCGGATACTCGCTTGGCGAAGCGGATTTGCTCCGCCGCGCTATGGGTAAGAAGAAGCTGGCAGAGATGGTCGCTCAACGCAAACGCTTCATCGAGGGCGCGGCAGAGCGCAAGGGTATCGACGCGGCGCTGGCCAACGAAATCTTCGATACGATGGAGAAATTTGCCGGGTATGGTTTCAACAAGTCACACGCAGCGGCGTATGCGTTGATCGGGTATCAAACGGCTTATCTCAAGCGCCATTTTCCGGTTGCTTTCTTGTCGGCATCGATGAGCCTTGATTTGCAGAATACCGACAAGCTTGCGGCCTTCTTTCAGGAAGCCAAACGATTAAAGATTCCGGTTTTGGCGCCCGATGTAAATGCGTCGACGGCCGATTTTGATGTGCGCGGAAACGCAATTGTTTATGCGCTCGGAGCTCTGAAGGGCGTCGGCGTCGAAGCCATGTCGCGATTGGTCGCAGAGCGCGAGACGAACGGCGTGTTCAAAGACCTGCATGACCTTGCCGATCGCGTTGATCCGAAACTGGTAAACCGAAAATGTTTGGAGCAACTCGCCAAGGCCGGGGCAATTGATACGCTGGAAGCCAATCGGGCGCGCGCGTTGGCATGTGCGCCGGTCTTGGCCGCCGCGGCTGTATCTGCTGCCGATGATCGCGCTGGTGGACAGGCAGGACTGTTCGGAGAAGCGGAGCCTGCCCTACGTGCAACCTTGCCCGATGCGTCCGCTTGGAACGCGCAGACTAAGTTGGATCAGGAGTTTGCAGCGATCGGCTTCTACTTCAGCGGCCATCCGCTTGATGATGTTCTCGACGGTTTGGAACCTGGACGGGTCACTTTGGCGATTGATCTCGCGGAACAGGCACAAGACGGCCGCGTTTTAGAATTGCTCGGTGTGGTCAGGCGACGGGTTGAGAAACCGGCCCGAAATGGGGGCAAGTTCGCGTTCCTGACATTGTCCGATCCGACCGGAGAGGTTGAATTGATGGTCATGCCGGAATTACTGAGTGAAGAACGCGACCGGCTGGAACCTGGGTCAGCGGTCGTGATCCAAACAGAAGTACGGCGACGCGATGAAGAGATCAGACTATCGGCTCGGCGAGTACAACCGATCGAGAAAGCCCGCATCGGTCGAAAGAGTCCGTCCTTGACCATTCGGCTGGAGCCCGGTGCGGATGCAAATGAATTGGCGGTTATCACGTCACGTTTGATGTCGGCACCGGGACCTGATCGGGGCGAAATTTTTGTGCTTTTGCAAACCGGTTGCGGTAAGTCGGTCACGTTGAAGCTGCCGGGCACATACGCCACGGGCTTGGAAGCTTTACGTGCCTTGAAGACCGCACCTGGCGTTGCCCGGGTGGAGGCGTTGGCGGCGTAAACTGCAAGAGGTCGATTTGAGGTCCTTGCCCTGCGTCGAAATGCGCGTATATAGGCGCTCTTCAACCCCCGATGCGCGGACAATCCGGTGTCGGTGTCTCAGTTGAGCACCGATTACGTCCGTGCCGGTCAACCGGAAAAGGAAAACGATTATGGCTCTGCCAGATTTTACAATGCGTGAGTTGCTCGAGGCGGGCGCTCACTTCGGCCACCAAACACACCGCTGGAACCCGAAGATGAAGCCGTTCATCTACGGCGCACGCTCCGGGATCCATATTCTGGATCTCTCCAAATCCGTTCCATTGCTGCACCAGGCGCTTGTTCAAGTGCGCGACACGGTCGCAAAGGGCGGCCGGATCCTATTTGTCGGGACAAAGCGTCAGGCAGCGCAGCCAGTTGCGGAGGCAGCGCAGCGCTGCGCGCAGTATTATATGAACTTCCGCTGGCTTGGCGGCACGCTGACCAACTGGACGACCGTATCCAACTCAATCCGTCGCCTGCGAGAGTTAGAAGAAATTCTGACCGACAAAGACAATTCGGGACTGACGAAGAAGGAATTGCTGAACCTCGAACGCGATCGCGAAAAGCTCGACAAAGCGTTGGGTGGCATTGCCAATATGGGCGGCCTTCCAGACATGATTTTCGTCATTGATACGAACAAAGAAGCGATTGCGATCAAAGAAGCGAGAAAGCTCGGTATTCCGGTCGTTGCTGTGATCGATACAAATTGCGATCCAGATGATGCCGATTTCCCATTTGCGGGGAATGACGACGCGATGCGCGCGATCACTTTGTACTGCAACTTGGTTGCGGATGCCGTACTCGACGGGTTGGCAGAAGCGTCTGCAGGTCTCGACATTGATCTTGGCGAGGCAGAAGACCTTACCGGGATTACAGATGCCGATATCGCAGCTGCAGATGCGGCGGTCACCGAAGAGGTGACGGAAGATGCACCGGCGGAAGAAACTCCCGCAGAGGAAACCACCGGCGAAGACGCGAAAGCGTAGACTGCCTCAAATCTAAAGGATTAGCTCGAATGGCTGAAATTACCGCTGCCCTTGTTAAGAGCCTGCGTGACCGGAGTGGTGCGGGCATGATGGACGCAAAAAAGGCGCTCGTCGAAAGTAATGGTGATGTCGAAGCTGCTATCGATTGGCTTCGCGCAAAAGGTCTGTCTAAGGCCGAAAAGAAGTCTGGCCGTACAGCGGCAGATGGCTTGGTTGCTGCGATTGTCTCAGAAGATGGTAAAACCGGTGCGCTTGTTGAGCTCAATGCGGAGACTGATTTTGTTGCGCGCAACGAAACGTTTCAACAAGCACTGGGGCAGATTTCATCTCTTGCCCTGACAACCGGCGGAACGACTGCTGATCTCGCGGGAGCGCCAGCGCCAGATGGCGATGGCACAGTTGAAGACATGATCAAACGCTTGGTCGGTACCATCGGTGAAAATATGACTTTGCGTCGGGCCGATAAGATCGAAGCAGATGTCGTTTCGGCATATGTCCACAGCGCGGAAGCACCCAACATGGGCAAGATTGGCGTTGTTGTGGGCCTAAATGGCGGTGGCGACGCGGACTTGGCACGCAAAGTTGCGATGCATGTTGCAGCGACATCTCCAGCCGCAGCGACTGTATCGGAACTCGACACCGAGCTAGTGGACCGTGAGCGCCAAGTTCTCACGGAACAAGCCGAGCAAAGCGGCAAGCCCGCAAATGTTATCGAGAAAATGATCGAAGGCCGTTTGAACAAATACTACAAAGAAGTTGTGCTTGTTGAGCAGCCTTTTGTGATGGACCCAGACAAGACGGTCGGCAAGTTCATCAGCGAAAGCGGCGCGGAGCTTGCGGGCTTTAAAATGTTTAAGCTCGGCGAAGGCATTGAAAAAGAAGAAGATGACTTCGCAGCCGAAGTCGCATCAATGACCAAAAGCTAAGCACTGACATCAAGTGTCAAAATCCTCCCGGCGCCGATGACACGGCGCCGGGAATCTTCTATGAGCTGTTGAGGTTGCTCGGAGAACCCCATCATGGCAGCAGACACGTCGCCTTCGGGCGGCCTTCAATACAAACGCGTTTTGTTGAAGATATCAGGCGAAGCTCTGATGGGAGATTCCGATTACGGCATTGATATGCCGACTTGTTTACGCTTTGCCGAAGAAATCGCAGATGCGCGGTCTACCGGCGCTGAGATTTGTCTGGTGATTGGCGGCGGCAACATCTTTCGGGGCCTCGCCGGCGCCGCTTCGGGTATGGAAAGATCTCAAGCAGACTCGATGGGGATGTTGGCAACCATCATGAATGCTTTGGCGATGCAGAGCGCACTCGAAACCATAGGCGTTCAAACCAGGGTCCAATCCGGTATTCGGATGGACGAGATTTGCGAACCTTTTATTCGCCGGCGCGCGATCCGGCATATGGAGAAGGGGCGGGTGGTGATTTTCGCTGCAGGAACCGGAAATCCCTATTTCACAACCGATACCGGCGCAGCGCTACGGGCTGCGGAAATGCATTGTGACGCGATGTTCAAGGGCACACAAGTTGATGGTGTCTACTCGGCTGATCCGAAAAGCAACCCGAATGCGGAGCGCTACGACCGGCTGACATATCAGGATGTGTTGGCACGGAACTTACGCGTTATGGATGCGTCTGCGGTCAGCCTGATGCGTGACACGAATATACCGATTGTGGTTTTCTCTCTTCACAACAAAGGCGCTTTGCAGGATGTCCTGTTTGGCAAAGGTCCGAGTACAGTCATATCGGGCGAGTAGGAAACGAATATGAGCTACGACAAAAAAGACTTGGAGCGCCGCATGGATGGCGCGATCAATGCTCTGCATACCGAATTGCAAGGCTTGCGCACAGGGCGTGCATCTACGCACCTCCTCGAGAGTGTCCAAGTGGCGGCCTATGGCGCGTCCATGCCGCTCAATCAGGTTGGTTCCGTCAGCGTGATGGATGCCCGTATGTTGGCGGTCAATGTCTGGGATAAGGGGTTGGTCGGCGCGACGGATAAGGCCGTACGTGAAGCCGGCTTGGGGTTAAATCCTGTTGTCGATGGTCAGACTTTGCGAATACCGATCCCTCCACTCAATGAGGAGCGGCGAACTGAGCTGACGAAGGTGGCGGGGAAATATGCTGAGAGCGCCAGGATCGCGGTTCGGAATATTCGGCGTGATGGCATGGATACGCTCAAAAAGATGGAAAAGGCCGGCGAGATTGGCGAAGATGAATCTCGTGGTTTGTCTGATGAGGTTCAGAAGCTCACCGACCAGTTCATCAAACAAGTAGACGACACATTGAAGGCCAAAGAAGCGGAGATCATGCAGGTTTGACGTCGGCGCCCCACCCTCCGACGCAGGAAGGCACTCATCGAGAGCCGGAACACCTTCCGAAGCATGTTGCGATCATCATGGATGGAAACGGTCGGTGGGCTGCGGCGCGGAATCTGCCGCGCTCTGTTGGGCATGAAAGAGGGGTTGAGGCACTCCGTCGAACCGTTGAGGCATCCAAAGACCTTGGGCTCACGCATCTCACCATTTTTTCATTCTCAACAGAGAATTGGCGGCGACCGGTTTCGGAGGTCAACGCGCTGTTTGGCCTGTTAAAAATGTATGTCCGTCAGGATTTGGAGCGACTCAGAAAAGAAGGCGTGCGGATCCGCGTCCTGGGAACACGAGAAGGTTTGCCGAACGATATCAGCGCGTTGGTTCAACAAGCAGAGCGAGAAACAAAGGACAATTCAGATTTTCACCTCTGCATCGCTTTTAATTATGGTGGACGCGAAGAAATTTTAAGAGCGGTGAAGAAGTTCAACGCAGACGTTAAGGCCGGAACTGTGGATCCAGAGGCCCTAAGTGAGGATAGCTTTGAGACTTATCTGGATACGTCGGGATTACCGGATCCGGATTTGCTCATTCGTACGAGCGGAGAGTTGAGGATAAGCAATTTCTTGCTGTGGCAGGCTGCGTATGCCGAGCTTGTTTTTCTTGACGTTCTTTGGCCGGATTTTCGGGCCGATCATCTTTCTGGTGCGATTGCGACGTTCCAACAAAGACAGCGCCGATTTGGTGGTGTTTCAGCTGGAACGGCCTGACCATCGAGCGTATGGCGAAAACGAACCCAAAAACCAATGAACTTGTATTGCGGCTCGCCTCAGCAACGGTGCTGATCCCGTTTGGACTTTTGGTCGTAAGCCAAGGAGGACCAGTTCTGGCCCTCGGATGCGCTTTGTTTGCGGGAATGATGGCGTTTGAATGGGTGCGGATGTCGGCCTCGCCGACGCTCGTATGGATGGTGTTATTTGCAATGTTGCCATCGCTCATCGCGCCGCTTGTCGGATTGCCGGTGGCGCTATTGTGCCTTCTTGGTTTGGCCTTGCCAGCAGCGCGGGTTCACCCGCTCGAGCAAGAACGGTTTATGGCGGCTTTTGGATATCTCTACGTTGCAGGCATGCCGTTAGCCTTGTTCCTTGTCAGGGAGGGACCGTGGAACGGGCAATCCGCGGCTTTGATCGTCATGGGGGTCGTTTGGGGATCGGATACGGCTGCGTACTTTGTTGGCAAGGGGTTAGGTGGGCCGCGTTTGACCCCCGAGTCGCCTTCGAAAACCTGGAGCGGCGCAATTGGCGCGGTCGTGTTCAGCATATTTTGTGGATACCTTGCGGCGCGGATCACGGGTGGAGATGTGATCGTGTGGTTGATCTCGGGGGCAATTCTATCAATCCTGGCACAGAGCGGCGATTTGATAGAGAGTATGATTAAAAGGCGGTACGGCGTAAAAGATGCAAGTGGCTTGGTTCCAGGCCACGGAGGCATTCTTGATCGTGTCGATGGCCTCGGTATCGTATGTATGATCGCTGCTGGTGCGCTTTGGTTATTGCCCGCTTATGCGAGCAAGCTTGGATTGGGTGGATGAGCGGACCGAAGGCGATAACGATTATGGGGGCGACCGGTTCGATTGGGACATCGGCCGCGTCAGTAATTGCCCATGCGAACGCTGCGGCGGAAGATCCTGTTTTTTCGGTTGAGGCGCTGGTCGCCGGTAGGGACGTAAAAGGGCTCGCGCGTCAGGCGCTTGATTTGAACGCCCGAGTAGCCGTGATCGCGGACCCAAGCGGCTATGACGAGCTGAAGGCCTTACTGGCGGGGACAGACATTGAGGTCGCCGCGGGCGACGCTGCGGTCAGCGAAGTGGCTACGCGCCCTGTCCATCGAGTGCTCGCCGCGATTGTTGGCATTGACGGACTCGCGTCAACATTTGCGGCGGTTCGAGCCGGCAACTCAGTTGCCTTGGCAAACAAGGAAAGCATGGTTTGCGCGGGGCCTTTGCTTAAGGCTGAGGCAGCCCGCGCTGGTGTCGATTTGGTTCCGACCGATTCTGAACATAATGCTATGTTTCAAGTCATGGACCGCCGGGAAGATGTTGAGCGCTTGATTCTAACCGCGTCCGGCGGACCGTTCCGAGAAAGCCGGAAAGCTGATCTCGCAAATGTTCAGCTGGAAGATGCGCTTGCCCACCCGAAGTGGGAGATGGGACAGAAGATATCGATCGACAGTGCAACTCTGTTCAATAAGGGATTGGAGCTGATCGAAGCGGCGTACTTGTTTGATATGCCGCAAGATCGGATAGATGTTATCGTTCACCCACAATCGATCGTTCATTCCCTCGTTACCTATCGCGACGGGTCTGTTCTGGCCCAGCTTGGCACGCCAGACATGCAAACGCCGATCTCATATGCCTTGAGTTGGCCAGACCGGCGGCAACCGACATCGGTGGCGCCTTTGGACCTCATCGCACTTGGGCAGCTAGACTTTGAACCGCTTGATTCGGTTAAGTTTCCTTCGGTTGGATTGGCGCGGCGTGTGCTTGAGCTCGGCGGCGGGGCGCCAACAGTCTTAAACAGTGCTAATGAATGCGCCGTGGCTGCATTTCTTTCGGGTCAATGCGGATTCAATGACATAAGCAGGGTTGTCGAACAGACGATAGACAGGTTTGTATCCAACGGAGTGGCGCGAGAGCGCTGTGAGAGTGTAGAGGCGGTGATGACAATCAATCTTGAAGCGCGCCGTTTCACCACGGAGCTGCTTGGATCGAACATGTATGCGTCGGAGCAAAGCTGACGATGGAGATGATTCTCAGTCAGGGACCGGCTTTCATCCTTTGCCTTGTGTTCATGCTTGGCTTGGTCGTGGTGGTGCATGAGCTTGGTCATTATTGGGCGGGCCGCTATTTCGGGGCGGCGGTTGAATCCTTTTCAGTTGGTTTTGGTCAACCGATTTATGAGCGGAAAGACAACAATGGCACCCGCTGGCGAATCAATTGGATCCCGCTGGGTGGGTTCGTGAAATTCGTTGGCGAGAGCCAACTGCCGGCTGATGTTGGCAAGATGGAAGCCGGCCCGATCGGCAAACCTTATGGCGAACTTAGCGTCGGCGCCCGGTCCATTGTCTCGGTTGCCGGACCCGTGGCGAATTTTGTCCTCGCCGTCGCCTTGTTTAGCTTGGTCGGTGGATTTCGCGGCACACATGTCAGTGAAGTGGCGATTGTCGATACGCTTGCGGACAGACCCGCTGCAGAAGCCGGATTGCAGGCAGGCGATATTTTGCTCAACGTCAATGGGCGGGCCATCAAACAGTCTGCTGACGTATCCCGAGCTGTCTTGCTTACGGCAGGCACTGAGATTGATGTCGAATACAAACGCGACGGTGAAATCGAGACATTGTCGTTGGTGCCGGTGCAAATTGTCCGCGACAATGGGCTTGGACAAATGATGGCACAGGCGACAATTGGCGTGACCATCACGGATGTCGCCGGCACGATTCGCGAAGAGCGTCTCAATCCGATCGAATCCTTGGGGTTCGGTGTGGCTCAAACCGGGTTCGTACTGGACACCACCATCACCATGATGGGGCGTCTGGTCACCGGCAAGGAACCGCTCGGTGCGCTCAGCGGACCCGTCGCAATCGGGGATACCGGACGCAGGTTATACAACCGTACGATCGGTCAGGAAGGCGTCCCGTTTTGGGCCGGTGTGGAAGTCTTTTTTTGGAATATGGTGAGCATTAGCGCGGCCGTGTCGATCGGCATCGGTTTCTTCAATTTGTTGCCGCTGCCTGTGCTCGACGGTGGTCATTTGGTTTTCAATGCGTATGAAGCGGTGACAGGAAAAGTGCTCCCCGAAAAAGTGCAGGAGGCAGCATTGATGACCGGTCTCGGTTTGCTAATGACGCTGTTTGTCCTGATTACGTGGGGCGATATCGTTGAAACCGGTCTATTTGGTAGCGTAGTGGGCTGATTGCTCCAGTCTCGGGAGGACTGAAGGAAAAGATGCGTAAAGTGCTCACAGCCCTGTCCGCGCTTTGGCTCGGCCTAATTCTAGTGTCGCTACCGACGGCCCGTGCCCAGTTGGAAGGCGGGGGAGCGCCGCTCCCACAAGAGACGATCCGGTCTATTCTGGTCGAAGGCAATCAACGGATCGAAGACCGAACCGTACAATCCTATTTGCTCGTTGAGCCTGGTGACACATTTGACCCCAACCGCATCGATTTGTCCTTGAAAACGCTCTTCGCGACGGGCTTGTTTGCCGATGCGTCATTCGAGAAATCTGGGTCTGACTTGGTCGTGCGCGTGGTCGAAAACCCAATCATCAACCGCGTTTTGTTCGAAGGAAATCGGGCCATTGACGACGATAAGATGCGCGAGGAAATCCAAGCGGCTCCGCGTGGAATCTTCACCGCCGCTCGGGTCCAGGCTGATGTTCAACGTATTCTTGAACTGTATCGCCAATCTGGGCGCTTTTCTGTCACGGTTGAGCCAGAATACAAACCACTCGAGCAGAACAGGGTCGATCTGATTTTTGTCGTGACAGAAGGCCCAGTGACCGGAATTCGCGCGATCAATTTTATCGGCAACACAGCTTACACGGACTCCCGATTGCGCAGTGAAGTGGTGACCAAGCAGTCGCGTTGGTGGCGCTTTTTTAGCTCGAACGACAATTACGATCCAGGCCGACTGGAATTTGACCGCGAACTGTTACGCCAATTCTATCAAAATCGCGGCTATTATGATTTCCGGGTGGTATCCGCCGTTGCCGACCTGACGCCAGACCGTGAAGACTTCTACATCACTTATACGATCGAAGAGGGCGACCAATATACATTCGGCGATATCCAGGTCGAAACCGCACTCGACAAGCTCAATGAGCGCGCTCTTGAGGCGGCGGTTCCATTTCAGACGGGACAACTTTTCCAGGGTGATCTGATTGAAGACACAATCGACACTTTGACCTACGCCGCCGGTATTGCGGGCTACGCCTTTGTCGACGTCGTGCCCCGGCTCGAAGCCAATCCAGCGACCAATGAAGTGAACGTCACTTTTGCCTTGGATGAGGGGCCTCGTGTTTATATCGAGCGGATCGATATTGTCGGAAACACAAGCACGCTTGATCGCGTCATTCGTCGAGAATTGAGGGTCGCGGAAGGTGATGCGTTCAATCGGGTCTTGCTCGACAGGTCTCGAAACCGCGTTCGGGCTCTTGGCTATTTCTCCAATGTGGAAATCACCGAAATGCCGGGTTCGAAACCCGATCGCACCGTGGTTGAAATTGGCGTCGAAGAACAGCCGACTGGCGAATTGTCCTTCGCCGCCGGCTTTTCATCCGTTGACGCGTTTCTGCTTGATCTGAGTGTGTCCCAGCGCAACCTTCGGGGCCGTGGTCAGACGGTCATTGCAAGGGTCTCTGCGTCCAGCCGAGAGCAATTGGTTGATTTCCGGTTCCGCGAACCGCGCTTTCTTGATCGGAACCTGTCGGCTCAAGTCGACCTGTTTTCGTCACGCGCCGACTTTTTGGATGTGTCGGATTTCGAATCAGAGACGACGGGCGGCGGGTTCTCTTTTGGATTTCCGTTGACCGAAGCGACAGGGCTCAGCTTGCGTTACCGATTGCAATCTGACGAGATCAATGTGCGGGATCGACAAATCGTTATCGACTCAACGGATGGCAATCTTCAGACAACGCTTGAAGATCAAAATGATCCGCCAACCCCTGACGATGACACTGATGACACGTTGATAATTGTCTCACCTGACACAACGCCGCTTCCAGAAAACTCTTTAATTGTCGATCAGTGCGACGAACAATTCATCTTCCGTTCGACCATTTGTGAGAGCGAGCGGTCCGATATTTCGTCGATCGTGGGCTACACATTCAATTGGGATCGCCGGAACGATCCGATCGCGCCAACGGGCGGGTTCGACTTTTTCTTGAGCCAAGACGTTGCTGGCGCGGGTGGCGATGTTCAGTACATTCGGACCGAGGCGAGCGCCGCCACATATCGGGGCATTTTCCAAGGCGTTCGTGCCAGCGTTCGTCTGTCGGGCGGCTATATTGAGCCTTGGGGCGACGATACAAGCATCCGGATCAACAATCGCTTCTTCCGCGGAGGTCAGTCGTTCCGGGGCTTCGATGTTGCCGGTCTAGGCCCGCGTGTGATTGACGAGCTATTTGACGAAGATGGCAATATTTTCGACACCAAGGCGCTCAACTCGCTGGGCGGCAAAGCTTACTGGCAGCTGACCAGCGAACTGACAGTCCCAAATTACCTGCCGGAAGAGTACGGTATTCGCACCAGCCTGTTCTTTGAAGCGGGGTCGGTCGGCTTGCTCGACGACGAAGACATTGATGACCCGATCGAGTTCACGACGCAGCCGGGCCAGTATAATGGCATTGGTTCTGTTCCGGCTATTCGCCGTATCGAGGACGAACTGGCGTTACGGGCTTCTGCGGGTCTATCCGTTGGATGGGATTCGCCCTTCGGACCCATCCAATTCGATTTTTCACAGATCCTACAAAAAGAAGAGTATGATAGAACCGAAACATTCCGGTTCAGCACTTCAACACGTTTCTAACCCGAATTGAGGAGACTAGAATGTCCCGCATAAAAACACTGTTCGCAGCGCTTTCGCTGACCGCCATGAGTGCAGTCGCAGCGGCGCCAGTCGCCGCGGCTCAGGCCGCAAAAGTCGTCGTGATAGATCAGGCTCGGATCATGCGCGATAGCGCCGCTGGCCAAGACATTCGATCCAAAGTGCAAACGATCGAGCAAGCGATGGAAGCGGAGCTACAACCACAAGCCAGTGCTATCCAAACAGAACAACAGTCTCTGACCCCGAGACTCGAAGGAAAGAATGTTGAGGATCTACGAGCGGATCCAACCTTGGCGGCAGAGGTCAACGCGTTTGTTGGCAAAACACAGCAGTTCGAAACCGTGCGGCAGGTTCGCAGCGCAGAGCTTCAGCTCACTGAGCGCAAAGCCTGGTCAGACTTCTTTGCTGCACTTCGGCCGGTGCTGCGGGAAGTTGTCGAAGAACAAGGTGCAGATATTGTGCTCGATCGGCAAGAAGTCGTTTATGCCGGACCAACTGTAGATATCACAGCTGATGTTATCACCAAGCTGGATGTGGCGACACCGAGCATCAGCGTCGTACGTCAAACCCTTCCCGAAAGGGCGCCAGCGCAGTAAATCCGGTACGCCATGCCTGTTGATCGACGCTTCTTCATTTATCACGGCGCCAAATCGCTCGGCGAGCTATCAGACCTGAGCCATTCGGAGGTGCGCGGCGATCCGAAAATACGTATTGATGGTGTTGCGAGCAGCGAAACTGCTGAGGCTGGCGCGCTCTGTTTTTTTGATGGACGAGACAAAGAGGCTGCGAACATCAGCAAGAATGCCAGCGCATGCTTCGTTACGGCAAGTGCGGCGGATCACCTTCCCGATGGGGTGATACCAGTGACAACAGATCGACCACGCTGGGCACATATACTGGCGGGTCACGCACTATATCGATTGAAGGACTGGGACGAGTCGGGTGCGGCCCCACAAATCCATGAAAC
>JBCAWZ010000013.1:0-68496 GCA_038534315.1 Pseudomonadota bacterium | reverse complement strand
TCTGCGCTCTTCCCCGAAATCGTGCCATATTCGTGCCAATTGATTTCGCGGGAGTATCTATATGCGCTCAGCAACGGGCGCCCGCTTTAATTGAGCACCGCACGATAAGTATTTTTAGCATGAGACGGATTCACCAACCGCGGTCTACCGGTAGACAATGCTGCCATCCGAAGCGTCTATTGCCAGCTGTGGAGACGGACTTTCTGCGCGCCTGCGATGGGCATTCACTTCCACGAGGGCAAACACGGATGGCAGAGAATACCCATTGAATGAAGGCGTTCGATCAGACATCGCATTGTGCATCGACGCCAACCTAATACGCGCAAAGTCCCAACATTCTGCGATGCTATTCTGGCTGGGCCTTTGCGTGGCGCTGATCACCCATGTTGTAGAAGTCGACCTAGCTCGAAAGCCAGCCGCAAAGATGCTAGGCGAATTTCTATTGTCCGGCCTCATCGGACTTGGAGCAGATGAAGAAACGTCGCGCGAAATTGCTCAGCGATTTTCGCGAGAGCTCGCTTCCGGCGGCTAGTGGCCGGAAAAGTTTCTAGCGGAACACTGGCCATTGCTGCAAAATCCGTCATTGGACGCACTGCAGCTACATTCCTAAAAGCGGACGTTCCAAACGATCATAAGGGTGCAACAATATCTCGGGTCGGAATTTCCGTTTGTTCCCAAAGAGCTTCCACCCGCTAGCTATGTGATTTTTGTGTCAGGTGGAAAGTTGATCGCGACCCGGAGCCCACCACTTTCGACATTCGACAGTGACAAAGTAGCGCCTTGCGCGCTTAGCAAAGACTTCGCGATTGTAAGACCCAAGCCGCTTCCACCCGTCGACCGGCTCCGAGATGGGTCCATTCGGTAGAATGCATCAAATACCTTCTCTAGCTCCGCTTCTGGAATTCCTGGCCCATAATCTTCAATGATGATGGTGTACCCAGTTTGGTCTGAAACAGTCGAGATATTTGGTTTTTCTCCGTAATCATGCCCATTTTGCAGGATATTCAATACAGCGCGCCGAATGGCGACGGGATCGGCAGCGATTTGGAATTCGTCTTTGGCCAGCACAAAATCGACAGCATATGGGACCGTCTCGAGCGTTGCCTCTAAATGGGCGCCAAGATTGATGAGTTCCGTTCGTGGCGCTGCATTTTCGGATTTTGCGTAAAGCAACATGTCTCCGATTAAGTCTTCCATCGCACCTATATCTTCCTGCAACGCTTTCAGATCGAGCTCCTCTGCATCATCCAATCTAAGTTTCATGTGAGTTAAACTGGTGCGTACATCGTGCGCGAGCGCAGCAACCATTCTCGAGCGCTCCGACAGCAGCTGAGCCACACGCACCTGGACCTTGTTCAGAGCCCGCGCAACGCGGCGAACGTCCTCTGTCCCGGATTCTTCAATCAATTGAGGTTTACTTGTTTGCCCTATGTTGAGGGTCGCTGTTTCGAGTTTCTTGAGCGGCCGAAATAACAAGGCGAGACTGATCAAGCTCGCAATCGTCAAGGAGAAGATAAACAGCGCAAAAACCGGGAGCCCGTAGCTCCCCGCTATCGCAGTCGGGGTCAGCAGAATCGACAGAATGCGTCCATCATTGAGCTCGATCGATACTTCCAATCCGGAACGGCCGATTACATTTCCTAAGTTGTACTCCTCTATCAATCTGGAGACTTCGCGGCTCCGGACCGTTCGAAAACGAAGCTCTCGGCTTGAAAGGTCGTACGCTGCTGAATGAGATGCGTCTCGAAAGGGCTCGCTCATCGCTGGTGAGGCTTTGGCACCCTGAGGAAAGGTGGCGCCAATATAGGCCAATCGCGTTGGTCCAGAATAGGCAGACAAGACAATCTGAGTTGCGTCTTCCGGAACGCTTTCAATTAGAAATACGAGTTCTGACGTGGCAACTGCGTGACGCTCCAAAACACCGGGAAACAGCCGAAAGAAGATCGCACTGTGCAAGAGTGAGTCTACAAAAAGTCCAGTGATCAAAAACGCCGAAAGGAATACGGCGGAAGTTCGGACGAGTAAGGATTGTTGCAAAATGCGCGAGACCCGCATCAGGCGGTCACCTGTTCGATAGGTGCCGCGAAAACATATCCGAGATTGCGGATTGTTTTGATCAATTGAGGTTTACGCGGGTTCTCTTCAATCTTGCCGCGTAAACGGCTGATGTGGGAGTCGATACTGCGATCGAACGAGGTTGAGTGAATGCCGCGAGACAGCTCTAAGAGCTGATCCCTGCTCAGCACGCGAGGCGCGTGCTCAACAAGGATCTGAAGCAGAGTGAACTCCCCTGACGTTAGTGGGATTTCGAGATTGTTCCGCGTCAATTTTCTTGTGTCCGGCTGAAACTGAAAATCCTGAAACACGAAGTTCGTTACGGTTGTTTTGCAGGCCTCCATTGGTGCATAAGTTGATCGCCGCAATATGCTGCGAATACGCGCCACGAGTTCTCTAGGATTGAACGGTTTTGCCAGATAGTCATCGGCCCCAGTTTCCAATCCGATAATCCGGTCCACCTCATCTCCTAGAGCGGTCAGCATTAGAATTGGAATCTGGGACTCTTGGCGCAGGCGCCGGCAAAAACTCGTGCCATCTTCTCCGGGCATCATGAGATCGAGTACGATCAGCGCTGGTGTGACACGCTCTAAAACGAGTTCCGCTTCACTGACATCTCTCGCCAACAGAACGCGCATGTAATTCTTCTCGAGCAGGCGCTTGACCAGCGTCCGGATTTGCGGGTCGTCATCAACGATCAAAATCGTGGGATCGGCCATCTGAAAACGGTATCGCCAGAAGATCGCGAGCACAAAGGAAAGTTTTTGACGGTTTGTGTCGAAATCCAATCCGGCATTGGACGTTGAGACACACAGCAACAATAACCGCCGGATCCGACAAACCTTCGCAACGGCTCAGCGGTAACATTTGGGATGTGATTTTAAAAGGAACGTCCCAATTGTTCAGATCCAATCTTGGTGGCACTCTACTGGCAGCAGTGCTTGTTGGCGATTTCGTCAGCAGCCTAGCGCTGGCGCAATCTCCGGCAGACTTAAACGGCAAACAAATCGCACCGCCAACAGGATTGCTCTTGGCGGGCATGGACGGAGATGGCGATGCGGTTCTAACCCACGATGAGATGCAAACCGGCGTCTCACGCATGTTCTTACTTGGCGACACTGACCGAAGCGGTGCACTCACACCGATAGAGTTCACCAAATGGTCGGAAGTCTTCTTGGGGCAGACTTACGCGCTTCCGAGCTTCATGAACTTCGATCACGACCAAAACTCTCAGATTTCTGAAACCGAATTCAGAGAAACGATACAGGGCGTAGCGCGTCGGTTCGACCGCAATGCAGATGAGCTTATCGAGCGCTCGGAATTGCTTGAAACCATCAATCTGCCTGCGATCGATCAAGAACAAATGCGACGGCAAATGGAATCCGAGATGCGGCGGAACATGGAAGATGCGATGCGTCGACGCCGCGCGACCCAGAAGTAATCCATTAGCATCGGAGCTCGAAGTGGTTCGAACCTTATCAGTTTCCCTCTTGGCGATAGGGTCTTTCACCGTCGCCGGTGCGATACTCCACGACCCTTATGACCGGGTCACATGCGCCGAAAAAGAAACACCCGGTTTGTCGGAGGCGCAAGCAGGCTTCGAATTCGTCGACATTGGACGTCGAGAAGTCTGGGGCACGAGGGACTGGACCGTGGACGGATTTCGTCAGTTTCAGCCTCCGTGGCATAAACCTCTATACTTCAAGAACGACCCAAGGCTCTCTTTTGCCGACGAAGGCAAGATCGTGAGGTCGCCAGGTTGTAGCGAAGGTGAGTTTGATACTTTGCATGCCTTCGGTCGGGAATTTCGGTTAGTGGTCCGTCTAGTCTCATTCGACCATGCTGGTCGTGGAGACTCGCAATTGCGGCTCACGCGCTTAGAAAAATACCATGAGCTGACCTATTTGGGCGGTCGTGCAGTCGACGTTTTGTACGACCCCGATGGCGAACAATACATCGCCGTAGCCCGGACGTTTGAACGAAACGACAGAGAGTTTGTTCTACCGGACGGTTGGCAATTAGAGACTCATATACTCGCGGAGGATTTCAATCTGAGCCTATTCGGCGAGGTGACGAATATTCGGACCAGCAATCAAGATTCCTTCCAAGGTCCCCTATCGCCGCAAGATCGCTTTCCTAGAAACCGCTAAGCGCCGCTGCGCTCGCGTGGGGTGGTCTATTTACTTGAATAAGGCAAAGCGCCAGCTCGCTCCACCTCCCCAAAAAAAACGGGGTGGCATTGCCTTCGCAGCCACCCCAGAGGGAAGGAATAGAGAATCTGCTACCAGTCTTTGGAGAGCCGGATGCCGAACTGCCGTGGCTCGAGCAGGAACACGTTGGTGAACAGTCCGGAGGATGCATCCGTCAAATACTGGTTGGTGACCTGATCATCTTCGAGCAGATTTTTAACGAACAGCTCGACTTCAAAGTCGCGTTCGGAATTTGTCAGCTGCAGCGCCGCATTTGCGTTCTGGAAGGCGTCAATCCGATCCGCTTCGAGATTGAAAATCCGCGAATAGGTTTCACCGCGATGATAGAAGTCACCGCGCAGCGATACCTCCCAGGCGGGCGTCAGGTCCCAGACATATTCGGCACCCAGCGAGAAGGTAAGATCAGGCGACGCCGGCAAGCTATTGCCAGAAACATCCACTGGGATACCTTCCAGCTGTCCGTCGCATGTGCCGGTGATGTTGGTGATCTCGTTGACGCAGTTTTGTGCGGTCGCCGGGTCCTTCACGACGATATAATTGGGGTCTCCGCCCGTTTGGTCATAGGTGTCTAGCAGCGGGTCCTGATCGGCCAATTCGGAATTGAGAAGACCGAGCGTCGAGTCGATCCTGAACTGATCTGTGACTTGGTAATAAAACTCCGCCTCAAACCCGTGAAGTGTGGCATCGACGTTCTGGTTCACAGATGTCCGATTCACGATCGACGAAATCTGATAGCCTTCATAATCATAATAGAACGCCGCCAAATTCAGTATGCCTGCACCTCCGAACAAGCGGCTCTTCGAACCGATCTCGATCGCATTGATGAATTCTGGATCAAACGTTGTGCCGACGCTTTCCAAGCCCGCCGATTGGGGAGGATTGATCCCGCCGCCTTTGTAACCTCGCGATACGTTCGCGTAGAGCAGACTGTCGTCAGTGAACCAAAAATCGCCTGCTTGGTAGTCGAACCCAAACCGCCCGGTGACTTCTTCGAAATCCGCTTCCTGTGTCGGTCCGTTTTGGTAGAACCCGTTGATTGAGCCAACCGGGTCGTCAAAAGCCCCGCCGGGTCCGGGCTCTTCCAAGAGCAAACTCGGCGTGTCTTCCTGTCGCTTCTGGTCATTCGTGTAGCGAAGACCAAGTGTCCATCGGAGATCATCTGTAGCGTCCCAATAGGCTTCGCCAAAAACGCCAAGCGCGTTTAGCTCGTAAGGACTCCGGCTCAGGAAATAGGACCGGTCGGCAGGTAAGCCGAGCGCAACCGAAAACACTTCCGCGGTGTTGAAAAAGACATAATAGTTGGTCTCTCCAACGGTATCCAGCTGTAACGCGCCGACGGTGAAATTGAATGCGCCATCAAAGTCTGATTGTAGCCGCGCTTCGAACGAGGTGGTCTCAAAGTCGGAGTCAGATCGATCCGTTGCGAGGAGTGTGTCCGATGGCGTTCGCAGCCGAGAGTCGATGGGCGTTGGATCCATGCCGAACGCTTCAAAGCCCGGAAAATCACCGTCACCGTCGCCATCCAGATCTGGTGTAAGCGCGGTCACGTTGAAATTCGTCGTGCCGATGCCTTTGTTGTAGTCGTCGGTGAACGCGCGGAACGTATCATTGAAGCTGGCGAGCAGCGTAAGTGTGAGATCGTTGTCAAAATCGTACTGGAACTCTGCTTGGATCGTTGTCGCCTCAGCATCAAATTGTGGGACAATGTTTGTTTCGAATTCCCGCAAGTCCGTCGAGGTTGTCGCCCCCGCATTGCTATCGACTCCAAATCCGTCATAGACGTCGACCAGAGGTGCTAACAAACCGCCGAGTGTGGCGCCCGTATTGACCGTTCCAAATCCTGGCGAGACATCAATCGGGTTTCCATTGGCGTCACGCGCATAACCAAGCCCGTCGATTTCGTATGGGACACAGCCTTGGTTGAATGGGAAATCGCGTGTGTCTTTGGTACACAATTGTTTCGTTGAGCGTGTCCGGGTCGAATCCTCCTGGTAATGTTCACCCATAACCCAGAAGGATGCTTTGTCGTTGAGCTCCCCGCCCAGCGTGCCGCGAATCGACCACAGATCCCGTCCATCAACATTCTCTTCGGATCCATCGGGCAAAATCGCGGTGGAGTAGCCATCACGCTTAAGATAGAAACCAGCGAACCGAGCGGCGAAATCATTGCCCAAAGGCACATTGATGTGCCCGGTGAATTTGCGGTTGTCATATTCGCCAAACGTGCTCTCAGTGCTTGCGCTAAACTCTTCTAAAATGGGCTTTGCGGTAATGGCGTTGACCACCCCGCCAGTGGCGTTCCGGCCGTAAAGAGTGCCTTGCGGCCCGCGCAGGACCTCAATCCGTTCAACATCGTAAAATTCGGTCTCGAGCAACGTCGACCCAGAAGACGAAACGCCATTTACATGTGTGCCGACAGCCGCGTCCGAGGACGTGCCGACCGCGGCATTTGTGATACCCCGAATACTGATCCCACCAGCCGAAAAATTACCCTGCGTCGAGCCAAAGTTCGGGATGTTAAATTGAAGGTCGGAACCCGTGCTGATATTGAGGCGTTCCAAAGCTTCAGGATCAAACGCCGAGACGGCGATGGGCACATCTTGAATAGATTCGTCCTTTTTTTGCGTGGTCACAACGACCGTGCTCAGAGTGCGGCTGGCGCTCGAGTCTTCGTCCTGTGCTTGAGCCGGTGCGCGCGCTTGCATGGCAAGTGTCGACGCGCTCAACAATAAAATTGCGCTAAGGTTTGCTGTTTTGATCAATTTGTCCTCCCGTCACCCATCTTGAGCAGGTGCGGAGACTGGTTTTGCGCGCCCAGATTGCGGGTGTTTGTCAAAACCCGTTCCGATTTTTGTCGATTTGTTGCGATGCGGCGTAGCGACGAAGTTGGCGGTCGAGCAATCGCATTCAATCAGGGAGTATCGACTCCTTCGGAGCGGTTCATGGGCGAAACGTTTGAACCGGCACCTGTATTAACCGCAGGAATCCGCGCCCGGAAAATAGCGTCCGCCTTGGGCGCAAAAGCGGACATTCGCTCAGCGGTTTAAAACGCCCTAAACTGGTCGCTGGGCAACTGGATATGAATGGACTTTTTTCGCCAGAAGCAGTCGCCGCGCGTGATGGCGCGACCGGCGGAAATGCGGCGAATTAAGCCGCTAACGACTTTGAGTCCCTCCGGCTAAGAAGGGCCAACGGGAGCCGAGTATCGCTGTATACCGTCACCACGTTCCGCTCAGGCTTCAACAGCGGATCGGGTATCCTTTACGATCAGCAAATATGCCGTTGCTGCAATGGCAAACTCGAGCACCATCCAAATTACAAGCAATGGATGCGGTATCCCGTCGAGAAAGAGACTTAGCAAGCGCCCCGAACCTATGCCGCCAGTGAATGCCACCATGCTCCAAAGCGCCGGAAAACGCAGATTTGGTCGCATAACGCCTGCGACCCAGAGCGCGACCATGGCAAAGTAAAGCCCCATCATCGCACGGAAGATATGGCGCAGGTTCAGATCAGACGCGTCAAACCCGAACATCCATGGCAAACTTACATCCGGCGCTGCGCCGTAGAATAGACCGATCGCCGGTAGGCTCACCGCCATCACTGACAATAAGAGTTTCTGCAACAGGGCTATGGGCATTGAAAGAATTCCATTTGATACCAGGTTGGATTTTAGCGCCGCGGGACGCCGCTTTTCTCAAGCCGCCAGCGTAGTGTTTCGATCCGGTCCTGTCCGAAGAAGGGCTCGTTGTTGAAGACAATGGTCGGCACG
The DNA here is from genome assembly GCA_038534315.1 of Pseudomonadota bacterium. Taxonomy (GTDB): domain Bacteria; phylum Pseudomonadota; class Alphaproteobacteria; order Caulobacterales; family Hyphomonadaceae; genus Henriciella. The sequence continues at coordinate 60,462 of JBCAWZ010000013.1, read as the reverse complement.
CCCCAGCCGCCGGCGGCGTCCAGCGCAGCCTGATTGGCTTCGATGTCGGGCATGGGACCGCTTGCTGCAATGGCTGCGTCGAGTTCAGCGAGGTCCAGGCCCGCCTGTTCGACGGCTTTCGCCAGCTTATCACCCTCATTCCAGTTTGGCTCGCCGCCCCAGATCAAGTGCGAGACATGGTAGGCGAGATCAACGCCCTTACCACGACGTTGGGCTTCAATGCCGAGACCTGTCAGGTGGTAGATGTAGGGCTGGTCGTCTGAGACCTCGAAGGTCTCCATGTTCTGAACGATCGGATCAGGGGATGGCCTATCGAACTTCATGCCAAGGAATTCGGCACGGCGAAACGCGTCAATGATGATATACTTCACCCGCCGCTGGTCGCCCGTGAACAGGGTTTCCTTGGTGCGCACCGCGATCGGTAGGACCGGACGCAGCTTGACCTCAACCTCGAAATCCTCGCGCAGGCGCAAAAGGTCCGGCGTTGCGAGGTATGAGTATGGGCTGCGAAACGACCAATATACGTCAATCGAATGGGTCATGGCTGATCTCCTTGGTTTCTCAGTTCTGGTCGAAGGCAATTGCCGTGTCTAGGTTAAGGTCTTCGCGCGGATCGGTGACATGCCCGGCGGGGAAGAAGACGGACGTGACCGTGTCGGTGGTGTCCAGACAGAGCAGATGGTTGTTGTCGCCATCCTTGAGATCGGCGAGCGCGACGGGTGTGATTTCGGTAACTGTGCCCTCGGTCGTGACCGTCGAGACCTGGTAGAGCGCGCGCTCGTCATCATCCGCCGGGTCACCGCCTGGCTTGGTGATGCCGCCATTCCAGGTCACGCGAATGATTTGGGCGGTGCCGATCGGACAGCGATTGCCACCGCCCCACGGCGAGGTGGTGGCCTCGCCTCCAAGCTCCCAGTCAGTTTCCGGGACGATTTCCGCCCAGACAAGGGACGGGCCAGACTCCAGCGGCGTGACATCCACGCGGGCGCCTTTGAAATTCACCATTCCATCGAGGGACAGCACATTGCCGATGATCTCGACCGTTGCCGGCTCATCCTCGGCGCTGCCATACTCACCGGCCAGCAAGGCCGTGCGCAATTCGCCCGGGTCATCGGCCGGCGCGAGCGTAAGGCATGTAGCCGGATACACAGCGCCCGTTTGGGTCGTAATCTTGAAATCACCCGGCTCGAGCGTTGCAATGTCCACTTCATGAGAAAAGATCACGGGCATGCCGTCGGCGCCGCCAGCCCCCTCGCACGCGACACGGTCCGTGAGCCGTTCCGGCAGACCATTATCGAGCCCGAAAAAGGCCGATATCAGATGCGCTTGGCGCCCATCTGCGTGCTGCGTGTTGTTGACGTCCGTCACCGTCGTATCGGTTTGCGAATACGTGTCAAAGGTCCGCTCATAGTTGGCGATGGCTCTTGCCAGGCTGAGGTTCTTGCCGCCGCCGAGCATGACCACCAACACTGCAATGAGTGCGATGACCGCGAGTGCGATTGCTATGAGTGCGGCTGCGCGTGTTTTTGGTATGAGCGAGGGCATCTGTATTGCTACGTCCTATCTGATTTCGAAGTCGACCGATTTATTCCGAAAGACCGGCCACACTCTGTCCAAGCGTTATGATCACAGCGCCAGCCTGCTCGCCAATCGAGGTGCGCTCTTCCGTCAGTCCCTCATCGTCTGCGAGAGTCTGGCGAGCCAGGCCCACCATTTCGCCGCTCTGAGCAAACTTTGTGTGTCCCAACCGATCATTCGCTTCCAAGGCTGACAGGTCGACAACCGTCACGCCCGGCGTGGCTTCAATCCTCGACTTGTAAGGTTCTTCGGAGGGATCGATCGCACCCAGGCGTTCGACGCCGCGACCGAGGGATCTCGAAAGATTGAGCGCGCGATCATCGGAAGAAACAAGAAATGTGAAATGAGGACGCCGGTCACCCAGTGTCTGAAACTGCTGTTCGAACACATCGATATCAAGATCGGGTGCCGCCAGCACAACATCGGTAATTTTATCAGGCAATTCACCGTTCCGGATGCTCATCTGACGCAGCGTCTCCATAGTCAGCCAGCTTCCCATGGAATGGGCCAGAATGGCGATCTGTGTGACATTTTCACTTTCCGCAGCCTGAGTGATCACCGATTCAAAAGCATCCCGCGAAAAGTTGGCGCTCTCTCGGTCATAATAGTATCCGAGCAGTTCCCCTCCAGACGGCCAGGAGAACAGGACTGGCGCTGCGCGAATTGAGAGATCTTCGGTGATTTGAGCGAGCCGGAAGACCGCATCGGCAAATTGGACATTGAACCCGTGCACGAAGATCAGGAGACGGCCCTCTGTCTCTTGTTGGTCAAACCACGCCCATGCCTCCTGCGGGGCAGCGGATTTTAGATCGAGGACCGCAAACTCGTTTTCCGGATCAGGCGTTCCGCTTGAGGGCCATTCCATCCGGCCCGTTTGATGATTTGGGGGAACGGACACGTTTATGATGTGGCTTGAGAGCCCTTCGCCACGCTCGCCTGAATAGATTTGCCCGGGCAGCCTTGATGGCGCGCGTGTTGTGATGGCGAGAAGATTCACTTCGGACCCATTTTTGGGGGCTTCCTGGATCGGCACGAGCACAGAGAGAGAGTGCGTTGCGCACCCGGTAAGGACCAATGCGCTGCACGCCAGTCCGATCATGACCGCCCGTGACTTTAGGACGGAAATTCGGCTGGTCGAAATAAAAGAGCCTAAGTGTGTCATTAGGTTGATCCCAATTGTATTGATTACCGGCCGAGCCGTCCGCCTAGGCGGCCCCCACCGCCACTGAAGCCTCCAAACGAACCGGCGCCAGAGCGAAAAGAGTCGTAGCGAGACCGGCCACCCGTTCGCGCGGCAAGATCGCGCTCAAGACTTTGCCGATCGAAGTCGAAACCTTGATTGGTCTGCAGGTCGCTCAACCGCTCCGGCTGATCAAAGGACTCGCGGTCCAGATCCATGTCGGTTGCGCGATTGCTGGCTTCGGTGCGCGCCGCTTCGGTGTCGACGCTCGTCCATTCGCCGTCTTGTCTCGCTTCCCATTCACCGTCTTCGGTCCGACGAAACACGCTGCCATTGGCGCCAGCATATAGATCGCCATCGGACGTCTGACCTGCCGTGACCCGATTGTCTGCTGTGCCGGCTTGCACGGCCTGACCGCCCGCAGAGGTTTCGACCTCCCGCCGAAAGCCGTCTTCGGTGCCGTAGCGCTCTGCGCTGACCCAATTGTCATCGCGTTGAATTACGGTTTCACCCCAGCTTTCATAGCTGTTGCCATCAGACCATTGAGTCGCCTGGCTGGTTGTCGCGCTCGTATTCGTTCGCGGATTATAGGACCAACCCTCATAGACCGCTGTGTCGTAATCGTAAGCGTAGGCCCCGCCGCCATACCGGCCCGTATTCGGATTGTAATTTGTCCCAGCCCAGTAGCCGCCATAGGGACCATAGGCATAGTGGCCGTGTACATAGGTGCCTGTCGTCGTATTATAGATGCTGGCTTGGCCATATGTGCTGGGATAAGGATAGTAATACCAAGACGGGTAGTAATAGCTATAATAGTACGGGTCATAATACGTCCCGTAATAGTAGCCTGATCCATAAACGACGGTGCCGCCGCTGACATAGCTATAGTGATAGCCCGGTGTGTAGCCGAAATAGACCGCGTCCGGCGTTGACTCATAGACTTTGACATAGGTGACATTATGGGCCGGGGAGTCTGGCGGAATGTCGAAAATTTCGGTGGGTAGAGTGTCTGTAATGACCCAGGGCCCGGACGGTTCATCGGCAACGAACCAGACCGCATCATGGCAGAGATAGTAGCGTCCCTCAACAAAGAAGACATCAAACGTTGTGTTCGTGGCGCGTAAGACGTCCGCGCCCTCAATCTTCTCGAAATTGGGTTCGCCCGCATAGTGCACATCTGGCGCTTGTGTTTCTCGCGACACTTCAGCCGTTTGCGGGACCTGTGCTTGCGCGACGGCGAGCGCCGCCTCAGGCGTCCCAGCAACAGAGGCGCGAACATAGGCGCGCGGATGGTCGCTTGGAATTTTCTGGAACGCTTCCGGCGCTGTTTCGACCCCGTTCCAGTCACCGTCGAGCGCGGTTGAATTGAACCAGCGCCCCGACGTCAGGAAGTAATAGTGCTCATCCTCGCCATTGAAGACGATGTCGCTCGCGCTGTTGGCGACAAAGGACAATTGCGTCTCCGGGATCGGTTCCAATTCGACGGCCCCCTCGGTCACAATGAGCTCTGCAGGCGCTTGCGCGACGCGGATTTCAGGCGTGTCTCCCTCGGCCAACTTGCTACCGGGAACGGCCTCCTTGGCGGCGGTCCAGCGATCATCATCCGGCAAAGCGGCGATGCCATCGGGCGCGTCAGCAACTTCCCATGGCCCGTCCAGAGACGCCGCCCTCAGCCAGTAATCGCCGAGCAACAGCGAATAGGTTTCCGTCGTTTCTGAATAGAAGAGGTCCCAATTCGTATTGACGATGACTGACAGCCCGTCAGCGTCTTCAATCGCAACTTTGATCGGCTCCCCATCGAGCACGACGAGCATCGTCGGCGACGTCGCATAGAAGATTGTTGGTGAATCCAGCGAAATTTCGATGGAGGGAACGTCCGTCGCATCTCCAACAACATAGCCAAGCATCACATCGAGCGGGATTGATTCCGGTTGCGTTCGAATATTGGCCAGCAAGTCACCTCTGAGAAAGGCCATCTCGATCTCGTCGAGCTCCGAAAACTTCACCTCCAGGACTTCGCGATCATAAACCGTGACCAATCGGTTCTCTGTATCAACGACGAGTTTCGCGCGGAACTTGATGGCGCCAAACACCGTCTCGCCATCGCTCGGTGTATAAGCCGCTGCGCTCCAGGCCGTGGCCTCTGTAAAGCCAGCATGATCCTGAATTTGCGGCTCGTAGAGAGTAAACGTGCCCGTGGATAGCGTCAGTGTGCGGGGGAACGCCGTGGCCTCCGGGCGCGCATCGATCGACGTCGGTGAAGCGATGTCGACTGCGTCAGCGATGTCTTGCGCGTTCGAGTGGATGCCGGCGGTCAGCGCAACGGCAGTGGCGAAAACCAACAAAGCTCGCCGAGCGATCGAATCTTGGTTCATTGTACTCTCCCACTGTAACTGTTTGGGCCTGCGCGAAATCGCTATTGCGCCATCACCGGGCGGACAAGACGGGCTTCGTGCGAAAATTCACGTCCATCTGTGACGACGATCCGATCGAAACCTAGCACCGATGCCATGTTGTAAATGTCGAATTCTGGGCTCAGGCCCATCTCTGATACTGCGGGCAAGAAACGTGTCAGTGACGTCAGCCGCGCCAGTAACGCCCGAGCGATGTAAGGCGTAAAAAACGCTTCGGTTTCGATATTCATAATAACCAGCGTGGAACGATCTTCCCCCACGGCTTGAATGACAATTGGGAGCACACGCTCACCGCCGGCGGTCGCCAGATTCAGCTGGTCGACAAACGCTTGACGCTGTTGAGGACCGATTTCCTCCATAAATTCAAACCGGATCTCAGGTGTGTCTGTGCTGCTCACTGGTGGGAAGTACACGCCCGCACCTGTGAGCATGTCTATCTCATCGGAGGCGGTGCTGGATTGTGCTGCTGCCTGCAAATGGGGGCTTGCCACCAGAACGCTCAATACACCGAAAGCGGCCAAGCTGCGAATTTGTGATGCCTTTGGGAATGCCAATTTTGAATCTCCTAGCTATCTGCAGCTTCAGGCGTAGCTTCAAGCTCACACGTCTTTTGAATTTCTTCGATGCGGGCGGTGAGTTCGCCTTCTGTGCGACCGGTTAGAACAGCGGCACGATCTCTGTATGACCCTGTCGCGACACCGGTCAGCGCCCCAACAGGCGTGACCGTTTGGACGGCGGACATTGCGCGTTCCCGGCGGGACGGCATGGCGGCTTCAAGCGAAGCGATATCTTCCTCCGCCACGGAACAGTCAATCGGTTCCGACAAAAGCGACTCACGTTCTTCATGGGCGCTGGTGGCACATCCGGCGAGTAAGACGAGGAGTGCGATAGGGACAAGTTTCATTGGAATTCCTTTCAGAGACAGAACGGTGCAGGCGACAAGAGAGCCGTCATCAGGGCGCGGCCAGCCTGCGGGAGAGAAAATAGAGAATGGCCAGGACGACCCATTCCACCGCGATCATCTGGGTTGCCAGGGCAGCGTCGTGGAACGCCCAGGCCAGCAATCGACCAAGTGTTGCCAGCAAGAGAAGCATGATGGCGGGATACAACCAGAACCGGTTGTTGGTACCGATGCCGATCAGGATACACCCGCCAAGCGTCAGGAAGAATGAAGCGACATCCCCGATCTGGCTGCTCAGCCCGATACCCCCCAGTAAGGCCATCCCTAGCTGGGCAGACGCAAAGTCCGGAACCACCCACCAGGACAGGCCCAAGAGGGCAAACGCAGCTCCAAGGAGGCCGGCCGCCGCTTTCAATGCGATATCCAATTGCGCCTCCGTGTCACCCTAGCTCGCCAAAGGCAGGTTTCAGAACGCGATCTGAACGCCCAGAAACGGCCCGGAGACTTCAAGCGTGGCCGTCACGAGTTCATCGCCATGCTCGACCGAATAGTAACGGTAGCCGCCCGCCATCGACCATGTGTCGTTGAACTCGTATCCAAGACCCGCGGAGACCTGCCAGGTCAGTTCTGAGGAGTCCCCAATGCCGAAACCGCCGACGTCCGCATAACCTGTGCCGTACCATTTATCACCGAACTGGCTGCGGGCCCGCGCCGCAAGCAATAGGTCTGTCCAGCCGCCATCATCCTCGAAGGACGGGCCGCCGGCGCCACCATCTTCCACGAGCTGTGCCTCGACTGAGGTACCATTAAAACGAAGGCCGCCGCCGACATCGAAACGCAGATCATCGCTGTCGACCAGCGCGTAAGTCGCATAGGCGCTGAAGAGGAGCAGTTGCGAGTCGACCTCACCCCCGGTGAAGGCGACGGGAGCGCGCACTGTCTCCGCAGAAATGTCAAAAAACTGAAAGTCGCCAATCAGCGAAAGCTTTCCTTTTCGAGCCTCAAGCGCGCCCAGAAATGCCAAATCGAGCGTTTCGAGTACCTCGTCGAAATCCACCTCAGCTTCGATCTCGCCAACAGGTGTTTCCACGGTCGTAGTTACCCCGGGAAACCACCCATAGAGCGTGGACGTGTACTCCCAGTCACTCTCTGCAGCCGCCGGTCCGGGCAACGCCACGGCGGCCAGAAGAAGGATCCTTTTGAGGGACATTTGAATATTCCTTGATCAGTTGCCTGAGTTGCTGTGCGATAGATCGCCTAAATTCTTCTGCATAAGTTTGGCGATGTGAGCGCTTTGAATATGGGGTCGTGGCGCAGCGTGCACAGCTCGCTAAAGGCCAAAGAATATTCCGTTTTGACCACTTCGAGACGCCTCGAAACGGGACAATCACCGCCCAGGCCGGGCTATCCTTGATGAGGCGAAATCCGATGTCGGCAAAGCAGCGCCCCGGCATTAGGTTTCGCTGCAAAGAGCCGTCATTGCACAATGTAATTCAGCAAGGCCAGAGCGGAGCCCAGCCCACCTGCAAACAGCGCGCCCAGCATCGGTAACCACGGTCCATGGCTGATCACCCAACCGACCCGTGCACCAAAGATCACCAGGATCAGGATGCAGAAAAGCTGGGATGCGAACATGGCTGTCTCAAGCGAAAGCCAGCCAAAACCCGAAGCAATAAAGAGCGCGGTGGGAAGGTGCGCGACGAAGAGGATCGGATGACTGCCGCTCCATGCCGCCCGCATGGCAGGGAGGCGCAACATCCGCTCGCCCGTTTCAATGGAGTGGGCGATCAGTGCAGCGAGCGCCCTTGCCAGGGTCATCGCCAGGACGGAACCGAAAAGGACGGCCGCGGGTTTGAAGGGGGCAGCTGGCTGTGGGGAGAGGGCCATCAGGAGACCGAGGACGATGATGGCGCCGTAGATTAGCCCAAAAGCTTCTCTCTCGAGAGACGCCCATCGAAGGCGTGGAATATGAGCATGGTTCGCCACCTTTGACTCCTCGGAAAGGCCACACGTTAGCGATTTCGTTGGGTGGCCATTTTCTCCAGGATGCGATGGGCGGTTTCGTATCCGCTGTTCTGGTTCTGGCCGGTGATCAGATTGCCATCAATCGTGGTGTGCGTGGCGAATGGATCAAGCCAGGCGTGCTGGCATTCATAGATCGCGCCGGCCTTGCGCAATTCCTCTTCAGGATGCTTGGGCGTCACCGCGATGCCGAATGTATTGATCTGATTGTCCGTCACCCCGGTGACGCGGCGGCCCTTGACCAGAGGTTCGCCATCGATCCCCTTGGCGCGGCATAGTCCCAGGGCGCCATGGCAGACCGAGCCAAGGATCTTGCCCGCGGCGTTGGCCCGAGTGATGAAATCGGCCAGGTCCTCACTCTGCATCAAATCGTAGGATGCTCCCCAACCACCAGCCATGAAAATCACGTCGTAGTCGCCCGGATCGACATCGGCGATGGCCTTCGAATTCACAAGATCATGCATGGCCTTCGCGTCGGCCATGAAGCGCTTGTCCTCCTTGCAGGCGAGTGGCCAGGACCATGAACCAGGTTGGATCGGGATCTCTCCGCCTTTTGGTGAGGCCATATCGACCTCCATGCCCGCTTCAATAAATGCGTAATAAGGCACCGTGAATTCAGAACCGAAGGCACCGGTGTCGCGATCCAGGGGATCGAGCCGATTGTGATTGGTGCAAATCACTAGGGCCCGCCGACCCCTCAGGTCAAATTCAGGGATCGTGTAGTGGCGATGGATGCCCAGAAACCGCAAGAAAGCGGGCAAGCCGAGATAGGTGAAGATGGCCAGCACAGCCAGGCTCACCGCGACGTAGGCAATCCATTCCATTGGCTGACTCCGTTTTGCTTATTCATTAACAGTGTTGCGGGTATCGGCTGGCCTAAGCGTGAGCGCGCCGGAACAATCCGCGTACCAACTTAAACAACAGGAACAGACCGAGCAGAACAGCGATCAGAAAGCCCGTCGCATGCGGCCAATATTTGCCAATAATCCGATCCAAAAGGTTGGAGAAGAGCTGGGCTTGAGCAAAGTCTTCGCGCGCGAGATCGAGCACGCCAGTCTCGGTTGAATAGGCCTCATACTCGGCACGCATCGTTGCAAAGAGGTCTGGATTTTCGGCTGACATATCAGTGGTTTCGCCCGGATCGACCGATAGATCGAAGAGCCGCCATGTGAAATCGCCGCGCGGCAGCGCCGTACGGACGAGTTTCCAGTTGCCACGATACAGCGCCGCGTTGCCGCTGACCTCGGCGCCGAAGCTCTCATTCGCACCGCGTGTCTCGTCCGTTTCACCTGCAAGCACCGGCAAAATGCTACGCCCGTAAAGAGCACCAGAGTCGTAATCAATCCCGGCAGCGTCGAGCAGGGTCGGCATGAGGTCGGTCACATGAACCGGATCATCCTTGATTCCGGTGGCCTCGACACCCGGTCCTGCAATCACGAGCGGCACACGCAGCCCGCCTTCGCTGGAGTAGAACTTATAGAGGTTAAACGGCGATGCTGAAACAGAGGCCCATTCCGGACCGATGGCGGTCAGGCTGCCGGGCAGACCCATATTTTCAGGAGATGTGTCGAATCCCTCGAGGCTATGGATTGCGCCGAGCATTAGATCGTAAATAGGATTGCCAAACTTTGTCACACCGGACTCCGGTCCGTTATCGGAGGTGATGACAACAATCGTGTTCTCAAGCTGCCCAGTGTCCTCAAGGTGATCCAGAAGACGTCCGATATGGAAATCGGCGGCTTCGATCATTCCGGCGTTCACTTGCATCTGGCGGGCAGCGGTCGCCTGCTCTTTGGACGAAAGATCATCCCATGCACGGTGGTCCTCGTGCACCGGGGCCAGCGTTGTGGTCGGCGGCACCAGACCAAGCGCCATTGTGCGCTGCCAACGATCTTCGCGCATCACGTCCCATCCAGCGTCAAAAACTCCGTCATATTTGTCGATGAACTCGACCGGCGCTTGGACGGGTATATGGACCGCTTGAAGCGATAGAAAGCCGAAGAAAGGCTCATTCGCTTCGCCTTCGTCTATGTAGCTGACCATCTGATCCACAAGGTTGCGCGAAGAATAGAAATCTTCAGGCAGTCGCGTTTTTTTGCCGTCCTCGTACCACGACACCTCTGGGTAGCCCGGTAAATAGTGGGTGTGGTCGTAATTGCTTCCGCCTGTAGAATCCATGACATAGGAGCGGTCAAAGCCGAACCGGTCCGGCAGATTCTTGCCCTTGGCACCAACGCCCCATTTGCCTGAAACATAGGTCCTATAACCCGCGTCAGACAAAAGGCTTGCAATCGTCTCCTGGTCATCATCCCAGATCATGGAATAGCCAGGTAGCGCACTCTGTTCGGGCGTCACGGTTTCGACGAGCGTGCCCATGCCAGTCTGGTGATTATCCATTCCTGTCATCAGCATCGCGCGGCTCGGCCCGCAGAACGGCGATGAATAATACCGGGAAAAGAGCGCGCCCGACTCCGCGAGCGCATCGATATTCGGAGTGTGCGCGTCGCCCCCATAGGCACCGAAGCCAGTAAAGCCAACATCATCGAACAGCACCACGAGGATGTTGGGCGGTGCAGCGTTCACACTGGCCTCTGCAATAAGGTCGGCAGGCGCCTCGACTGTGGCATCTTCCTGCGCAATTGCCATAGGTGCCGCGAGACACGCTACGCTCATTACGGCCTTGAGGACCTTCGAGAAACGAGAATGGAAAAGACGATGGCAGGACTTTGTCATGGGTCGGTCTCAGCAATTTTGTGTGCCGCCGCTCGTATTGCTGTCGGTTGATCAGGTGAGCTTTGGCCGGAACTATCGTCGATATGCGTCAATCACCGAGCGCGCACAGCTCCGAGGCGGCCAATCACCATTCCGATTTGACCAAATCCCTAGGGTTTTGAGCCGGAGTCGCGAAACGCCTTGGGAGACAAGCCTGTCCAGCGTTTGAAGCTACGCGCGAAGTTGGACGGCGCCTCATATCCGAGCTGGAAGGCAATCATTTGGATGGACAGGTCCGACTTTCTGAGTAATGCGCGCGCCCTTTGCTCTCGAACCTCGTCTTTCAATCTGCGGAAAGATGTGTTCGCACGCTCCAAATGCCGACGAAGACTCCGTTCAGAGAATCCCAAAGCAGAAGCGGCAGTTGAAAGCGGCACATTTAAGTCGCCGCAGTTTGATAGATACTGCAAAACTTGCTCGACAGGTGTTTGGGCAACAACGATTTCGGCGGCGATTTTGTCGCACAGTTCGATATATCGTTTGTGATTGATCGGGTCGGCACCTGGCAGCACCTCGTCTAGTCGCGCTTTTGGGAAGACGAGCCTGTTTCGGATCCCGCCGAATTGAACGGGTATGAAAGTATCATTCATATCTGGCGCGAACGCGTCCCATCCCTCTGGTTTGTCCAGTGCAAATTCTATTCGCGTCGCCACACTCGGTGAGCGTAGCATTTCATTGAGCACGCGATTTGTAACCACGAGCGCAGCGCCAACATGCGAGTATTCATGAGGAGCGAAGTCGACAACGGGCTTAAAGGAGATCTCACTTTCCGCTGCATCGCGTTCGCCGAGCGACGGGTCAAACGTGTGGCCCACCTTCGGATACGCAATGGGCGCATACCGGTTCAACACTTTGATACCGTCAACCAGGCGCGGCGCATTCATTGCTGCCTGCACCACGAGGCCAAGATACTCCACTTTGAAAGATCTTGCCTGTCTCACCCAGACATGTGGATCGCCGGTATGCTCAATCAAATTCGATATCAAACACTGAAGTGTCGGCAGGTCGAGCCGAAACGCTGGATCTTCAAAATCCTCCATTGTGAGGTATGTCCCTGCCAAAGCCGCTTCAATGGCTTCAGGCGATATACACACAGAGTGAAACACAAAACTCGGAAAATTCACCGGCGTCGCCGCTGTGATCTTTGCATCTGTCGATTGCTTGGAGGACAAATCGCGCACCCTTTTAAGATCTTGCCGCAAAACTATACCCCGTCGCTTACGTTTTTGGAGCCCAAATGTTCACATTGGCTTCTGCTGATTTGGCACTTGGCTACTCGCGCCTTTCGCATTGGACATCAAACACACGGCACGCCATCGGTGGACGGGACACTGGTATGAAACTCACGCCTCCGCCAATGTCCGCTTTTGGGGATTCTGCGGACACTCATTAAAGGGCAGGGGAATTCGGAAGTTATTGGTACAAACTGGTACAGAATTTCCACCAATAGATCCGCTTTGACGCTCTCTAATCTACTGTTATTATTGACTATAATCAATCTGTTCGATGTCGTGTGGGGCACCATCAACGCCTTTGCGGACGTGTGTTGGTTTCTATGCCAAGAATTCAGCGGATGGGAATGTCCACGAAACCCTCAAAACCGCGGATGGGAAAACAACCGGCAACACGTCATCATATCCAAGGGGTTTTGACAGACTTGGAGCCGATACAAACTGCTTTGAATGAGCGTGCAATCGCTCATGGCGTGAGACAGTTCGCGCTTTGCGGGGCGCCTTTGCAAATTGCGAATGGATCAATTCCAATTTGCAATTGGCATCTATGCGCGGCAGGATAACACACTGATTAAATGAGATAAAATATTCGGCTTTCCGTTTGCAACTGATGTGGCAAATGGAGATGCGTAAGATGGCAGATGCCAGTTTTGATCTAAAAGTAGATAACGGCCAAACGCGGCTCAATCAGGTGATTGCGAGAGTCGTGGACCTTTATTCTCGCCGCAATCCCGATTGTCTGGACCTAATTAGCGTCCGAACCGTTTGCATCGACGGTGAGCTGCACAAGCGCGTGAGTTCCGAATCGGCGGCGTTGATAAAGGATATTCGAGACCTCTGTCGTAGCGCAGGAGGTATAAATGTTTAGACCGCGCCTCACCGTACTTAGTCTGTTGCTGTTGTGCTTAAGCGCTGGTTGCGCTGGCAGTTTCGCGACACCGCGGAACAGTGTTGATCTGGCCGAGCGCGGTTACCTTGCTGAACGCGTTCACATGCGCCCGCAGAATGAAACGAGCGGTCTCAACCGTGGTCGCAGCCTGAATATGGCGCGCTGCAGCGGATTGGATCTGATTTCTGCGGCGCAAGACGAGAACACCATCCGTGACCTTATTGATCCTGTTGCCATCCCATTATCCCCTGGGGATGTCATCCGGGTCACGATCCCTCGCGGGGATGGGTTCGCCGGAGACTATGCCATCGAAGCAGATGGCAAACTCCGCATCCCCCATCTCCAGCCCATCCCTGCGGCGGGTCTAACGGTCGATGATGTCGCCAACTTACTTGCGGTTCGGCTCGTCAGCGGTCAGTTCTTTCAAGCCGGGTTTCTGCGCTTAGATGTTAAGCTTCTTCAGCATGCTGCGATCCAGTCACACGTTTCCGGTGCTGTGTTTCAATCAGGGGCGGTGCTCCTCAATGAACGTGGCCCAGACCAAGTCAGCGACGCCAATCTCGATTTGTCTGGTGACTTTGCGACGGGGCGCACGCTCAGCGCGGCGCTGTTCGCCGCTGGCGGTGTTCGGCCTGATGCCGATGTGCGCAATGTCGTGTTGATGCGGGCCGGACGACGCCAAGTTTATGATGTGTCCGGTGCTTTTACGGGGGCGGCGTATCCTGATCCCGTTTTGGTTGCGAGTGATCGAATTCACGTGCCGTCTAAAGGTTGTTTCCAAGAAGCGCTTGCGCGGCCATCTCGCGTGACCATGCCGGGCATCCGGATCTTTATATCGAATCTGACTCAGCCGGCTTTGAACAATGCTTCCTCTTCCGTCGGCGCGGATTCAACGCGCGTACCTTACGGCACAAAGTTTCTTCAAGGACTGGTCTCCGGTAATTGTGTCGGGGGCGTCCAGGCAACCAATGCGCGTCGCTACGCGGTGCTCATCTCGGCAAATCCTGTGACCGGTGAAAGCGAAGTTATCGCGCGCTCCATCGAAGACCTCGTCCGACGCGCAGATCGCGACGATTTCAATCCGGTGTTACTACCAGGAGACGCCATTGCTTGTTACGATTCCCATGTCACGAATTTACGCGATGTCCTCACGGCGGTATCGACCATTGCGCTTCCCTTTACCAACGCATTAGTGCTCGCGGAGACGCTGAATTGAGCCGCGCTCGTACACCGTTTTTCCAGGGTGTGGTGCGTGGATTTCACCGGACGGGGCGCATCCAACGCTACTTCCTGCTGCTTCTTTGCGGGGCAATTGGTATTGGCGCCCTCGCGGTGCTGGCGATGGTGTCCATTCCAAAGTCCTATTCCAGCGGGTTCACGCTCATTTTGCCGGGAGCTGGTAGCAACACCACGGTCAATTTGGAGCGTTTAGGTCAAGCCTCCTCCAATTCTGCATCACCCTTTGGTGACCACACGCTGAGCCCAACGGAAAACTATAAGAAGCTGCTACAATCCTACCGGCTACGCGGAGAAGTCGCAGCGAGTTTGGATATGCCGCTAAGTGAGATCAATCCGCCGAACATCAAGCTGATCAATCAAACCAAGCTGATGTATGTCTCGGTAAAGGCCGATGATGCTGATATCTCGAGATTGCTCGCGGACACCTGGCTAACTGTTTTCCTAGACGAAGTAGAAGCGTTGCGCAGCGAAGAGCAAGAACTCCGAGAGTCGGCCTATCGCGACATGTTGAAACGATTTCAAATTGAGGTTGAAGCCGCGCAGGCTCGTATCATCGGTTTTCAATCTGAATATGGGCTGATCTCGATTGAGCAGTTCCAAGACCTCGTAGGTGAGGGCGACCGCCTGAGCCGCGCCGTTGACGCCGCGAACACAGAAGCGAGGGTCGCCACACGCGAAGTCAGTCGGCTGTCGAGTTTGCTGGGTCTAAGTCCAGAAGATGCCGCTCGGGTCATGGTGTTACTCTCCGATCCGGGATTCAAATCGCTGCGTGATCGCCTCAATGAACTGGAAACAACGCTTGCGGAATTTGCCAATATGTATGGGCAAAACCATCCCGAGCGTATTGCCTTAACCGAGGAAGTTGTCGCACTGCGATCTGCCACGAACGATCGCGGGACCGCTCTCATCGGCTTCTCGGCGTATCGATTAATGGAGACACATCAGCAATCGGCCAATCAGGAACGGGGGCGTTTAATCGCCGCCTTGGTTGAATCGGCAACGAAAGCAGCGGGTGCCAAAGCGCGGGCTGCGGCGCTATCTGAAACACTTCGAAAGACCCAAACCGAAATTGAAAGTTTGGCAGAGCCGGCGACAGAGCTCGCCGCTTTGCTACGCGATCACCGAGTGGCAGAAACCGTCTTCGCCTCAGCGCTTGCGCGCATCGATACGAGCCGAGCTGATCGGTTTGCCTCCTATCCTTTGACGCAGACTGTAGAGCGTCCCGACACGCCAGACACGCCTAGCAGCCCGTCTGCGAAATTCATTCTGATCGGCGCGTTCGCCGGTCTCTTCCTCTACGCTATGGGGCTCGGCCTGTTATGGATCAGATTGCCGCTTATCCGCGCGCTCCTGAAGACTATCTAGTCTCTGTCGCCCTGCTGCTGACTTGGCCGGTCTATCTGATTGGCGGATTGTATGTGTTGGGTCCAGTGCTCGCGGTTTCTTTGACCGCTCTTGTTTTTTCACGCGCGCTGTTTTCCGGTGTGGGGCACGGCATTTATCCACTCAATCCGATACCGATAGGGCTTTGGGTTTGGATCGCTGGCATGGGCGCCATGTTGATCGCACTCGAGATTGCCCATATTGGGCATCAACTCGGGGCTGGGCAGACTCTCAAATCGACGATTGGGTGGGCGAAGGGATGGGCGCTCTTCATCATGTTTCCGCTCGCCGGAGCGTGCTTGTCGATCCGGATCGAAACGCTGATCCGCGCTGCTGGCTATTTGTCTTTGATGACGTTGTGCTTGATCCCCGTCTTCCTCGTTGCGCCAACCATCGGGTTACCGGAAACGCTTTATGTCTCCCCGCTCAAATATGTCGGCGGACCAGGTCCGGAATTTTTCTCTGTTTCGCTCTATTCATTAGAACCGACTGACGGCTCTGCGCGGTTTCGATTCTTTACGCCTTGGTCGCCGGCGGCCGGTTTCATCGGAAACATGTATCTTATCTTCGCTCTGTCGGATCGCCGGCTGAAATGGAAGATCTTGGGTGTGGTGTCCGCCGTGTTGGTGATTTGGTTCTCCAAGTCTCGACTTGGCCTGGCGGCGGCCATGGTGATTTGGCCGACTGTGATGCTGGTATCGCGGGCCAATCGCCCAATTCTTTATTTCGCTGGAACGGCAGGGGCTCTTGTCAGCGTCCCGTTTCTGGAGATCGCCTTGCGCAAGGTCGATGAGACGCTGTCCGCAGTAAAATCGATGCGTGCGGACTCGACTCGGGTTCGGGAGGCACTCGGAGAGATTGCCGTCGAACGCTGGTGGACGGAGGCCCCGGTCTGGGGACATGGTGTCGTCGAGCGTGGTCCGCATTTTGTTGAGTTTATGCCAATCGGTAGCCATCACACTTGGTATGGTTTGCTCTTTGTGAAAGGTGCCGTCGGCGCGCTCGCGCTGGTCATCCCGCTCGCATGGTCACTGATTGATTGTGCCTTAGCAGCGGTCACACGCCTGGAAGGCAAGATCGGTCTGGGAATGGTGTTGCTGATGATCATTTACAGCGTCGGCGAAAATTTGGAGATCCTGACATATCTAATGTGGCCAGGTTTGATCGCGATGGGGATGGCGCTTCGCCACCGCACGCCCTGCCAGGAAACAGTGAGAACCGCTACCTAGAGCAGCGAGCGATAAACAGCCTCGTGCGTTTTCGCTGCCTGTTCCCAAGTGTATTGGACCTGGACCTTGGCTTTGCCAGCGCATCCAAGCTCTCGCGCCATGTCGGGATCACTCAGTAGGCGGTTCACCGCAATTGCGATCTGATCAGGCAGCTGAGACGTCAAAATGCCGTCGACGCCGTCAGCGATGACGCTCTTCATTACAGGGATGTCTGCCGCGATCACCGGTTTCTGGAACATCCAACCTTCAAAATAGACGACGCCGAGGCTTTCTTCGGTCGAAGGCACACAAACCATTTCACAAGCCGCAAGCGCATCATTCTTCTCATCATCCGAGATCGTGCCGACATAACGAATTCGTGGATCTGTGGCGCCCTGCAAGGTCGCTTTTGCGGTTTGATCCGCTGGTCCGGCAAATACGAGCTGCGCATTCGGATGGGTGTTCCAAATCGCTTGTGCAGCCTCCAGCAAGGCGCGGTATCCTTTGTATTCAACCAGCCGTCCAAGAAACAGAATGATTGGACCGCTGTCCAATCGATGAGTTTTGCGGAATGCCGACGCATCACCAGGGTGATCTGAGAGCAGCGGCGCCATCGGACTGACATGCACACGAGCGGCTTCTGCGCCTTGGTCAATTAGCCAGTCGCGCTCATACTCAGTCATCGCGATCAGGGCGTCGGCACGGGCATAGAGGCGCCGAAAACCAGAAGATGACCACGCTGTGCCCTGGGGTTTTGTCGTGTGCGCGAGCGGTGTCCAGACAAATGGCCGATCCAATTTGGATGCCGCTACGGAGGCCGGCGTAAAACCATTGTAAATCGCGTGTACAAGGTCGCTAGCGCCCGAGAATTGCTTCAGTTGCCGTGCGAGCGTGCTTTGTGTCAGGTGCCGATACGCAGCGCGAGATATCCGGCAGTCCGGCGCCCGCTCTGCCAAACCTTTTAGGATGGGGCGAAGTGTCCGCTGAGGTCCGGGTTGCGCGACGGGCACGGACCCGTCCAATACGGTTTTGCTTTGGTTGAAGGCATAGGCGTAGTCCGTCTGTCGGGCTTCTGTCGAACAGAACCGTATCACACTTGGCCTGTGTGATTTCGCCAATTCCTGGACCAGTGCACGAGAATGCTGTTCTGCACCGCCCATATTCGGCCAGTATCGCGGCACAACAAAGGTCGGCGCGAGAGGCGTCGCATGGGCGGTCGAGTTGCTAATCATGTTGGTACACTCCGACCCAAATACCGTTGATGAAGCGATCGGTTTAGCGCTCGGGGGAAACATAAGAGCAAAACGGTTGCCACTGCGGTGCTGGCGGTTTTCCCCGGTTCTTCGACCACCATTAACGGGTGCTTCACGAGCGCTTTCGTCAGAAGTTGAATCGCGAGCCAGGCATCTGTCGTTCGAACGGCCCTTCGGGCGAGATAGCGTAATTGATAACCTTCAGCGCGCCCCGACCACATGCGCCCAAATCCACGAGCATAACTGCACACCTTGTCTCTAACCCGGATCCAGCTTTCATACTGTTTGCGAATGTTCGCCGACAGGCCGCTCTCATTGATGCGGTATACCGTCAAATATCCCTCGATTCCTTCGAACTTCCACCGGGTGTTCAGAATGATCCGCAACCAGCATTCAATGTCCTCAGACTGCCGGAACGTCTCGTCAAACCAGTTGTGTTCACCCGGACGCCCTTCAAAACGAATGTCATCGAACACATCTCGACGAATGACGGGTGCAGATCCATTGCCAATGGGATTCCTCAAAAAGACATCTTCTGCCCGAATGTTATCGAGTTTCGGTGTCATTCTGACGCTGAGCGGAACGCCGTCATCATCGATTAGCACTGACCCTGAATAGCTCACTCCGAGGGTCTCATTCAACGCAAAGTGTTGTACGTGGCGTTCGAGTTTTCTCGGCATCCAAAGATCGTCTGAATCCAAAAATGCAATGAGGCTTCCGCGAGCGTTGCGGATGCCTGTGTTTCGTGCACCCGCAAGACCTCTATTTGCCTGTTTGATGATCCGGATTCTCGGGTCATCGAAGGTTTCGCAAATCTCGATTGAGTTGTCGTGACCTGCATCATCAATGATTAAAAGTTCAAAGTTCTCATAAGACTGAAAGAGAACGGATGAGACGGCATCTGCAACATAGGTGGCTGTATTATACACAGGCATCACGACAGAGACAAAAGGTTGGTAGTTCATTGGCTTACAAGCTCCTTTGCTCGAGAAAACGGCAGATGGGCAATTAAGACTCCGAGGGCCGTCAGTATGGTCCGACGCGGTTCACGAAGGACAAGGTGAGGATCCGTTTGCAGCGCCTCGCTGAGCCAGGCGAAAGCCTCCATCTGTGCACCTGGTTTCCGCAGTGCGCGGCGTGCGAGTTGGCGGCAAAACACGGCGTATGCGCGGGCGCGCATTTCTTTTATCGGAACACCTGCAATGTCCTGCGCCCGGTTCGCGAGTTGGGTCCAGCCAGACCGCATCGCATCTAGGTCCGCGGACTGGCTATCGGGCGTAGACCGGTAGTAGAACCAAACCTTGTCGACCCCTTTGGCGTGCCAAGCTGCTGTCGCCGCAAAACGAACCAGCCACTCTTGGTCTTCCGCATAATCTAGACCGTCTTCAAATCCACCGATTTGGGTGATCACATCACGGCGACAGGCTATGTTCGACGTGCTGCAAACAGGGTTCTCCGACAGCAATCGCTCGAGCGTGAGGGTCGGGTAATGCGGCGTAACTGTTCGCATTCGACCGCCGTCCGCGTCGATGAATTGAGTGCGGGAGAATAGAAGGCCGACATTTTCCTCAGCCTCAAATAGCTTGGCGAAACCCTCCAATCGATCAGGATGCCAGAGATCGTCTGCGTCAAGGAAAGCAATGAAACGTCCTCGGGCTTGTTCGAGCCCGCGGTTTCGTGCGGTCGATGGTCCCGCATTGGTATAACCAGTGCAGCGTATTCGTACGTCAGACCGAGCGATCAGCTTGCCAAGCTGAAGCGACCCGTCGTTTGAGCCGTCATCGATCAGGATGAGTTCCCAGTCGGGCAGGGTCTGGGCGACGACGCTTTGAACCGCAGCGCACAATGTGTGCGCGGCATCGAAGACGGGCATGATGACCGAAAAAGTTGGGTCGTGTGTCATTCTTGAGGTCCTTCGGCTATAGATTTGGGGAATAGGGTCAGACGCGCGCTGCGGGCCACGCAAAGGCAAAGCGCCGCGCCTATGAAGCAACTGATTGTGAGAATGATTACGGCCTGGGTTAGCCCGGCGCTTACGCCGACCAGCAAACCTGAAACCGTAATCAGGGTGAAACTGAGTGCGATCGCCAATTCGCGCCCGGAATGCCCCTGTGCCCGAGACAAAGCGCGCGACGCATCTACGGCAAGCCGGGCGGGACCAGACAGGCAGAATATGGCGACGAGAGGCGCGGTATGTGCCCAGGCTGGACCGAAAAGAAGCGGGACATAGAGGAGAGCTGCGGCGGCTTGAAGAACGTATAGCCCGCTAAGCGCCGGTCCCCCTCGGCTGAGCAACCGGTCGAAACGCGCGCCGATATCTTGTCCGGTCGCCACCGCGTTGCACAAGTGTGGGTAGAGCGCGCCATTGACCGCTCGGTTAAGCGATGAAGAGAGCCCCAACCCGGCATTGAACGCGAAGTAATATATGCCGAGCGCTTCAACGCCGAGAAACGCTGAGACAATCAGCTTATCGGCTTGATCCCGAAGCGCAGTTGACAGCTCAGCTCCAAGCACTGGAAGCGCGAAGCTCGAGATTGAAGAGATGGAGACATAGCCGGCACTCACATCACGGCGCCAAGGCTGCCCCCAGCGGATGCCGATCAGCCAAAGCGGGGCCGTGATCAGTTTTGGCAAAACTATGGCCCAAGCTCCAAACCCAGTGAGGGCTAAGAGCGCAGTGATTAAATGGTCTGCAGTCGTCTGAGATGCGGTTACCCCAGCCAAATGTCGGAAGCGTTCTTCTCGTTGAAGGATATAGCCATGCACGACGCCAAATGGCATGATCACGTAAACGCCACTCAACACGACGATCATGCCGCCGAGCGTCGGTTCATCGAATATCTGGATGGTGATTGCGCCGATCACGGTTTGGATGAGTGCGAGCGCTCCGCAAACCCACCACATCAATTTGTAAGCAGTGTTCGCGGTTGCGGCGAGGTCTTCTTCGCGCGCGCGGACGACTGCCGCCCCAACACCATTTTCGCAAAAGAGGCGGACCAGTTCGAACACTGTCAACGCTAGCGCAGCAACACCGAATGCGTGCGCATCAAGCGCCCGTGCCAAGATGATCGCGGCGACGATGCGGCCAATACGGCTGACCATTTCAGCGCCGGCAATCCATCCCATATTTCGGATCAGTTTGCTGTGCGTGTCGCGGCCAGCGATTCGTCGCCAGATAGCGTTTGGTGTGAGCATGGGTGCCCTCCGGGTTTCGAAGAGACCTCTTCAATTTTATCGCCAATTCGGCCGCGCACATCCCAGCGGTGCCGTTTGCCTTTATCTATTGGAGGTTCAGCGCTTTTTGTGGCTGTGCGCCCGCAATTGCATTTCGCGAAATGGGAAGCAAAGCGCGGCTCACGCCATTTGCAAAACGCGAACGGACCGCGAGTGAAATCGCGCCGACCAATTGGTAACGTTCGGTTTTAATTGGGAATTTAATGGAATTCAGGGCGTGGAACGGAGAATGCGAAGGAAGTGGCATCGATAGTTGAAAGGATTTTGCCATGCCATTGAAAACGCATCCTCTCGAAAGGAACACAAACCGTTGGCAGCGTCTCGGCATTCAGCATGACCCGCTGCACCAGCCAATGCGGACATCCGTGCTTGGGTTTGAGCTGGCAACCGCAACACGTGCAGAGATTGCCTATTGGATTGCAGAACGAGCGCAAGGATGGCTTCCGACCCGTTTGGCGTTCTTAAATGCACACTGCGCAAACATCGCACGCAAGGATTGGCAGTATGATGCCGCATTGAAAAGCGCTGATGCGATCCTGCCGGATGGGTCTGGGGTGGAACTAGCAGCGCGCCTCGACGGCAAGCAGCTCGGAGAGAATTTGAACGGGACCGATTTGTTTCCTGTGCTTTGCCGATGCCTCGCATTTCGTAAGATTCCGGTATTCCTATTAGGGGGCGCCGATGGTGTCGCAGATGCGGCGGGGAAAGAAGCTCAGCGAATAGCGCCCAACCTCAAAGTCGCCGGGACCCATCATGGCTTCTTCGCTCCGCAGGATGAGGATGACGTTATTGAATTGATTAATCAGTCGGGCGCTCGTGTGGTGATGGTCGCTTTTGGTGTTCCACAGCAAGACGTATTTCTTGCACGGATTGCCCCACGCTTGAACGCGCCGGTGACGATTGGCGTCGGTGGTTTGTTCGATTTTATGTCAGGCCGAATCCCACGGGCACCGCTTTGGTTGCGCAAACGGGGTATGGAATGGTTGTATCGACTTCGCCAGGAACCCAGGCGGATGTGGCGTCGTTACATATTGGGCAATGCCATATTTGTATTGCACGCTGCCTCGTTCGCTGTCGGCAAACATGTCAGCCGACTGATCGGGCAAGCGGATCGATTTGCGAAAAGGGCGGTAGATATTGTTGGGGCGGGCGTTGGTTTAGCTGTGCTGGGACCCTCTTTGTTAGTGGTTGCAGCTTTGATCCGGTTGGACAGCAAAGGACCGGCACTCTTTCGCCAAATCCGCGTCGGCGAGAACGGGCGTGAGTTTGAACTCTATAAGTTTCGATCGATGCGGACCGACGCCATCTCAGAAGTCGAAATGCAGCAAGCGGCCAATGACCGCAATGATGGGGTCACGTTTAAGCTCAAAAAGGATCCCCGGATTACCGGTATCGGCGGTTTCATTCGGAAATACTCGATTGATGAGTTGCCGCAGCTCTGGAACGTCCTGATCGGCGATATGTCTCTGGTCGGGCCGCGCCCGGCCATTCCGCATGAGGTGGAAAAATACTCAGACAAAGAGCGAGGTCGCTTGATGGGCAAACCTGGCCTCACCTGTACGTGGCAGATCAGCGGTCGAGCCGATTTACCGTTTCCGAAGCAAGTGGCGCTTGATGTTGCGTACCTAAAGCACAGAACAGTTTGGATGGATTTGGGTATCCTGCTGAAGACTCCGCTCGCTGTAATTCAAGCGAGAGGAGCGTATTGAGCAGCTCGCAAACTGCAAAAACTCTTTTGCAAACTGCGAAACTCTGTTTGCATTTTGCAAAGAGTCTTCAATGTAAAGTACATCCTGAGATTTAGGCGGTGCGTCTATATCACCCGTAGTTAGGGGTAATTTGGGATCGGGGACGCTTTTGGAAATCGTCTGAACGCAATTTGCAACGGACCTCGAATGGATCGAGGAGCCCCGTCAATATGCCGAATACGGTCGAACTGAAAGAACATCTGTCTAAACGAGCGAAAGGCG
The DNA here is from genome assembly GCA_038534315.1 of Pseudomonadota bacterium. Taxonomy (GTDB): domain Bacteria; phylum Pseudomonadota; class Alphaproteobacteria; order Caulobacterales; family Hyphomonadaceae; genus Henriciella. Next base: position 37,187 of record JBCAWZ010000013.1, on the reverse strand, counting down.
CAACGGTGCCGATTGAACTCACTCTGGAACAGCGTGATCACGCATTGCGTGACGCCGTTATTGATGCCGCGCTTGATTGCATCGTGATGATGGATCATTCCGGTCTCATTCTCGAATTCAATCCTGCGGCAGAACGCACATTCGGTCACAAGCGCGAAGATGTCATTGGTCTGGAACTCAGTGAGGTTCTGATTCCAGAGGAGCTCCGCGAAGCGCATCGCAAAGGTCTCGCGCACTACCATGATACGGGCGAGGGGCCAGTGATTGGAAGGCGCGTTGAAGTGCCGGCGCTTCATGCTTCAGGTGAGCGCCTGCTTGTTGAACTTGCCATATCGCCAGTCCAATCGGGAGACACCACGCACTTCTCAGCTTATCTTCGCGACATCACCGGAGCCCGTGCGCAAGAGGAAAAACTGCGCCTGTCCGAGCAGCGCTTTCAGTCTCTGTTTGAAATGTCACCTGAGCCCATCATCGTCCACGATCTCAATGGACGTATCCATGCTGTGAATGAGCGGACGGTTGAGCTGCTGGGCCGCTCTAAAGAGGACCTGCTCAAAACGCCGGTGCCCATGCTCCATCCCGAGAGTCATCACCATCTTGCCAGGCAAGCGATCCAGGAGGTCGGGTCGCAAGGACATACGCGGCTTCAAATACCGTTTGTTAGGGCTGATGGCACGCTCGTCGAGACGGAGATCACAGCACGACAGATCGAGTCGGAAGACGGCACGCTGGTGCATGGTCTTGTCCGGGATATGACGGAACAGCTCGCTCACGAAGAATCGCTTAAGCGAGCTAAGGAGGCGGCCGAGCGCGCCAATGCAGCAAAATCAGACTTCCTGGCAAACATGTCACATGAAATGCGCACACCTCTAAACGGCATTCTTGGCTCTCTCGCGGTTGTCGAGCGGGATTATCTGAAGAACAAGGACGAGGAGTTTGTGAAACTCGCAGAAAGCTCCGGTGAAACGCTGCTGATGTTGATCCAGGACCTCCTCGACTTGTCGCGGATCGAAGCAGGTGAGCTGGAACTCAGTCCAATACGGTTCAATCTTAAAGCTGCGGGTGAACGTATGCACGCAGAACTTGAGCCCATGGCGCGTGACAAAGGTTTGCAGCTTGTTCGCCAGGTTCAGACAGACGGCTTAGATTATTTCGCTGACGGACGCAGGATCCGGCAGGTTTTTCTGAACCTCATCGGCAATGCGATTAAGTTCACTGACACAGGATCCGTAAGCACAGAAGTTTGGGTCGACGAGGTCGGCGGCAAATACACGCTGAACGGACGCGTCACGGATACGGGTCCTGGCATCGCCAAAGAGATGCAATCGCGGCTGTTCGAACGTTTTCGACAGGCCGATTCCTCCAAGCGCAAGCGCTATCGTGGTGCCGGTTTGGGACTCGCCATTTGCAAAGAGCTGGTCGAGCTGATGTCAGGCGAAATCGGTGTTGAAAGTGAAGTGGGAACCGGCAGTACATTCTGGTTTCGGGTCCCCGTCGAGCGCGCCGAACCTTTGGACGCGACGGAAACGGCGCTGAAAAAGCCGAAGTCGAACAAGCTCAGTGGGCATGTGCTTTTGGCCGAGGACAGCAACACCAATGCTGCAGTCGCCGGCCATATGCTGACCAAACTTGGACTCACACATGAACGCGTTGCAAACGGCCGTGAGGCTTTTGTCCTAGCCCGGAACCAAAACTTTGATGCTATTTTGATGGATATCGGCATGCCCGATGTAGACGGATTGCAGGCCACACGCATGTTGCGCGACGTCGGTTGCGACACCCCCATCATAGCGCTTACCGCCCATGCTCTCGAAGGCGACCGAGAAAATGCGATTGCGCAAGGTATGGACGCTTACCTCACCAAGCCGCTCCGGTTGCCGGAGCTCGCGACACAACTGAAGGAATGGATTGCACCAATGCCAGAAAATACTGTTTCAGCTGGAGGGCTCGACTTGCCGGCCATCGAAGAGCTGTGGGGTGACGATATGGAGACCTTCAACGAGATAGGACAACTCTTCCTGGCTGAGTTGGAACAGCGGCTCGAAACTCTGGATCAAGCCGAAATGAGCATGCTGCAGCGCGATGCACACTCCCTAAAAGGGGCTGCTGCAAATGTCGGCGCGTCGGCGCTGAGCGCATTGGCAGCCGAGCTTGAGGGCGTTGCACGCGATCGTTCTGCAGAACATGTTGGCCGTTTGATCGAGAGCATACACGCAGAAGCAAAAACCGTCCGCACCCAAATGCTGGAACGGATGTAGGAGGCCGGCATGTCAGACGACCGCACCCTGTTGATCGTGGAAGATACGCCGTCTTTGGCACGTACCTATCAATCTCACCTCAAAGCAGCGTTCGACACGATCCAAATCGCGGAAACCGGTGCAGCTGCGTTGAGCATGGTGCAGTTGAAAGCGCCCAGTTGCGTTCTGTTGGATCTAAACCTGCCAGATATGAGCGGCATGGATTTGCTCAAAACCTGGATCGATACTGGCGCAACGTTTCCGATCATTGTGATCACTGCGAATGGCTCGATGAGTGTTGCAATTGAGGCGATGCGAATGGGCGCATCGGACTTTGTGGTCAAACCAACCTCCAAAGATCGGTTGCGAGAGACTGTGAATGCGGCGCTTGATCAGGCGCGCCGGGTCACAAGCATATCCGCGCCGACAACGAAATCGCCAACCAGTAAAGAAACGCCCAACTTCGAAGACCAAGGCGAGTTTTGCGGCTTCATCGGGCGCTCGCTCCCGATGCAAGCTGTCTACCGAATGATAGAATCGGCCGCACCGTCCAAAGCTCACATTTTCATCACTGGAGAAACCGGGACTGGCAAAGAAGTTGCCGCACGGGCGGTTCATTCGCTGAGCCCACGTCGCCGTGCGAAATTTGTGCCGGTGAACTGTGGGGCCATTCCGAATGAGCTGATCGAAAGCGAATTGTTTGGTCATGTAAAAGGCGCCTTCACCGGAGCAACGGGCGACCGTGTTGGCGCGGCGCAGCTTGCCGATGGTGGGACGTTGTTTCTCGACGAACTTGGCGAAATGCCAATCGACATGCAGCCAAAACTCCTCCGATTCATTCAAACCGGTGAGTATTCAAGGGTTGGCGAGAGCGTGACGCGGCGCGCCGACATTCGCATCGTAGCAGCAACCAATCGTGATCCGCTGCAAGCCGTGCAAGATGGAAAACTTCGCGAAGACTTGTACTATCGCCTGCATGTGATTCCGGTGGCGTTGCCGCCGCTGCGTGAGCGCGGTGCGGACATTTTGATCCTAGCACGAGCCTTTTTGAAAAAGTTTGCGGCAGAGGAAGGCCGAAAGACCGAAGGTCTAGAACGCTCGGCGGAGGAGTGGCTTGTTGATCAGGCTTGGCCTGGCAATGTCCGGCAGCTGGAAAACCTGATGCGGCAAGCGGCGGTTTTGGTGCGTGAACCAAAGATTGACCGGCAGGCACTTAGTCAGCTGAGCCCTAACAATTCGCATGGCAACAGACGGGCATCACCGATCGCATCGCTTCCTGCGATGGCGGCGCTTGAAGATGCCCAACCCAGCTCTGGCGGCATTGAACCGCTTTGGCTGACGGAGAAGCTCGCCATTGAACGTGCCATTGCCTTATGCGACGGCAGTATCACCGCGGCGGCTCGCCTGCTCGAAGTTAGCCCCAGCACCATCTACCGGAAGCGAGAAGCTTGGGAGACGAACGACGCGGCCTAAATCGAGCGCTTAGCCTGATTGAGCAAGCGGTCATATTGAATGGACCTTGGTTTGAAATTCAGCACCGGCTTCTCGATACTGATCCAGGAGATGTACGCGCTAAGCAGAATAGGCGGCAGGCATACCAGCAGCAGAGCTTGCGGGCTCAAGAGTACGCCAAACCAATTGAAAACGAGATACAGGCTGAGCTGCTGTAACGGCCATGAATAAATGTAGACACCGTAGCTGATGTCTCGTTTTAGCCCTTTCGCATCGTCGACGTGATAGGCGGCCAGGAGTGTCAGAGCGCAAACCAGATAAATGACGCTGAGTTGCGCGATCAGTTCTGGCACCGGTAGAAGAAGGTTCAGAACCGGGGCGAACAGTCCTGGTAAAATCAACCACATTCGAAGCGGGATACGCCCGGCAAACTGATGAGCCATCACTCCGAGCAAGAAGGAAAACATAACAAAACGCCCCTCCGCTATGATAAATTCAAGGCCGCCATTTGCGATCGGTGCGAGTGCGTGTCCGGCGATGATCATTGACAGCACAGCACCGAAGAATATGGCCCGGCGCCACGAATTGTTCAGGGCCCCGAAAACACCTGCGGCGCATAAGACGGCATAGACAATGATCTCGTGTCTCAACGACCACAGCGACCCGTTGATCGCGCCCTCAAAGGGTAGTCCTGCAAACGCGTGTGGATGCGAAAACTGAACTGAAAACAAGCTGATCGCGCGGACGGCATATTCGAGCATCGACGCCGGTGTTTGCCCAGTCCAAGCGCCGGTCAGAGACAGCAGGACAGGGATGCTGATCGCGTTGACAATAAGGGCAGGGAAGATGCGTTTGCTTCTGCGGTATAGGTATTTAACGGGTGTGGTTTGATTGCGCCGTGCACTCTCCGTAACCAACAGGCCAGACAAAAAGAAAAAGACGTGCACCGCCAGTTCGTGAAAACCAAACACGGTGAGCGTTTCGAAGGGAACATGAGCATCTGGCCCAAGCGCAATATGCCAACAATGCCCGACAACGACTGCTAGCGCCGCCATCAAGCGCAGTTGATCAATATGGTTGTTGCGCCGTCCGATTTTGTCGGACAGCCGCGTTTTGGTAGAAATTCCCATCATGGCACCTCATCGTCTTATGGGGTGCTGTGCACGTTTCATGCGAAGAGGGACCACCCCTTTTTGCGGTAGAAACCGTTGTAATATCAATGTGATGAACGCTTCGACTTGAATGACCGATAGGTTGACCGCGCAATGCCTTGCAAGCTGCAATTGCAAATTGCGAAATCAATAGCGCGATCCCAAGCGAGCGAGCCGAGCTGGAAAAAGGGTCAAGAACTGGCGGCACACATCAGTAGAGAACGAGTGGCAATCTTGTGTTGGGGCATCTTTACGCACGAGTCCGCCGCGATGGCGCATCAAGGTCGCGAGCAAGGCGTGCGCTTTCGGGGACAGTGTTAGCTTAGATCCAGCAATATCGGCGCGCATTTCTACGACGTCGACGGTGAGATCACCCGAAATCAACCGCAACTGTGTCGTCTGTTCCAGTGCGTCAGATGGTTGCGTCATGCCGCTCAATCCAGCGATCTCCCCTGTGGTCTTAGGCTTACACCCTTGATAAGGCAAACGGTTGGGCGCCCGCGCTCTCGGGAGCGATAGACATGACCTTGCTCAGTTTAGGGTTATTCTCATCAGCTAAGCGTTGGTCCGACTCGGCGTCCGTTCGACAATTCGCCATTGGCTGATTTGGGTCCGCTTTGGGTGCGCGCAGACTTTGCTGAATCAACAAAATGGACCCCTCTTGTTGCAATCAATGCCAAGCTAGCGCACCGAGACGTGAGACCGAAACCGTGAGGCAGGCAAGATGCAAAAACGATCTCCTTCTATCTTAGTTTTGCTGGTGAGCTTGGGCGCCTGCCAATCCTACCCTGACGCATTATCGGACGCTGACGTTTCAGCGATTCAAGCTGCTTCGGATGAATGGGTTGCCACCTATAATGCGAACGACTGGGATGCGCTGGCAAAGCTGTTTTCACCGGATGCGACCATGATGCCACCCAATAGCCCCCAAGTCATCGGCCGCGATTCGATCTCTGCGTGGGAAGCGGAGTATGAAACGGGTTTCCAAATCGCTTTCGATGTTCAGGACATAGAAGGCGATGGCAATTTCGCTTATGTCAGAGGCAGGTCCTGTGTCTTTATTCCGCTTGAGACCGGAGGATATGGCGTTGATGTCGGCAAGTATCTCGAAGTTCGGAAGAAAGATGAGAACGGCAACTGGCTGATCGTTTCGGACATATTCAATTCCGACGCGGCGATAGGAAGCGACCTTCTAGAAGAATGCCCCTTTTGAGGCTGCGAGCTTGGTGACTAAAGAGTCTGTTCTTGGGGCGCGTGTAAGACGCTGAGCGTCCGCTAAATCCATAAAACCGGACCTTTTGCCGAGCGGACCTTGGCGCCAAATACAATTTGCGTTTGAGGTGGCCGACGTAACTGAAGGTAAGAATTTTTTATGACGCTGGGGAAAAAGCGCTTTCGATTGAGAGCGTCTAATGGTTAACATCAGTTAACGCATTATCAACTCAGGATGGCAGCGATGAGAAAATACCTGCTAATCGGAACCGTGTTGGCTGCTTCCGCTGCGCCGGCAATGGCTCAAGATCGTGTCACGTTGGAAGATGCCATCAACGGATTACTCGCGAATGGGTGCCAAGGCACATACATCGAAAGCGAAGACCGCTATGTCGGTGGGTTGTTGACGGCAGACGAGTTTGAAGCAGGAACTCCAACTAGGACGGGAACGCCGGAACGTATCGAATATGACTACAGCGTATATTCCGCAAACGTCGTAGGCCAGGAACCAGAAATAGATGCTGAAGCGTCCACCAGGGAGGCGTTAGTTGATCCTCCGCCGGATTGGGATGTGGTTTTTGATTCGGCACCTCCGGCTGCCTCGGGAGTAGTGCCGGACGGTGTAATTGATTTGTTCATAGATACCGACGACCTCGCTGCCACCTTCTATTACACTGGTAACAGCCCTACGCCTACGAATGCACCTGGCGGCCAACAAGATCCCTTCGAAGTGGAGGCCATTCGAACAGTTTTTGCTGAGGTTACGAACTCGTTCGGGCCAGGCAAGAACAGTGGTGGAGGCGCGCTTTTGGGGGGCGGGCTGGAGACTCTTTGTACGACCCAAACCGCCGCGTACGAACAAGAAGAAACAACGCGTAGAAGCACTTTCTTTGGATTTGATGCTAGCGCTGGTCAAAAGATAGGCGGCTCGATTTCACCGACAGTCGCTCCTGGCGGTGTCCCAGTCCTCGGTGGTGCGGTCGGATCCAATGCTGGTTCCGTCCGCGCACAAGAAGGGCTCGCCCGTCGCGAAGGCGGCCTCCGCGCGATCTTTTCCCGCTTGCGGAAAAAGGCCGAACGTGAAAACCGCGAGGAAGAGCGCGCTCGGGAACAAGCCGCCCGCGGCATACAACTCGCCTCTATCGGCACGATCCCAATCAGCGCTTTGAGTTCCGGCACGATCACCGCGCCACGTGACAGACCCTTCACGCTCGTCACTGATTTATCAGGCGGATTTGTGAACATTGAGCGGCAGGAAACTGATCTGGCAAGCGCCTTTGACGCCGACTCTGTCGTCATCAATGCGAGTGCGGCGCTCCTCTTTGGGGATGATACTGCAACAGACAGTTCGCTTCTTTTCGGCGGCGCGGTAAGTTTCGAGTCGACGGAGTCGGAAACAAGCTCTGGCGAAAACAATTTGTTCGACCAATTCGAAACGGAAGCCTGGACGGGCTCTGTCTTCGCGGGTTGGAATTCGAACGCATTTGATTTTGGCGGAACGGACAATGCGGCATGGTCCTTCAGTTTGCTTGGCAGTGCCGGGCAAGGTGACCAAACCTATGATCGATCCTTCAGCCAGGAGTATACGCCGGACTTGGGTGTCGACTCGGACATGGATGGAGAGGCAGACGTGGCCATCGCGTCAGGTCAATTCGGCGGAGATGTCGATCAGGATTTTATGTCCGTTAGCCTGCAGTCTTCGCTTAGCGTCGGTCTTGGGGGGGTCACGGTTGCACCCAGGGCGTCCGTGACGTGGGCGCAATTCGAGACGGGCGCACACGAGGAATCTATGACTGGCGTTGCCTCGATGGGCGGAGAGGGATTGGCGCTCCGCTATGAAGCGGTCGAAGACGAATGGGTTGAAAGCCGCCTTGGCGGCAGCCTGACCTATTCCGCGCTCATTAGCGACACGACCGTACTGGACCTGACGTTGGGTTCAGATGCAATCTTCGTCAGCGATGCCGAAACGCCGATCCGGACCGCTTTCTTTGCGCAGGACCTTCGTGGGGCAGATGCCGCTCAAATCCGATACAATGTTGACGATCTCGACGACCAGTATTTCGATGTGAACGTCTCTGCCGCGCTGGATTTTAGTAGTGGCTGGCAACCCTATGTGAGCTATTTCACGAGACAGGGTCATGACTACATAGATGCGCAAGGCGGACTGTTTGGTGTCCGGCTGACCTATTGATTAGTAACACAAGCCAGTTCGGCATCGGTCGCCAAAGCTTTAATGGCGTCGATGTCACGCCGCAGAAGCCAATTGGCTTGTGCTAGGTCTATGTCTTTGATCAGGTCACATCCGTCCGACAAGGTCTGTCCTAGGTCTTCGCGAAGGTCGAATTGGAGCTGTAGATCCGCAATCCGTCTTTGCGTCCATACCAGGTTTCGCAGGTGCCGGAGCGTAAAAGGTTCGTCCTCAACCGCCTGCGCATAAAGTGCACGCATAGAGCCAAGCTCCGCGATGGCTTCACGCCCCCGTCCCTCAAAGGCCAGCAAGTCGGCCTTTTCATCAGCGACCCGAGCCGCTAAAAATTGAAGCGCACGTGGATTGCGCGTTGCGTCAATCTGGGTGAGGCTGATTTCTGCCGTGGACATCCAGTCCTTTGCATCTGGGCGTTCCGCAAGTCGCAGCGTTCGACTGATATAGAGTTCGATGTCCACTTTTATGCGCGCAAGATTGGGCAGCGGGTTAGGGAATGTTTCCAAGATACTATGCGCGTTGAGTAAAGCAGCCTCGGCTTGGTCTAGGCACGCCTGTCTACAGAGTGGGGCTTCCGAGCCAAAAGATTCAAAAAGTCTGAAGTAAAATTCTCCGAGATCGGATTGCTGGAATGCATAGGCTCGCGCCCAACGCCGGTTCTCCGGGTCGAATTCGACAAGATCGCCGAGCAATTCGCCTGCACTCAAAAGGGTTTGTTCGACACGGCGCGCCGACTCTGTGGCTGACTCCAGGTCTGATTGACGGAGCTGATCTTCGAGTATGCTAGCCTTTAAAAGAAGGAGCTCCGCTAAAGCAGCCTGGAGCGCCCGCTGCGCGACGTCTTCGGCAATCTTATCGGAGATAGCCAAAATAAGCGCGTCTGCAATTTCAAGGGCGTCTTCAGTTCCCCCTGCCAATACACTTAGCGTTTGCGCTTTGCCTGAGAGGAGAGGCAATTTGTCAAGCGTTGATAGGGATAGGTCTGCAATTCTCGATTCAGCAGTAGCGTAAGCGGAGCGCGCGTCTTTATATCGGCCCATTCGCCGGTAGGTTTCTGCGAGCGCGCTGTCCAACATGGACTGTAAATAGGCCGCGTGTTCAGCCGCAACGGGCGCAAGTTCATCGAGTATCGGCTCGTGGCGGCGTGCCAACTGATCCGAAAGAACGCTTTCAAATTGCTCCTGAGCGAGATCGATTTCATTTGAAAGTTGGTGAGCGTAGATGGTTTTGTAGGCGAGTGGTATGAGGTCTGATGGCGCTTCTGCGTAGCGTTGCTCGAAGGCGAGAAGCTGCTTGCAGCGCAATACAAGCGACGACGCGTCGGTAAAATCCTCCCTTTGAATATGTACCAAAGCTTGGTGCAAATATGCATCGCACAATAAAAGCTGCGGCGTCGGCCCAATGTCGTCTTTGAAGGTTTCAAGCAGGTCTTGCGCGCGGCGGGCCGCCAAAAGACGCTCCTTTTCGGAACCCATGCTCGCTGAAAGACTAGATGAAGCGAGCATCACTTGGCCTAAACTGTAGCGGACATCAGGGAGCGATTCGAGTTGTTGCGCTTCGTAACTTCCAAAAACAGAATCCAGCTCTGTTTTCCAGGGTGCAACGTCGGCGAGTTTGATCCGGCCCTCGGAAACCATGCGACTGGCGAAGGGTGTGGTTTGGTCGAGTGCATTGAGCGAAATTTGCAACGTCGCCCTCGCTTTCTGTGCCTGGTCGTAAGCGAACCACCCGGCTGTAGCAGCGCCCACCGCCAGCCCCGAAATTGTGACCAATGCGGTGCGCTCAATTCGCCTTTGGCGCTTATCTGCTTTCTCTTGCTCTCGCGCGACGCGATCTTGGGGCACGCCAATCAGTCCGCCGATCAATTTATGCGAAACGGCTTCAGGGCCACCATCAATGATGAGGTCAGCACCAAATGGGAGGCGGTCACCTAGCTGTCGTAGCGCTGGGGTCAGAACGCTGGCAATGGCTTGATCCTTGTCTTCCCGAATGAAGACGGGAAGAATCCGTCGTGAGCCGGCGCGCTCTAAAAAGGCCTGAGTTTCGATTCCAACCCATTTGCTCTCGCTCGAATTCACTGAACACATGACGATCAAAAATGCCGACGACTCTAACGCGGTCATTAATCGGTCGGAGACGGTTTCACCCGTTTGGGCAGACCGCCGATCCATAAACAGTCGAAGCCGTTTTGGCGGTGGACCGAAATCTCCTTTCTCCTTTTGCAGCGATTTTGGTGCGCGGTATTTCTGCAAACGATTGTAAAGATCGTCGACAATGCCTTTGTCGGCATGAGCATAGCTGATGAAGGCGTCGTATTTATAACCGCGCGGATTAAACCCGACCGTTTCGTCCAATCCATTCGCCATGTCTTTCCCCGATTAGGTGAGTTCCAAAATCTAGAATTGAGAATTGCGGTGACGGCAATATGACAGACTTGAGTGGTCGCTGTCAGCTTCTACACATAGGTTTTTTGGATTTTAGAAACTGCACGCAAAAAAGGAAAAACTTCTGTGAGGCGACCCCGAGTTGAAGGCGCGCTTTTGCGCCCAAAGCGGACTCTGCCAGCGTCCACATTCGAGCGTTTCCTGGCTATGAGCTGATGTGTGGTTTTGCTCGCGTTTCGGAAACTATGAGAGGCCGTTGTGGGGCGAGTTTAAGACGCTGCGGTCGTCCCTAAACCCGTCGCCAACCTTCACGATCTGAGCTAATGAGAGCCTATGAGAATAATGTGTTTGAATGGGTGGGGCGGAAAGCTTCATGACGAGTTGTTCGACTATGTTGCAACCGAAATCCCAGACGTACTGTGTCTTCAGGAAGTCGTTCACAGCCCTCACACCAACGAGGACTGGCTGACCTATCGTGACGGCGATCATGTATTGCCGCAAAGAGCGAACTTCTTTCGTGATATGTGCGCAGCTTTGCCAGGTCATGTGGCGTGGTTCTGCCCTGCCGCGCAAGGTGAACTCTGGCGAGACGAGACGGCGTTGCCTTCTCAATGGGGATTGGCGACTTTTGTAAGGAAAACTCTCCCCGTAATCGCCCAAACACAAGGGTTCGTCCACAAATCATTCTCACCAAACGGATATGGTGATCACCCGCGCTCGCGATCGGCACATGCAGTCAGGCTCTTTGATTTCGATAGAGACCGCGCCGTGTGCATTACTCACATGCATGGATTGCGCGATTTAAGGGGCAAGATGGACACACCAGAAAGAGCAACGCAAGCACGGCGTCTTTTAGAGCTTTCCAATTGTATCTCAGAACCCGGCGACGCAGCAATCATTTGTGGGGATTTCAATGTTGAACCGCAGAGCGAAACGCTGACTTACCTCAGTCAAAATGGATTTGAGGAACTTGTTCTCGCCAGAGGGTATCAGAGCACTCGAACATCACTTTACGAGAAACCCAACAAATTTGCCGACTACATGCTGGTCAATGAGCATGTAGACGTAATCGATTTTCAAGTTGTTTCTCATCCCGTGGTATCCGACCACTGCCCCCTCGTTCTTGAGATTTAGCCACTATAATGAGCGTCCGGTTTAGGGCGTTTTAAGTCGCTGAACGACGGGCGGACTCTGGCTGGGTTTCTGGGATAGGCGGACGCATGCCCAGGCCTGGTGCGGCCTGATCCGATTGTACTGTCTCAGACTTGGTTTTCTGGAATTTTTCGGTTCCCGCGCGTTTTGTTACAGAGTTTTACCGGTGGCTGTTCGTGCGGGTTACGCCGAGATTAGAACACTGGTTGCGGATCCTGCGCCATCGCCGTTTCTAAAGCGTCGTGCGCCTCAGTCACTTCGGGTTTCGGACTGCGGCCAAACACGCTGGTGGTGTAGGCCGCCAATAGGGACATCGCAAAGCCGGGTACAATTTCATAGATGATTTGAGACAGCGACTGACCGCCGATCGTTACCGGGGCGTACAGCCAGAACAAGACAGTGCCAGCGCCAACCAACATACCGGCAAGCGCACCGTCTCGCGTCATACCCTTCCAATAGAGCGACATCAAAATGATCGGACCGAAGGCGGCACCAAAGCCGGCCCAGGCATTTGAGACCAGTGACAGAATGTTACTCGATCGATCAAACGCCAGAAGCACGGCGACGGTCGCAACAACACAGACAGAAATTCGGCCGATCAGCACCAATTCAGTTTGACTGGCGTCACGGCGAACAAAGGCCTTGTAGATATCCTCTGTCAATGAGCTCGAGGAGACCAGGAGTTGGGACGAAATCGTGCTCATAATGGCGGCCAAAATGGCGGCGAGCAAAAAGCCAGAAACGAAGGGGTGGAATAGAGATTGTGAGAGCAGGATGAAGACGGTTTCAGGGTCTGTGATTTCGGCGTGGAGCTGGTTTTGCGCAACGTAGGCGACGCCCACCAAGCCAACGAGGACGGCGCCAATAACCGTCACGATCATCCAACTCATGCCAATATAGCGCGCCGTGGCGATGTCCTTCAATGAGCGGATTGCCATGAATCTGACGATGATGTGCGGCTGTCCGAAATAGCCGAGGCCCCAGCTCATCAAAGAGATGAAGCCGACAAGAGTCAGCCCGTCCGTCCAATTGAAGAAACCGGAACGCGTGGGACCTGTGGATCCGTCTGCGGTTAGGGCCGGCGGCGCCGACAGGATGGCGCTTTCAGCATTCCCCAAACCGCCAATGGCCAGCAGGGTAACGATGGGGACGATCAACAAGGCTAGAAACATGATCGTGCCTTGAACGAAGTCTGTCAGGCTCACGGCAAGGAAGCCGCCAATCATCGTGTAAGCTAAAACAACCCCAGCGGTGACAAACAGCCCGACGGTGTAATCCAGGCCAAAGGCCGACTCAAACAGCTTCCCGCCGGCGACCACACCTGCTGATGTGTAGAGCGTAAAGAACACGACGATGACCAGAGACGATATGATCCGCAGAGCATGTGTCTTGTCATTGAACCGTTTCTCAAAATAGTCCGGAATGGTGATCGAATCGCCCGCCATCTCTGTGTAAACGCGCAAACGGGGGGCAACGAGGCGATAGTTGAAATAGGCGCCGATCGTCAGGCCAACGGCAATCCAAGCCGCATTCAGTCCGGACAAATAGATCGCACCGGGCAGACCCATCAACATCCAACCCGACATGTCAGACGCGCCCGCCGAGAGCGCGCCCACAGCGGGGTGTAGTTGTCGCCCACCCAGCATATATTCCGAAACGTCACTCGTTGATTTTCGGTAGGCGTAAATTCCGATTCCCAACATCAGAACAAAATAAGCAGTCAGCGAAATCATTTCGGGAACTGAAATACTCATGTCTACCGGGTGCGCTCCTGCTCACCCAGATCGGCCCGTTTTTCGGTGGGTCTGGATGTCGTCCTATGGGGGGTCTGCCAACCGCCATACACCAGTTGGGCGCGCTTGAAACCCGTAACGAAGAGGCTAAGCGCCAAAAGCGGAGTACTCCGAACCGCTCAAAAGTAGCCCAATCTTTGAGTTAGCACACGGCCACCGTTCGACGGGTTTCAACGAATTGTCAGCTAGAGTAGGCCAATTGCTTGTGAGCAGCCACCGCCGTCTCGATGCTTTCACGCCCCAGCGGAAGCGGTAAATCTCGTGCCAGGTGCTGGTGGCGTCTCTGGGGCGCCGGCGAAACACTGCGCTTTCGACATCCAGTCGGTCGCGACACGTCCGGTCACGGACAGATCTGTGTCAGCGATGTTTCGTGTCTGCGTCACCACCTGACAAAACGCCTCTGCCGGTCCCGAGATAAGTTCGATCTCGCTTTCGTCGCCATAAGTCCAGATTGCGCCGGATGGTGCCGTCAGTCGCACATGCGGCATTGGACCGGGAGGTTGCACGCGGCGCGTTTTGTAAGTCCAGCCGAAGGTGTTCACTCCGAGGACAACGATGTTCTGAATCCGATCCTCATTTTGCCGTTTCACCCCAAGATGATCGTACACTTCTTGTCCATGCGCCCAGGTCTCCATCAAGCGGGCGGTGATCGACGAACGCGCACTCATTTCCGGCCCCGCCCATTTTAGGCGCACTTTCGGATCTGCTTGGGCGAAAAGATCCGCGGTTTTGTTCATATCTAGATACCAGTGCCGTACCAGTTCTGTACCCGACAAGCTCTTAAAGGACGCCGCCTCGAACCCCCGCATGCTGCCCTCAAATGTCATGATTTTATTGAGGCGTTGGGTGAGTTCGTTTTCATCCGTTAGTTGCAAACCGGCCATCTGATTCCAGAAGCATAAGTGCTGAAGGACTGCATTGATTGTCCAGTCTTTGAACAGGGTCGGTTCGTCAAATCGATCGGCATCAGCGCTCTCAAGAAGCTTGAAAAGTGCTTCGCTTTCTGCTCGAAAATCTTCGGCCTGTTGCATGATCATCCTCCCGGTTCAATCGGTTCTTAGCGCGGACCAACCTGTCGTGGCAAAGGGATTTGGATTGCAATGCGCGAGCTGGATTCGAGCCCGCATTGAGTGGACCCAAACCGGCAGTCCTATCATCAGGCGCGTGGGCACTTTAAGGGGGGCGGGGAAGAAATGGGCGACCCTGTTGAGCCGCCCATCTTGTTGGTTAGCCTTTGACGCAGACCACTTGTCGCAGCGTATGCACGACGTCGACCAAGTCAGATTGCGCACCCATGACCGCATCAATGTCCTTATAGGCCATTGGTGTTTCGTCGATCACGGCGGTGTCTTTTCGACACTCAACGCCCTCTGTCGCAGCGATGTGGTCTTCCAGCGTAAACCGTCGCTTTGCCGCCGCGCGAGACATGGTTCGCCCGGCACCGTGTGAGCACGAACAAAAGCTATCGGCATTACCCTTACCCCGAACGATAAAGGACTTCGCCCCCATCGATCCTGGAATGATGCCGAGTTCACCGTCCCCGGCGCGGACAGCACCTTTGCGCGTCACCCAGACCTCTTCACCGAAGTGCCGTTCCCGCTCCACATAATTGTGGTGGCAATTGACCGCCGACTTTTCGAGTGTGAAGGCAGGGAGCAAGTCCCGACAGGCCTGTAGCACACGATCCATCATCGCTTCACGGTTTAGGCGGGCATAATCTTGTGCCCAAAGCACCGCCTCGGTGTAATCATCGAACAAAGGTTCTCCTTCGATGAAGAAGGCTAAGTCTCGGTCTGGCACATGATAACCGAGCACTCGCTTCTCGAGCGCGGCTCGCGCCTCCTGGATGAAGTAGGTGCCGATACGGTTGCCCGTTCCACGAGAGCCAGAGTGCAACATAATCCAAACACGATCGACCTCGTCCAAACAGACCTCGATGAAGTGATTGCCTCCACCAAGTGTGCCGAGCTGACTGGCGAACCGATTTGCCGTGATCCGATCATGCTTGGCGAGAATCAGATCGAGTTTTTCGACAAGACCGGAACGCTTCAGTCGTGTTTCGACGGACGAAGGTGCCATTTTATGGTTTCCTCCGGGGCCATTGCCGACAGGAACCTTGCGTTCAATTTCTGAGCGCAAGGGCTTAAGGCTGTCTGGCAGATCACTTGCGGTCAACGAGGTCCGAAGCGCCATCATACCGCAACCGATGTCGACACCAACAGCTGCAGGAATGATGGCGCCCTTCGTCGGGATTACTGAACCAACAGTGGCGCCGCGCCCAAAATGCACGTCCGGCATAACCGCCAAGTGCGAGTGCACAAAGGGCAGTCCGGCAACGTTTTCCAGCTGCGCCCGTGCCTCGGGCTCGACAGGCACACCTTTGACCCATGCTTTGATTTTGCCGCCATTTGCGGTTTCGAATACTTCGAACGTGGACATGTGTCCCTCCTTTCCGCCCGCTTACGAAACCCGCTTTTTGGGCAAAAAGAAACCCTCCGAGCGAGATCCGCAAAGAGGGCATTGTGTGACCGGAAATCCGGGGAGCTGATTACCAGCTCATCATCCAACAACCTCCATAGCTCTGTGATCGCTACCCTGATATGGCGTAGCGCTGAGCTTTGGTCTGAACTGTTCCCTATGAACCATAGGACACTCCTGAGTTGAACGGATGCGGCCTATCTCAAACAACGGCGTAAAGGTCAACAACCTCATTTCAATTTGTCGGACTTTGCCCCACATCTCCCACACTAACGTCAAGAGAGACCAAGTGCGTCGATCTTGTTCATGAGCTCTGTAGGAAGCGGCCCAGCGGTTTCTGCCTCGATGCACTCGATCAGTTCAGATCGGTTTTTTACGCCGAGGACAACCGTGTCGACGCCTGCCATGCTAAGAGCATAGCGATGCGCTGTGGCGGCAACTGACAATCCATGTGTTTTGCAAAGGTCACGAAAGGCTGCTGCCCGGACGAAGTCTTTCATCTCAGGGTGGGTGTCTTTCATGGGCCGGTCGATCGCCTCGGTAAGCGCGCCCGCTTGCACAGCGCGGATACCCATTACGCCGACACTTTTTGAAACGGCTTCGGCAATTGTGGTCCGAGGATTTGCGGGTTCCGCATAAGCTTTGAGAGATCCCGGCGAGTCCATCAAATTGGTAATTGCCTGAATGATTGCAGGTCTTGACCCATGGTTGAGGGCTTTCAGGATCGTGGTTGGGACACCCGTGCCGGTAATTGCCCAGGCTTTTATCAAGCCTCGGCGCTTAAGGTCCTCAAATGCTGGGATTACTTCTTCTGTATACTGACTCCATGGCGTGACGAACTGTTTTACGCGCGCCGCGTCAAATGGAAAATCAGCACCGTCAGCGCTGATAAAACTATGTAAAAAGAAGACGTCGAAGCAATCGAGTTTCATAGCTTTCAAACTGGCCTCAACGGACGCTGTTAGAATGCCACCTGCTGTGCCTCGATCAGGATTGCCGAGTTGGCATTTGGTTGTGATACGAACGCCCTTGGGAAGCGATCCGTTAAAGTATCGGCCGAGAAGCGCTTCGCAATTGCCATAGCTAGGGGCCGTATCGATCAGGTTTATCCCAGCGTCCAAAGCCAACTGTAACGTCTCCACCGCTTCTTCTTCGGTAGTCTCTCCCCAAACATTTCCAAGTCCAGCCGCCCCCAGCGTGAGTCGACTCACATTATCGTACGGTCCCAATTGCGTTTGCCTCATGCCTAGATATCCTCCGAAGATGCGCGCGCCGAGAACCGGACCTCATACGCATTGACAATTTCAGTCTAATTTGTCAGGACAGGCTGGACGTGTACTCGAGTGAAGTCAACATGGCCGACGAACCGACTAAAGCGGATGAGAAGCGAGCCCTCGTATTTGATGCTGCATCAGACGTCTTTGCACGGTATGGTTTTCGACGCACATCGATGAATGATATTGCAGAAGCGGCCGGAATTTCGAGGCCAGCTCTCTATCTGATGTTCGCGAACAAGGAAGACCTTTTTCGGCAATTGGCAACGCATCGGCAAAGTGAAGCGATTGAAGCGGCCGTCGTCGCTCTAAATCGGGCTGGAGACTTTTCGGAACGGTTTCTCCAAGCGATTCTCGACTATGAGAGAGTCTATTATGAACCCATCGCGCAATCACCGCATGGTGCAGAGTTCATGGACGTGAATTTGAGCGTTGCTTCGGATGATATGAAGAAAGGTCACGATCGCCTGATCGGGGTCCTCGCTGACGGTATCGATGCGGCGGTCGCCGACGGCGAAGTGTCTATCGAGCACACAGCGATGTCGGCATCCGAATTTGCTGAATTGCTGATGTCGTCCGTTTGGGGACAGAAAAAGGTCGAAAACCTCAAACATTTCAGACGAAAAGTAAAACATGTGACGTCGATATTCCTGGCGTCAATATCGAAAGGAGACGTCGCGTGACGACACTGATTGTGAATGGCATGGAAACGAAAGTCGAAGCCGATCCAGAGATGCCACTACTCTGGGTCCTCCGAGAAGAGTTGAAGCTAACTGGCACCAAGTTTGGGTGCGGTATCGCGCAATGCGGTGCGTGCACCGTTCATGTGAATGGTCAAGCTGTTCGGGCGTGTACTTTGCCTTTGCGGTTTGCGGACGGCGCAGAGATCAAAACCATAGAAGGTGTCGCGACTGAAGGCGGTCGACTTCACGCCGTCCAACAAGCGTGGATCGATCATCAAGTGCCGCAGTGCGGCTATTGCCAATCTGGTCAGATCATGTCGGCGGTGGCGCTGTTGGCTGAAAAGCCAAACCCTACAGACACTGACATAGACGATGCTATGCGCGGGAATATTTGCCGCTGCGGCGCCTATGGGCGCATTCGCGCGGCGATCAAAGACGCAGCGTCGCAAATGGCAACCTCGACGAGTGAGGAGCGCGAAAATGGGTAAGTGGACACGTAGAGGGTTTATTGCGGCGGGTTTAGCAACGGGCGGTGTGTTCACGGTGGCTGTTGCCATCCGTGAAGGTCACCGGGCCCCCAAGCTTGCAGGAATGATGACGGAGGATGGCGAAACCTTGGTCAACGTCTGGGTCAAGCTGAGCAGTGATAATACGGTCACTGCAATTGTCCCGCATTCGGAAATGGGCCAGGGCGTGTTCACGTCCATGGCACAAATGCTCGCCGAAGAGATGGACGCCGATTGGAAGAAGGTCACATTCGAGCAAGCTCCAGCGCATGAAGCTTATGCCAATTACCCGCTCGGCAAAGGCTTCTTGTTTGGGGCCGATACACGTGTTCCTGGCATTGTTGCGGACTCGCTTCATGGCGGCCTGTTGCGGGTCGCCCAATCCATGTCTTTGCAGATCACGGGAGGATCGACGTCGGTTCGGTTCACAGGAGAAGCTGGCATGCGCGTCGCGGGAGCTGCGGCGAGAGACATGCTAATCCGCGCGGCAGCACGGGAATGGGACGTCGCGAAACAAGAACTCAGAACGGAGAATTCATATATCTACCATGATGGGTCGAGCCGGTCCGCACCCTATTCAGACTTCGGGATGGCGGCGGCAGAATTAAAACCACCGACCCAGCCGAATTTGAAAGCGAGCGCCGATTACAAACTGATCGGTACGTCAGTGCCCCGTTTTGATATTCCCTCTAAGGTCGATGGTTCTGCACAGTTCTCAATTGATGTTGATCTGCCCGGAATGAGTTATGCTGCGGTGATGGGGCCGCCCGTTCTTGGCGCTGCGGTCGAACGCGTTGACTCCAGCATTGCACAGAGCATGCGAGGGGTCCGCCAAGTGCTCAACGAAACGGATTTTGTTGCGGTGGTCGCGGACAGTTATTGGCACGCTGAACAAGCGATCCGCATGCTCGATGTCTCTTGGAGTGAAACTGGACGGGAAAACCTCGATCAAGACGCGATATACGATCAGTTCCGCGCGGATATGGCGAGCGCCGTAGAGAAGGGACGCGAAAAGACCGATCTCAACCTCGGAAACGCACGACGTGCTGTTGAAACTGCTGCCAAGCGCATCGAGGCCGATTACACAGTCCCATATCTCGCGCACGCGGCGATGGAGCCCTTAAACGCGGTCGCCCAGGTGAAAGAAGACCAGATTGATATCTGGATTGGACACCAAAACCCGCTCTTTGTCCGAGACCAGATCGCGAGTAATTTCGATGTTTCGAAGGATAACGTCACAGTCCACAATTGTCTTCTTGGTGGCGGGTTTGGGCGAAAGTCTGAAGCGGACTATCCGCTGATGGCCGTCAAGATTGCCCAGAACGTGGATGGTCCGGTCAAGATGATCTGGTCGCGTGAGGAAGATACGCGGCAAGACTTCTATCGCCCTGCGACCACAGCGAAAGTGATCGCGGGTTTAAATGAGGATGGTCGACCCGTCAGCTGGGACTATCAGTTCGTACACAAGCACGAGCCTGTCGAGGCCACGCATATTCCTTATGCGATCGATAACCAGTATGTTCACTATGCTGAAACCCATAACCCAATTCGGTTTGGACCCTGGCGTTCGGTCGACCACACACAGCACGGTTTCTTTGTTGAAGCCTTTATCGATGAGTTGGCTTATGAGGCTGAGCAAGACCCAATGGCATACAGGCGAGAGCTTGTCTCCGATAAGCCCCGTTATGTTGCGGCGCTAGACGCGGTAAAGAGTGATTCCGGTTGGGGCCGTAACATGCCAGAGGGCCGGGGACTTGGCGTTGCGCTTGTCGATAGTTTCGGCACTGTGGTCGCACAGGTGGTCGAAGTCGATGTCACGAGTGGATCGCCTCGAGTTACCAATGTTTGGGCCGCCGCCGATCCGGGTACTGTGGTCAACCCGGATGGGTTTGTTGCGCAAATCGAGGGTGGCATTATCTACGGTCTCGCCGCGGCGCTCTATGGCGATATCACAGTGGAAAAGGGTGCGGTTGTTCAGTCGAATTTCCATGATTATCCTGTGACCCGCATCGATGACGCCCCAGAGATTTCGGTTACGTTGATCAATAGCGGCGCAACGGTTGGAGGAGGCGGCGAACCCGGAACACCGCCAATTGCACCCGCGGTCGTGAACGCGATTTTTGCAGCGACTGGGCGACGGATTCGGTCACTTCCGGTGATCCCTGACAGCGGATCTGCTTAGTCGGCGTTATCAATGTATTGGATTGGAAAGGCGCTTCGGTTGAAGCGCCTTTTTTGATCGCACTGCCAGTTCTGACAGTTCAACACATAAAAGACGTCCAATAGGCCTCTCTCAACGCATTGTTCTGTTGAAACCCTGGAGGTTGAATATGAGGTTGATCCATAAAACGGCTTTGAGTCTCGTGCTATCTGCATCGATTGCCGCAAGTGTTGTCTCGTCACCTGCGATGGCAGCGAGCTCTGAAAACAAGCGCTATACTCATCCAGATTGCGAAAACGCGAGTACGGCCGTTTGTGGCGTTATTATCTATGCTGTTGCGACGACGAGTTACTATGTCGACTGGGCCGAGGTGAAAGCGAAATCTTCGCAGCCCGACAGCCAAGATACGCACCCAAGTTGCGCTGGCGTGGACAAGAGGCTCACATCGACCATAGCGCCAACCAATTATGATACGTTCGTATTGCCAGCGAGTTGTGCTTACAAACTCAAAATCAAAATCAAGAGCGGAAACGCTAAAGATATGGATTTGTTTCTAACGCCGGGTTGCCAAATCGTGACGTCCACCAAGGGCACGACCGTCTCGAACAGTTGGAAATCCAATGACGTGTCATGGATGAATGGTGCATCCGGAACCCCAGTGGACGCGAATGGCCACAAATGCGGTAAACTTGGCGGCGCTGGACTTTAGGATGATCTACTGAAGTGAGGGGGACGCCAGCGCGAAGGAGCGCCGCTAATATGTCCGTTCGGCTCTCGATGCTGGTCATCACAAGCGGCCTGCTTCTGGCGAGTTGCATCAATCAACAGACACGCGTCGCGGAAACAGACAGAGATGCTATTCTCAAAGCCTATGAACAACGCAGCAGCGCTTCTCGCGCGCTGAACGCTTGGCGAAATGCAAATGCAATTGATCGGTTGGAGGTTTCGGACAGTCTGTCCAATGGCGGCCTGGTACTGAGTGTCGACGTCAAAGACGCGTCGCTCGACCAGGTCATCGCTCAGATTTTGGCGGATCCCCGTGTGCAATTTTTAACAACTCAGTCGCGATTTCCGGGTCGGGTCTCTGCGCAATTTGAGCGGCTTCCATTGCTGGACGGACTGAACCTCCTGCTTGGAAGAAGCGGTTTGTTGGCCCAAAACTCTGATGGACTAATTAGGATCGAAAGTACGGGGTCGTTTCCATCCGAAACGTCAGCAGAAGATACGAATGGCCCATACATGAGACGGTCATATCGTCTAAGCCACTTGGCTGCGTTGGATGCGGCGACGCTGGTGTCTGAATTGTTTGCCAACAACGAGTTCGAGGAAGGCGTCCAGCCATTTGCAGCGAGCGCTGTCGTCGATTCCAACATGGTCTATCTGAGCGGTCTCGCGAAAGATGTTGATGCAGCCATCAACGTGCTGGTCAGCGCTGACCGTCCTGTGGCCCATGTCATCATTGAAGCGATGGTCGTTGATCTCGATATTACAGCGATTGAAGAGGTTGGGATGAGCTTGAGCGGTGGTACTACCGGAAGCTACGGGGCGCTCAGCCTAACGCCAAGTTCGATTGGATCGAATGTCGTTGCGACCTTTGAAGAACTCGCTATGAATACTGAACAGCTGACGGCGACGATTGATTTGCTTGCATCCTTGAATACGGTCGACATCGTATCCAGGCCTTATTTGGCGACGCGGAGCACCCAGCCTGCAACCATTGAAATCGTCGATGATCAATTCGTTCGGGTCGACACATCGACAGATGGCAGTGGTATTGTATCGACCGACTCCGTTAGCGCAGGGATCACAATGCAGATCACGCCCACGGTTATGGCGGGAGACTCGATCCGCATGGATGTGATGCTAGAGGAGTCGAAGTTTGCGGCGACTTTTGGCGACATCGTGATCACGAAGGAACGCAACACCGCTTCGACCTCGATGTCGGTTCAAAGCGGTCAGACGATCGTCATTGGGGGCCTCAATTCTCGTTATCGTTCCACTGCGAACAGCGGGATCCCCTGGTTACGCCATGTGCCGGTCTTGAATTTTCTGACGGCATCAAGAAGTTCGGTCGGGCAGGAGACGGAGATGGTGGTCTATTTGACACCTTACATCTGGACCCCGGGCATGGGGACACCCCTTCCGCGCGCCAACACGCCTGAAGTACCGCAGGACAGGCTCACCCATGGCGAACGGTTTTGGTCGTCTCAAACGGATTAGGCTCGCCCGAATGTATTGGCGTAACTTTGGATGTGTGTGATCCAAAGCGCACGGGCCGTGTCTCAAAGAGAGCGAGCGCCCCCCCAACGTATTGCCCCAGACAATTATTCAATAGATGAGAGAATGGATGGCGTTATACATCAGAGACACTGTCACATCGGACAGGGCATGAAACCATCAGCGCTGGCGGCTGATTTTGTATACGGATTTTCTGGCATCGCTGGTGTGAAAGCCATGTTTCAACGTTGCTGCAACGATCGCTTGTGTTGTTGTGGCAACGCCGAGGCGTTCCCGGGCATTGTTTACATGGAAACGAAGGGTACGCTCGCTGATACCCAATATCGTCGCTGACTCAGAAAGTGTTTTGCCTGCGGCGAGCCACTGCAAACATTCGATCTCTCGACCGGATAAGGGAGCTGCATCGCTTTGGTTTTGCGCGGGTCCATCGTCGGTGACACTCGTTATGTATAGACAGCGATAAGCATACCAAAACGCCAAAAGGGTCTTCTCAACATTGCGATACGTTTTGGGCTCGCCGCGATGGTGTGTTCGAGCGGTCAAGAGCAAGACTTGGTCTCGTTCGCGCGACACTGGGCAGATTGCTGTTTCCAGCCAGGCTTGTTCGGCGTGCTTGCGCGCTAAGTCGTGTTCATAGTCTGAGAGCGCGAAGGGTTCTGGTGCATCCCCAATCAATAGAAACGGACCCGACTTGCGAACGAGCCATTGCTGGCGTTGTAGCGTTTCCGCGCGCATTGTTTGAAGTCCTTGCGAGACAGCAGCTGTAAGATCCTCTGCCAATCGGGGGCCTGCGTCGCCGTAAGTCTCCTCAAAATTGTCCCAAACGATCAGACTGTTGGCCTCCATAATTGAGGGCGGTGCGGGCGCGGGGCTCCACTGCAGCGCTACGTCGCTATACCCGAAGGACCGCAAGGTCGACGCTGTCAGGTCAAGAAGCTCTGGGAGGTTCGCCAATTCGAAGAATTCTATGACATCTATGGAAGTCATGGGAGTTGGGTGTCACCTTTAAGAGGAATCGCTCACAAATACAACGATAAGTAGCAATTTGGAAAAGGTCAAATAAAAGGTGAACGATTGGTCAAGCGCGTAACCTTTATCGTGCAAATTTCGAAACGAGAATCGGAATGCGCGAGTCGCTTGGAAGTGTCTTGAATTGGTAGGTGGCGACGCTGGGAGGCATACAAAGACGGTGTCGTTTCGGAACACTCCGCACTAAAGTATGTGGTGATCGCGTGATGCTCGAATGGTGACGTCGCCAATCGATACGCCCTTGGGTTGATTGTTCGTGTAAATTATCTGGCCCGCGATATGATTGGTTATCTTATTTGGCATTCAAGCACTTGGTGGAGATTTCTCGAACGCGATCAGAGCAGGGAATTCAATCCAATTCTGTTTGGAATCGCAAAAGACTTGGACAGAAGGCGCAACCGTTGAGGGGTCGTCCAAAGTGCCTGCCTTCAGCGCAACCACGCCAGGCATCCCGGAAAGCGCAGAGAGAATAGGCGACCCGCACCGTCCGCAAAACTTTCGATAGACGACGTTCCCGCTGTCGGCTTGGTCTTCAAAAACCAACATATCTCCTTCGATGCTTAGTTGCCCCTCGGCCGCCATCAGATTCACGGAAAAAGCTGCACCGCTCTGACGCTGACAATTTGTGCAGTGGCATATGGCCGTAACCATCGGTTCGCCGTCCAGCGTATAGCGCACCGCGCCGCATAAGCATTGGCCCGTTTGTGTCATCTACTCCTCCTTAGGTGTCGGCGCTGAGCACGCCTTTGGCAAAGAGTTCCACAGAGGCAGAGGGTTGTCACGCGCTGCCTTTGCGGTCTCGACCGCGCAGACGCGGTTTGGACCTGTTCAAAGCATAGAATCTGGCAGATAAAAGCGATCCATGAAGAAGCATATTGTGATTGCCCTGGGGCTGCTCATGGCCATTCTGTTCTCTTACCGAGGCGCCCAAGCCTTGCTGGAACCGGGGCTCGGCTTTTCTGAGCTGTACTGCGCTGGCGGTCTCGTTTTGGCCGGTTGGCTCATTTTTTCGGGCGTCCAGGAATGGCGCGCCGGACGCCGTTAACCCGTTTGCCTTAGATCAAAGTTCATCTGTTTTTCTTGCATTGGCGGCGCAATGCTCAAAACGTGCGGGGATATCGCAAAGCAGGGAGGACATCATGTCTGAAAGAAAAAAAGATATCGATAGAAAAGGGTATTGGAGCGCAACCGTGCGTTTGACCCTAACCCTTTTGGCGATTTGGTTTGCCGTCTCTTACGGAGCTGGCATTTTGTTTCGAGACTTTTTGGATCAGTTTTCGGTCGGCGGAGCGCCAATGGGATTCTGGTTCGCGCAGAATGGCTCAATCTATGTTTTTGTAGGTCTGATCTTTTATTATTGCTTCGCGATGAGCCGCCTCGAACGCAAATTCGGCGTGGAGGACTGAGACGGTGGATTGGACCCTCTTTTTCGTCATAACGACGTTTGCGCTTTACATCGGGATTGCGATTTGGGCGCGCGCTGGCTCGACCGACGACTTTTATGTCGCGGGCCACGATGTACACCCAACGGTTAACGGCATGGCCACCGCGGCTGATTGGATGTCGGCGGCCTCTTTCCTGTCTATGGCAGGCTTGATTGCCTTTCTCGGCTACGGCGGATCCGTATATTTGATGGGTTGGACCGGCGGTTATGTTTTGCTCGCCGTCTTGCTAGCCCCATTCTTACGCGAATTTGGTAAGTTCACGGTCCCGGATTTTGTGGGTGATCGCTATTACTCTACCTTCGCTCGCGTGATTGCGGTCGTTTGTGCCTTGTTTGTCTCGTTCACTTACATTGCGGGTCAGATGAAAGGTGTTGGCGTTGCCTTTTCTGGTTTCCTCGGTGTGCCATTTGAGTGGGGCATCATCATCGGCATGGTCATCGTCTTCTTCTACGCGGTGCTCGGCGGAATGAAGGGCGTCACCTATACCCAGGTCGCGCAGTATTGCGTCTTGATCTTCGCTTATACGGTTCCGGCGATCTTCATGTCGCTCATTATCACCGGCAATCCGGTGCCGCAGCTTGGCTTCATCGGCAATGCGGCCGGCGAAGACGTTGCGATGTTGGATAAGCTCAACAAGACCGTTACCGATCTTGGTTTCCTCGAATACACGCAAACGAACAAAAGCATGTTCGATGTGTTCGCTATCACAGGCGCCTTGATGTTCGGGACGGCAGGTCTGCCCCACGTCATCATTCGTTTCTTCACTGTGCCAAGCGCAAAAGCAGCGCGTTATTCTGCGGGTTGGGCACTGATTTTTATCGCCTTATTGTACACAACCGCTCCTGCGGTCGGTGCCTTCGCTAGAATCAACTTTATCGATACCGTCAATGAGGCCACATACATTCAAGACGGTACGGACTATGCGACTGAAGCGGCTGCGATCACCGCCGCTGGCGGCAAGCCGGTTCCAGAATGGTATAAGACCTGGGAAAGAACCGGTCTTCTCGAATTTGAAGATAAAAACGGTGACGGGGTCATGCAGTACCGTGGTCCAGACGCACCAGACGGCGTGATTAATGAGGTTAATCCAAGTGCCGACATCTTCGTGCTTGCCAACCCTCAGATCGCGCAATTACCAGCCTGGGTGATTGGTCTCGTGGTGGCGGGTGGCTTAGCGGCGGCCTTGTCCACGGCAGCAGGTCTTTTGATGGTGATCTCATCGGCCGTCAGTCACGACATTTGTCGCAGAACCTTGTTCAAGAACATGGATGACAAGACCGAGCTTAGAGTTGCGCGTGGCGCTGCGGCAGCAGCGGTCGCTGCGGCGGGGCTGCTGGGAATTTACTCTTCGCAACTCGGCTTTGTGGCGCAAGTTGTCGCGTTCGCTTTCGGGCTCGCGGCAGCCTCCATATTCCCGATCATCTTCTTGGGAATATTCTGGAAACGGATGAACAAGGAAGGTGCCATTGTCGCTATGTTGTTCGGCTTGGTCTCCACCTTTGCCTACATCGTGTACTTCAAGTTCATGGGCGGTACGCCAGATCAGTATTGGTTTGGTGTGTCACCAGAAGGTATTGGCTTCGTCTTCATGTGGATATCGGGAGCGCTTGGTATCGGGACGGCTCTTGTCACCGCACCACCGCCGCAGGACGTCCAAGACCTGGTTGAAGATATCCGCATACCGGGCACGCGTCAGCCACATGGCGAGGCTGATGCTGGAATGGCGCCTATGCCAGCGGAATAGGCGTGTCTCCTCCAAACCTAAAGGCGGCCTCTACCGGGGCCGCCCCTTTCTTTGTCCGGGCGTCAGACCCTGCGACTCTATTTTGAAATGGAGCTGGTTCCGACTAGCGCGCTCAGCTATTACAGAGCGATGAGCCACTCCGCCGCGATCGACGCACAAGCCGAACTCCATCATCAATATTTCCTTGGGCTACAGCTCATGGTTTCGACGCAAGAGGGACCAGAGGCGGTTTTCGACTGGATGTTCCGCTTGTTTCGCCGACAGCATGAGGAGAAGTTTCTCTCCAGCTTCGAAAAGCTTGGTTTGTCCAACCAACCGCATGCCGTCGCCTGTGCGAAATACCATGTCCTATCAAACGGTATGGGCGGGGTCGCCGTCGAGTATATGGAAGAGAATGATCGTAAGGCCTGGGTGCGGTTTAGGTATCCGCGCTGGATGTATGCTGGCCCGGCTTTGTGTGGCATTCCGACGGAAGCGAGCCGAGGTTTTTTGCGCGGCTGGTATGCACAAAATGGGGTGAGCCTCGGCAATCCACGCTTGGGTTATGTTTGCGTGTCTGAAGATTTGACCGGTCAATTTGGTTTATGTGGCTATTTCAAAGAATATGACCACGACCTTAGCGACGAAGAGCGCCTGCAATTTGCGCCGAATGAACGTCCGCCGGCCTTTGATTCTGCTGCTCAGCCCGCGCCGCCTGCGGCCGCTTGGAATGCAGAGCGGCTCGCCAAAGCCAATCGTAATTATGCCGTTGAGTACATCAGGAATGGCATTCGTGCGCTAAATGCGGTGCTGGGTCGTGAACGCACTTTGGAGTTGGGCAAACGTGCCGCACGCCTAATCGGGCTCCAAAACTATCAAGCGATGGCCCAGGCTGTCGGCGCAGTGGACGGTAACACAAAGGACGCGGCCGGTTTTTTGAGTTCAATCATGGCCGGTATGGGAGATACGTGTCGGACTGAAGTGACCTCAGACGGCGCGATCCGTGTCAGACAATCCGGGCTAAGAATTGGGCGTGGTTTGTCAGAACAGGAGCAAGCAGATTTGCTCGCGTGCTGGATCGAAATTTGGCGTGGTGCGGTGCATTCGCATCGGCATTTCATGGATGTTTCGTGTGAACGAGACGATCAGGGCCTGATCTGGACAATCAAAGACGTTTAGCGCTCTTTGCGACGACCAAACGGTAGCCGATATCAAGCGCTTCCAAGCTCAAGATGTCGCGATAGCGTTCATGCCAAGCCCCGTTTTCTAGATCCGTCATAAGTCGGGAAATTTCGGGCGATACGTCACCAAGTTTCGGAAAGGTAGACATGCTTGCCCGGATGCTGGGGTCTAGATAAGCCGTCGGTCGTCGCCAATAAGCCCCCAAAAATCCATCGACACAGTCATGTGGTATCGGAACGGGTTTGATCGAAACATCGCCCCATATTTCGGCAAACAGGCTCATGTTTGGCATTCGTGGTTGGTCGAGTTCAACGATACCCGGAATATAGTCCTTAAGCCAGAAATATGGTCCCTGCGCATCGAACGTCAAAAGCAAGGTTTTGTCGCGAGCGACACGCTGCATTTCCCTCAAACCCAATACCGGGTCGGTCCAATGATGAATGGTCAATACGCCCATCACCACATCAAAGCTGTTGTCCGCAAACGGAAGGGCTTCGGCAATACCTCTGATTGCTGGCGCCGCCTGCGGATGGCGTTGACGAAGCATTTCTGATGAAGGTTCCAGCGCGATTGTGTCCCGGTCGCGCGGTTCGTAAGACCCCGTGCCAGCGCCGACATTAAGAACGCTCTCTGCATCATCGAGCGCGGACAAGATCATTCGCGCGATTGAAGGATCTGGGTTTCGGCGCTGTCGGTACCCCTTTCCGATCGTGTCATACAGCGTCGCCATTTTAGCTCCTCTCCGCCTTGTCCTATTTATGTCGCCCGACAGAGCCTATTGCTCGTTGGGAGACTCGCTTCGTCAAAACAACACCGCGCCACCGGATAAAGATTGACAAGGGCCATACGACATTCGACGCGAAACAAAAGCGACTTTCGATGAGGCCCCCAATGACAGAAGCTTCCCATGGCGTTCATGACTATCCTGAGGATCCACGAAACGCCGACATCTTGATTTCCGTAAATGGCGAGCTGAAACATCGTGACCAGGCAGTGGTCTCCGTGTTCGATTCCGGTTTTTTACTCGGTGATGGCGTGTGGGAAGGCATGCGGGTCAAAGATGGCGGAATTGCCTTTTTGGACCAACATCTGCAACGGCTTTATGCTGGGGCCAAGACAATCGACATGGAGATGGATCTTACTCCGGATCAACTGTCGTCCCGGTTGTTCGACTGTTTAGACGCAAATGGTATGACGGATGGTGTGCACATTCGTCTTTTGGTGACGCGAGGTCGTAAAAAGTCACCTTATCAGGGACCACGTTTTACCGTGACCCCGCCGACTGTTGTGATCATACCCGAGTACAAGACACCCGTGCCAGAAATCATCGCTCGAGGACAGTCGCTCTTCACCGCCCATATCCGAAGGACCGGCCCGGCCGAGCAAGACCAGAAATTGAACTCACACTCAAAGCTCAACTGTATTCTGGCCTGTATTCAGGCTGAGAAAGCCGGTGCTGACGAGGCCTTAATGCTCGATCCGCTTGGCTTTGTTGCGACGTGTAACTCGACGCACTTTTTTATTGTCAGGAATGGCGAAGTCTGGACGTCGCCACCGGAATACTGTCTCGGCGGGATTACGCGCCAGAACATTTTAACGGTCTGTCGTGAAGCCGGGATCGCGGCAATTGAAAAGCGGTTCTCGCTATTTGATGTCTATTCAGCAGACGAAGCCTTTTTGACCGGAACATTTGCTGGCGTGAGCCCAGTACGAGAAGTCGATGGGCGGATTATTGAGACACTTAATGGCCCGCTTAGCCAGAGAATCGCGACACTTTACCAAAACTACGTTTCCCAAAATTTGACCAAAAAGATTTGAAGCGAATAGGGCCCCTATGCAGGGAGCGCAGCGTTCGATTCAGCTAGGTGCGTTGCCTGGCGCCAAGCATCTGGGAAAAGAGCCAAATCAGCCCGCACCAAATTGCGATCCACAATAGATAGATCAAGACATCCAAGGGCGGATTGTTGATAAGCGTCAAGAACGCAGCCCGCGCCACTGTCCAGCAGGCCCAAAACGTGATCAAGCGGGCCGGGTGCCGAAGCCCCAAAAACCAGGCGAGCGTTCCGGTGACGGCTAGCGCCAAGATCTGGGCGAGGGGTACTGGGACCAACCAAAACATGTTGCCCGTGACGTCCCAGCTCATTGGCATATTCGGGACCAGAAGCACGACAAATGCCAAGTCTTCTAGGATCGCCGTAACAAGGCCGAGGACGACAATACCTGCCCAAGAAAGAATGTTCAGAAACTTGCTCACATGCTCACCTCATCGGTTGCGCACTACTCGTCGCCAACAACTTGGCGGATATCGTTCAGAACGGAAGACCAATCCGCGCGCGTTCGGTAGCCTTCCACCGCATATTTGGCGAGAATTGTGCCGTCTTCAGATATCAACACAATGCCAGGATGCGGGATCCCATAGGCGAAAGATCCTTCACCGTATTCTTCGTTGCGGATGCCCCAAGCGTCTACGTGCTGGCCTTCAATGTCCCTCAGGAGAGGATAGGCGAGATCCCATTCTGCGTGGAAAGCCTGAATTTGATCCATGTCGTCATAGGTCATGCCAACGACACTGATGCCGAGCGCTTCGAATTGTTCATTGATGTCACTCAGTTTCACGAACTGACGCTGACAGAATGGTCACCAATCGACGGATCGATTGAAAACGACCAGCAATCCTTTTGAGCCAGTTAGGGACGCAAGATTTTGTTGATTGCCCGCCTGGTCGGTGGCTTCCAATAGAGGCGCCGTGGTGCCGATACTTGGACCCCAATCGGTCGCATACTGCGACTCGCCGGATTGGCTGCAACCAGAAACCACAAGCAGGGCTAAGAGTGCGAACGCGACTCCGACCATCCAGCTTCGGTGATCTTGCGTCAAATAACGCCGTTGGAATATCAGCATCTGGTCTAACCCCCGAATCTAGCTGCTACTAGGCTTAATGGACCTTATTACCGCGGAACAAGCGGCGTGTCACGTCCATACGACAAAAAGCAAAATACCCCGCTATCGCACCATACTAATCGGTCAGTGCCCGCAAAACGGCGTCAAAAACGGTTTTTGCTTTGGTGCGCATCTCATCATCTGTCGCATCCTGAATTGGATGATCAACCAACACATAACGAGCATCATTCATCCCGAGCGCCTGACGTTGTGAATCCGCCGCCATATCGAACTCGCTTGACGCGATCGAAACCGCGGGAACGCCTTGAATTTCAAACCATACAGTGTCGTGCAAACTGCACGTTGTGCATGACCCTCAATCGGCTAACGCCTCGACCACGAAGTCACACTCGTCGCGAATGGTTCGTCGAAGGTCGTCTGGGCACGGCTTTGTAAAAGTCGGCTTGGCAAAGCGTTTGATCTCAACGTCGGGTAGCGATGCGCTTAGAAGGCTTTCGAGCTCATTCAAAAGCACATCTCCACGCGGTTTCCGGATATCAAGCAGTCCAAGCACGCCAGTCACCGATCCTGTTCGCTCTGTGACTTTGCGTTCTACCGGCACTCGCTCGTCTGTCGGATCCAAGATAATTGTCATCGCACACCTCCTAAGTCTAGTTATTATCCTAGATCGATTTTCCGCGAAACGGAAACCGACCCGATTTTTCCGGTCGCCCAGCCGTGAAACGCAGAGCTGAACTTGCCAGCATCGGAGCCCGCAACAACGATATGGATATACTGTTCTCCGGCGAATTTGGGCACGGACTTTTCAAGCATAGCGGGTTCCAACTCAGCAGCCTTGGCGGTTGGGATGCCGGCACCGGACCTCTCATCAGCAACCATTGTGCTCATTGGTTGCAAGGTCACCTCTTGTATGCGCTCGCGCAAGCGCTTCTTCGAGTAGGGGCCCCCACTCATCAATGTATCAATATGTTCTGGACAGACGACCAAAAGGGCATCGATCGGCACGTTTCGCAGTTTAGGTAAAAACACGCCTTCCAGGCCAAGACCCAAGGATCCAGCTATTTGATCCGGCTCGCGCGATTCTTGATCGACGATGTGCACCGGTCCCCCCGTCATTGCGAACAGGGTGACAACCGAATCGTCCGGTGCGAAGCCCCGTTCGACATGCAAGGGTTCCCACGGCGAGCGTTCTTCGTGCTCGGCAAAACACATGGTGAATTTCATCGGATTTGATAGCGTCGACCGCTCAGTCTCTCCGGGTTTGGCGCCACCTATGTTGCGAATAGCGAGACGTACGGCGCGTCCGATTGTGGCATTTGCGCGGTTGCCAGTGCCGAGAGCTCCAAGCCCGGCATTCATGCCGACCTGGTCTCGGATTGGGCCGTTGACCACCATCACCGGTGTTGCACCCATCGTCGTCGCCATCACGCCATGTATATTAAACTCATCCGTGCAAGCCGCCTCAATCGCCGCGATAATGATCGGCATGTACTCTGGTTTGCACCCTGCCATCACGGCATTAATCGCGATCTTCTCAATTGTTGCGACGCCCATATGTGGCGGCAAAACAGCAACAACGTCTTGCGCGCCACGATGGGTGCCGCTGAGCATGCGCATGACACGCTCTGGCGTCGGCGGAACCAGGGGCAAACCATCCGAAAACCCCTGATCGAACATGAATTCAGCGACATCGTCGGATGACGCGATTTCGATCTGCCTCGATTGAATTGGGCTACCTACCGCCTCGGCATTGAGACGGTTGAATATATCCGGATCTAGATGTTTTGAGCCGCAACCTGGCCGCCAATCGGGTAGTTTTTCCCAGTCCAGCTGAGCCCGGTCGATACCGAACCGCTCGGCGAGGTCCGCATCGAGGGCCTGCCATTCCGACTTCACAAACCCCTCAAAGTGTTGCTTGCGCTCACCGTTTGCATCGATCCAAAAGACAGACGGTACAATCTCGATGTCCCAATCGAAAGAGGTCTTACAGCTCCGATCATCCAGCAGCGGAACGCTGAGGTCGTGGCGGTCTCTATAGATCTGATTGCCATCGCCAGATTGTCCGACCAACAATACGTTCAGCGCTTGACCGAATGCTTTGTGAAAGGCCTCAAGCACCGGTGCGGCGGTATTGCAGGTCTCACAGTCTTCCTTGACGAAACACACCAATATCGGTTCGCCAGAAGGCGGCTCGATCATGTTCCCATCGAGATCCGGCAAAGACAAATTGGGCATGGTTTTCGTCACGGCTTCCCCCTTCATTCCAATGTCACCTTTGCGGTAATCAGTCCGGCAATAGGCGCTGGAAATTCAATGCTGTCTAGATGCAAGGCAGTTTGGCGGAGGTGGATGGGAATCGAACCCACCACACGCCTCTTCGACGTGTCCATGGTTTTGAAGACCAGGGAAGCCACCAGACTCCAGTCACCTCCACGGCTGTGAAGCTATCGATGCATCACGCCCTGTCAAACCTTCCGTGGCACGATGCGTCGATTGTTTCCGTCTCGATATGTCAGACCAAGTTTGTCAAAATGTTCGAGCAAAGGAATCGCAAACTTACGAGTGGTTTGTAGAACTTCTCTGGCTTCGCTGGTTGTGAACTCTCTGGGTGAAGGAAACGCTGCTGACAGCGCGTCATAAGCTTCGTCGATCACATCGGAATGTATGAGCGGAATATGTTTCTGGGACGTGCTGCGCAGGAATTTGGCGCGGTCGGCAGCGACCAGTAATTTCACAAGGTCAGAGTCCCGACCGCCATCACCTTCAAGTTCCGAAACGGGAGGCGGAGTGGTGCCACCATCTCTTAGGGCGCGTTCTATTCCAGCCAATCGCTGGCGACGGGCGGTGCTCAGATCGGAAAAAGGATCACGGCCGGGAAGTACGAGCGCGTTGTCACTTCCGGCTAAGGCTCCAGATCGCAATAAAGACTGGCTCACAAAACCCAATAAAGATTCAGCAAACCTTGATGCAAGGTCTTGCTTAACCTCGGCGACTGGCACGGAGGCGCGCGAAGGGTTTGCTGCTAATCGGGCTGAGACCGATTCGAGAAAAGCGGACCTCGCGGCGTCGACGGTGCGCTTTTGTGCGACAAGACCCTGTCCGACACTTTCGAATTCTGCGAGTTCCAACTGCTCACGATCATCGTTCGTGATGCCCGACAGTTTCTTGATGTCTGATACGCTGGCGATGCCTTGATCCGTCTCTGTCAGCGCGATTGCTATTTCATTTGGATCGTTTTTATAAGCGGCTTGCAAAACCGATAGACGGGCTGGATCGCGTTTTGGAATCTGCGGTGGCGCCGGATCTAGAACCGTAACGCCACCGAGAGTCGTTGCTGGCGACAAACGTCGCAGAACACCGCGCTGTTTCGCATGCATTGCGACACGATCTCTAAAGCGCAAACGAACATAACCGCCGCCTGCTTCAATAGACTTTTGTCCGCCCCAGACGAAGACTGTCGCGACCAGGGACGCGGTGCCGATGAGTAGCCGAACCTCAGCGCCATTTTTCAAACCACTTTGCTCAGAGCTTAAAGTCACCCACGCATCGATTTCAAAACTCGATTGCATGGTTCCGGGCGAGCAAATCACGTTACCTCGATGAAGCATGTCGCGGTCGACACCGCGAAGATTCACGGCTGTCCGTGTGCCTGGCCTTGCAACATCGACTGTATCATTGTGCGCTTGCATATGCCTTACAGTTACGGCCGCGCCTTGCGGTTCCAGAATGACCTCGTCAGAAACGTTCAGGGGTGCGCCAAGCAAAGTTCCGGTAGCTACGGTGCCAACTCCCTTTAACGTAAACACGCGGTCGATGGGCAGGAAAGCACCAGACAGCGTGGTCGCTTGAGGGGCACGATCGAACAAAGTTTCAATCTCGGAACTTAGCTCGTCCAATCCTTCACCCGTTTCAGCAGAGCAAAAGACGAACGGCTCTTCCGCGAAGGGAGATCCTTTCAGTGCGTCAGCAATGGAGGCGCGGACGTCCGGCCTTTCAGCATCCGGCACGAGGTCTGACTTAGACAACGCAACAATTCCACGCCGTACATTTAGGTGCGATAGGATCTCCAAATGTTCTCGCGTTTGCTGTGCCACACCCTCGACTGAAGAAATAACGACGAGGGCGGCTTGTGCGCCGGTCGATCCGCAGACCATGGCACGGATAAAATCCTCATGTCCTGGCGAGTCGATAAAGTCGACAATTCCAGCATCATAGGCACGGTGTGCAAATCCTAAAGTGATGGAGAGGCCGCGCGCCTTTTCTTCTTTTAGCCGATCGGTCTCCTGACCCGTCAAAGCTCGAACCAAGGCGGTTTTGCCATGGTCTACATGCCCGACAATGGCAACTGCGCAGGACTTCATGTGAGCAGCGCATCCGCTATGGATCCGACGAGGATCGGCACCTCAGCGTCAGACATGGCCCGGACATCAAGCAGAAAGTGCCCATCCTGGATCCGGCCTAGAACCGGCGGATTGCCAGCGCGCAAATGGGTCGCCACGGTGTGCGGGGCACCAAGTTGACGGTCAAGTGATACCGCGTAGCTTTGCAAATCCTGCTCTGGCAGTGAGCCACCCCCTGCATACGCGGTGGTGGGCAACACGTCGCCGACGGGCAAACTTGATTGCGCCAACGCGGCGGCGAGGCTGTGGGCCCGCGCTTCGATCTGTTCCACAGGTTCGGCGAGCGATTTTAGAACTGGTATGCGATCATAAGGGTCGTGGGGTGGCTGATACAAACGCAGTGTCGCCTCTAGGGCGGCGAGGGAAAGCTTGTCGATCCGCATCGCCCGCAACAGAGGATGGGTTTTCAGCTTCGCTATTAATGCACGGCGTCCGATTATAATCCCAGCTTGCGGCCCACCGAGGAGCTTATCGCCAGAGAACATCACCAAGTCTGCGCCTTGTTTCAAAACATCCGCAACGACGGGTTCGTCTGGCAAACCATGTTCTGAAAGATCAACCAGTACACCACTGCCGAGATCTTCCATGAATATAAGTTCGTTTGCTTGGGCGAGGGCTGAAAGATCCGCCCGGCTCGGTGCATCGGTGAAGCCGACAATTTTGAAATTGCTGGTATGGCTTTTGAGTAGAACTGCCGTCTCCTCGCAGATCGCGTCAGCGTAATCGGAAATCCGCGTCTTGTTTGTCGCGCCGACTTCTCGGAGTCGCGCACCGCTTTGCGCTATAACATCCGGCAAACGGAACGAACCGCCAATCTCGATCAACTCGCCGCGTGAAACAATGACATCACGTGACGGTGCAAAGCATGATAGGCAGAGCGCGACAGAAGCGGCGCAATTGTTGACGACGAGCGCAGCCTCGGCACCGGTTAACTCGCAGATAAGATGCTCGACATGGCTGTATCGCGAACCACGAGTTCCTTCCGTAAGATCAAGCTCAAGGTTTGAGTAACCCTCGGCGGCCGTTGCGATCGCTGCGAGCGCCTCTGGAGCCAAAGGCGCACGCCCCAAATTCGTATGAATAATCACACCCGTCGCATTGATCACTTTCCGTAAATTAGCACTTTGCGACTGCAGAATGCTTGCAGTGATCCGGTCAAAAAAGGCACCATCGAAAGCCGGTACCGTTTCGGCAGAACCCTTTCGGACCGCGTCACGAATAGTCGCCAAGCCGGATCGCAAAGCGGCGACCGTTCGGACATGACCATGTGTTGCGACGAGCGCTTGACCCGGTTCGGTCTCCAACAGGCTCTGCACTTGTGGCAATTTACGCAAAACGTCTTTCATACCGCGCATATTAGGCGCGGGCGCTGCGGGGCGGCAATAGACGTGTTAATCTACCTCCAACATTCCGGCAGGTCCTTCGATCACGGCACCGATCATCCAGAACGGTTCACCAGCGGACCGAAAAGCGCTCTCCACATCACTCGCCAGATCAGCATCCACCGCGAACAGGAGGCCGCCAGACGTTTGAGGATCAAAAAGCAATGCCCGATCAAGGTCGGTAATTGTGCTCGAAATAGA
>JBCAWZ010000012.1:0-69221 GCA_038534315.1 Pseudomonadota bacterium | reverse complement strand
CAAGGCCGGGCGTTAGCCAACGCGAAACTTTGGGGTTGGCGTCTTGTGTAGCCGCACTCACGGTTCAGCGCCCTCCGCCAGCGCCTCGATGGCGTCGAGAATGAACCACCCGCCACACGCGGTCCAAGCTCCCTGGAGTGGTACCGTGCCGGGTTCCGCCAGTTGGGCCTTTGCAACGGGATGCCGAGAGGCACTCCAAGCGTCGGGATTATTGTTCAGCGCCTCATAGAAAGCAGCGACGACAAGATCAGGTTGCTCATAGGCTAGACGCTCAAGCGGAAGCGATCCCCAGCCGGGACGCTGCTGAAAATTTTCAAGCCCTGCCGCAAGAAGCATTTCATGTACGAGCGACCCCGGCCCAGTGGTGACCCCGGCCGGGGTCATATAGAGCGCGACATCGCCGGATTGCCTTGCACGAACGGCTGTAAGACGCGTTCTGAATTC
This sequence comes from Pseudomonadota bacterium, assembly GCA_038534315.1. Classification (GTDB taxonomy): domain Bacteria; phylum Pseudomonadota; class Alphaproteobacteria; order Caulobacterales; family Hyphomonadaceae; genus Henriciella. The sequence continues at coordinate 68,777 of JBCAWZ010000012.1, read as the reverse complement.
GTCCACCAGCGCCGCGCCGCGCTGCGGGTGGCCAAGTCCGTTCGCTATACGTTGGATGAGATACGGGATCGATCCCGCATCTTCGCCATCCACATTTGAGGCCCAACCAACTTGCAAGACCGGCACGCCGGCGCGTTCGAAAAACGCTGCAGCATTTGGCCCGCCGCCGAAGCTGCGGACGACAAGGTCCGGCTTCAGGATAAGGACGTCTTCAGCGATGGGGCGCACGGTCGGTACGCCGACAGCCGCTTCTCGCATGTATGAAAAGTCTTTCACCGCGTCGGGTGAGATTGCGAGGATCTGTTCGCGATCAGCGAGTTTTAGGACATATTGGTCGGCGCAGTAATCAAGACTGACGATCCGCTGTGGCTGTTCGTTGGAGCCTTCATCTGAGGCGACCTCTATATGACCACATGGCGCGCCGCACCCGGAAAGCGACAGGGCGACGGCAAGACTGATAGCCGCCGCCCACTCCCCGCGTATGCGGATCCTAGAGCCCATCAGAATCGCGCACGCACGCCACCAAACCCTGACAAAGGTGCCGTCCCAAACCCGAAATTGTCCTGATAGTTTGCATCGGTGAGGTTCTCGATACGGGCGAAAAGTTCCAGTTTGTCGGTCAATGCGTAAGCCCCGCGCAGATTGACCAAGACGAAATCATCTAGAATATTCGCACCATCTTCTTCCTCGCCATTATAGGTAATCCCGAGCGACAGCGACAATCGATCCGTTGGCTCGGCTGCGAACTCGACCGCGAAACGATCGTCCGGTTGGTTCCCGGCGGCAATCTCCGTAGACAGATTAACGGCATCCGTGTGCGTATAAGCGGCATTGACTGTCAGCCAGTCTGTCACGCGCGCATCGAGCGCCACTTCGACGCCATCAGAGGAAAACTCCTGAATGTTGACGAAAGTGAAGGCTTCAAGATCGAACGCAATCAAATCATCAATCGCCTGATCAAAATAGGTCAAGGTAAACCGAGCCCGGCCATCGAACAGCGGTTGTTCCAACCCGATATCCCAGCCATCGCTGAATTCAGCAAATAGGTCAGGATTAAAGCTGAACTCGCCCGCCGTCGGCGCGCGGAAACCTTCGGCATAACTGCCGCGAAGCAGGGTCCCTGTTTGCGGGACTTCGATGACGCCCGAGACGCTGAAGGTTGTCTCGTCACTGAAGTCCGGGCTCGCATCGTGACGGACACCTGCATTCAGGGTGACGAACGACACGGGCTGGAATTGGACGAGACCAAAACCGCTAATGGTTTCAATCTCCTGATTACCACCAAAACCGACCTCAACTTGGGACTCCTGTCGGTCATATTCAGCACCGGCGATCACGGTGATCCAGTCGGCTGGACGCACAGTGCCCTGATACTCAGCGGAAATGCGCGTGCCTTCGGCGTCGAAAGACGGCACGCCATCGGAAAGATTGACCTGATCATTCAAGAGATAGGTGACGGATACGCGGTTCTCGACCCTGCCATTAAGCAAAGTGTGCGTCGCAAACCCCGCCACGGAAAGCTCCTGAGTTTCGGCGACCTCGTCTGCGTCGGTCGCGCCGGTAACGAAGTCGAAGCCGTCAAATTCATTCTCGCTGTCCTGATACCGAATGAGGCCGTCAAAGGCGAGATTTTCAAGCGGCTGGAAGCGTCCCTTCGAAGAAACCGTGATATTGTCGAAGCCGTCATCCTCGGTGTTGCCATTCGCTTCATCTGCGGTTGAGAATCCGCGCGTGGTAATGCCGCTCACCGTAACGCGGCCAGAAGCCAAGTCGTTTCCGCCGAGGACGCTCGCCGCGCCGCGGAATGTGCCGAACGATCCGCCTTCGATGAACGTATCTGCGCCGAAACCGTCGCGGCCATCCTTGGTGACAATATTGATAACGCCGCCAATGGCATCGGAGCCATAAAGCGTTGATTGCGCCCCGCGCAGAACTTCGATCCGCTCGATGTCCACTGTATCGAAATTAGCGAAGTTGAATCCGTTTCCGAACGAGGCGGGATTGTTCAGGACGACGCCGTCCTGGACAACAAGGGTTTGATCGCTGGGAAGCCCGCGCAATGAAACGCTAGAGAGCGCGCCGAAACTTCCCGAGCGAATAATCTGGACGCCAGGGACGGCGTTCAGAGCATCGAAGACGAAGCGCTGTTGGCGGATCTCGATATCGTCAGCGGTCAGCACAGAAACAGAGCGGCCAACCTGATCCAGTGGAGTCTCGAAGCGGGTGCCGGTTACGATTATCGCCTCAAGCCGGCCATCGTCTTCGGTGTCCAGCCGATTGTCACTTGCCTCGATCGGCTCAGAAGCCGAAGGTGCTGTTCGGGCGCTGTCTTGAGCAGCGGCTGTCGGCGTAAATAGCGCCTGAGTTCCCATAGCGAATGAAACAGCGCCGAAAAGCGCCGACTTATAACTCATACTTTTAATCACGGGGTTTCCCCTCCAGCGCCTTGCCGCCCGTCGGAAAAGGCGCGCTTTGAAAACGACGACTGGCTCCACGGGACAAGGACCCGTGCGGGCGGCCAAGCCTTGGTTCTGTCGTTTCAAAGGAGAGGCCCACCACACTCGCATGGTGGCCTTCCCGCCCGCTGAGAACTCTTCCCGGCCTCCGGACGAACGACGCGATGGCAGGTTTCCTGGCTCGCTGGTCTATGCCTCTGGCCGTCTTCCCAGAGCGATGTGCTCCAGTGACAAAATGGCCATCAGCTCTCAGCTGACAGTTGCGGGTACAGCACCGGATTTTCACCGGCTTCCCTCTTAGCCCCGGCTATGAGGCACCATCTCTTTCGCTAAGTGCTGCGTGAGCGAGAGTTTGTCAATCTGGGCCGACTTTCGTGAGTCGAATCGTGTTGTCCTTTGATTGGTACGCGGATAGCTCGTTTAACGTCAGCTCTAGCGTTGAACCAAGAAGTTCCAAGCGACGCCCGTTAAACGACTCTGGATCGTCTTCAATTGATTGACAGATTGCTGCAATCCGTAGCGCTCCAATAGTTGAAGCCATGGACTTTAAAGCGTGTGCGGCTTTAGAGGTATCTTCGGGTCCACCGCATTTTGCATCGGCGAGCTTTTGAAGCCCGACTACGCAATTTTGCCTAAATAGCTGGATCATTCTATCTGCAAAGCCCGTCCGTTCTGTAGCTTCTTCCAAACTATGGAGAATAGACGAATCCCATACCGGTAAATCTGTGTCTTCGAATTCATCCAGCGGCCGCTCGGAAGCGGAGTATCCTTGATTGGCCTCTCTCAAAGCATTGCTGATCTGTGCAAGTGTGAAAGGCTTTGAGATAACCGTTTCAAACCCATGCTCGCGCAAGCGTGCTTGTCTTTCTGTCGTCACATGCGCCGTTAGAGCGACAATCTTCGGCTGTCGTTCAAGACCCATTTTCTTCAACTTTTGAAGAGCGGTAATGCCATCCATGCTCGGCATTGAAATGTCCAAGAAAATAACGTCTGGCTGCGCGGTCGGCGCTGCTTCGAGAAGAGGTTCGGCGGCCTCAAAGAGCTTTGCCTTGATCCCGAGTGTCAATAGCGCCTCGTTTAGGACCTCCCGATTAACTGGATTGTCGTCTGCCGCGAGAACGCGCAGGCTGTCAAAGCGACGCAACTCGCTTGCAGAGGATTCAACGAACTCCAGGGCTTTCAAGCCCGCAAGGTCGTTCTTTGTCAGCCTGTCGCAAAGCTCAGCCACGCGAGTTGGCCCGGCGGGCAACATCAAACCGTCTTCAGCTGCTCCGGAGGTCAACGCGCGTTCACCGGCTTGATCACCAAACTGCTGCAAACAAATGGCAACTGGCGACAAATCTCCGAGGCTGGACTTATAGATCTCTAGATTGGCTGGAGTCCCAACGAGGTAGTCGGATCCCGTTATAGATCGGCGAGTAGCTGAGGCTGCCAAATGATATTGCACATCGAATCCGTGGGCCAGAAACATCATACACAGTAGTCGGGTTGCAAAATCGTCATCGTGCAAAAGCAAGATAGACCGCTTCACTCCAATCGGAACCGGGGCGGCGTCGGCAGCGGTAATTAGAGGCAAATGACAAGAGAAGACTGAGCCAACTCCAACTGTGGACGCTGCTACGATGTATCCGTTCATCGCTTCAACGAGCCTTTGGCAGATAGATAGGCCGAGGCCTGTCCCACCATACTTACGTGTGGTGGATTGGTCGGCTTGGGAAAAAGCATCGAAGATATTTCCAAGCTGGTCTTTGGGAATGCCGATACCTGTATCGATAACTTCAAAACGAATACTTCTGCAGTCACTATCAGGCTGCACAAAGATACCGACGCCACCTGTCGATGTGAACTTAATGGCGTTATTGAGCAGATTAGTGAGAATTTGGCCGAGCCGTGTTGGGTCCCCCATAATTTTCTTGGGGGTTTCGGGTGCAACGAATACTCCGATTGTCAGTCCTTTTTCACTAGCTTTACCAGCGAACAAGGTTGCGATGTTCTCAATAAGATCATTAAGCTCGATCGGTATGGACTCAAGTTCCAGCTTACTCGCTTCGACCTTCGAAAGATCCAGAATATCATTGATAATTGCGAGTAGTCCTTGACCGGATGACTGAATAACATCCGCATACCGCTTTTGTTTTCCGGGTAATTGTCCATTGGCAAGTAACTCGGCCATTACCAACATACCGTTCAGAGGCGTACGGATTTCATGGCTCATGGTGGCCAAAAAATCTGACTTTGCAGCATTCGCCTGATCCGCCTCGTCCTTTGCGAGGCGATACTGCCGTGTGCGCTCTTCGACCTTATCTTCGAGCGTATCGACTTGGGACCGGATGACGCTGTCTCTTTCAACGAGTCCGGCCATCATGCTATTGAAGCTTTGCCCAAGCCGGCCAATTTCATCGTTTCGGCGTGTCTCGACCTGTTCAGCAAACATCTGGTCTTTAACAGCCCGTTCGATCGTTTCGGTCAATCGCGCCACCGGTCGGATCGCCGAACGCAACAATACGACGCTGACAGTCCCTACCAAGAGGGTCAACGATATAGCAATCAGCAATGCTTGGATCAGTCCTGAAAACAGGCGTTGACGGAAGAAATTCGCATCTGAAACAACAAGTAACTGACCCTGCAAGACCCCGCCCCGGCGGATATCGGCACGCACGGCGAGTCGTTGGGACAGCGCAGAGCCCAGGGACGCGGCCTGCGTAATATCGGACACCCGGTTTGATAGCACATGATCAGTCCCGACAGACGCAAATGTGTCGCCGTTCACGGTTTCGATCCGCGCATGGGTCACTCTTTGAAGTTTCGACATGCCGGTAAGCGCGACGATGGCTTGTGATCGGTTGTCATCGCTCACAGCCGGAGCAACCGCTGAGGAAAAGACGGCGGCGTAGGACAAAAGCAGATCGCGCTCAGATTGAACGCTGCGCTGAAGGTCCCTAGCGAGCGCCAACCCGGTTACCAAAAGTGTGGAAAAGAAAATCCCAGCGGAGGCCACAAGTGAGATGCGCTGGACGAGGCTACTGTTGCGCATTCTGTTTTGATAGTCCGTCTGCAGAAAGAAACTGTACGGGAATGATTGCCTGGAAACACTTAAGTCAAGTTTAATTGAGCACTGCTAAGCTAATAGAAATGAAGGATTATCCTGAGTTGTATCGTCGTGAAAAATTTACTCATAATAGAAGATGATCCCGTATTCGCGGGATACATGAAGGAGCTGCTCGCCGCTGCCGGTGTGACTGACGCTGTGCACCTGGGTGACGCGCAGAACGCGATTTCCTCTAGCATTCAGTTCGAAGCGTTCGATCTCATCTGCTGTGACCTAAACATGCCCCAAATGGACGGTATCGAGTTCATTCGGGAGCTGTCCAAGCGAAAGTGGCCTGGAGAGCTGATTATTGTCAGCGGTGAAGCAGAAAGTGTGGTCCGGACGTCCGCGCGGCTCGCTCAAATGTCTGGACTGAATCTGCGGGGCAGCCTTCGTAAGCCGGTGAAGTTGCCGGACCTGTTGGAACTTCTGAATGAAAGCCCCCTCGGTCGCAAATCGACCACCTCACCGGCCAACGTTATTTCAGAGCGCAAGCACCAAATAGAAGCTGCATTTGAATCACGATCGATTTGCCCGGTGTATCAGCCGCAGTTGAACCTGCAGACCATGGATGTTGACGGGTTCGAAGCGCTAATGCGACTGAAACTTCAGGACGGGTCCTTTGCGGTACCAGGTGAGTTCTTTTCGCTCATCACTCCGGATCTAGAAGCGACAATCGCGACAGAATTCATACGGAAAACTGTACGGGATTTTAGTCTACTGGCGGTCCGCGGCTCCATTAATATGTCGCCGAGTATGTTGCAACATGCTGATGTCGTCACCCACCTGACGGGTGCCTGCGAGCAGTACGATGTTCCTCCTTCCAGCATCGTCGTCGAAGTTACAGAGAGCGAACCCATGCTTGACGACCCCGCTCTGATTAGCTCGATGTCAAGGTTGCGGATTGCGGGATTTGGCCTGGCGCTTGACGATTTTGGAACCGGGCATGCGAATATCCATGAGCTCGGCTGGTTCCCATTCTCCGAGATCAAGACTGACTTGTCCTTCGGCCAAAACATGATTGAAGACGGATTTGCGCGCGCCGCGATTGAATTTGCTGTCAGAGCAGCCCAACAGCTAGAGATGCAGCTCACCATCGAGGGGGTCGAAACCGTTGATGCCGTGACAATGGCAAAAGAGATCGGCGGAGAGCGCGCGCAGGGTTACGCTATCGCAAAACCTCTACCCTTCAGCTGGGCAAAGAAACTCATCACAGCATAGAAAGTATACTTGCGGAATCCAGGCAATCCTGCGCGCCGACATATAATTGATGTGCTTAGAGCATACTGAAGATCCGGGCACGACTAAATTGCAAGAATTCTGACAGGAGAATGCGCTAAAGTCTGAACTGACATAGCGTTAATTTTTCAAATATAGCTTTTGAAATCCTTATCCATATCAGCTAATTTTGATGTAACTCTTGCTCCCGCCTTCTAGACGGTCCGATATTCATTTATTAATAAAAATAAGTCATCGGAACTTTATTACTTATCTCTGCCTGTATAGATCAGTTCTTCAATAACCGGCGCCGGGCGCCCGCGATACTATACGCTTTCACGGCACCAGCAATGCAACAACCGAGCTCGTGGACGGTGATACAAATGTCTGCATGATTAGGCTCGCTAAAACAAAAGGAATCGTACGTTAAAACTGAGCGCCGGAGCGCGTATCACCGCGCGAAGCTGCACCATCTATTCAAATTCCATCAGCCTGTAATCATTAGAGATCCGAGAGCGAGCCCGCTTATCGGCCAATTTGGTTTGCGTAGCCGGCGGCGTGGTTGGTGAAATAGCAAAAGTCTAGGGTGAGTTGGTACAGGACTACCCTCAGATAGGTGACCCTCTGATCACTCGAGCACGACCGTTTGAGGATGATTTCAACGAGCAGATAAACTTGGCGGGACTACGGAACCTGTCTGCCGACGAAATAGAAAACGCTGGCTGCGATCACTTCGACACCAATGTTTGTCACGGGCAAGCCCGAACCGTGAAACCTTGTGTCTATTGCGGTGGGATCCTCGCAGCCGGTGGAACCGTCAAGCTAAAGCCCGGAGAGTACATCATCAAAGACGGGTCGCTCAGTGTGCTGCTTAGGGGACACTTAATGGGCGAAAATGTGGTTTTCTTTTTGACGGGGAAACTGACGACAATTCTGTTTACTGGTTGCACCATCATCGAAGTCTCTGTGCTTGAAAAGGGCATCATGGCAGGTATGCTTTTCTTTGAAGACCCACAGTCTCCGACCTCAATATACCACACGATTGCGAGCAACAATGCGCGGCGGCTTGTGGGAAAGGTCTATATATACCCCAGTCGAAACTGCTGATTGCTGGTCGTGATCCAATTGCCGGTGAGTCCGAATATACGATTATTGTCGCGAATCGTTTCGAGCTCCGTGAAGGACCGAACGTCGTGCTGAACGCGGACTACGACAAGACCGATAACGGGTACCGGAAGGCGTGGGGCCGGTGAGTGAAGGATCTGCGACACTGGTGCGATAACATAATGGCTTGTTGGCGCCCCCAGACCTAGCCTCCTGAATTGCAGCTTGTTCTTGGTACCAAAACGTGGCTGCAAATCAGGGGGCCAGGCTACAGGTCATCGATTAATTCTTGCGGGATTTGCTGGTGTCAAAGGAAGAAAGCCACTGATCTCGCGTTCAAGGCAATTTTGAAGACGATGAAAATTGGGGCCAACGCCTTGATTTTATTGGAGCGGGCGATGCGATCAAAATAACCTTATAAAACTAATAAAATCAGTAACTTAAAGGATCTGCATCTGAAGATTGTACAACAAAAAGTACCGAATTTGTACCGCAAAAACTTTGACGCGGCGAGCGACCAAATTTCGAATTACAGTAGCCGAAGAGTTTGGAGCGGTAAACGAGATTCGAACGTCGAGTTCGGTTTGGCGGCAATATCCTCAGAACGGACATAAAGCTAGGCAATACTAATTGCCGAATAGGCGCAGGAGCGGACAAAATCGGCGCGGTAAGCACAAATTAGGTTTCGGTGAAAAAGGTCGTGTAAATTTGATGACAAGAGCTGCGAACTTAAACGCTCAGCCGCCGATTCGGCTATAGGGGCCTTTGTTGATATAACCTTCGACATCGTCTTATTTCTGCCCATCCTTGAAACACGAAGAAACGCTTCGAAGCTCGGCCTCAAGACGAGCTAACTTCCCTCGCATCTCGGGTGCCAGATAACAGGTGATAGTGCGGAGGAAGTTGGCTTGTTCCCGTCCAAATACCTGCGCCCACTTGAAGGCCATTCGGCGCATCCGGCGTTCGAGGACTCCGTGCCAATTCTCGCGTTGGTTAAGGATTACACTCTCCAGGACAGCGTGGAGGAGCCAATCGACGGCGTCACGATCTTCTATTTGTGCAACGCGCTGCGCCAAAGCCTCGAACACTCGATCGATGAGCGTGTCATCCTTTTCGAGGGCCGCCGTATTGCTCTGAAGCAAAGAGATCGCCATACGAAGCGATGGCCCCTCCAACTCAGGTGCGAGTCGGATGACGTTGATGATGACCCTTCGCCACGTGTCGCGATCTAAGTGGTGAACGCCTGCACGGCTCAGAGACACCAATTCAAGAGGGGTGGATTTGGCGGCAGCACGCGCAGTCTCCGCTGGTCGACTGAGCCAGAGCACCAATTGTTCATCAGCATCTGGCCAAAGCTTGAGCAGCGGTTCGTAATTTTCCGAAATCCAAGTGCCGCATCGATCAGGGGCACCGCGCGCAGGCACAAGGGTGACGCTCGGGAACGGAAAATCCGGGCGAGACAGTTTTTCCCTCAACCTATCGCTTTCGTCGGTATTGAGCTCGTCCTCGACGCTCAACAAAAGTTCGTAGGCACCGCTCATGATTTGAGCCGCAGTCAGCCGGTGCGGCTGGGCAGCATCATGGACCGCCTTTATGGAAGCGAGCCTCCCGGTCATGCTTTGTGCGCGATCGAGATACCAATCCGCGAATTTGGGTTGGTCGACACCCAACTCATTCAATGTTGACCAGAACCCCGCGCCCCATGCCCAACTTCCCAAAAGCGCCCCCGCAGCATTCTGTTCTTCGATCGGCTCCCGACAGAAACGATGGAGCGCGGCCACGGCGTACTTGCGTTGAACGTCCACTATCGACGGATCAAACGCGATAAACGCGCGTCGTTCCGCCTCAATCTCGTCGCTAGTATCTTCACGTTGCCCGAGCAAATCGAGGAGGTTCCGTAAGCTGACAAAGCTTACGGGACGTGCCCGCCACTTTTCCACCACAGCCAATGCTGCATCCTGCGCCAGCCCTCGAAACCACGCCCTGGCATCATCGTTTGGCGGCAAAGGGCAATCCAAATAGCGCCGGATCGCTTCTTCCATTCCCACGCGGCTAACCAACCGCTCCCACGCTTGTTCTTTTGAACCACCGCCATCACTGTGACGAAAACCTAAGTAGCCCGCAGCCCCGCCCAGCGGAGGCGGTTGCACATCCTCGAACGCAATCTGCTTTTGGGTTTCGGTGGACAAGACTCCTGCAAGCCGCCCCTGCATAGTTTTGGACAGAACGACCTCTGACCGATGTTCCCGCTCGGCAGCATATTCTGGTCTCGCTACAAAACGTCCAAGCGCTTTTGCCTCTTGACCGACAAATCCGAACGAAACGAGATGCTCGGCGATATCGTCGCGGCGACGACAACTATCGCCGGCCAACATCCCCCGGATCCCTAAGGACAATCGCCAATTCGGTTGCGCTGCTTGCTCGATCTTTATGGCGTCGTCGTCGATCGAGGCTGTCCATTCTCCATCATCGAAGCCGAGAACAACCTGTTCTTCTCCTTGAACGAGCCTATCCAGAGCGGCAAAGAAGGCGTCGGTTTCGATTGTCTCTTCACCGATGGTGACGAGTTTTCTCGTATTAAACGCATCGGCGACCGCCTTAAGTTCGAAGACAGCGTCGCGAAGCCGTACCGGAAGTATGTCGATGAATTCTGCTGTCGCAGCACGCCGTATGCGTTGCTCAAGGTAATCACCCTCGGTTCTGACGGCGCTCATGAGCCCGAGTGCAAGCCGCTCGACAATCGCGTTCTCAAGCTCCGGCCAAGCTTCGACGGCAGGTCCAATTGCGTGTTCGAAAAGCTCTCCCACGACTGTCCTTGACCGCGCTCTCGCTTTCTCATCTCCAAGGGCGTCCGGGCGAAAACACCCCGAAAGCGCCAGCGACGCCGCAACGACGAAGCGTTCACGCCACGTCGCAACATCGCGGTCGGAGCCCTCTAAACAAATAAAGGCCTGGAACTTAGCGAAACCTTCAATAGCATGCTCCGCCGCCTCATCATCGGTCAGTGTTTCGTCGCACAGCAAAACGTGGATCACGCGGTTGCAGAGCATCATCATTTCGGCGTCGGCAGGCTCCTCCCAGATGCGGAGTTTTGCCGCCTCTTCGGGACATCTACGTGGCCGAACACCGAACCGATAAAATGCCTCGTCCATCCGCGCTAGCGCCATACTCGCTGCGCGATCACCTCTGCGGGCTTTTCTCATGACTCTTCCGATCTCCTCAGCGTCGGGTAGAACGAATTGGAAATCGAGCGCGCGCAACTGATCGCAAAACTGATAGAAGGCCGATTGAGAAATCACCTCTTGGGAAACCAGCCAATTCAACACATCCAGTGTACAGACGATTGATACTTTCGCGGTTTTCTCATGACCGTTAACCAATCTGTCATCAATCCAGAAGTCGTATTCAAGTTCATCAGCCTGACGCATTCCGGTCATCAGGGATTCTTCTGACCAGTTGCCTTCGATTGCACGCCCATCCGTATACGGATTTGGAGAAACGGATAACTGGCCTCGGTTGACCGCTCCGCGCAATTTTTCAATCAGCGCTTCAAGTTTTTCAGCGACACTCCGCCGCGCAAGACCGGCGCCATGCTCCACCAGCAAACGCTCCCGTTCATCTCGAGAAATGTAGAGCTGACACCGTTCCGACAGTCCTTCAAATTCCGATCGCGCATGCAGTTCCTCCAGTATGCCTTGGTCAAGCCAGAGACGACGATTGCGAACGTCTGTCTGGCTCACATGCTCTAACGCGACGTCAGCATCTACACTTTCATCCGTCTCGAAACAGACGTGTTTAGTGTTGGACGGTCTAAACCGGATCACACGAACTTGGCGTTCCTGAAACGACCGTACCGCTGCCGAAAGTGCTTGAAAGCGGTTCGGTTGAACTACGTCTGCGTCTTGCCGCAACGCGGTCAGCGTCGTCGCCCAATGGTGGAGTAGGAAGATTTCGATATCACTCTTCCAGAGAGCGTCCCAAAGGTCGAGGGCATCGACAACGAGGACTGCGGTAATGTCGAGAATGAGGTGGCCTTGCACCTCTACAGTTTCGCATGACCGTCTCGCATGAAAAGCGTGGGCTGAAGGTCTATGAAAGTGCTGAGGCGTAACTCCAGTTCCGAGATAAGCGAGCCCCAAGCGATCACGAAACATCATATGGCTCGCGACACAGCCCTCTTCATATCGCTCGGTACGTGCCTGTGTCGCTTTGAGGTCGGTGATCCAAAGCTCACGGGCCTCTGCAAGTGATAGCTGCCGAACAATTTGTTTGTTTCTGGAAGCTTTTCTGACCGCCTGTTCAACTATCGGGCCCTGATCGGCAAAGAGTTCTAAAGCTAGATCGAGCTGCATCGATGCAAGCCGCACAGCCCCCTGCTCGGGCGCGGATTCAATTAGCTTGCGCGAAACCTCGGGTGCGGTTTGGCGAAGAATGCGCGCCCATTGAAGCCGCGATCGGTCCGATCGCAGACCGGGATTATCAGCGTCCTGCGCACGATCGATCGTCATCGCGAGCGTGTCGAAATCTCCCATCCGCATCGAAAGATCAGCCAGCATCAGACATGAAGGATCACGGGCATCGGTGAGAAGCTGCTGCGCCTCTCTGAATGCCCCGGCGATCTTTCCTGAATCCGCAGCGAGCCTCAGCTTCATATCCCGCAACCAGGCGAGCTCCGCCGTATTTTTCGCCTTGGGTGCCTTGTCGAGAAATACCAAAGCATCGTCCGCGCTCAGCGTGTGGTATGCGGCGAAGGACGCCAAGTAGAACCCTTCAATGGTCCCCAACTCATCCACTAGGAATGATTGACCTTCCCAGAGTTCCGGCCACGCGCCCCGCTCCGCTAAGGTCTCAGCTGCCAAAAATCTGGCGACCGGATGTTCTTCTGTCGACGCCAATCGCTTCACCGCTCCTGCGATCACCTTTCGCTCGGCCTTCTTAGACAGCTGCTTCTTTTTCTTCCGTGTACGCTTAGCTTTTCCGCCCTGTACATTGAGCGCAAGCGTCCAATGCTGAATTACGCCTTCACCGAGCTTACCAATAAGCTCTTTATACGTTTCGAGTGTTTTTCGAGCGTCGGAAATGCGTCCCTTGAACAATCGAAACGCCACCATCGCAGCAGCAGCCGTCGGCTCTCCATCCTCAGCCAACTTTGCAAGGCGCGGCGTGATTCTACGACCGTCCATACTGATCCGCCGCGACAAGCCCCAAACGACCAAGCCTGGATGAAACTGTTCGGTATTGATAGCCGCTTCGATGGCTGAATCCGCTTCATCGCGTCGGCCGTCGCAATCGCAGAGAAGAGCAAATCGCCAAACTGACAGCCACGCTTGGCGTTCTTTATCGCTCGTCGCCGCAATCTCTGCCATGAGCATCGCAATCGTTTCTTCGCGAACGGCATGAGCCGTTGGATCATTGCGAATAAACGCCGTTGGCATCGGTTCCGGCCAATCGAGGCTCAAGACAGGGAACGCTGATGAAATCGTCGAAAAGTATCTCGCGATCAAGCAAGCCTGCTTCCCGGCCACCCATTTAGAGTCGCTCGCCTCAAGTTGACGCGCTGCCTCGATCGCTGCCTCACTCTTTCTCTGGATCGACGACGTGATAGCGACCAAGCGGAGCCGTTCCAGTTCATCGTGAAGGCGTGGCTCGGGCTCGTCGCCGAGCAACTCGACCGCATCGTCGACGCGACCCGCTTCAATAAGAAGCGCTGCCTTAAGGTGCCGCTCACGAACCGTTCGCGGCTCGTTAACCTCTCCAAGTGCGGTTTCGTGACCTGACGCAACGTTCTTGAACAATGCGGTCAGTACACGGTCCTTCGGTGGGAAAAGCGCCTGTGCGTCCTTGAAGGCGCTTTCGGCCGCCGCGAACTCGTCAATTAGGAGCGCCGACGCTTTCAGTCGGAGGACGTCAGCTTGTTGCTCTTCGCTCATCACCGCCCATTGCAGTGAGTTTGCTATCTCATCGGCAAGCGCCGCGGCACCTTCGGCGTCGCCTTCTCGAATCTGTCTCCGAAGACGATCGAGCGTCCCCTGAAAAAAGACGTGTTGTCCCTCTTCGAACGCGGTTACTTGATCGGCATAGCTTTGAGCAATGGCACGATAGCCGCGTTCTCCAGTGGTAGGCACCAACCGGTCGCAAATCTCATGGACCCACGCGCTGCCAAGGTGCTTTGAAACTAGCGTCGGAAATGGTCGCAGATCGTTAGTCAGCCGCTCACTCGACCAGATTTCGCACCGGATCCCGAGGGCCCGAATCATATTTCGAGCTTTTTCAATGTTGTCGCGGCGAGCACCTTGTCGCGCATCGGCTCCAAAGCAGAGCGCCACCATATGGACGTTCCGCTCAGACCAATAGCTATCCCAGTGCTTTACAATCTCGCCAGCAGTCTCATCGACAATAACCCCTTTGCTGGGGCTCTCGTGGGCTTTGCACGAACCGATGATCATCGAGCCATCGTCGAATTGGAGATACCAGTCTGCCCCAAACTGCTTAACCCCTTTTTCCTCGTAGAGGCCGATCTGAACGGCGTTTTCGCCATCGGAATCTTTGCACTGATGATAGCCGAGATCGAGACACAGGTTTTCAAATGCCTCCGAATCGAGTGTGTGAAACGGAGGAGACGAGGCGTGTGCAAAATCTGGCAATGGGAAACGCTTGGGCATAACCTTTAACTATTACGGAGATTCGAGCAGTTTGAAATCTCCCAAAGACGCGCCAGGCTGTTCTAAATGCCGTGCAAGCAAACGGAGAACCGATTGTGAGTGCACTGGACTCAGTCTAATTGGAGGCTCCAGCCAAGCGGCAGAGCTGCTTAATTCTGGATTGGTTCCCGCCCGCAACTTGCCTGATACGGCAGCCATCCACTCAGGATGGTATATCGCTGTTGGCATCAGTTGATTAGCTTCTAGTCGGTAATAATCCCTTCACATTGAATGTCCGCTTTGGTTAGGAAACGCCAATTGGCTGTTGATATCCTAATGCCTTCTTTTGCGCGCGTTGCTGCTGTTAAAACTAGCGCTGCAATTCGGCTAATTATCGCCAGAAACGGTCATTCGGGCTTACGGATATGAAGGTCGCTGGCTGCCTTAAATTCGGCCAGTAAAGCGGCTCTTCGATCTTGCTCGCCAATATCGATGAGCACTATTTCGTTGATGGTAGCAACGGGATGTTGTGCAGCGTACTGTGCGAACCATAGAACCTCTTCACGGGGCTCATCTTCATGCCATGTTGTCATTACCCATCGTTCTTCTGGAATATCACCATTTGGAAAGTCATCGACTAACTTTGGCTCGCCATTGCCAATTCATGTTTGTTTCAATGATCAAGACTGCCGCAAACGGATCGGTGATACCGAGACTTGGGGGTTCAGTTCCTACCGGAAGGTGGAGATATCGAATTTTGGACACGCGCTGATAATACAACAAGCAGTTGAAGGCGCGAAAGTCCGGTTAGGGCCAGTTCGAGACCGATGAGTGCCAATTTCTAATGACTGGTTTTGCTCGCATTTCTGCCGTAGAAATAGCGGCCTTGCTTCGGCAAAAACTCGCCAATTCTGTTGAAGAACTCAAAACTGAATAGTTTTATTTTATACGGTTGATATTTTCAGGCTAGATTTTCAAATTTATTGAATCGTTCTGCTGAATTTATAGCCTTTGACAAGATAATTAGCCAAGGCTCTTGTCTCCCGAAGGGCCAAAAATAGTTTTTCAACAGAATTCGCCAAAAGCCGACAGTCACATATGGATTTCGAATGACCGGTTTTGCTTCTCCAATACCCCACTTCCGATGACTAGAGCTCCACGATGATCTTCCCGAATTGGTCATTGCTGGCCATGTATCGATAGGCTTCGCTCGTATCATCAAATCCGAATCTCCTATCGATCTGCGTTTTATACATGCCTGCTGTCCAGCTCTCTCGCAGGTGACAAGAAGCCAGCGCGCGCCTTTCTTCCAGATTCATCATATGCCAGAGAAGATGAAACCCCGTTAGACGGGCGGCCTTTCCGAGGATGGCGTTGGTCGGTACGGGGGCCACTTCCCCAGAAAGAAGACCATATTGGATTATGGTCGATTCAAATCCTGCGGCCTCTCCCAGCATGGTTGTAGCGGGACCGCCAACAGCGTCACATGCGATGTCAAAACCCCGGCCTTCTGTGATCTCCAAAATGCGCGCGGATGAGTCTTCCTCGTCTGCAAGGATCACGTGATCGGCACCTGCTTCAAATAATCGTCCCGCTTTCACGCCTGTGCGAGTGAGCGCAACGGTTGTGGCACCATGGGCTTGAGCAACTTGAATCAGAGCAAGACCGACACTTGAACTTGCAGCATTAAAAACAACGGTTTTACCGTCTCCACGTTGTAATCCGCCAGTTTGCACAAGCAGACCATATGCAGTGCCGAAAGCCATCCAGAACGCCGCCGCATCGACAAAATCAATGCAGTCTGGAATGGGCTCAAGTGCCGTTGCGGGAATATTAATCCGCTCCCCAATGACTCCATAGGCATCTTGTTGAAATGCAGGGGTCACGCAAACCCTGTCGCCGACTGACCAACCTGTGATGTCAGGACCAGTGTCCACAATGACGCCAGCACCTTCAAATCCCAATCGCGCCCCAGGCAGTCGTGGTTGCACAAGATACTGTCCCTGAAAAAATATGAGCTCCGCGCGATTGAGACCCGCCGCTTTTATGTCAATTTGCACATGGCCGGAGGGTGGCGCCAGCAGGTCGGCTTCAACGATCTGCAAAACGTCTGGTCCACCCGTTTGATTGAATTCGACGTGACGAGGCATGAACAGACCTTTCTTACAATGATGATCGACGCGCCAATGCCGATTGAAGTGCGATCGCAATGGGTGGCAGGATAAGCTCAATGGCCGTGGGGATGACGAAGGCGTCGACGATGCCCAGTTGATAGAAACTAAGGAGACGCCCGAGTCCGCCGAGAAACAGACCCCCCATGATCACAGAAAACAGTGTGGCATTCTCTGTAATGTTACGCAGACAGATAAAAAGGCCTATGCCCGTAGCAATCCAGACCCCAGCAAGGAAGCGAACGGAATTGTCTGCCATTGCGAGGGCTTCTGGCGCCTCGGTAATCGGAAGCGTATTGCCTCCAACCACTTCAATCGTTTGAAGCCCCAGTCCAAACCACAATCCGCCGAAGCCAAGGGTGACGAGGGTGAGCAGGACTGTGATCAAGATCAGGATCAGTTTCATGGGAGGATGCCCTCGTTGGTGCGGCTTCTATGCTCCCGATATTCAATTTGTAAAAACGCTTTGTCACTGAGAGACTTTGCGCCAAAGTGGCGCAAATTTGCGCCGCTGGTTTCTGATAAGAGTGAAGGACTTATGATTGGAGAACGTGATTTGGATTGGGAAGACATCAAGGTGTTTCGTGAACTCGCGCTCCATAAGACTTTGCGAAGCGCGGCCACCTCGCTTGGCGTGCATCACTCCACAATCAGCCGCCGCCTTGATGCGTTGGAGGCAACGCTGGGGGCACGGTTGTTTGACCGAAGCCCGGACGGTTACTTGCTAACCGATGCCGGCGAGATGTTGCTCAGAACAGCTAAGTCATTTGCCTACGATCTATTGGGGGCAGAGCGCCGAATCCGAGGCCAGGACAAACAGCTTTCAGGAAAAATCTGTGTGACTATGCCGGGAATACTAGCGGAGATCGTTTTTGCACCGCGCATGGAGGAATTCGCGGATGCTTATCCCGGACTGTCGGTCGAGTTTGCGACGAGTCAAAGCCTTTTTGATATCGCCCGTGGAGAAGCCGATATCGCTATTCGCCTTGACAATAATCCGCCTGAAGATCTGGTAGGCAAATGCCTGATGACGTACGCTCAGTGCGCCTATGCGACTAAGAAATATATTCGTGATACAAATCCGGCAGACAGTCCCTTCGAAGCACGATGGATCAATTTCTCCGAAGACCGCTCGCCTCATCCTGCCTGGACAGAAGCAACCGATTTCCCAGAAGTTCCGGCCTGGGGGTATGTACCCGATGTTCACTTGCAGCGTGATCTAGCGCTAGCGGGATTCGGCATTGCGTACCTTCCGTGTTTGATTGGAGACACGTCAAACGGTCTAGAGAGGATAGGAAAAAAGCCACCGCAACCTTCGAGAGATGTCTGGTTGTTAACCCATAATGATCTGCGCAGAACTGCGCGCATCCGTGCATTCATGGATTTTGCGAGCGAAGCACTTCTTGCAAACAAAACCCTCATTACAGGTTCAATTGAATAGTGGTGCATTTATGCGCCGTCTTGGCTCTAAATCTCGTCGTGACATCGCAGATAAGTGTCGGCAGCTTCTTGACGAATAAACGCAAATTGGAGCCGCATCATGACAAACCGCACCGCCCCCAAACTATTGGCTGTTTCACTATCAACACTGCTTGTCTCGGGATGTTTAAGCGTCATGCCATCGCTCGCACCAAAAGCAAAAAACATAGAAGCAAACATCAGCGCTGAGTTCCCTTACGATTCAAAATTCGTATCGGTGAAGGGAAGCCGGATGCATTATGTCGATGTCGGTGAAGGTCCCGTCATGGTGCTCGTTCACGGAAATCCCACATCATCATATCTGTGGCGCAATGTAATCCCTGAGCTGAGTGGGTCGCATCGCGTGATTGCGCTTGACCTGATTGGGATGGGACAAAGCGACAAGCTTGACATACCTTACAGACTTGCGGACCACATCGCCTATTTTGAGGGCTTCATGGAAGCGCTTGAACTGGAAGATGTCACCCTCGTCCTCCATGACTGGGGTGGAGGTATCGGCCTTGATTATGCTGCAGGCCATTCGGACAACATTCGCGCGATAGCTGTGATGGAATCTGTCGTGAAGCCGATGTATTGGAAAGACGCAGACATGGCGACGAAGTTCATGTTTCGTCAGTTCCGCGACCCCGACAAGGGATTTCAGATAAATGCTGAGCGGAACTATTTCGTTGAGAAACTGCTCCCTATGATGGCTGGACGTGAGCTCAGCGCAGAAGAAGCTGAGGTTTATCGCGCGCCCTATCAAACCGTCGAGAGCCGCCGCCCGGTTGCCCAATGGCCAATGGAAATTCCGCTGGATGGCGAGCCGGCCGATAATGCGGCTCGTATCGGTGCGAACTATGACTGGCTGAAATCGTCAGATGTTCCTGTCCTCCTGATCACAGCAACGCCCGGTGTCATCTTCAACAAGAAAGTTACCGCTGAAGTTACGAGCGACATTCCCCGAATGGAGGTCGTGAATATTGGTTCCGGTATGCATTACATCCAGGAAGTCCAGCCGACACTGATTGGCCAGACAATCGATTCATGGTCAGCAGACCTGCAACTCAGCGAAGCAGACAAGGGATGAGACCATGACATTCACAGCTGCGCTCATCGCCTTCGCCGCAATCACATTCTTCGCCATCTCTATGGAGATTTTCGTAACTTATGCCAACCAAGGATTCGGGTTTGGGTTTTCATCAAATCGTCCATCAGTTGAGAAGGGGCCGTTCGCACTTCGCGTCGAGCGGACATATCGCAACCAGATCGAGTCCGCTGCCTACATCGTACCAATTTTTGTTGTCGGAGCGATCACGAGTTTAGATGGACCTTACGTTGCCTTAGCGACTTTACTCGTGATCATAGGCAGGGCAGCGTTCGTGCTTCTATACTACACAGGAATTCCTTTCATCCGTATTCCAGCATTCTCGCTTGCGTCATTTGGTACGCTGTATTTGGGAATTCTTCTGGCGCACTCAGGAACTATCTAAACTCCGGAATTCGGGTTCTCGAAATCATCGAAAGTGACAATTGTTGAGCCATTCTAAGCCGATTGCTTGCTACTATGCGGCTGTCGTTCAAGGGCTAATTTTTGCCAGATTGGCTATAGATTATAAAGTCTGATTCTGCGCGCAGCGGAAACGTAGACCTTAAACTCGAATGTAGCGATATTTATATCGAGGTGCTCATATTTTTCTCTGACTCAGCCGCAATCTCAATCGATGTGCTCTTTTCTTTTTCTCCTCTAACTCTCGTTCCAAACGGTCAAAGACAGGCCAATACGCGTCGCCGTACCGCTCAATGAGCCGAGCGACGACGCACAGGCCGTCTTCAATCTCCTTCTCTGTAATCACGCGTGGACCGGGCATAGCAAGAGTTAGAAATTAGGCATTCGTCTTCGATCGGGACCAAACAAGATCGGCTTTGCCGTCGCTTTCGAAAAGTGCGGCCCAGATCGGTTCCGCAAAACTCGGATCGTCGAGAAACACGCTGAGGTAGGAGCGCGGATTGTCGCCTTCCGACATCTTGCGCTTGGCAAACCCAAGGTCGCACTTGCCCGTCTTCACGAAGTAATCTGGAGACGCGTCTGTCTTTTTCTTTTCGTTGGGAACGAAACGGACTTTTCGCGCCATGCTCAACGTTGAGATGGTGCCTTCATATCCGCCCTCGATGGTACGGAACTGACCGATAGTCGCCATGATAATTTCTCCTTCTATTGCTGGCGGTTCGATTGTGGGATGCGTATTGTCTCACGGCGCGCTTTTTTGAAGCCGCTATCGCCAGAGAGAAACGTGCGAAGCATGGATGGTACAATTGCGGCAACCGATGCTTTCTCGCCGTAGGCGCGCTCATAGAGTTTCGCGTAGATATCGAGATCGGACTGCAAATCCGGATCAATCGATAGCGTGAGCTTGACCGGCGTTGTGTCCGGCAAGGGGCCGATTTTCAGTTTAGGTGTTGTCATTTGTTCAGCCTCCATAGGGTTGCAAGACGAGATCGCGGTTGACGATGACGCGTAGTCGCCAACCCGGCCGCACTGTGATTGTAGGTTGCACGGCGAGCTGTCGGTTCACGACTTGTTGGCCGGCCTGATTGATCGTTCGCTGGCCGCCATCGCGCAACGCCTCAATGATCTCGCTATCATCGGTATCGCGGCCGAGCTCTGAGCCGACAGAAAGCACCGATGACAGAATCGCAGCGCCAAAGAGTTCGAGATAGTGATGATCGACCCGGTCTTTGACGCCGGCGTATCCGCTCGTGTCTGTGCCAGGGAGATTGTCGATAACCATGGACGTGCCGTCCGGCATGATGATCCTTGTCCAGACCATAAGCGCGCGGGATTGACCGAAGGCGACAACGCTGTCGTAGCGTCCAATCAATCGTGTGCCTTGCGGAATCAAAAGATATTCACCGCTCGGCGTGTCGTAGACATTTTCAGTAACTTGAGCGATCACTTGGCCGGGCAGATCAGAGTTCAGACCTGTTACGAGGCTGGCCGGAATAATCGTTCCCGCCATGACCTGATAGGGAGAAATCGGCGTCTGCAGACGGTGCGGGTTGTAGATTTGCGTATCGACCGCTTCGCCAAGGAAGTCCTCTTTGCGGGACTGAAAATTCGGATCATTTGCGGGCCCGAAGGCTGGAGCGCTCGATGGCCCGAGCGCGGCCAGTGCCGCGAGGCTGTCGAAATCCGGCGTATTGGATAGAGAAGCGCTTGCTGCCGTGCGTCCCAATGCGCCCGCGCCATTGGTCCGTTCAATAAAGAACAGGTCAGAAGATCGCGCTGTGTCTCTTTCAGACACGCCGCCAGAGGCGGCCGCAGCGGCCGGGCGCGAAGCTGAAGCAGGCTCGTAGCGGAAAGGATTGTCCAGGTGCTGTTCAGCACGGTCCCGCGCGACCATGCCGACACCAATATCCCCTGGAAGAGGCGGGCCGAGAACGGGTTCGTCTCGCACATCGGCGTAGCTCGCCGGCAATGCCGCGAAGGCGTCCGGCATTGTCTTGTTTGTAGTGTTATAGAGTTCGCGGTTGCTCGCGCCATCCGCCGCTGACGGCGAACGCAACGCATAGGCGCCCGCGCCGATAATCAGTACAGATAACACAGTGGCCGTAACCATCAGAGCGTTGCGATTAAACCGTTTCACGGGTCGCGGTTTAGCGCGCAATGTCAGTTCGTCTGGCATATCGCTCACAGCCCCAGCCCCGCAATCTGGCGCTTTGGCGAACGCGTTCTGATAATGCGGACCACCTGCTGGTTGTCTTCACCAAGGCGCAATTCAGCTGCAGCAAAGAGACGGTCGACAATGTAGTAAGCGCCGCTAACGCGATAGTTGACGAGTTGACTTTCGCCATTGCGGCCAACAACGAAAAGCGGCGGCGCTTCACCCTGGTCGAGCCGATCTGGAAATTGGATTAAGACTTTGCGCCCATCATCAAAGGCGCGAAGCGGACGCCAATGTGGGTCGTCGCCGTCGATTTCGTAACGGAAGTTCAGTCTCTCGATTGATAGGCCGCGCTCAACAGTGCTTCGATTTCGCGATCCGCGTTCGGACGAGCGCGATCGGCTTGCGACGAGATCTTCATGCGGATAGCGCCATGAGACCGCCGCCATGTAGGTCTCACGGAACGAGGTGAGTTCCGCGTGATAGGTCCGCTTCGAGGTCGTGATAATCAGATTGGTGCGAAGCCCGGGCGCAACCGGTTTAACCAGAATATGTACTTGTTCATTGTCCCCGCTGCCGGAGACTGTGTCGCCCAACACCCACCGGGTTGTATCGCCGGCAGAGACTGACATGAGCTGCTCGCCGGGCTGCAATGCAATATCAGTCACTTGTTCAGGCGCAGTGTAGACCTGATAGAGTGCGCCGATTGTATAAGGGTAGATCTGGATCGCATTGATAAAACTTGCTTTGTCTGGTTCAATTGCAGCCGAGTCATTGGCTTGATCGATGGCTTCATGGGGCCGGAGCGACGGTCTGGTTGCGATCGTGCGTTCGACGGGTTTTAACTGCCCGGCCATCGCGACGGGCTCGATCCGCTCCACCACAATTGGTGACACTTCGGTATCATCGGAGAGATAGATCGCTTCGACGAACTCCGCGCTGTCCAGATCAAAGTCCTGGTCATAGCCATTGAGCGTGGAACACGCGCCGAGAAGGATGAGTGTTCCCAAAAGAAGTGTTGTACGGATCATTGTTGATCTCCCTGGATGAGGTCTCTCGACCAGTTGATGCCGTGCACGTAAACACCGAGCGGATTGCGATGCAGCGTTTCCTCATCTCGCGGCGGATTGAGGACAACGGCGAGGACAGCAGTGAATGTGGATTGCGATATTTGGACACCGGACATGAAGGTCGTCTCGCGCCAACGCAGTTCGAAACTATCGCCCGAAGACCGCACGACGCTTTCGATATCAACAGACACCGAACGCGTGCCTACGTCCGAAAACGGATCATTGTCGCGGGCGTATTCGCTGAGCGTGAGCGCTGCCTGATCTGTCGTATAATCGTATGCTTTCAGCCAGTTTTCTCGCACGACGATGGGGTCGATGGAGACGGAACGAACGTTCTTGATGAACTCGGCAAGTTGGTACGCAATTTGAGCGTCACCAGGTTCATAATTCGCTGTTGCAGATTGAACAGCGCGTACATCGCCATTTGACTGCAATTCAACAACATACGGCGTCACGATGCTTTGCGACGTTCGCCAGACAAAGGCGACCGACATGATTGCTGCAAGTACGATCGCGGCGAAAGCTGTAAGACGCCAATTACGCGCCTGCACCCGCGCTGATCCCATACGATCATCCCAGACCTGAGCGGCGCGTTGGTATGGCGTTGTTGCAGTTGGTGTTGATCCGTAGGCTTGTTGTTGGCGCTTCCACATGGGCTCTTACTCCTCATCTTGCTTGAGACGCGGACCTTCACCGGAGCCGCCACGATCGCCGTCGCGCAGCGCAGCCGTTGCCGCGAGACCAGCGTCTCGTTGAAACTGTTGGCGAGACACGCGTCGCGCCCAATCGGGTTGGTCATTGGCTGCGGCCGGTGCGGGCGTGCTGCTTGCCCCACCAAAAGACCCACCGGTTGCGGCGAACGCTTTACGGCCGCCACTTTGAAAACTGGTCCTCACTGGGTCTGCGACACGCGAGACGGCCGAGCGCGCTGAAGATGCGACTGAGGATGCACCGGCTTCGGCGACAGAACCGAGCCCTGCAGCTGTCCCGCGCCAGCCTTGTGCGCCCGATGCTGCCTTTCCGAGAGAGAAGGCTGCGTTGGCGCCCCCTGCCGTTGACGCCCCTGCTTTAACAGCCCCGCCCGTGATCGCGGCGCCGGTTCTTAACGCTCCTGCTGCGACGGCGCCGCCTGCAACGGCGCCAGCACCGACACCGGCCGCAGCGCCAACCACAGAGCCAGCACCGAGTTGCGGTGCGCCAGAAACAAGCCCGGTCGCGATGCCCGGGCCGAATATGCCGAGCGCAAACATTGCCATGGATGCGAGAATGACGGCGCCAGCGTCTTCAAGCGTGACATCGCCGGGCGTGAAGCCGGAGGTGACCGTTCCAAACAGGGTTGAGCCGATCCCGACAATGATCGCCAGCACCATGAGCTTTACGCCCGAGGCAATGACATTGCCCAGAACGCGCTCGGCGAGGAAGGACGTTTTGTTCCAAAGCGCGAAGGGAATAAGGACGAACCCTGCAAGTGTCGTCAGCTTGAATTCGATGATCGTGACGAACAGCTGGATCGCGAGAAAGAAAAACGCAAATAGCGTGATGATCCAGGCAAGAAACAAAATCGCAATCATGACGATGTTTGTGAAAAAGCCGATCGGACCGGTCAGCTCGTTGATTTCCTGCAGTAATGGGAAAGCAGCGGTGAAACCCGTGTTGGCGACGAAACCAGGCCGCAAGAGATCGCCTGCGGTGATTGTCGATCCCGTTGCATTGAGGCCAAGCTGAGCAAAGCTTGTGAAAATGATATCGGCGAGAAAAGCGAAGTTGTTCAGGATCAGCGCGAAAAAGCCGACATAAAGCACTTTCTTCAAAAAGGTGCCGACAATGTTGTTCTCAGGCCCCATGGCCCAAAAGAGGCCTGCAAGGACGATATCGATACTGACAAGAATGATTGTCAGATAGGCGACATCCGGACCCAGCAATCCAAAGCCTGAGTCGATATAGGTCGAAAAGGTTTCGACAAATCGATCGATGACGCCGAGATCGTCCACAAACGCCTCCTTACGAGCCTGCGTATGCCGAGCCGTCACCAACAAACCGGCGATGACGGACTCTGCTTTCGCGTTCAATCTGAAGGCGTCGCGCGCGTTCAAGCGCTTCGGCGCGATATTGCGCGGCCATCAACTCCTGGATTTGCATGTCCTGTTTGACGCCCAGCGCGACGAGGCGATTGCCGGTTTGCGCAACAGACAATGCACCTTCGGCTGTACTTGTTTCCGTCAGTAGTCGGTCGAGGGTGCCCGTATCGGCGCGCACATTCTGTACGATCTGGGATTGGACCAGCAATGTGTCGTTGAAGGCGCTGCGGGAGACCGTCCATTGCAGTTCCGCCGCCGCGGCCATGTCGGACCGCGACCAGTCGTCGTAGTCTTCCGGATAATTCTCCTGGAAAACCCGGTCGGTTTCTTCGACTTCATAGGAGATCGCGCGCGCATCACGCAGTAAGCGGTCAATCTCGCGCAAAATACGATTGATTTCCGCCTGCGGATTAAATCCTGCACGCGCGAGGTTGCGGGCGTCATTGATCAGCATGTCAGCTTCGTTTTGAAGCTGACGCACCTGATTGTTGATCTGCTGAAGCGTGCGGGCCGCTGTCAGGATGTTTTGTGCGTGGTTGCTGGGATCGTAGACAATGCCGCCGCCGAACGGAAACGCATGAGCAGACGGTATAATCGGGATTGGAACAATAGCGGTGCTCGTTAAGAGGCAAGCCGCCGCGACAGCTATTCTGCGGCGCATAGGGGTTCTCCTTGTTTAATGGTGTCGAGAGATGAATCAGCGGGAGCGATCAGTTCGGCCGCCCACTCCAATCCCTTGTGTCGCAGCCATTCGGCTGCGAACGCGCCGCGCGGGTACGCATTCAGGACGCGCGAAATCTCCACGAGATCGCGCTTTGAAGACGCGGCGCAAAAAGCAAGGCCGACAGGGCCAATATTGAGATCGAACAGTCTATTCCCGGCGCGAGACTGGAAATAGTAGTCCCGTTTTGGCGTTGCTTGTGCGATGATCTCGACTTGGCGCGGATTGAGTCCGAAAGAGGCATAGGTTTCGGCTTGCTGCGGTTCCAGCGCTCGATCATTCGGCAGAAATATCCGCGACGGACAGCTCTCAATAATCGCCGGTGCGATGGCGCTATTCGCAATGTCTGACAGCGACTGGGTCGCGAAGACGACGGAGACATTCCGTTTACGCAGCACTTTCAGCCATTCGCGTATGCGCGCTGCGAAAAGCGGATCGTCCAGGAACACCCAGGCTTCATCGAGAATGAGCATGGTCGGGCGACCATCGAATCGTGCTTCCAGTCGATGAAATAAATAAGTGAGTACGGGAAGAACGAGCGACGACTGGTGCATCAACTCTTCCATCTCGAAGCATTGCCAGCCGCCGGTCTCCAGTGTCTCGCGATCCGCATCGAGCAAGGCGCCATGGGCGCCCGCAAGCGTATAAGGTTGCAAGGCCTGTTTCAGGCGGTTGGACTGCAACAGCACTGTCAGGCCCGTCATTGTACGTTCTTCAAGCGGGGCGGAACTGAGTGACATGATCGCCGTCCAGACGGATTCCTTCACAGACGGCTCGATCTGGACGCCTTCATGGGCGAGAAGACCTGTCACCCATTCCAGCGCCCAGGCCCGTTCAGCATCCTCGTCGATCCTTGCGAGCGGCTGGAAAGAGAGCGCTTCTTCTTCGCAGAGCGCATAATGGTCTCCGCCCATGGCGGCGGTTACGGCCTGCGCGGACCGGCCTTTGTCGAAGAAGAACACTTGTGCATCGTCATAGCGCCGGAACTGCGCGGCGATCAGAGAGAGAAGTACAGACTTGCCGGCGCCGGTTGGGCCGACCACCAAAGTATGACCGACATCGTTTTGATGCGTAACCAGACGAAACGGCGTGTGGCTGCCGGTCGTCGCATAAAGGAGCGGCGGCGCGCTCAGATGTTCGTTTGTCTGCGGCCCGGCCCAGATTGCAGACAGCGGCATCATATGGGCGAGGTTTAAGCTGTGAACGATAGGCTGGCGGACATTCGCATAAGCATGACCGGGAATCGTTCCAAGCCAGGCATCGACGGCGTTGACGGTCTCATTGATGGTCACATAGCCACGGCCATTGATGATCCGGTCCACCTCCCGGATCATGCCGTCAGCGGCGCCCGCATCGTTGTGACTGACTGTAACCGCCGTTGTCAGATAACCGAAGCCGACAAGATCTTCGCCGAGCGCCTGCAAGGCGGCGTCGCTGTCCGCTGTTTTATTGTCGGCATCCGTATCCACAAGCACGGAGGCTTCATTGGTCATTGCCTCCTTAATGATGGCCATCAGTGATTTGCGTTTTGCAAACCACTGCCGGCGATATCGACCAAGCACTTTTGCCGCGTCGGCTTTGTCCATTGGGAGATAACGGGTCGTCCAGCGATAAGGAAAACCGAGGCCATTCAACTCATCGAGCAATCCCGGCTCGGTGGCGGACGGAAACCCCTGGACCGAAATCACCCGTAAGTGTTTACCGCCCAACATCGGCTCAAGACCGCCGACGAGATCAGCGCCGCCCAGAACGGCGTCCAGATAAGCAGGCGTTTCCGGTGCGCGCACAGGATGGCGCTTCGGCGAAACAGTCGCTTGCAGATAAGTCAGCGTTTCATCATCGTTCAGGAAGGCGGCTTCCGGCATCACACTGGCGAAGAGGTCGAGGCCCTTTTCGGTTTCGGCGATGAAGCGTGCGAGATGGTCGTGGGCGCTCGCCTCTCGTCCATCCTTTGGGGTTTCAATAAAGACACCTTCCAATTTGCCAATGGAATCCGTTGGCGGAAGATAGGCGAACGTAATGTAATAAGAGGACTCATAGAGCGTGCCGGCTTCGGTGAACTGACCACGGCGTTCTTCCTCAATCAGCCACGCGGCTGGGTCGCGCCAATCACTCGCTGGATAATCGGCGGCTCGCTCCCGCGACGCTTCAAAGTAAAGCGCCCAGTTCGATCCAAACCGTTTCAGAGCATTGTTAATCCGGGCACAGACTGAAACGAGACTCTCTCGTGTGGAGCTCTCCAGATCGGGTCCGCGAAAACGCGCTGTGCGCTGAAAACTCCCATCCTTGTTGAGGACGACGCCAGGCGCAATCAGACAAGCCCAAGGCAAATAGTCAGAAAGCCGCGTTTGTTTAGACTGATATTCCTGAAGGCTGATCATGCCAGATACCCCTTGTGACGAACATGGCGAATCAGAACTTCGAGGAATTTGGGATCGCGTTTCGCTGCGAAGACGCAAATTCCGTGAGCTACGATCCAGTAGAGGATGCCCAGCACCCATAGCTGCAGCCCGAGGCCGAGCGCGGCGGCAAACGTCCCGTTGAGGATCGCCGCTGAGCGGGGCGCACCGCCCATCAGGATCGGCTCGGTCAGCGACCGGTAGACAGGAATGGTGAACCCGCCCTCCATTAGAAGGTGGCTCCGCCGCCGAATGAGAAGAAAGACAGGAAGAAACTGGTCGCGGTGAAGGCGATCGAAAGGCCGAAGACGATCTGGATCAGCTTGCGGAAACTACCGCCCGTGTCCCCGAACGCCATGGTCAGGCCGGTGATAATGATGGCAATGACGCCGATAATCTTGGCGACCGGCCCTTCGATCGATTGCAAGATCTGATCGAGCGGTCCTTCCCAGGGCATGCCTGAGCCTGCTGCATG
This sequence comes from Pseudomonadota bacterium, assembly GCA_038534315.1. Classification (GTDB taxonomy): domain Bacteria; phylum Pseudomonadota; class Alphaproteobacteria; order Caulobacterales; family Hyphomonadaceae; genus Henriciella. The sequence continues at coordinate 40,233 of JBCAWZ010000012.1, read as the reverse complement.
CGCCGGCCCGACCAGACAGACTGCCAGAGCGGTCACAATGATCGCGCGGCAAGTGTATTTGTTCAGCATCATGAATTTTCTCCTGTTGTTGCCGCCGACCTGTTCGGCAGTGAGACGAGTTTGAGATCGGGATCGGGATATTCGGGCGCGTGGTACTCGCCATCCTCGGTTTCATCCGGACAGACGACTTCTCGGATCGACGAGACCCGTCGCGCAGCGCCGCGGCCTTCGATGAAGACGATGAGGTCGATGGCCTGACTGATCAGCCAGCGCGGAATGTTTGATGAGACCTCGCCGCACAGCTGCTCCAAGCGTTGCAGTCCGCTGACGCCGCAATTGCCGTGGATCGTCGTGACGCCGCCTGGGTGACCTGTGTTCCATGCTTTGAGCATGTCGAGCGCTTCAGCGCCCCGCACTTCGCCGACAATGATCCGGTCGGGGCGCAGACGCAGTGTTGATTTGACAAGGTCCGCCATCGTCACCGAACCGGCTTGCGTGCGAAGCGCGACCTGATCTGGCGCGGCGCATTGCAATTCGCGCGTGTCTTCAAGGATGACGACGCGGTCGCCGGTCTGCGCAATCTCATAAAGAAGCGCGTTGGCTAGGGTTGTCTTGCCGGAGCCGGTGCCGCCAACGATGAGGATGTTGCGCTTGTCGCGAACCGCTTGTTTGAGAACATCGCGGCGAAGGGGCGTCATCACGCCTTTGGCCACGTAATCCTCAAGTGTGAAGATTTGCGCCGCCGCCTTGCGAATAGCGAAACAGGGGCTGCGCGAGACCGGCGGCATGACGCCTTCAAACCGTTCGCCTCCGCCCGGCAGTTCGGCGCTGACGACCGGATGATCGCGGGTGACCTCCTGGCCAATATGGCTGGCGACGACGCGAACCACCCGTTCGACTTCAGCGGCGCTCATGACCGCACCCGTATCTATGCGTCCATCGCCATGCCGATCGAGCCAGATATGCCCGTCAGGATTAACCATCACCTCAACGACCGCCGGGTCGGTAAGCGCTTCGGCGACGACAGGGCCCATGGCGGTCTTCAACATGGTTTCGGTGCGAAGGAGTGTGGCGTCATTGACATCAGGCATGGGCGACCTCCTTTTCAGGCGCTGGCTCATGCAGCCGGGCGAGCTCTTCCTTGGTGAAGAAAGCCGTCTCATCGGCCAGCACATCTTCGAGCGCTGCAAAGAGAACCGTTTCGCCGTCTTCAAGAACGGCCCGCAGGCTTGTCAGATATTTTTCAAACCGTGCTGCGCCCTGCGCCTGTGCGGCAGGCTTTTCTTGTTCCGGCACGGGCGGGATGACCGTCAGGAAGTAGCGCATGAAGAGTGCAAAGGCTTCTGCTGAGATGATCTGGTTGCGTTTCAGAACTTCCATCTGCCGTGTCATCCGATCGAGGCGGCGGATCAGCGCTGCATCGCGTTTGACTTCATGTTCCTGCGCGAAAAAGGCGGAAAGCGCATCATTCACAACAGACGACACATTGCTGCCGGGCCTTTGCGCCAGCGCCACGAGCCGGGCGTGATTAAGTGGATCGATATAGGTCCATATGCGTGGTTTAGTTGAAGGCATGGCTCAAAAATCCATCAGGTCGATTTTGGGGGATCCTCGATCAAGGCCGTAAGTACGCTTCACAGTCGTTGCTGCGCGTGCAAGTTCGTCGGCCCGTTTGGCTTCGACAGCTTGATCGTCAGGCTCGTGGTCCGGACCGTGATCTTTCTCGTCATCGTTTGGCGTTTGGTCTTTGGGGGAGCCGAGTTGAGGCGCGCGATCCTTTCCGCCGTCTTCGTTTTCCTGGGTCGCCGCCTCGGTCGCCAGTCTGTCATCGACAGGTTTGGCAATGCGGCCCCAATCGTCGCCGCGCGCGCCGGGACGGTCGGCGTAATCATTGTTGGGGCCGCTCAAGACCGGCGGGGGGAGGACGCGGGTCTCGAAGTTCCTGTCTTCGTAATACTTCAGCTTTGACGCACGGATCGGCGGCAGGCCGGAGACGAGCACGACTTCCTCGTCCGCCGGCAGTTGCATTACTTCGCCCGGGGTCAGGAGCTGGCGGGCTGTTTCCTGGCGGGAGACCATGACATGGCTAAGCCAGGGCGCGAGGCGATGACCGGCATAGTTCCGCATGGCGCGCATTTCGGTCTTGGTGCCGAGCGCGTCGGAGATTCGCTTGGCGGTGCGCTCATCATTTGAAGCGAAAGCGACGCGCACATGGCAATTGTCGAGGATAGAATTGTTCGGTCCGTAGGCCTTTTCAATTTGATTGAGAGATTGAGCGATCAGAAAGGCCCGCAATCCATAGCCAGCCATGAAGGCAAGCGCGCTTTCAAAAAAGTCGAGGCGGCCGAGGGCCGGAAACTCATCCAGCATCAAGAGCACTTGGCGATCTGGTTTTTGCCCGGCCTCGCCGTCGAGCTTCTCCGTTAGCCGCCGTCCGATCTGATTGAGGATCAATCGCACCAAGGGTTTTGTGCGGGAAATGTCCGACGGCGGCACCACGAGATATAGCGACGCTGGTTTGTCGGCATGGAGAAGGTCGTCGATCCGCCAATCGCAAGATGATGTTACTGATGCGACGGTCGGATCACGATAAAGCCCCAGGAACGACATCGCCGTCGACAGGACGCCTGACCGTTCGTTTTCAGATTTGTTCAAGAGCTCACGGGCCGCTTGCGCGACAACGGGATGGGTCCTGGGAGACTCGTCGTCCTGTCCCAGGTGATTGGTGTTCATCATCACCCAGAGCGTGCGTTCGAATGTGCGAGAAGGATCGGAGAGAAAGGCGGCGACACCGGCTAGCGTTTTGTCTTGCTGCGCGTAAAGTACGTGCAGGATGGCGCCGACGAGAAGCGCATGACCTGTCTTTTCCCAATGATTGCGTCGTTCCAACGCGCCTTCGGGGTCCACAAGAATGTCAGCAATGTTCTGGACATCCCGGACTTCATTCGGGCCTTTGCGCACTTCCAGTAGTGGATTGTATTTGGCGCTTGACGCATTGGTGGGGTCAAACAAAAGACAATGGGAGAATTTTGATCGCCAGCCGGAAGTGAGTTGCCAGTTCTCGCCTTTGATATCGTGAATAACGGCGCTGCCGGTCCAACTCAGCAAGGTCGGAATAACGAGCCCGACGCCTTTGCCAGACCTTGTCGGCGCGAAAGTCAGCACATGTTCTGGACCATCATGTCGTAGATAGTCTTGCTGATATCTTCCGAGGAATACGCCGCCAGCATTGAGCATGCCTGCGGCGGCGATGTCTTTGCGTTTGGCCCATCTTGATGAGCCGTAGGTGGTGAGGTTCTTCGCCTGTCGTCCGCGCCAGACTGACCCAATCGCCGCGATGAGGACCGCAAAGAAACCAGCGCCGCTTGCGATCAGACCACCGCGAAAGAACACTTTCGGTGCGTACGCGTCAAAGGCATACCACCATTCAAAGAAGCGCCAGGGATAGTAGACCGGCGCTCCACCGAGGGTGAACCAAGCCGGACCGAGATACGCGTCATAGGAAAATTGCGCGGCCGTCCACTGTGTTGCCGCCCATACGCCAAGGACAGTCGCGACCAGCACGATCAGGATCTGTCCGTAGAGAATGGATTGCGGCGACATGAAATTCCTCATCTGACTTCGGTGAGGTCAGCATGGGCGCCGCACTGGCTTTCCGTCTACTGAGGAAAGGATACAGAAATTTGAGTGAAAACAGGACGTTGGGAGTGAATTTACAGCAAGGAGAGGTTGGCGCTTGACCCATTCAGGGCCGCGTTAGTCAATTTATTGCGCGATCAGGATGATCGCGGTCATTTCAGCGAAATTGAGGGTTCCTATGGGTGGGGCAATTCCCCTGTATCTGATGCGTCTGACGATTTTGCCACTGCAATCAGATGCTCGCCTGACGATCACGCCAGAACTTCATCTGACGATCGGACTACAAAAATCTGACGATGATCTGACGATCAGCCCCCTTCAAATTCAGGATGTATGTAGCGCGTAGAAGCCCCGGCGCCGAGTTTCAAGGCGAGTCCGGCTTCGATCAACGCTTTGAAGTCACGGGCGGCTGTATCCCTGCTGACGCCATAGGTTTTCCGGCAACTAGCACTGGTGAGAGACTCACCGCGAGCAAGCGCTTCAGCCATACGTTGTTGCCGTTCCGACAAGGCCGCGAGCTCGCTGTTCTGCAGAAGCGCCTCAACGGCTGACGCTGGAAGCGGGATGTTGTCGATCTTCTCGCCTGGCCCGAAGAGAGTGAGTTCCAGAAAGCCGGACTCTTTTTTCAAATCAAATCCAGTTAGGCCGGAAGCGCCCACATATTCCTGAATGCGTCTGAAACCCGATCCGCGATGCTCCATCAGTTTCAGATGGTAGAGGCTCTGTGCGATCAAGGGATTGCGCGAAATGGCGACCGCGTCGCCCGATTTTAATTTTCCGATCGTCAATGGCTTGGGCGGAAGTCCAGGGCTTGTGACGGTCACCCGATCCCGAAACACGCGCAGCGATATGCGCCCGCCGGTCTCCTCATAATCGCGATGAGCAATCGCATTGACAATCGCTTCGCGCAGCACTTCTGGCGGGTATTCGTCAAGTTCGATACGCCGCTCCCCGACGACGCGGGTTGGGTGGCGGGTATTCTTCATGACGAAGTCGACGGCGCCATCGACCATTGTGGGCGCCGGTCCTGCAATCATCGCCTGATCTTGAACCCGGCCGGTGACCGTTTTTCCAGGATAGGCCTCGGCCGTAATATAGCAATTCGCCAGGCCGGAGATTTTTGTTGGATCTTCCGATATGACAATCGCTCCGGCGACGCTCAATGACGCTTCTCCTTCATCAAGGATCAGATGGTTGCGATCGGTCAGCCTGCGCCGGAGAGCGTGCGGGTCTTTCAGCGTCTCATCGGAAACGCCATCCCAAACCGTGATCATTTGTTTTGCGATCGCGCCGTCGATCATGTCGATGCCCGCTGGCGTTGGCAGGTTTTCATAGTCGGACGCTTTTTCGATGATGTCTTTCGCTGATGGTCCGGTGCGCTTGGCCGCAGCCTTGGGCTGTCCAAAATCGTCATGAAGCGCTTGTAAAAGCGATGCTTCCAATTCGTCGGCAAGGTCTGTGGTCGACCTAATTTTCTTGTATTTTACACCAGTCGCCCTGACATCATTGAACAACGCTTCTGCCCCAGGCTCCATTTTGGCGCCATCTTTCACAAAGACCAGGAGTTTCATCGCATCCTCATTGAAGAGCTCGATGGCGCGCTTGAACTCGGCATGTGTGATCGAGATGTCATCCACCATGAAACCGGCCTGATCGCCGATGATGAGAACGAAGACCCGGCAGGATTCGACCCGCGCGACGCATTCCTCGACGGCGGATGAGGAAGACGCGGGCTCATATTCATAAAGGACGGGCGAAAAGAACCGGTCGAGCGCAGGGGCTTTCGACAACGCATACTTCGCCATTTCCCGCTCATATCGCAGTTCGTTTTGAACTGAACTGATGAAAACCCTGATCTTGTGCATATTCTTTCACTCGTAACTGACTCGGCGTGCTTCGTCTTGTCTTAAGTGCGACCGATCCCTCGTCCACGTGTTAGCCGCCAATTGATCTGCCCGTCCCGAATAAGCCCGCTCACCGATTTTCCAAGATTACGATCCATGACATCCCGCCATGGAACGAGGGTGAAGTCTTTCGAGCGCTCGACCACGGCAAAGCGTCCGCTTGGCCGGTCGATCGCCTTGGCATAAATGCCGTCGATCCTTCCCGAGGTTGGCGCAGCTGTATAAGTCTTTCCGAGCTCCTGTTCGAGGTCCGCGCCAGCATCGGCGAGGTCACGTGTGCGGAGCGTGTCGATCACATTTTGGGTGACGCGTTTCTCGCCCGCACGGAGCAGGCCTTGCCGGATCAGAAAAGCGCGGCGAACGGCGCGCGCTTCTTCGACATCGGCGCCGAACCCGCGGGCATGTTCATCATCATCAGCGTTGCGCAAGTGTTCATCAATCCAGGTGGCGCCGATTGCAGTTTGCATCTGTTTCAAGGTCAGCGTGGACTGGCGCGACATCTCAGCGGGGCGTTCGAGGGCAGCGATTTCTTCAAACTTTCGCGCGCGTGCAAGAAAGTCGTCCGGCACGGTCCACATGCCATCTGCAGATCGCTCGGCATGACCTGCACGGCGCAACGCTTCCAGGCGGCGGACATGCGCTTCTACAAACGCTGGCCGCGCCGATGGATCGGCGTCCATATGGAGGCGAGGGCTATAGCGGCCATTTTGGGCGTCAGCGATTTTGGCAATGATGCGATCGGCCGGTTTCGGTTCGGTGTTCGCGGGCGTAAGAGTGATGAGCTGACCGCGGGCCAGACCTTGAAGCTGATCTTCGCCGCCGATGATCGCATAGACCGGGCGCCCGTTCATCCCGTCGATCACCACGAAAGCGCGGTCGTTCACATCATCCGCAAGCCCCATATCAGCAACAGCGCCGGTAACGGTCTCCTGGCCGCCCACATCGAAAATGGAACGTTCATCAAGGGGACGGTTCAGAGTCTTGCCCGCCATGGCTTGATGCACCGTCTTGATGATATCACCGCGCGCGCCCATACGGCGCAGGGTGGTTTCACCGTTCGGATCAAGCCGCCAGCGCCCTTTGCTGAGGGGCTCGGCCAGGCCCATCGCCGTCAGCTTTTTGAGACGCATGCGGGCAAGCTGTTGGCACCATTCCTGACCGGCGCGCACCGACTGGTCGCGAAGATTGAACACATCCTCACGCGCGGCCTCGAATATCGGGCGATCAAGCTCGGTAAACCGCTCCTGGCTGACCATATGCGCAAGACGGGCCCGTCCTGCATGCTCAGGCACAGGACCGTGTTCCAGTTCGACGAGACCTTGTGCGCGCTCGCGAATACCGTGTGAGATATATTTGCGCGGCATGACCAGGTCGCGTCCGTCGTCTCGCTTGCCGCGAATGATCAGATGCGTATGCGGCTGGCCGGTGTCGTAATGGTCAGCAGCAACCCATTCGAGTTTCGTGCCGAGATCGGATTCCATCTCCCGGACAAGATCCCGGGTGAAGTCGGTAAGGCTTTGCAAATCATGGGCGTCTTCCGGCGACACGATGATCCTGAAATGATGCTGGTCGTCTTCGCAGGATTTGGCAAAATCGCCGGCGTCGATGTCTTTGCCTTTTTCGCCATAGAGTTTTGTTGGTTCGCCGTTGCGCCCGGCGCCGTCGCGTTTCACATAGTTGAGGTGCTGTTTCAGGGCGCCGGCGCCGGTCATCTTGCGAATTGATGCTTTGACCAGGACACGGCGATGGAAGCGCGCCGCTGTAACGCCGCGCGATCCACCAGACCGGGCGCCGCGTTTGACGCCTGCTTTCCTTGCGCTGCGCGTCACTTTTTTGAAGAACCCTTCAAAGCGGCGGGCGCCGCTTGGCGAGCGAATGCGCCCGAGTTTCACTTCGAACTCGCTATCGCCGCCGCTCATGGGGCTGACATCCCGATAATTGCTGGATTGTCCGCCCAGGGATCACCCCCTGAAAGGCCAATAAACTCAGCGCGTCGCGCGCCGAAGGGAGTGACCCCGCCTTTGCGCGGGGTGCTCCCAAAAATGATGTGCAGACAGGGCGTTACCCCGTAAGGGGTGACCCCGGCTTTTATCTTGCCCTCCACGCCCCTCACTGACGTTCGCCCCGCGCCCCATCCCCATTCTCGCCGGTGTCTCCCAAATATGTTACTGCACCGATGATATTTTCGGCGGGAACGGCGCCGAAATACCGGCTGTCAAAAGAGGTCTGCACATCGGTGGAAACAAGGAAGACTTCGTCTGCATTTAAGATGAAACATCCCTCCAAACGAGGCATTGCGCGCCCCAATCCGTCCTCCGCGGCAGCGTGAATAAGAGGACGATTTGGAACGCTAATAGCCCCGTTCGTCGCGCAAATTTCCGCCCCCGCGATAGCCCAAACAGTTTTGATCAAGGGAACATGTGCGGGCAGATATCCCCGGTTTGCGGCAAGGTTTCGCGCCTCCGCTGGCGCGAAGGCTGCCACCTGAACGCCCGTTGTGATGGGTGCTTTTGAGTCAATCGCATACCATCCCACCGGGGCCGAAGGGCTCTTATTGTAGATCACGCGCGGCGACGGGGGAGATACGATTTGCCAGGCGGATGCAGCGCAAAGCGCGGTGGCCGCCGCTCCTGCGATCAGTCTTGCAAACATGGTCGCCCCTTGATCCAGATGAGTGTTTCTTCCTCGGCGGACCGACCCGTCTCGAACGCATTATGCAAAAGGCGCCATTCTTCGGCGCGGATGCGTTCGAGCTTGATGCGATCCTGTTTGAGCGCGTCAAAGGCGGCGAAGGCGCGTTTCACGCGGTGTTTGCCTCGCACGAAAAACAGACAATCTGCCCCGGGATAAATGCCCGGGAGCACAGATACCGGTCCGTTCTCACCTGTCAGGCATACGAACAATCGCCAATCTTGCGTGCCGTATTGATCGGCTCGCCAGCGTTCATAGCCAAAGATGGCGCCTGGCATGAAAGCGGTGATTTTTCTGCGCCAACCTCGCCGGATTTCGAGTGCGGGTTCGCCGAAAATTAGGCGATGGTTGAAGCGGTTTTTCCGGTAGGCGATGATGACGGACGTGAGCGGTTCAGTCTTGCTCATCGTTTTTGCCGTTCTTATGTCCGCCATTCTTTTTCGGGCGATTGCCCGGATCGCTATCACGGCTTTCCGACCAGAAATCGAGACTGTCTTTGTGGTAAACGACACGCCCGCCATGTTTGCGCCAGCATGGTCCTTCTTTGCGCCAGCGCATGGCGTTGAGGGTCGACTCCTCAAGTCTGAGATAGGCGGCAGCCTCCGCTGCGGTTAAATATGGTGTCGGGAAATCCATTCTCGGCGCCCCCATGTTCTACTCAACATCCGGCGCCGGAATTTCGGGCCGATATAGCAAAGGCTGCACAGAATTTGAGGAAAACAATACTGGTGAAAACGCAACGTCGGTTATTCGCCGGAGCAAGATTAATGGTTTCTTAGAGGGATTTGCGCGCGAGCATATCGCGATAGCCGCCCTCTATAAGATGATGAACGCGCGACACAAGCCTTCTTGTCCAGTCTTCGTAATATTGCGATGGGCCGCCCCATCGGGCGGCGACTTTTTGTTGTCCGTACACCGCTTCGGCAATATCGCGATGGCTTCCGCCCGCCTGCAAGATATCGAAGGCGAGGAGGCCTTGGGTGAGCCGTTCTGTATTCTTGCTTCGACCAATCAGGGAAAGATTTGCGCCTGTGGAGTGGTAGAGCGCAAGCAATTGATCGGCGGTGTCGAGGCGGCGTTTCATGTGTTTGGCGCCTTTGATCGAGACGGCGACGGCGCCGAAATCGGCGATGGCGGCCGGTTTTTTACAGATGAGCTGCACCCAGAATCGCTCGCCGCTGAGAAGGATATGACGAGCGCCGTCGACGGTATCCAAAAGCCTCCGGCGACTATCAATCGCGGAAAGGACGATCTCGTCCTGATCTTCGCGATCGCTGTCGCCGGGATTATAAAGTTCAATCGGCAAGGCTCCGGCAAGCAGGGCTGGAGACCAGAAAACGTCCGCTTCTAATGCAGAAAGCGCTGGATCGGCGAACGTCAGAAGTCCCCATTTTTCAGCTTCCGGCCAGCGCTGTCGTTCACGCAACAGCGTAGCGCCTGTTTTCAGATTTATTGGCTTCGAGCGGTAATGACGGATGGCGAAAAAGTCTTTTTGATAAGACGGGTTCCGGCGCAAATGCTCCCATGCCCATGCTGGGTTCGGCAGCCGGGTTCGGGGTTGGGCAGCTTGTAATCGCCCGCCCTGAAAGTCGTTTGCAGAGATATAGTTCATGCTTACCCTCGAACGGGTCAGCATACGCTTTTGCAGTTACTATCGGTTAAACAACCGTCATGAAGATTAACAAACGCCTACAACGCGTCCCGCGACAGGCATAAACGAAAACACCCCGCGCAGCTGTGATGCCACACGGGGTGAAGGAACGCTTTGCGAGGGGGGATTATTCAGCGTTCCAGATGATCGCCAATACGTCAGGATCGTCCTGACCGGCGGCGGGACCGAGATTGGCGTAGAGCTTGCGGCCAAGTTCAGGCGCCGAGAAGGTGAGGCTTACGAAAGGCTTGCCTGACGTTTTGCCGACCCGGTTCCAGCCCGCACCGATTTCGGTGCGCTCATCGGTAAAGACGCGGAAGTCTGGTTGCTTGTTTTCGGTCTTTTCCGGGTTCGGCAGAATTTCGATGCCGGTCGAGATGGTGAGGGTTTTGAGCGTGCCTTTGAAGCTGCCTTTTTCGGTGTTGCGGGTTACATATCCAATAGCTGACATTTCATCTGTCTCCATTTGTTGTATCGGCTTTGGGCCAATCCCTGCCGACGCGTGACCGCACATGGCGAGCGGCGACGCGGCGAACCTGACGTCAGGCCGGAACGCCAGTGGAGGACCGCTGGTTGCGTAAAATTTGTTGCGCGAGGAATGCGGGGGCCTTCCCCGCAGGGGAAATTTTCCGCAAGCGGCGGTTTCGCTGGGACGGCGTTCGACATAGGTCAATTCGTCGGCGGTAGGGATTTGCGCCCGCGATGCCGTGACCGAAGACATCTGGAGACAGATGAAATGTCGGCGATACCTGTGGATGAGTTACACGAAATGCGATGGCTATCGCTTCATGAAGTATGGGCGGCCCGGTCCATGGCGGCGCTAACTTATGCTGATGCAAGGGATGGCGAAGACACGCCATGCGCGATGCGCGTTTTTTTGACTGTTGGCGTCGAATGCCAGCTGCTCGCGGGATAAAGTCCGGTCGCCAATTCAGGCAATCTCGACCTCATCGAAACGGCTAGGCTGCGCCCGGACCTGCGCTCCAGCGCTCATCGACCATATCGCGCAACGCCATATCCAGGACGGCGGCAATGTCTTCGAGCATGTCGATGCTGACAGAGACTTCAGAGCGCTCGATCATCCCGATATAATTGCCGCTGGATTGAGCGCGCGCGCCCAATTCATCCTGACTAAGGTCAAGTTCGGCGCGGCGCTGCCTGATATTTCGTGCTATAATATCCCGGGCTTTCACCCAATATGTTTGGTCAAAATGACGCGATTCGCGCCACCAAATATATTTGGTATTCGACGTTGGCGATTATTTGAGGGTTAATACAAGCGAGGCGGACATGACGCGGATACTGATAGATGCAGGTGAAGTGCGGGTTTTCCTGACCCGCACGGGATATATCGCTTTTGACTCTCATGAACTGGCGGCTGACGAAGCGGACGCCGCCTTCGGCGAGAAAGGCCCTTTGCGGCCAAGGCGACTTCTCGATTTCGTCGCCGCCATGCTCGACATGGTCGCCGCCGCGCCTGAAAAGTCGGACGCGGCGGGACTTGAGGCCTTCGCCGACGACCTCAAATCCAGCCTGACCCGAGTGGAGACAATGCGGGCCAGACTGGTGTCTGATTAGGGTCAGGCGGCCGATAGCTCCGTATCTGTCGTCTTCATAACGTCGCTGATGCGCCGATCAGCCTCAACAGGAGCGCAGCCTTTGTCGTCGAGGTAGGATTGCGGCGGCACTTGCATCCAGCGCGGTCGCCAGTCGGTATTCGCATCACATCCATTGCCGTCAATCCGATTACGGATGATCGCTTTCTGCGCATTGCCCGTATCGGTTAGCGCCGCCTTGGCGGTAGTGGGGCTCGCAATCTCTGCGACCATTTCATTGATGACCCGCTTGTCGCGCAAGAGAACGAAAAAGGCGTCATCGGGCTGCCAAAGCGCGTCCATATCGACCGGGATCGCATAAGTCAGCATCTCCACGAGGCTGGTTCCCGCCAGCAGAGTTTCGCCCATGGCGACGGCGAGAATGGATAGCACCGCATCATCGTCGAGGTCCAGCAGACGCTTGAAAACACGCGCCAGCGCCCATTCATCGCCATTGCGGCGAATGAGACCGCGTTCGGCATTGTCGAAACCAAGTAAGGCGCAAGCGCCGATGCGCGCTTCTGCAAACCGGTGCCCTCCCTCGGAGGCGGCAAGACTTTGCGCCGTCTTCTCTTTGCGTGTGCGCTGATCCTCCGTGTCTACTCGCCACAGGGCTGATCCGATAATCAGATGCGCGATGACGAAGCGCAGGGCGACCTTTGGATGACGGGTGAGTTCGGCGCGCACGGCGGCATGTCGGTGCAGGCCGATATAGTCCGCGAGCGGTCCGGACATTTCCGGTTTTGCAGATTTTGCAGCTTCGCCTTCATCGACCGCACCATTCAGGATTGCCTTGATCTTCTTGGCGTCAGATTTGGTGAGATACCCTTCATGGCATTGCACCGCGCCATCATGGCCCGTTTCAACAAAAACCTTCCCGCCATCATCGCGGGAAAACGGCTCGTGTTCCCATGTCAGGAATCGCTCGCCGCGATCCATGACCACCACATCATTCCACCCTTTCTGCTTAAGCGTTTCGCAGCGCTCGGCGATTGCGGCGTTTTGAGCTTTCCAGAATTGGTCCGGGTCAGCGAAGACGCCGCTTGATCCGAACAGGTCAGCGATGACGACGCCATCATAGGTGTCCACATCAAAGAGTGCGATTTTGGTCAGTATGCGCGCGCCGCCTGAGAGCCATGCTTTGAGGCGTTCACCGCGCGGCTCATATTCATCTTCATCATGGAAGAGATTCAGCCAGTCGGCTTGCTGGTCGTCGTTGGCGAGCGTCAGGGCGCGCAAGGTGCCCGCATCGATTTCGTCAGCCTCATAGAGCGCCTTGATGTCCGGGCGAAGCGCGGACAGCGCAAGGATGCGGCGGACATAAAGCTCGGTCACGCCAAAGGTGTGTGCGATGGCGGTGACTTCCTGTCCGGCGCTCGCAAGCGCGGCGAAGGCGTCATATTGCTGAACCTCGCCTGCAGGAAGGCGGGCAATATTTTCAAGAATTGAGGCTTCGATGGCGTCGGCCTTATCGCCTGCCTTCATGATGATGCAGGGCGCTTTTACCTTGCGGCCCGTTTCTTTGGCGACCTTACGCAAGGCAAAGAGGCGGCGGCGTCCGGCGACGACGCCCCATTTGCCGCCCTCACGGCGAACGAGAAGGGATTGATAGACGCCCTTCTCCCGGATTGAGGGCAGGATGTCTGAGATATCGGGGGCCTTGCGTCCATGGCGCATATTCAGCTTGCTGATTTTCATGTCGGCAATGGCGATATTTCTGGTTTCACGGTGAGTCATTTGACTGTCTCCATTGGATAAGCGAGGCCGGGAATTGATCTTTCGGGACGGGCGGGCCTCGCGAGAAGCGCTCGCCCTGAAAGATCGGGTCAGCCAGAAGCAGTGTCGGCGTCGCAAAGGATGACGCATTGGCGCGTCCGCTCCGCGCGGGCTGCGTCCAGCGCCTCGGCGAGCAAGGCGTTCGCGGTCTCGGTCAGATAAGCGTTATCGCTTCCCGGATAATTGGCCTCAACGCCCCACAGGCTCGCCGCGTAATCCAGCAAGGCGACGTCATCGACACGCACCGAAAGCACGATTCCGCAATAGAACCATTCATCATTGCGCCATGCTTCCATGACGGCTTCGGCGTTTGCTTGCGCCTCATCAAAGCGCTGGCGAAAATTCTTACCGGGACCAATGAAGCCGGGCGCATCCTTGTAGAGGGATGGCCAGAAACCGTCCTGGCGCTCGTCGGGCGCGTCGGGGCAATCATCGCGCGCAATGCGCGCTGTCACGCAATAGCCGTCTTTTTCACAAGTGATGGCGTCGCCCTCACAAACGAAGGCGTCAAAGCTGTCTGTAAAAGTCATCGCGCCCTCCTCAGATCAAAGCCTTCGCGGGCGCAGGTCTGAACAAGGGTGCGGCATTCATCCGGTGTCAGATCATCGCCAAGCTGGCGATAGATCGAACCGAGGCGGAAGCTTTGTTGTGAACGGACCACATGGGCCCATCGGTAAGGACCATATCCGTCCTCGCGAGGTTTGGCTTGAAAGCGGGCCATGTCTCTTGCCCCCTCTCAGCGCGACCAGAAGACATGGATTTGATCAAACCCTGTCTCAATGGTGAAAACGTCGCCGTTCAATTCCATGTCGCGGGCGAGCGCCGTCCAATCGATATAGAATTGCAGTTGCTCGGGGATTTCAGGTCCGCAGTCCCGGGTCAGGTCTTCGGCGAAGTCTGCAAGGCTTTTGTGTTCGCCTGCATAGTCTTCAAATGCGGCGCGCGCTTCGTCCAGTCTTTCGCCGAAATGCTCATAGAGTTTCGCGCCTAGTTCTCCGTGTTCGCTGACAAACTCGGCAAGATCGGCGACCGATTCAAAGCTCGAATATTCATGTAAGGAAGCGCCTTCAAAACCTTCATAATCATGGATCGCCCATTCTTCGGCCTCCGCAATCGGTGAGGATTTGAGCACGGCGCGGGTCTCATTCCAGATATGGTCCTCGCCTTGCGCCGCGTCGATCCAGCGGCCATGCAAAATGCCGTTATTGTAGGCGGCAAGACAGGCCACATAGATGCGGCATTCATCCCGATGCGAAGCATCGGAACTTGTCCCGGTAGGTGTTCCAAGGGGTGCGGTGTCTATGTTCGGGGTCATAAGTGTCTCCTCTCATCGCCCTGCCATCAGTTTCCCGCAGAAGGCGGGGGTGGGCGGCGAGAAGGCCGTCTGGCGCCGGGTATCAGGACGGAACGCCAAGGGTTTTGGTAGGGGAACAAAGAAAATTCAGACGCACTTAGTCCCCAAAGCCCTTGCGGGCCGGCCGCCCGGCGCCATACGCGCCTGACGCCCACCCCCGGCTTCAGGGGAAACCAAAAAAAAAGCCGGTGCCGGACGCGCCGACATAACCAAGCCATGGACGGCGCAGACCCCGTCGCCGCAAGGCGGTGGGCGCGTCAGGGATCAACGCCCGGAAGGGTGAAGACCGGCGCAGACGGGCTTCATTCGCGCGAGCCCGGCCGCGCTAAACGAGCGCGGGACGCCAAACTTACAACAAGGTCTAAGGGCGCAGCTTGACTTGGCCCGCGGCCATTTCTCTCAAGAGTTGAGCCATTTAACCTGCTTACTGATGATCACAGACTATTGCTGGGTTGACACGGAACTTTTCCAGCCCGCGAGCCGCAAAACTATCCGCACCATGGTGTGCGAAAGCTATGAAAGCGGGTCATTCATCTTTTTGCTTCAGCCATGATGCACTCCGTCACAAAGGCTTCCTTTGAAAGCGCTGGAGCGCCAGCCCGCTGGATTCGCAGGATCGATTCCGCGTTTAGCGCCGTTGTATTGCCTAAAACGATAAATGTTTCCTGACCGCGTTGAAGGGACATCATCGCCAGCGCGAGCTGAGCGGAGCACAAGGTTTCAGAATAAATCACCGCCTGTTTCTTCAAAGAGGCGTAGAACGCTTCGACGAAAGAGCTATTGAGCCAAGGTGGCGCGTTTGGACTGTCCAGGGCGCAAGACGTAAATTCAATTGATTGACCTAAAGAACGAAGCTCTTCCTGGAGATTCACACCCGACCCAAAATCACAATGACCTGTCAAGAAAACAACGAGTAGTTCTTTTGGCGACACCCATCCAAACGGCGGGGCGCCTTTTGAGTTGACGGCACAACTGCAAGCGTTTTGTGGTTTTACGTCCTTCGTCATTCTTGAGGTCTTCGGATCAGTCATATTGTTACTGGATCGATAGGCGCACTAAAATTGCGAATAAGAAGCTAGTTATGTAGACTTTAATCATGGTGCGCGCCTCAGAAGGCTTCGCGCGCTTGTCTCCATTCGTCGTTCACTCCGTATAATGACCCTGCAAATTTAGCGCGGGATGATCGCCAGATCGTGGACGCCGCGAGTAACGGGAAGAGCATTGCCGGTGCGTACAAGTTTCGGCGCATCGCCGGATCGATCGACTTTCCAAAATTCGACAAAGCCGCTATCCGGTTCGAACTCCATGAGCTGGTAGATTGTGACGGCCAAGGTGTCATCATCGCTGTCGAAAACGAGATCTTCAGGCAGAATGCCGCGAAAGCGCTGTTCGTCGGTTTTCTCCAGCTGCCCGGTTTGATCGTCGAAGGTCATGAGTGAAATCGTCGAGAATGTCGTCCGGCGCGCCAGCGTACCTGCCGGAAATGTGCCCGCGACAGACGTGCGCTCCATATTGACCGTCGCCACCATTTTATTGTCATGCGACAAAGACATTCCCTCGGGGCTCCAGCCCACAGCTTCCACATCAACAACTTCGTGCGCACCGTTGGCACCTTCGTCAAAAGCGATCGAGATTAGGCGGCCGCGCTTTGAAAAAAGAAAGTGCTGGGCGGTCTGGTGGCCCCAACCAATGTCCGGAACGAGATAGTACCGACCATTTTCGGAGAATTCGCCTGACGCAATAGCGGTGCCGGTATCGTTCAGAAAATCGTCGATCGTATCGCCATGTTGGGTCACGCTGACAGGCGTGCCGGCCTCGTCATATTCAATCTTCAGGAAAGCGACCTGATGGTCGCTGATCGCCGCGGCGATGTAGTTTCCGCTCGGATGAAAAACCATCGCGCGAATACCGTCGGCCTTTGCGCCCACATCCGGCAACGGAATTGTGTAAGGGAAGGTGAAGCGCTCAACTGGGATACCGTCTTCGAGACGGAAAACGACGATCTCCTCGTTCTCGACCTGGGACGAGGTGAGAAGATAACGCCCGTCAGGTGTCACGCTGACCGAAAGCGGATTTACCCCTGCTTCAAGCTCAATGACGAGTTCCGGGTTCAATGGGTCGGCGATATCGAAAACGGCGAGGCGGCTACCTGCTGGAGAGTCATAGTAAAGGTCTTCATATGAGGTGACATCGGCGGGAAACTCCTCGCGTACTTCGACCACATAGACATACCGTCCGTCGGGAGAAGGTTCCACAATCTGCGGCCAGCCCATCACGCTGTTGGAGGCGAAGATCTTGCCGCTCGCCGTCCGATCCTCCCCGGAAAACGGGAACACCGTGAGGGCGTCGCGCTGCCCTATCGGGCGACCGACTTTCCCGGTCACGTAACCTTCAGCCTTCATGTCGGCGTCGGAGACGGCCAGAAGAACCCCGTCAAAATCTGGAGCGGTCGTTGTCGAAGTAAAAGGCGCATCGCGGGGCGCCAATCCGCCTGACGAACAGCTGGCGAGCACGAGCGATGCGCCAGCTAGGAAAAGCGTCAATTTGTTGGTCCGCGACAGACCGAAATTCTGTTCGTAGTGATCATTTTGCGATTTTTCCATCGTGGCGCCTCCGAGAGTGGTTGCGCCGATATGGCGCTTATTGCTAACTAAAACCGAATTACGGTGAATTTTTCTTGTCAAACATGTCTATCACAGGCATTATGGTCGGACAATAAATTTCGACTGGATGGGATGCGCTTTTTGTCGGGTGCTGTCCGAAAGACGCGGTCCGGCGAGGAGGAACACAATGAAAGCGACACATATCGGCTTGATTGTGCTGGGCGCCGCATTGGTCGGAGGCGTTGCCGCTTGTGCCAGTATATCTCGTGAGCATGACCATGCTGATCTAACCGACCGTGTCGCGATTGTTGAACTGCGCATCGAGAACGCAAACTCTTATCTCGTTTACGATAAGACCGCGCCGGAACATGCGCTCCTGATCGATCTTGGCATTCCGGAAAATGCTGAAAAACTGGCCGACCGTATTCGAGATGCGGGCGTCGATCCGGCGGAACTCGATGCGGCAATTATTACCCATGGCCATTACGATCACGCTGGTGGCGCACGGTACTTTCAGGACACGTTCGATGTGCCGTTGATCGCAGGAGAAGGCGACCGCGAGCCCTTAGAGACTGGTAAAGAGTTGCCCGTCTGTCCGACCAGCCTAATGGGTCGGCTGATTGCCTCAGAGAGCGCTGAACCTGGAACGTGGACATCGAAACCGGACTACTATGTCCGAGAACGTTTCGACCTATCAGAGATAAGCGCCCTTGGCGGCGAAGTTATCGCTCTTCCTGGGCACACGCCTGGCTCGGTCATTGTCAATATCGGCGAAGCTGTCTTCGTTGGCGACCATATACGCGGCAAGATCTTCGGCGCCGGTCCCGCGCTTCATTTCTTTATGTGCGACCTCGACGATAATGTGCGGGATCTCGACGCTATCTTGACAGAGCTCTCCCCAAACGCTGAGCGCATTTTTCCAGGACATATGAGCGTTTTTTCCCGAGGGGATCTCCACAAATATGTGAGGCGCTACGGGCGCGATGACGAGTTGTGAAGCGCTTTGGTGCCATCGCCGCTGGTGTGGGTCTTGGGCTGCTAGCGGGCCCCGTCTTTTTTCTAATATGGTTCCGTTTCCTGCCGCCGAGTTCCGTTGCCAACGGCCCCTGGCGCGCCAATCCAACAATTGGCGTCGATGCTGCTTCGCCGCTTGATCGCACGCGTACAGCAATGACGATCCTCGCTGCTGTGCCTCAAAGTGAGTTCACGTACTTCTTCGCCAATCGCGACGATTCGGGCGACTCGCTGACGACACGCTGCGCCTACCGCATCGTCGGTGGCAGGCCCGATGCCGCATTCTGGAGCCTCACTGCTTATGATCGTGGCGGTTTTCTCACTTCCAATGTGGTGGATCGCTTTTCGGTCAATCAGAATGATATGCGTGGGGATGATATCCGCGTGGAGATTGCCCGCACCGGTGACGGGTCGAATTGGCTTCCAACGCCGCGCGGCAACCAGTTCAATCTTGTACTTCGCTTGTACGAGCCTTCTGCCAAAATCGTTACGGCGCCTGAGAAGGCTGACCTGCCGTCCATTCAACGGGTGGGATGCGCTTGATGTCGCCGGTTCGCGTTGCCCTTGTCGCATTCGTCATATCGACGCTCCTCTCGTCGGGGCTTATTAGCCTGTTCGCACCGAAGATTATGATGGGGTTCGCGCTGACGCGCGTTGAGCGGGGCGACGCCGCGACGACGCGCCATGTGAATGCGGTCGGGCGCAACACCATGTATCCGAGCCAGCCGGTTGACGAACGTTACGGACCTGACAGTTTTTATATCTTCACCCGCCCTAATCCCGATATTCTTTATTCGGGATGCTCCTTCGATCTGACGGCGGGCCCGATCGAAGTCGGTTTACAGAACATTCCGGAATATGCATCGATCGCTGTCCACGCCGACAACACCGATAATTTCGGGGTCGTCAACAATCGCGACTTCTCCGGTGAGATTTTGCGCGCCCTAATCGTGGCTGAGGGTGCAACGGCGCCGTCCGATTTCGACGGACCCGTCTTTGAGAGCCCGACGCGGCGAGGCCTGGTCATCGTGCGCATACTCCTCGAGCGACGGGAGGCGTTCGACCACTATCGGCGCCTGCAGCAGGAACAATATTGCCGGCCGTTTAGACGAAGCGGCGGCACATGAGCTGGGCGGGAACATATGATGCTTCAAAAACCGAGCGCGTCCTTCTCGGTGCGCGCGCAGCACATGCGATCGCCGTAGAAGCCGCAAGGCTTGATCGTCATAGCGTTTTCCTCATCTGTTCGGGAAGCCTCGACGCTACATCGGGAATTTGCGACGCCGCCGCTGTCGCTCTTGGCGCACGCTTCACCGGCGCTTTCAAGCATATTGGAGCTCATTCTCCGCGCAATGACGTTGTCGCCGCGGCGCTGGAAGCGCGCGCCGCTAAAGCAGATCTTCTTGTTTCAATTGGCGGCGGAAGCCAGATCGACGGAGCGAAGGTCATACAGTTTTGTCTGGATGCGAATCTTCAATCGGAAGATGAGTTGCTAGCGTATGCCTTAAGGCCTGAAGGCCCTGCGCCATCAAAGTCTATCCCTGAGATTTCGACACGCGCCATTGCCATCCCAACAACCCTGTCCGGCGCAGAATTCTCTCAGATTGGCGGATTGTCCGATCCGGAATCCGGCGCAAAAGAAGGATATCTCTCTCCGGGCTTTTCACCGCAGTCGATCATATTCGATGAGGAGCTCGCACTACACACTCCTATCGATCTCTGGTTGACGGCCGCCATTCGATCCCTTGATCACGCAGCCGAGGGGCTGTGCGCGCCGAACACTTATCCGTACCTCGACGAATGTTTCAAAGGCGCGATCCGGCTTCTTGCTAAAGCTTTGCCAGCAGCAAAAGCCGATCCCTCCGATCCAGTCGCCCGCGCGCTCGGTTTTCAGGCGGTATGGACCGTCTCCGCTGGCATCGGCCGGGTCGTCAATGGCGCAAGCCACGGTCTTGGTTATGTGCTCGGCGGATTCGGCGTCGCCCATGGCCACACGTCCTGCGTCTTGTTGCCAGCGGTGCTGAAGTGGAATGAGCCGGTCAACGAAGCGCGACAGCGCCCAATCGCCGAAGCACTTGGGCGTCCCGGCGTTTCCGCCAGTGAGGCGGTGCGGGAATTTGTTAAAAGTCTCGGTCTTCCGACGCGCCTTTCAGAGGTTGGAATTGCTGAGGAGCATCGGCGAAAGATCGCCGAAACGGGGGCCGCGCACTCGGTTGTCGCCGGCAATCCAAGGCCGGTTGGTTCGCCAGAAGACGTGCTGGAGATCCTGGCGCTTTCTGACTGATAATGTCCAACCATAATGAAATCGTTATTTACGAAACGATATATATATGCCAAGTAATTTAATATAGACCGACTATAAGGATCTTGCGTGACTGACCTTTCGGGCCAAATCGTTCTCGTTACCGGCGCTTCAAGTGGTCTTGGGGCTCAATTCGCTCGCCTGTTGGCGGCGCGCGGCGCTCAGGTCGCGCTGGGGGCTCGGCGTAAAGACAGGCTTGACGCGTTGAAAGCTGAGATTGAAGCGGATGGCGGTAAGGCAATGTCGCTGGAGCTTGACGTCGCCGAGGTCGACTGTTTCGAAGCCGCATTGGACCAGATTTCATCCGTTATCGGACCGATTGACCTCCTCGTGAACAATGCCGGTCTCAATTTTATGGCTCGCGCAACGGAGATCACGACGGATCAGTACGACACGATCATGAACGTCAATCTGAAAGGACCGTTTTTTCTTTCAACCGCGGTCGCCAAACGTTGGATCGAGAAAAAGCGTCCGGGCCGGATCGTCAACATTGCATCATTATCGGCCTATCGCACGCTGCCAGATATCTCCGTCTACGCTATGTCGAAGGCCGCCATGGTCCATATGACCGCTTGTCTCGCGCGCGAATGGGCTCGTTTCGACATTGCCGTCAACGGGATCGCTCCCGGCTATATCCGCACCGAGATCAATGATTGGTTTTGGGAAACACCAAGCGGGAAAAAGGTCGTTGAGTTCTTTCCCCGTCGGCGCGTTGGAGAGCCGGAAGACCTCGACCAGGCTCTCCTGTTGATGTGCGACCCCGCGCAGCTTTTCATCACTGGACAAACTCTTACCGTTGATGACGGCCAGGGATTAGCGTGAGGGGACGGAATGGCTGACGGATCTTTTAGAACGGATACGGACGCTTTCGCGCAAGACTGGGCCGCGCTCGGCGCCTGGCTCGTCTCAGCCGGACATGATTTCGATCCATCTCTTACGCCGAAGCAATTTTCTGGCGGCGTCGGCAATTTCAACTATTTGATCACGATCGACGGCGCGCCCGCCGTCTTGCGCCGCCCGCCGCCCGGGCCGCGTCCGCCCGGCGCCAACGACATGGGCCGGGAGTTCCGCGTTCTGTCAACGCTCGGGGGACATGAACCTCTGGCGCCCAAGGCGATCGCTTTTTGTGAGGATGAAACCGTTCTCGGCGCGCCATTTCTGATTTCGGAATATCGCGAGGGCCGCATCCTTCGCGGCGACGATTTCGAAAGCGACGAGGCCACGCACAAAATGGTCGGCGAGATGATGGTGCGGACCTTGGCGCGGTTTCATGGCCACGATGTTGCCGCGCTCGGTCTTTCTGATTTCGGCAAGCCTGAAGGCTTTTCCGCGCGCACCGCGGCGGGTTGGCGCAAACGCCTTTTTGTTGCGACTGACGACGCCCCGCCGAACGAGGCCGTCGCTATCGCTGACTGGCTCGACGCAAAAGCGCCTCCCGATACGTCTCGGCCGCGTCTTCTTCATAATGATTTCAAGCTCGACAATATCATTCTCGATCCGGAAGACCTGTCGCGCCCTGTCGCCGTTCTCGATTGGGATCAGGCGACGCTCGGCGAGCCATTGTTCGATCTGGCGACGCTTCTTTCCTATTGGGTGGAGGCTGACGATCCGCCAGTTCTGCATGCTTTGAAGCAGATGCCGACGGCGAGGCCGGGCTTTCCGAGCCGTCGCGAAGCCGTCGAGCTCTATGCTGCTCTGAGGGGCGAGGACGTGGCGTCGATCGTCTATTTCCGCGTTCTCGCCCAGTTCAAGCTGGCCGTTGTCCTGTTACAGCTTCACGCCCGCTGGCGACGAAACCCGGAGCGATTTGCGCGCTTCCAGCCGCTCGATTTCGTCGCCGGCGTAATGTTCGAATTCACGGCCGATCTCATCAACGAAAAGCGGTTCTAGGAGTTTGTCCATGTCCAGCGCATCCGCCCCTGTCAAAGTTTCAGCTCCTGACGAAACGGCGTCCGACAGCGCCGAGCGCATTCGCGCCTTTGTCGCTGATGCATGCATCCCGCGCGAACGCGAGGTGCAGGAATCCGGGGCAGCGCCGAGCGATGCGCTACGCCTTGATCTGGTTGCGGCGGCGAAGGCGGCGGCGGTCTACGGCCCTCACCTTGCCATAGAGTATGGCGGTCTCGCCTTGCCCTGGACAGCGCGCGCCGACGCGTTTCGCGCCGCCGGATACTCCTTGCTGGGACCGCACGCCCTGAATTGTTCGGCCCCAGATGAAGGCAATCACCATCTTCTGGCGAGCGTCGCAACCGAGGCGCAACAGGAAGAGTTTCTCGCGCCGCTCGCTCGATACGCCAAGCGTTCCTGTTTCCTGATGAGCGAGCCGGACGGCGCAGGCGCAGACCCGACGCTCCTTAAAACCGTCGCCCGCAAACAGGGCGCCGGCTATGTGATCAGTGGGCGAAAATGGTTCATTACTGGCGCTGTCGGTGCTGAAATCGGAATCATCATGGCGCGCGACGGTGAAACCGAGGACGCGAGCGCCAGCATGTTCCTGATCCATCTCCCCATGAAGGGTGTCAATATTGTCCGCGAAATGCATGGGATGTCGCATGAGTCGCCAGGCGGTCATTGCGAGGTTGAGCTCGACAATGTGGCGGTTCCTGCGGACGCTGTTCTCGGCGAGCCGGGCGAGGCGTTCCGCTATGCCCAGATTCGCCTCGCGCCTGCGCGGCTGACCCATTGTATGCGATGGATTGGCGGGGCCGAGCGCGCCCATGATGTTGCGAAGCGCTACGCTATTGCCCGCAAGGCGTTCGGGAAGGAGCTCGCGCGCCACCAAAATGTCAGCTCCATGATCGCCGACAATGAAATTGATCTGACGACCTCGCGCCTGATGATCGCCGACTGCGCCCGCCGCCTCGACGCCGGCGAGAAGGCCCGGCACGAAACAAGCCTTGCGAAAGTCCATGTCTCCGAGGCGGTGTTCCGCGTTGCCGACCGCTGCGTGCAGATACTCGGCGGGCTCGGCGTCATGGCCGACACGCCGGTGGAGATGATCTTCCGGGCGAGCCGTGCCTTCCGAATCTATGACGGCCCGTCCGAGACCCACCGAGACGCCATCGCCAAGCGGGTGTTGCGCGCCACGATTTCAGAAGTCATGGCTGAAAAAGGAGCGCACCATGCTGCTTCCGCCTATTGAGGATTATGAGGCTTTCGTCCGCGATTATGAGCGGGAAGATCTCGATACCTATAATTATGTCGATCTGATTGACCGGTATGCTGAGGACGAGGAGCGTCTTGCGCTGTTGTGGACGAATGCTGAGGGCGACGAGTGCCGACTGACGTTCAAAGACATTTCGCAGGCGTCGGCCCGGCTGGCGCACGCCCTTCAGGAGCGCGGCGTCAAAAAGGGAGACCGCATATTGCTGATGTTTCCCCGCTCCCCGGAATGGGCGATCGCCGCACTCGCCGGCTTGCGCATTGGCGCCGTGACCTGTTCGTGCGTGACCATGCTGCAACCGGCCGATCTTGAATATCGCATCGACAAAGCGAAGCCGAAAGCCGTGATAACGACCGCAGAGGAGTCCGGTAAGTTTGAAGGGATTTCCGACGGCGTCGACGTCAAGATCGCCGTTGGCGGCGCTGACGGCTTCGAGGACTGGTCCGAGGCGCTCGACGGCAAGCACGCTGCGTTCGAGAATGTCCCTCTTAAATGGGACGATCCCGCCTCGCTCTACTTCACGTCGGGCTCGACGGGCCACCCGAAGGGCGTCGTACACGGCGCGCATTTCGCCCACTATCTGAAAGAGGTTTCCGCTTACTGGCTCGACCTCAATCATCAGTCAAAAGACGATCTCTTTTGGTGCACAGCCGATACGGGCTGGGCCCTTGCGGCGACCGGATGGCTGGTCGGCCCTTGGCTCGCCGGGATCGCCGTTTTCGTCCATGACGGGCCGTTCGACCCCTTAAAGCGCGCTCAATTGATGCAGCAATACGCGGTCACTGTGTTCTGCGCGCCGGCGACGGAGTTACGCTGGATCATCAATATCCCGCTCGAAGAATTCGACCTCTCGAACTTACGCCTCACGGTCTCGACGGGCGAGATGCTCGACGCGCCGACAGCGGCGCGCTGGGCGCAGGGGACGGGCGCGCGCCTGAACGAGGCTTTTGGCCAAACCGAAAGCTTCATGACCATCGCCAACATGGCGGGCCAGGAAATTCGCGCTGGGTCGATGGGCAAGGCCGTTCCGGGCTTTGACATAGAGGTGCTCGACCAGGACAGCTACGCCGTCGCCAAACCAGGCGTTGTTGGCCATATCGCCATCAAGACGCCGACTCGCGCGCTCCTGCTTGAATACCTGGACGATCCGGAAAAGACCGCAGAAGTCTATAAGGAGGGCCCTGAAGGCCGCTGGTACGTTACCGGAGACCTCGCCCGCCGCGACGAGGACGGATACTTCTTCTATGAGGGTCGGGCAGACGATCTGATCAATTCGTCCGGTTACAGAATTGGTCCCAGCGAGGTCGAGGCGGCGCTGATGGATCATCCTGCGGTACTTGATTGCGCCGCCGTAGGCGCGCCTGATCCGCAGCGCGGCGAGGTCGTCAAAGCGTTCGTCATCCTCAAGGACGACTGGAAGGCGCGCGGTGACGGCGCGCTGATCCCCGAGTTGCAGAACCACGTGAAGGTCGAAACTGCGCCTTATAAATATCCGCGCGCGATCGAATTTGTCGACGAGTTGCCAAGGACGGCGACCGGCAAGGTGCGCCGCAAGACGCTGCGCGATCAGGAGTATGAAAAGTTCGGTGAAAGGCATTCGGCATGAGTAAAGACCACACGGCGACGGAGCATGACGGGCCCGCCTACAAAGCGGTGGCGTCGAGGATCGAGAACATGTTGGCCAATGGCGAGTTGCGTCCCGGCGATCCGCTTCCCAATGAGACGGAACTCGCCGCCCAGTTCGACGTCAACCGGTCCACGATCCGGGAGAGCATTCGGTTGCTAGAGGACGGCGGCTACATCAAGCGGATCTCGCCGCGCAAGCTCGTCGCCTCTCTGCCGACACCTGCTAGCCTTGCTGAACGCACCTCGCGCGCGCTCTTTATCACGCGCGCCACGCTGCGCGATGTATGGGAAGCCAATCTCGCCATAGAGCCCGCCATGGCGCGGGTTGCAGCGCAGCGGGCCACCGATGCGCAAAAGACCGCGTTACGCGAGAACATAGACGCGACGGCCCGTCGCATCGAACGCGGCGAAGATCTCGCCGATCTTGATGAAGAGTTTCATGCCCTTTTGGGACAGGCGTCCAATCAGCCAGCCCTGCAAATCGCGCGTGAACCCTTCAGCGCCCTTTTCTTGGAGGTGGTCGACGGTCTTGTTCATGATCTTTCCGTAAGCGACCGACTGCTGGTCGCCCATTCGCGGATCGTTGAAGCCATCGAACGGGGCGACGCCGATGTCGCCGAGCTCTGGACCCGCCGTCACACGCTCGACTTTGAACGCGGCTGCAAACTCGCTGGCGTGGGCATCGACGTGCCGCTTGATCAAAGCGTCTTGAAAGCGAGCGCGGCATAATGAGCATGCAGGCTACCATTCTTGAAGGCTTGAAAATCGTCTCCATGGCCGAGCAATTCCCGGGGCCGTTCGCCACCATGCTGCTCGCCGATATGGGAGCAGAGGTGATTATAGTGGAACGACCCGGCATGGGCGATCCGTCCCGTTTTCTGCCGCCCTTTTTTGAAGCGTTAAACCGAGGCAAGAAATCGGTGGCACTCAATGTGAAAGAGGCCGACGACAAGGCCAAATTCATATCCCTCATTTCAGAAGCCGATATCTTCTTAGAGGGCTTCCGGCCGGGCAGGCTGAAGAAGCTTGGCCTTGGTTACGATGCGCTCTCTGAAATCAATCCAAAACTTATTTACGCTTCGATTTCCGGGTATGGACAGACAGGACCGTATCGAGACCGGCCAGGCCACGATCTTTCTTACCAAGGCGTCGGCGGATCGCTGTTTGAGCAACTCGCCAAGGGCGACGATGCTGAGCCGACCAATATTCTTCTTGGCGATGTCGGCTCCGCGATGTTTGCCACAGTTGGCGTGCTCGCCGCACTGGAAGCGCGTCGGCGCACCGGTAGAGGTTCTTATATTGACGTCTCGATGGCCGACTCGGTCGCGTCGATGATGACGGCGGCGATCGCGCTCGCCGCCAATGGCGGCGCCAATCTGCCGGGCCCGGGGGCGGAGCCCGCCTACGATCTTTTCCAAACAAGCGATCAAAAATGGCTCACACTATCGATCGCCCATGAAGACAATTACTGGTCGAGACTTTGTGCAACACTTGGGCTCGACGATTTCAAAGACCTTGATCGCGGCAAACGGATCGCCATCCGATCTCAACTTAAATCAGCCATTAGTGACGTTATTCGCCGTCAGACTTTTGACGAGTGGGACAGGACCTTCACTGAAAATGATCAGATGTTTGGCCCAGCCTATGATCGCGCAGATGTTCTAACCGATCCGCATTTGATGGCCCGTGGGTTGTTTGAAACCTTGGTGAGGAAAGATGGAGGCGAGCAGGTTGTGCTTCGTCAGCCGCTTAAATTCGCCGGATATTCAAACGCGCCTCTCAGCCCAAGTCCGACGCTTGGCGAGCATAATGATACGCTGTTCCGCGGAGCGGCGGCAGCAGAATAATCATGGAATGAAGAGGCGAATTCTCGTGACCGACGCTTACATTTACGACGCCGTCAGAACGCCCCGCGGAAAGGGAAAAGCGGAAACGGGCGGGCTTCATTCCGTTTCCCCTGTCGAGCTTGCCGCTGGTCAGCTTCGCGCTCTTAAGGAGCGAAATGACTTCGGTGAACGTAAAGTAGATGACGTCATCCTGGGTTGCGTTGACCCGGTCATGGATCAAGCAGGGGATATTGCGCGCTCCGCCGCGCTCCTCGCCGACTATGGCGACGAGGTCCCCGGCGTCCAGATCAATCGGTTTTGCGCAAGCGGCTTGGAAGCTGTCTCGTTAGCCGCCTCCCGAGTCAAAGCCGACGATGCGCAATTGATCGCGGCGGGCGGTGTCGAAATGATGTCGCGCGTCGGCATGGGTGGTTCCGGCGCACCCCAAGTGACCGATCCCGGCATCGCCGCGCCGCATTTCCTGATCCCGCAGGGCGTCTCGGCCGATCTGATCGCCACGCGCAACGGCTACACTCGCGACGAGGTCGACGCTTATGCGGTGGATAGCCAGAAACGGGCGGCGAAGGCGTGGAAGGAAGGCCGGTTTAGCCGCAGTGTCACGCCGGTGATCGACGAGAACGGGATCATTATCCTGGACACGGATGAAACCGTTCGCCCAGACGCGGACCTGCAATCCCTAGGAGGATTAAATCCCTCTTTCCAAGGCATGGCGATGATGGCGGGATTTGATGCTGTCGCGATCCAGAAGTACCCCGAAATCGAGACGCTGACTTATGTCCACCATGCCGGCAATTCCTCGCAAATCGTCGATGGCGCAAGCGCCGTTCTTGTTGGATCGCGCGCTGCGGGCGCGGATAGCGGCCTGAAGCCACGCGCGCGAATTCTGTCAATGGCCTCGATCGGCTCGGAGCCGACGATCATGCTAACCGGCCCGGCGGAAGCGTGCCGCCGCGCACTGACAAGGGTCGGAATGACGTTTTCCGATATTGATCTATGGGAACTCAATGAGGCGTTTGCCGCTGTGGTCCTCAACTTCATGGATGAAACCGGGGTTCGCCACGAGGTGATGAACGTCAATGGCGGCGCCATCGCCATGGGCCATCCGCTTGGGGCGACCGGGGCGATGATCCTCGGAACGCTCGTAGACGAGTTGGAGCGGGCCGACAAACAGACCGGCGTCGCCACCCTGTGCGCCGCATCTGGACAGGCGATCGCCATGGTCGTCGAGCGCGCCTGAGGAGGACGGATATGAACCTTGAAAACGATTTCTTCCGTATCGATACCGATAGCGACGGCGTCGCGCTCCTGACGATCGACGTCAAGGACAACGCGGTCAACGTCTTCACCGAGGACTTTCTGCGCGTCTTCGAGGAGACATTGCCGAAACTGATCGACGACGAGGCCGTAAATGGCGTCGTCATCGCGTCGGCGAAACCGGTCTTTCACGTCGGCGCCGATCTCGACATGGCCCAGAACATGGCGTCTCGGCCCGCCCAAGAACTTTACGACGACATTATGCGGATTAACGCCATGTTCCGGCTGATGGAGACCGGCGGCAAGCCATTCGCCGCCGCCGTCAACGGCCATGCCCTTGGCGGCGGGTTCGAACTGGCGCTCGCCTGTCATGCGCGCGTCGTTGCTGACGATTCGAAACTGCAACTCGGCTTGCCAGAAGTTAAAGTCGGGCTGATGCCGGGCTTCGGCGGCACCCAGCGTCTCGCCCGCATGGTCCCGCTCATGGAGGCGTTGCCCGTCATGGCGCAGGGCGTTTCGCTGAAACCTCAAAAAGCCAAGGCGCTCGGTGTAGTCACCGACATGGTTCCAGCCGGTTCTGTCGTCGCGGCGGCGCGCAAGTGGATACTTGATAATCCAAAAGCGGCCCAGCCCTGGGACGTGAAGGGCTTCAAAGCGCCGGCCGGCAAGGTGCACAGCCCGGCTAACGTGCAGCTGTTCGCCGGCGCGATCGGCCAGGGGCGTAAAGCGACCTATGGGAATTATCCCTCGCCAGCAGCGATCCTTGAAGCCGTCTATCACGGCCTGCAGATGCCGATCGATCAGGGCCTCAAGGTCGAAGCGCGCAAATTCGTCAGCATCGCCCATAGCCAAGTGGCGCGATCGATGATCAAGACGCTGTTTTTCGGCATGAATGACGCGAACGCGCTGAAACGCAGACCCGCCGGCCCGGCCAAATGCGACTTCAAAAAAATCGGCCTCGTCGGTGCTGGCTTGATGGGCGCAGGGATCGCGTATCAGGCGGCCCGCGCAGGGATCGACGTCGTACTTCTCGATCGCGACGAGCAAGCTGCCGCAAAGGGAAAAGCCTATTCCGAACGCCTGCTCGATAAGGCCTTCAAACGCGGCAAGATCACTGAAGAGAAAAAGGCCGCCCATCTGGGGCACATCGAAACGACGACGGATTACGACGATCTCGCCGGCTGCGAAATCGTCGTCGAGGCGGTGTTCGAATCAAAAGAGATCAAAGAAAAAGTGTTGAGCGCCGTCGAGGCGGCCGTCGCGCCGGACGCGATCATCGCGTCGAATACGTCGACTATTCCGATTACGGAGCTCTCGGCTTTCCTGAAGGATCCCTCGCGGTTCATTGGCCTGCACTTCTTTTCGCCGGTCGAGAAAATGCCGCTTCTTGAAATCATTTCCGGCGAAGCGA
Organism: Pseudomonadota bacterium; assembly: GCA_038534315.1. Taxonomy (GTDB): domain Bacteria; phylum Pseudomonadota; class Alphaproteobacteria; order Caulobacterales; family Hyphomonadaceae; genus Henriciella. The sequence goes on along the minus strand of JBCAWZ010000012.1, from coordinate 10,403 downwards.
CCAGCGAGGCGACGCTCGCCCACGCCTTTGATTTCTGCGGCGCCATCAAGAAAACGCCGATCGACGTCAATGATGGGCGCGCCTTCTACACGACCCGGGTCATATCTTCCTATATGGCCGAGGGCATGGCGCTCGTGCGCGATGGCGTCTCGCCGGCGCTCATCGAAAACGCCGGCAAGACCATGGGCATGCCCATGGGTCCCTTGCGTCTTGCCGACATGGTCAATCTCGACCTCGCCGTCAAAATCGCCGATCAGGCGCGCGCCGACCTTGGCGACGCCTTCAACGAACCGCTGGGCATCGCCGCGGCGCGGCGTATGGTGGCGCTGGAGCGCGTCGGCGAGAAGGCGCGCGCCGGGTTCTACGACTATGGCGGACCGCAGCCGATCCTGTGGCGCGGGCTCAATGAGGAATTTCCGCTAGCGGACGAACAGCCCGGCCTTGGCGCCATTCAAAAACGCCTGATGACCATTCAGGTCGTCGAGACCATGCGGTGTTTCGAGGATGGGGTGCTCAAAACGCCCGAAGACGCCGATCTCGGTTCGATTCTCGGCTGGGGCTTCCCGCCGTTTACCGGCGGCATCGCGAGCTACGTTGATCAGACCGGCGCCGCCGCCTTGCTATCCGACGCTCGCTCGCTCGCCGAGGCCCATGGCGCGCGCTTTGAGCCGCCCGCCAATCTGATTGCGCTTGCGGACGCCAACGGCCTGTTACACGCCGCGTGAGGAGGCAAACATCATGAACGTCATCGATGCCATCAAGTCCCGCATTTCCATTCGCGCCTTTACGGACAAGCCCGTCGCTGAACAAGAGCTGCGCGCATTACTCGACATTGCACGGTGGTCGCCCTCCGGCGGCAATCTCCAGCCGTGGAAAGTGATCGCCGTTGCGGGCGCAGAAAAACAAGCCGTCAGCGATTTTGCTCAGCGCACATTGATGGCGAACATGGTCGGCGAGGCCGATGAATTTCCGATCTATCCGAGCGGCCTTGAAGAGCCCTATAAAACGCGACGCTACGAAGTCGGCGAAGAAATTTACGCGCTTCTCGGGATCGCTCGCGACGACAAGGCCGGGCGCTATGGACAGGTCGCGAGGAACTTCCTTTTCTTCGACGCGCCAGTTGGCCTCTTTTTCGTTATCGACCGCGCCATGGGCAACGGACAGTGGGCTCACCTCGGCATGTTCATGCAGACGCTGGCGCTCGCCGCCGAGGCGAAAGGCCTCGGCACGTGCATGCAGGAATCCTGGGCCATGGTCCGGAAATCCCTGCACAAACATTTCAATCTTCCGGAAAATGAAGTCGTCTATTGTGGCATGGCCCTCGGCCATCCCGACCGTGACGCCGCCGTCAATACTTTGCGCTCGAAACGCGCCGCGATCGACGAGATTGCGACGCTGAAAGGGTTCGGCTGACCATGACCGATAACGCGACGAAACAGACCGTCCTCGTAACCGGCGCAAGCGGCTTTATCGCAACGCACTGCATTCAACAGCTGCTTGAGCACGGCTATGCCGTGCGCGGTACTTTACGGTCGATGAACCGCGTTGAAGAAGTGCGCAAAGCGGTTGGCGACACGACCAGCGCGATTGTCTTTTTCGAGACTGATCTGGAGACAGACACAAATTGGTGCGAGGCGATGACCGGCGTCTCCTATGTCCTTCACGTCGCCTCGCCCTTTCCGGCTGAGCAACCGGACGATCCGGATGTTCTCGTGCGCCCCGCTCGCGATGGCGCACTGCGTGTCCTGAAGGTTGCGAAGGACGCGGGTGTTCGGCGCGTTGTCATGACGAGTTCCATGGCGTCAGTGATGGCCGACCGAGGTAAACCGGCGAGGCATGTCTATACGGAGTCTGACTGGACAGATATTACGGACAAGCACGTTACGCCTTATGAGAAATCAAAGACGATCGCTGAACAGGCCGCCTGGGACTTCGTCAAACAGGAAAGCGGTCCTGAACTCGTCACGATTTTGCCTGGCGGCGTCCTTGGTCCGCTTTTGTCGCCTGACTATTCCGCCTCGGCCGATCTCGTCCGTCTCTTAATGGAACGCGCGATGCCCGCTTGTCCCCGGCTCGGCTTTAACCTGATTGACGTGCGCGACGTTGCTGCGGCTCATCTTGCCGCCATGACGGCTCAAGGCGTAGGTGGTGAGCGCTTCGTCTGCGCGGTCGAACCGATCTGGCTGAAAGAAGTCGCCGCCATCCTTGATAAAACGTACGCACCAGACGGCTGGAAAATCCCGACTGGCGCCTTGCCTGACTTCATCGTCAAGATCGGCGCGTTCTTCGACCCGACGCTAAAACGCATCGCCCCGTTTCTCGGCCGTCAATCGCAGGTCGATTATTCGAAACTCAAATCCCAACTCGGCGTCAATCCTATTGGCAACCAGGAGATGATCCTTGCCATGGCGGAGTCGCTCATCGCCCACGGCGTTGTTACGAAATCCAAATAATAAAAAAAGTATTGGAGGAAATTATGTCTGCTCGGCCCGAAATTATATTTCCTAACAACTTTATCTGGGGCGCAGCGACCGCCGCCTATCAGATTGAAGGTGGCCATGATGCCGATGGAAAGGGCCGGTCAATCTGGGATGAATTCGTCGAACGTCCAGGCGTTATCGATGGCGGTGATCATGCGCGGCGAGCCTGTGACCATTTCCATAAGTACAAAGACGATGTTGCGTTGATGAAGGATATGGGCCTGAAGGCCTATCGCTTCTCGCTCGCGTGGACGCGGCTGTTGCCGGGCGGTGCCGGGGCAGTCAATCAGGCAGGTATCGATTTCTATTCAAAACTGATCGATGAATTGCTGGCCGCTGGCATCGACCCGTGCCCGACCCTCTTTCATTGGGACCTGCCTTTGGCGTTGCAGGAGAAGGGCGGCTGGGCGAGCGCAGACATGCCGGACTGGTTCGCCGCATACGCTGAGCTTGCTTTCAAATCCTATGGCGACCGCGTCAAGACGTGGTTTACGCTTAACGAGCCTAATGTGTTCGCTAGCGCCGGACACGTTATCGGCATGCATGCGCCGGGCCTGACCGACCCTGCTGCCTATCTGAAATGCATCCACCATGAAAACGTCTCTCATGGCCGCGCCGTGGAAGTCTTCCGCGACGCGGTTCCCGACGGGCGGATCGGCATCGTCATCAATATGGGGCTGTTTGAGGGTGAGACGGATAGCGAGGCGGACGCTACCGCCGCAGCAACGGTCGACGCCCTCTATAATGGCGCCCATCTTGATGCGATCTTCAAGGGCGCTTATCCGCAGCCTGCTCAAGCCTTGCTCGAAGGCTTCGGCCTGACGATTGACGATGAGACGATGTCGACCATTTCTCAGAAAACAGATTTTCTTGGCGTCAATTTCTACAGCCGCCGGAAAATCGCGGCAGACGCGTCGGCGCCGCTCGGCGCCCGGCCGGTCGATGAGACCGACGACGACCCGGACGCGTTGACCGCCATGGGCTGGCGCGTCGATCCGGAAGGTTTCTACGTTTCGCTGAAGCGTCTGCATGAAGATTACAAGATGCCGATGATCGTCACCGAGAACGGCGTCGCCTATGAAGACACGGTGACAACCGAGAACGGCGCGCGAACGGTCGACGACCCGAAGCGGATCGCTTTCTTTCAGGATTATTTAAGAGCGCTCGACCGTGCCCGGCAAGAGGGGGCCGACATTGGCGGCTATTTCGTCTGGTCTTTGATGGACAACTTTGAGTGGGCGGAAGGCTTCAAGCCGCGATTCGGTCTCCTCCACATTGACTACAAGACGCTGGAGCGCACGCCGAAGGCGAGCGCGAAATGGTACGGCGAGCTCATCGCCACCAATACACTGCCGGCCATTGACTGAGGAGGGTTACAAGAATGTCAAATCTTCTCGCTGACTATGAAGGACGCCTAGCTCTTGTCACCGGAGCTGGCGATGGGATCGGGCGCATGCTCGCTCTGAAACTGGCTGAGGGTGGAATGACTGTCTGCGTTCAGGATATTCGCGAAGATGCGGCGATGTCTGTTGCGGACGAAATAGGTGGTGATGCTTTTGCACTCGCTTTTGACGTCAGCGATCCCGATCAGTGCCTGAAAGGCGCCGAGTCGCTTTCCAAGAGGGAGGAGCCGCTGTGTCTGCTTTGGGCGAATGCTGGCGTAGGCGTTGGCGCTGGAATGACCACAGGGCCCCGCAATGCGATTGAATGGGGGATCGCCGTCAATATCGCCGGACCGATCTGGACGGTGCAGGCGTTCCAGCCCCTGATGGCGCCAAAGGATGCGCCTGCCCATATCGGATTCACCGCGTCGACAGCCGCGCTCGTCGCTGCTGAAGACCAGTTCCCGTTCTATGCGGTGACCAAGCACGGGACCTTCGCCGTCGCAGAAGCGATTGGCGCCGAGGTGGGGCGGGACGGAATCGGATCAACCATTCTCTGCCCAGGACTTTTGAACACGGATATCTGGGACGGCGCGCGGGCGCGCCCTGATCGGTTCGGTGGCGTTTCGCGCATGGACCCAGCGGCCGCCGACTATTGGCGACAAGCTCAGAGCCCGGATGTGATGTGGCCGCATATCGAACGAGTCGTTTCTGATGGCGGAGGCTATCTCGTCTGCGCCACCGAAGAAGAGACCTATGAGCGTTTCCAATCCCGCGCCGATAAGATCGGCAAAGCGTTCGTCCGACTTTAATGTGCGCCAAGTCTAAAAGCGCTCAACCTTATTCTGAGACTGGCAAAACGCTCTCCGTTTTTCAACGGATCGGGTTTGGCGTCGGTGATTTTGGTCTGAACGGTTTTTATACCGGGCTCAATCTCTTCCTTCTTTATTACTACACGGATGTTCTTCAAATTCGCCCGGCTCTTGCAGGACTTTTATTCGCGGCTCCTTTGGTCTGGGACGCCGTCACTGACCCCTTGATGGGGATCATCGCCAGCCGCACCCGGTCGCGCTGGGGACGTTTGCGGCCCTATCTCTTATTTGGTTGCGCGCCGCTCGCCCTTAGCTTTGCCGGGCTGTTTGCTGCGCCAATTATGTTTCCGAGCACAGTTTTCGCGGCGAGTCTTGTCGCGCATCTGATCTTCCGTACTGTGTTTACAGTCGTTGCCGTACCGTACTCCGCACTAACCGCGAATTTGACAAGTGATAGCGGTGAACGCGGAGCGTTGACCGCGTTCCGCATGACTTTTGCAACATTAGGCGGTCTTGCTGTCGCCGCATCAATGCTACCCATATCGGATATCCTTGCGCCGGGCGACCGCCGGCTTGGGATTTTTCTGACGAGTCTGATCTATGCGGCGATTGGTGCGGCCGCGATCGCCGCTGCCTTCTTGTCGACGCGTGAACGTGTTGACACAGAGCAAGCGGTCCAGTTCAGCCTGTCCGAATTCGCCCGGCAGTTTGTCCTAAACCGCCCCTTGATGGTCTTGCTAGCTGCAATCTTCATCGCTGGGATGGGCAGCGCGATATTTGCGAAGGCGATTATCTATTATGTTGAACGCGTCCTGCCGTTCAAATTATCGATTACGCTCCCCCTGACAGTGCTGATGGCGTGTATCGCCTTCTCCATCCCGATCTGGGGTTATATTTCAAAACATATTGAAAAACGCACCGCCTGGCTCACAGGGTCGATGATCGTGCTCGCAAGCCAGTTGGTATTGTTCTTTATGCCGCCGACAAGCGCCGCGCCCTTTCTTGCGCTCATCGCCGTCAGCGGTTTCGGCCATGCCGCTTATGTGGTGACCTTCTGGTCCATGTTGCCGGACACGGTGGAGGTTGGCGAATGGCGGACCGGCGCGCGCGCCGAGGCGGTAATATATGGGGTTAATCAATTGGTCCTAAAAGCAGGGTCGGCGCTTGGGATTGCGCTGCTCGGCGTCGCTCTCGATCTAATTGGCTATGAGGCGTCGGCCGTGCTCGGCGCGCAAACGATTGAATCATTGCCGAATGTCGCCATAGGTCTTCCTATGGCGTGTCTAATCGTCAGTATCGTTATCATTTCTTTTTATCGCGTTGATCGGGCGTTGCACGCCAGGCTCGTCACTCAACTGAACCATCGACGTCACAGACATGCCGGTTTTACTCTGGATCGCCGTCACGCTTAGTGTGTGCAAATGATGGCTTGTCGCCGATCTCGCCCCCGTCAACCCAATCAAGACAGTCTCCAAGATAGCCGATCATCAAATCTAGTTGGGCGCGTTTCTCCTTGCATTCCCTCAATTTCTCAGAGATGGCGCGCCTTCTCTTTCCTGAGCTTAGCGTTCCGCCATTCCAAGCTTCGGTAAGGTATTTGATTTCCTTTAAGGTAACGCCCAGCGGCTGCCCAAGCTTGATCGCTTGTAGCGTCTCAACATGGGACTGGTCGTAGGCTCTGTATCCATTTGCCCGTTCCAAGGGGCGGATTAGACCTTGCGCTTTGTAGACCCGCACTGTGCTGCGCTTGATCTTCTTACGTCAGTCCGCCATCTGTCTCAAAAGACCTGACGACGGACATTGCTTGATGCCGTTCGCGCACGACTTTGCTGTACGGCATTATATTTCTGCGAAGTAAGTTAAAGCCGCTCCCAGGAAACATCATTCGCGGTCACAGCTTTTCCGCAGGAACTGCAGGTCACCTGCACATTCAACTTTTTTCCGCAGGGATTATGCTTAAGCTTGATCGCTTGGTCGTTCGACCCCAACCACTTTTCACCCCACTGCCGCATAAGAATAATTAGAGGGTAGAGCTCCAAACCCTGTACGGTAAGGCGATAGTCAAATCGGCGGGCATGATCACTATATTGGATTTTCTCGAAAATCTCTGCGTCCACGAGCTTTTTCAGTCTGGCTGACAATATGCTTGGTGCGGCCCCTGTTTCGATCTGAAAATCGTCGAACCGGCGCGCGCCGAAAAATGATGCCTTCAAAATCTGAAACGTCCAGCCGTCACCGACCAGATCAAGCGTGAGCTTCACCGGATCGATATCTCGTTTTGGCATTGGATTGGACCTCCTGAGGCTTGACTTGTTACTATCGTATCGATAGTAACATAACTATTGTTTCGGTAGTTATATCGAATTCGATCTGGCGTTCAATCGCCCATGAGAAATCACGGAAAAGAGAGGAACAGGAAGGTCAGCCATGTCAAAAACGCCCCATGGGTTTAATACAAGCACTATCACGGCGCCGAAGACAGAATCGCTCACTCTGGAAGAAGACGGTGATCTCGTGACAATTACCCTCAATCGACCGGACGTAATGAACGCTCTGTCGATCGATCTATCCCGAGAATTTACAGAAGTCGTCGAATACATCCGCGACCAAGACCGTTTCCATGTCGTCGTCATTAAGGGTGCCGGCGGTAATTTCTGCGTCGGCGATGATTTGACTGAAATGGCGTCGGGAAAATGGGGCAACCCCAATCAGGCCATGCGTCGTGTGCGATACTACCAGCATATGGCGAACACGCTTGAAGAACTCGACAAGATTACGATCGCATCGGTCGACGGCTATTGTGTCGGCGGCGGTCTTGAGATCACCATGGCCTGCGACTTTGTTGTTTGCGCCGAACGCGTTAAATGGGGCATGCCCGAGGTTGACTGGGGCATTACGCCTGGGTGGGGTGGCACGACACGCATGGCGCGTTTGATCGGGCGTCGTATGACGAAAGAGATCAATCTATTAGGGGCGCTCCACTCTGCTGAACGCGGCGTCGAGCTAGGCCTCTTTAATCGTGCTGTTCCGAACGATGACCTTGACAGTGCAACAGCCGACCTGGTCGCCCTGCTACGTATGAAGAATCAACAAGGGCTGCGTCAGTTAAAATTCATAATAAATAAAAACGTCGAGGCCGACCTCTACACGGCGCAAGGGTTCGAAGCCGTTCAAGCCGCCTATACGACGGCAACTATGATGAGCAATCTCATTCCTGATGCCGACGAAACCCATGGCTGGCTCGCCTACGCTCAGAAAGACCCAGACAGCGCAATTCGTAAACGGCGACAGCAGTCGAAGAATTTTTGGGTTGATTGATGTTGCTTGACCCTCGTTACAAGTTGGGATGAAGCGCGTGAGATATCTCGCTCCGTTAATTCTTTATACGGTCCTAGGCGCAGGGAGCTGCGCCTTTGGACTGTTTTATGCGCTTCGCACGGAAGTCATGCCGTTCCATCTGGCGATCATCGGCACCCCTTGGTCAGAGGTTCCAGATGGAACACAAGCCATTTTGATGGTTTTAATGAAGGAGATGGGGGTCGGTCAGATGGTCCTTGGGTTAGCGGTGCTCATCATTACCTACGGTCCCCATCGAAACGCTGACCCATGGGGGCGTTGGGCCGCGCCCCTCGTCGGGGCGGTAGGCATGGGGCTTACTACCGTATTCGCTGCTGAAGTTACTTTGAATACGGGTTTGCCTTCGCCTTGGCCGGCCTCGGCCGTTGCTGCGGTTTTATATGGTGCTGGTTATTTAATGTCGAACGGGAGAAAGAAGGGCGAGCATGCAGTTTGATCGTATTGCCTTTCACGCCGGCAGAGTGTTGCTAGCATCGCTCTTCATTCTTGGCGGTTTTAACAAACTGGCGTCTTATGCCGAGACCTTGGTCCGCATGGATTTGGTCGGTCTTTCGCCTGCGTTCATTCTACTTCCAGCGACTATTCTGCTAGAAATTGGCGCTGGGCTGATCGTCATTGCCGGACGGAGATATGCCGTTGTCGCAGCTCTGGCGCTTGCTACTTTTACGCTTGCAACGAATGTCTTTTTTCACCGTTTCTGGGCGATTGAGGAGCCTCTGCGTTCGCTAGAAATATCGCTCTTTTTCAAGAACGTCGCGATTGCTGGCGGCCTGCTCTTAACCGCTGGCGTACTCACGCAACGCTCGAATGACGGAAATTGACCTCCATAGATATCACCCGACAACGTTACGTAAACTGACGAAGTAAAGATCGTAGAGGCTTCACTAGGGATGTCAGCTTTAGAAACTTGCAAGCATTTCCGGCGGGAACGGATGCGCAATCTTTAGAAGCTCGTCGCGTCTATAGGCGAGAGACCCGCCTGTGCCGTATTCTGGCCGCTCAGTACTGTGCCCCATCAGGAGCGTTCGCAGCTCGAAGTCGATATGCGCTTCTTTCATTCGATCTTCGAAAGAATGTCTGAACGAGTAAATAACATGCCTTTTTGTCGGAAAGAGCCCGCGGCGTCTATAAGCGGCGCTGGCTGCGGCTGAGAAGGAATTCGACTTGTCATGATACTTAGGGAAACCATTTGGCGCCCGTTTGGCCGCTTCAAGTGACACGCCAACCAGCGGAATCTTTCGGACTGACGTTTCCGTTTTAACTTCGCGATCGTCGCGGTCAGCGATAACGAGATGCGGGACGTCGTGGTCAAGAACGATATCCTCCGGGCGAAGATTGATGATTTCACTTGGTCGACAGCCCGTCTCGACGATCATCAATGTGGAAAGGGCGATCTCGCGCGAAATGCCGTTGAGCGCTTCGGGTGTAAGAAGTTTTTCACGCACCCACTTGTCAGGGAACGGCGGATGTTTGCGCGTTTTTTTACCGCGACGCGTCTTGAAATTGAGGTTGCGAAACGGATTTTGGCGCTGTTCTTCGCCGAGATATTTGAAGTATTCGGTGTACAAATTCCGTATATCGCCGAAGTGGCGAGCCGCTGTTTTCGGGCTCATCGGCTTCGAGTTTTCGTCCTCTGGCATGACCTTGCCATTCCAGAATTCGAAGTACTTTTGGCCGTGCTCCCGCGTAATTTCGGCAATGCCTAGGTCGCCCATTTCCTCGACGAAGTAGCGAAGCGAACGATCCAATGTTGCTTTCCAAAGCTGTTTTTGCTCAGGTGATTTTTTTATCAGTCTTGGAAGAGCGATCTTGGTTTGGTAGATTTCCATCGCCTTGCTGATGGGGACAGGTGGCTCCTCTGCAGTGCCGAGCATGGCTTCCGCTTCGACTTCTTCGGCGCAGCTTGGCCTGCCTTTGTCGACGGATTTTACGACATTAATGCGGTCCAGTAGCTCACTAAGATCGGCCGTGTCGACGATCTGCTCTATCGGCGCATAAACGAAACCGCGAGCGAGGGCGCGCGAACTGGCAGCGCGATAACGACGTTCAAGCGTTTCTCGAAAGCGGTTTGCATCGGATTCGCCAACTTCGCCGTCCTCCAAAAAGAGCATGGAGTTCCAATAATCGTCATCGGCCGCTTCAAGAGCGTCACGACGGAACCTGGCGACCTCAATCGAGTCCGTTTTCAGCGCTGTCTTGATGACGCCGCGATCATCGTAAGGCTTGAATCGCTTCGGTACTCGCCGTTGGTAATACCATCGGCCATTGCGGTTTTCGAGGTGTCGATCTTCTTTGCGCATGAGCGGTTACGACCCATTTTGTACCGCAAAAGTACCATTAAATGTACCACAAAATCAAGCGCTGAAATTTCG
>JBCAWZ010000011.1:0-72574 GCA_038534315.1 Pseudomonadota bacterium | reverse complement strand
TGCGTAATGGAACACCTAAAGCGCGCTCCGCCATCTTCCGGAACGTCTCGCCATCTTCAGCGACGCGGACCGCGGCTGTCGCGGCGGCATAAACTTCCGTGATGCTCAGGCTCGATAGAATGGCCCGAAACCGTTCCAGCGTTTCTAGCGCGAGCGTAACCCCATCCGGATTCAATTGGCTTGTGTTCAGCAGACCGCGTCCGAGCTCTGCCATCGTCTTCTCATTGAAGTAAGGCAGCAACGCTGCGCCGGCGCGCTCATAGATCACCATTCGGATCGAATTCGATCCGACATCAATCACAGCAAGTTTCTGTGGCGTTTGCACGCTCATGGCCTAGCCGCGTGATTTACGCGGTGCAAGTCGTGGCGGCTCACTAACCACAAGCGCGCTTCCGCGACCTGAGAGGCTTGGATTGTCCATGAAGTAACTGTGCGCGCTAAATGCAGTGGCCTTATCGGTTGGTCCGATCCGGCGGTATGCGCCGTCGCCCGTCATTTCCCAACTCTGCAAATCATCGTTCAAATTGGCGACCATAATTTGGTTCAACACCTGTCGATGCACCGTATCTACTTCGATTGGCACTAACGCTTCGACGCGGCGCTTCAAGTTCCGATCCATCCAATCTGCTGATGACATGTACACTTTTGCGTTCTCGGACGGGAGCGCCTCACCATTGCCAAAGCAGACGATGCGGGAATGCTCCAAAAAGCGACCGATCAAACTCTTCACTTGAATGGTTTCCGACAAACCCGGCACACCCGGACGCAAACAACAAATCCCACGAATCACCAAACGAATCGGCACGCCCGCCTGACTTGCCTTGTACAGCGCATCAATCACATCTGAATCGACCAAAGAATTCATCTTGGCCCAAATGCCGGATGGTTGACCGGCGGCAGCGGCTTTGGCTTCTTTGCCGATCATGTCGATCACATGCGATTCCAGCGCGAAAGGCGACATCACGATTTTTTCAAGATCTGGCCCAGTTTCCGGAGGTTCTCGATAGGCCGTTACATAATTGAACAACCGCCCAGCATCTCGTCCGAAGGCGGGATCAGCGGTGAACAAAGACAAGTCTGTATAAATCTTAGCCGTGATCGGGTGATAATTTCCGGTCCCGAAATGCGTGTAGGTTTGCAGTCCATCCGCTTCCCGGCGCACAACCAAAGAGACTTTGGCATGGGTCTTATAATCGATAAACCCGTACACCACCTGCACCCCGGCGCGTTCCAAATCGCGGGCGAGCCGGAGATTGGTCTCTTCGTCAAATCGCGCTTTGATCTCGACCAGAGCGGTGACGTTTTTGCCCGCTTCGGCAGCCTCAACGAGCGCCGCGGCGATAGGCGAGTTCAGCGTTGTTCGATACAGCGTCTGTTTGATCGCGATGACGTCAGGATCTTCCGCCGCCTGAAGGATGAATTGAGCAACCACATCGAAGGACTCATAGGGGTGGTGCACCAGAATATCCTTGGCGCGAATCGCCTCGAAACAGTCACCGCCCATTTCCCGAATCCGTTCCGGAAACCGCGCTTCAAAAGGCTCGAAGAGGAGTTTCGGCTTATCTTTCACGATCAAGCCAGACAAATCCTTCATGCCCAATAGGCCTTCAAGAAACATCACATCCCTTGCTTCCGCGTCGAGTTCCCGCGTGATGAAATTGCGCAGCCGTTCCGGCGCATCAACATCAAAGTGAATTCGGACAATCCGCCCTCGCCGCCTCTGTTTGAGCAAGATCTCAAACTCCGCGATCAGGTCTTCTGCTTCCTCTTCAATCTCGATGTCACTGTCGCGTACAATGCGAAAAACGCAGTGACCTGATGCTGAAAATCCTGGAAACAACTCTTCTTGATATTTGGCGATCACGCTTTCGAGACGAACAAATCGCATTCCACCGGTTTTCCGATCCGGCAATCGGATGAAGCGCGGCGAGAAAGCTGGCATTGGAACAAGGCCAACCATGGCCTCCTGCCTCGGGGATTTTGGACTAAGCTCAAAAGCAACCGCGAATCCAAGATTTGGAATAAATGGAAAGGGGTGCGCTGGGTCGACCGCTTGTGGAGTCAGAATCGGAAACACGCGGCTGTGAAAATACTCATCGAGCCACTTCGCATCCGATTTCTTGATCTCTTCGACCGATAGGATCTCGATCTCTTCGACTTCAAGCTTGCTTCTCAGCCGCTTCCAGCAAGCTTGCTGGTTTTTCATCAGTGTCCCGACATCCGCCTCGATGGTCTCGACCTGCTGCTTTGGTGTCAGCCCGTCCTGGCTTGTGCGCGTAATCCCCGCGCGCAACTGTTCGCGCAGGCCGGCATATCGCACCATGAAAAACTCATCGAGATTACTGGCGGAAATCGACAAGAAGCGGAGGCGCTCCAGCAAAGGATGGCGATCATTGTCCGCCTCCTCCAGCACGCGTTCGTTGAATTTCAACCAGGACACTTCCCGGTTGAGAAACCGCTCTGGTGATTTCATCAGCGCCCGAAGTGAGGCTGCTTTGGTTTTAGCCTGCGTCGCAGTCATGCGTCTTCCCCTTGGCCGGAGCCGAATTCCAATGCCGCGCGGGCGAGTGGAACGGTCAGCGAATGCCGCCCACCTGCAGCGCCAGCGAGTGTTCTGACGGTATCTTCGATGGCGGTATAACTCAGGCCAAGCCGAACAACCAGATAGTCTTCGACGGGTTTCGGCAGGCTCAAGCCAAATCGTGAGGCGGCCCGCTTCAAACGCGCCCGCATCAGCGCGTCGTCAGGTGGACCGAGGACCACAAGCGGCGTTGCCAGCAACCGAGATCGCAGATCCGGGATCTTGATCGGCCACTCACTTGGCGGGCCATGCGAAGTCAGCAAGACATAGGTATCTTGACGTTGCGCGGCGCTAAGCATGGTCAGCAACCAGGCCTCATCGACACATTGGTCCGCATTATCGATCGCCAATGCCAAATTGCCCAATAGATCCGGAGTCAGCGCTGCAATGTCTTCGTTCGAGCCGGCATCAACATACAAGCCTTTTCGTTCTGCCGCCCATGCCGCCGCCAAAGCGGTCAATCCACTCTTTGCTGACCCGGTCAGAAAAAAACGGCTTTGCGCCCAACGCTCGACGTTTCGAATGGCAGCGAACGCACGGGCATTTGCCGGAGTCTGAGCCATCGCCTCGAAATCGAGCATAGATTCGGGAAAACTGAGAGGTAGCTGACGTCCCGACTGAGCCAAGAATGAATCAGCGCTCCTGTAATCGCGGGCTGATCGACGAGGACAATACCCATCCAATCTCTTCATCAGCCGTTATGACCACACCGCGGCCACGAAGATCCTCGATCAGGCGTTCGCCATTGCCCGCGAAGATGAAGCGGACATACGCCCCATCCATGGCCACTGCTAGGGTCAAAAATTCTGACACCAGCGGTGATTGTGCGAGCGCGCGACGTAGGTTGTTCCAATCATCCAGATTTGCGTAAAGCACCGTGGCTTCGAGCGCATTGCGCTCGGTTTCTTTGATGACGCTGGTCCGTTTCCACGCATTGTCCAGGACAGCACCGGCTGCCTCGACGGCCAATTCAAGGGTTGGGCGTGAGGCGGATAAGCCCAGCCGCTCGACTCCAGAAGGTGTGATGACTGCCACGCGAACGCGGTAAGCGCCCTCCCGGCCCAACAATTCGGCGATCACGGCGCGGCTCGATTGCAGGGAGACCGCTTCCGCCCGCACCTGTTCCCATGTGCTGAACCGGTCATATCGCCCAGTCCTACTCGTCACATACCCCGCCAGGTTTCCTTGCGACCGGTCGGCAAACGCCTCTGTCCACTCAAACTCCAAACCCGGCGCTGCGATTGGCACCATCATCGCCAGCGGTGCAGACCGGTCTGTAAACGGCACGCCGATCGAATCGAGAAAGGCTGTGAGTGCTGGTGGACTGAACACCACAGACAGACGTCCCCGGTAGCGCCCGGCGCCGCGAGTCTCTTGCTCGACATCAACCGCCGCCGCCAATCGGTCGGCAATCTCTTGCGTCAGGCCAAGATCACCCGCCGCTATCAAATCCTCCGGCAGGGTGACCCGTGCAATCATACGATATAGCCCATCGAGCTTCGCTGACGCAAAGGCGAGCTGCTGAGCTTCGATGACGGTTTCAGCTGATTCATCCACAGGAATACCGCGGACCGTATAAATGTCGCGGCTTTGCGCCACAGCAGCTGCGGTAAGGGCCGTGATGGCCAGAATGCACAAACAGAAAAATCGGCTCATATGCTGCGTCCTCTCAGTTTGCAGACCCTAGCAAGCGTTCGCCCATCGGTGAACCGGGATAATCGACTGGTCACCGCGTTCGGCTCGTGCTAACGCGCCCGGCCATGAGCCAGGATCCGCCACGTTCAATGTCTTATCGCGACGCCGGTGTCGATATTGAGGCAGGCGAAAAATTGGTTGAGGCCATTTCCCCGCTCGCCAAAGCGACACGTCGCGCCGGCGTGATGGCTGATCTTGGCGGTTTCGGCGCCTTGTTCGATATGAAAGCTGCGGGTTGGAAAGATCCAATCCTGGTCAGCGGAACAGATGGCGTGGGTACAAAGCTGATGCTTGCCTTTGCGACCGGACACCATGACACGATTGGCATAGATCTGGTCGCGATGTGCGCGAATGACGTGCTGGCTCAAGGCGCGGAGCCATTGTTTTTTCTGGACTATTTCGCTACTGGAAAACTTGATCCAACGATCGCTGAAGCCGTCATTGCAGGCATTGCAGAGGGCTGCCGACAAGCCGGTTGCGCCCTGATTGGCGGCGAAACCGCAGAGATGCCGGACATGTATGCCGAGGGGCACTATGATCTGGCGGGTTTTGTCGTTGGGGCTGTTGAGCGCGCGGAGATCCTGCCCAATCATACCGAGATGCAGGTAGGAGACGTCTTGATCGGACTGCCCTCCTCGGGACCGCATTCCAATGGCTACTCTCTGATTCGAAAAATTGTGGAACGCTCAGGTCTCGCTTGGGATGATGCGGCGCCTTGGAGTAACGAATCGCTCGGAACAGCCTTGCTGACGCCGACCCGGCTTTACACCTCACAGGTCTGCCCCCTGCTCAAACAAGGGTTTGCTACAGGTGTTGCGCATATTACCGGTGGTGGATTGACCCAGAATGCGCCGCGCATGTGCCCAGATAGGCTGGTTCCGAGACTTGACGACGTAAGCTGGACAGCGCCGGACGTGTTCGCCTGGCTGCAAGAGGTCGGTCAGGTCACTGACGAAGAAATGAACCGGACCTTTAATATGGGGATCGGGCTTGTCTTAGCCGTCCCAAAGGCGAAAGCCGACCAGGTTCTGCAAATGCTAAACGACCAAGGTGAACCGGCAGCGATTATTGGTGAACTCGTCGCACAATGAACCGGCTTCGCCTCGCCATTCTGATTTCTGGCCGTGGCTCGAACATGGAAAGCTTGGTGCAGGCAAGCCAGTCGCCTGACTATCCTGCCGAGCCGGTTTTGGTCCTCTCGAATCGCCCGGATGCTGCGGGCCTCGAAACGGCACGGCGCTTCGGTATCAACGTCGCTGCGGTCGATCATCGCCGGTTCGGAAAGGATCGCGAATCATTTGAACGTGCGCTCGATACGGCACTACAATCGGCGGAGATCGAGCTTATCGCGCTCGCCGGGTTTATGCGCGTGCTGACGCCCTGGTTTGTCGAACAGTGGCGCGATCGACTGATCAACATCCATCCGTCGCTCTTACCCAAATATCCTGGGCTCCACACACATGCGCGGGCGATTGAAGCGGGCGATGCGGAAGCCGGTTGTAGCGTTCACTGGGTCACCGAAGAGGTTGATGCCGGCGCCATCATTGATCAAGCGCGCGTACCGATCCTAGACGACGATACGCCAGACGCATTAGCCGCCCGTGTCCTTAAGCAGGAACACGCCCTCTATCCTGTGGCTCTGGCCAAGGCCTGCGCCATCATTCGTTCCGCGCCAGCTTAGCCGACAATATCGGCTTCAGAGAAGAATTGCGCGATTTCGATTTCAGCATTTTCGTCAGAGTCTGAACCGTGCACAGAATTCTCGCCAATCGATTGCGCGAACAGTTTCCGAATGGTGCCATCTGCGGCTTCAGCCGGGTTTGTTGCGCCCATGATTTCGCGATAGCGCGGCACTGCATTCTCACCTTCAAGCACTTGAACGACAACCGGGCCGGAGGTCATGAACTCGACCAACTCGCCGAAGAAAGGGCGCTCGCTGTGGACGCCATAGAAGCGCTCCGCCTGGCCTTGGGTCATTTGAATCCGACGTTGCGCCGTGATACGCAAACCGCCGTCTTCGATGACCGCATTGACCGATCCTGTCAGATTGCGCTTGGTGGCATCCGGCTTGATGATGGAAAACGTTCGTGTGCCAGCCATGTCGCGGCTCCTATAAAAAGATCTTGAATTCTCGCGGCGCCTATAGCGAGGCACCGCCCGCCCGGCAAGCAAGGAAACGCTGCTGCCACGAATTGTTCATCTCTGTCGTTCATCTATATTGGCAATAGAAAGGGGTTCACCATGGTAGGAATGCTGCGATTGCTTATCGCGACCTTTGTCTTCATCGCCGCGATTTATGGCGCCGCCTTCATATGGACCGGATCGTTTTTGCCATACATGATCGAGATCTTGGGGACATTTGGCCTCATCACCCTGGTGTGCCTCGTCACAATATTGGTGATGAAACCGGCTGGCGAAAAAGACTAGCTAGTCCCGCAGCCACGCTCGGATTGGTCCTTGGGCTGTGGCCTCGACCATCCAGGGCTCTGCCTCAGCCTCCGCACGCAATTGAGTGACGAGCGGGTGCGCCCAGACCGCATCAGAATACGCCAGCAGCCTCCCTTCCAGGGCGACGCCATAGGTCCGAAACCGCGTCACCACGGGCGCATAGACCGCATCTGCGGCGCTCCATGCACCAAACAAAAACGGACCTTCCGAGCCGAAATGGTCCAGACAATTTCGCCAAATCAACAAGACGCGGTCGATGTCCTTAGCGAGATCGCCCTCAATGGGCGGTGCGGCATGGCGCGACCGGATGTCGACAGGCATCTGTCCTCTCAAGCCAAAGAAACCCGCATGCATTTCCGCGGTAGCTGACCGTGCAAGCGCCCTCTTGTGAGGTTCGATCGGCCAAACACGCCCCGGGTCTGCGCGCTCCGCAATCCATTCGGTAATCGCCATACTGTCCCGGATGGTCAGCCCCTCCGAGGCAAGCACCGGAACGGTGTGATGACCCGTTTCCGCTAACAGGGTCTCTCGTGTATTCGGAAAGCCGAGCGGCAAGACCCGTTCA
Organism: Pseudomonadota bacterium; assembly: GCA_038534315.1. GTDB lineage: Bacteria > Pseudomonadota > Alphaproteobacteria > Caulobacterales > Hyphomonadaceae > Henriciella. Next base: position 65,285 of record JBCAWZ010000011.1, on the reverse strand, counting down.
GGAATGTCCAAGCCGGATGCACGCACGACCAATGCGGCCCGGATCGACCAAGACGAATAGTTGAGATTCCCAAGGATCAGTTCGGTCACGTGCCCGCTTCCTTCCAACCCCGACCTTGTTGCTGAAAATAACGCGCAATGAGGCCCGCGTCTTTTGCCGCTTTGAACTGTTCGCGCGCTTTTTGCCGCGCCGCGCCGTCGCCATCATCAAACATCACCATGCAGCGCTCGAACGGGGCCGCAACCGGAAGCTCCGCCCCGTCAATCAGCAAGGCGACAGATGCTTGGTTCTGATTTTGGGTATCGGCGCTGATCAGGACCGGTTGTAACTCCGGCTGCAAACCTGCGGCGTCAGCCTGGCCGTGTGGCAAAAAGCTCTCATCATCATAAGTCCAGAGCGCTTCATCTAGCGACGCCCGACGCGCGGCGTTCTGACTGATCGCCAAAACACGCCACCCACGCTGTAGACATTTTTCCAAAAGCGGACCGGCCGCGCGCTCTAGCGTGGTGGTTTGCAGATGATAGAACCACCACTCCGTTTGCGTGCGGTCAGCCTGGTCACTCATATTGGTCAGCGATCCACCGATCGAGCAGGCGTGGACCGAACCCACTCGCCCAGCTTGGATCAATCGAGGCTTTTTCGCCGTCGACCCAAGCCACGCCCGCAATGTCCAAATGCGCCCATTTCACACCGTCATTGATAAACCGTTTGAGGAATTGTGCCGCAGTGATCGAGCCCGCCGCACGGCCACCAATGTTGCGCATATCCGCGAATTTCGACTTCAGCTGACGATCATATACTGATCCAAGCGGCATCCGCCAAACCCGCTCACCTTCGGCCAAACCTGCTTCCGTCAAGCCGGCTGCCACGGCGTCATCATTCGTGAACAGACCCGCGTGGTGGTGTCCGAGGCCGATCACGATCGCACCGGTCAACGTCGCCAGGTCGACCACCACTTTCGGCTTATAGTGTTCTTGCGCGTACCAAAGCACATCGCACAGAACGAGACGGCCTTCAGCATCGGTATTTTGCACTTCAATCGTCTGACCTGAGGCGGATCGCAACACGTCGCCTGGGCGTATCGCATTGCCATCCGGCATATTCTCAACCAGGCCAACCAGGCCGATAACATTGACTTTGGCTTTGCGCTTGGCGAGCGCCAGCATCGCGCCGGCCACGGCTGCGGACCCGCCCATATCGCCGCGCATATCTTCCATTCCGGCGCCCGGCTTGAGCGAGATGCCGCCGGTGTCAAAGCAAACGCCTTTGCCGACAAGGACCACCGGATCTTCACCGGCTTTTCCGCCCATCCATTTCATGATGCCGAGCTTGCTTTCACGCACACTGCCCTGCCCGACGCCGAGCATGGCATTCATGTTCAGCTTCGCGAGCTCCTTCTCACCGAGAATCTCGACTTCCAAACCTGTCGGCTCAAGCGCCTTGAGGCGATCGCCATAGCTCTCGGGATAGAGATCATTCGGTGCCAAATTGACCAAGTCGCGCGCAAGGAATGTGCCTTCAGCACCTGCATCCAACGGCTTGAACGCCGCTTTGGCAACGGACACCCCGTCCACGATCAACGTTACTGTTTTAAGGCTCGGCTTCTGATCATCCTTCAGTTTCGTGCGATATTCGTCGAATCGGTAGGATGCGAGTTTGGCACCCAAAGCGATTCGCGCGGCATCTTCTGAGCTCGCGCCGACAATATCGATTGATTTCAGGCCGCTCATCGATTGCGATTTGTAGATATCCGCCCCAACCGTTTCCAAGGCACGGGGATCACGATCTGCTTTGCCATAACCGACAAGCAACGCACGCTTTGCAGGCGCCCCTTTTGGCAGAACCAAACTGACTGACTGTCCGGCTTTGCCCTTGAAATTGCCGCTGGCCACAGCAGCTGCGAGCAAACCACCAACATCCTCGTCGAGCGCAAGCGCTTCCGGTCCGAGCGTCCCATCCTGCTCAATCAAAAACGCCCGTATTTCTGCCTTTGGCGTTTCACTAAATGCAAATTTCATAACCCAACTCCATTTGAGCGGCACACTAGGCATCGACGCGCCCGGCGCAACTCGCTAGGCAGGGTTTCAAACACATTGCGCGCCTTTGATCACGATGAATCGTATCCAAACTTATGTTTTTCTCAGGGTGATGAGGTCGGTTCTGATCATCGTCGGCGGTCTCGCCCTCTTGGCGATTCTGACCCAAGGCCTGTCGCGTACAGATATCATCGTTGAGAATCGGCAATCTGCGTTGACCTATTTTCAGATTGTTGCCCTGGGTGCCCCTCAGATCATGGCACTGCTGACACCGATGGCGATGTTTGTCGCCGGCATCTGGGCGCTCAATCGCTTGCACCGAGACAGCGAGATCGTGGTTGGACACGCCGCGGGTATGTCCCGCTGGGATATTGCCAAACCGATTGTGCTGTTGGCCGCCCTCGCCGCTGCCGCGCATCTGACGATCAATTTATTTGTTCAGCCCACGGCGCAACGCGTTATGCGCGAAACCGTGTATGCCGCCCGCGCCGATCTCGCTTCGTCTCTGGTAAGGCCCGGCCAGTTTACTCGTCCCGCTGACAGTCTCGCTGTGTTTGCGCGCGAATTGGATGGCAGTGATTTCGTTGGTGTTCAGATCTCTGAACGCCCGGATGACATCGATGGGCGAGACTATTTGGCGCAACGCGGCCGGTTTATCGAGGTGGACGGCCTGCCCAGCATTGTGATGTTCGATGGCGAGATTCATCAGCTCGACGAGGATGGCGCACTCAACGTCCTACAGTTTGACCAGTCGACCTTCGATTTGTCACCCTTCATCGAAGAACCCGGCACAGTCGTTCTGAAAGCCTCCGACCGCTACCTATCCGAACTGCTCTGGCCTGAGGCAGAAACAGATCCAGAGACTCGCAATGCCTTTCTCGCCGAAGCGCACGGCAGGCTGACATCACCGATCACCAGCGTCAGTATGGCCTTACTGGCTGTGATTGCTGTGATTGGCGGCAATTTCAGTCGACGCGGTTATGCACGACGGATCACCATGGCGTCCGCTGTGGCAATCGGATTGCTGATCGTGCAACTCGCCGTGCAGTCGGGGAGCGTCAACACACCGATTTTGAACTATTTTCAGTGGATTGTACCGATCGTGACGGTTTGCATTCTGTGTTTCTTTTTGGTGTCACCGAATCTGCGATCGAAGCGAACGGAAGCGCCATGATAGGCAGTCGACTGCAACGCTACATTTTCTACAAAGCGCTCAACGCGCTCTCAATGGTGCTCGGTATATTCGTCCTGACCATCCTTCTTGTAGATGTGGTGGAACAGCTTCGTACCGTTGGCAGCGACGTAAACCTGTCGCCCTTCCAAGCCCTGCAGCTCGCCTCAATGAAATTGCCGGGAATCTTGGAACAGACATTTCCATTCGCCATCCTTGTCGCGTCCATCATGACCTATAATCAGCTCAATAAGAGCTCCGAACTATCGGTGATCCGGGCCACAGGCCAATCGGCCTGGCAGTTTTTGATGCCGCTTATTTTTCTATCGGTCGTGCTGGGCTTGTTTGCAATGATGGCGCTCAACCCACTTGGGGCGACGCTGTCTGAACGGTTTGAATCAACGCGAAATGACCTGTTGCTTCAGGGTGGACAGCGCGTTGAGCGCAGCCGCAGCGATATTTTCTTGCGCCAAGGCACGGACGATTCTCAGATCTTGATCCATGCGGCTGAGGTCGATCCTACGGGTCGGATCTTTTCAGATGTGAAATTCTTGGAAGAAAGCCGAATTTACAATGGTGCACGGCCAACCGAGAATTTCCGCTTCACTCGCCGCATTGATGCTGACACAGCGACCTTGGTGGATGGTTTCTGGCAGCTCGAAGGCATCCTCGAAAATGATGGCGAATCAGCGCCGCGCGTAATGGATCGTTTGGCGATCGAAACCGATCTCGACCCCAATTCCATGTTCAATCGTTTCACCAGTCCGACCACGATCGGCTTCTGGCAGCTACCGGGTTTCATTCATCGCACCAGTCGCGCAGGGCTCGATACGTCGCGCTTTACGATGCGCCTGTTCGGACTCACGGCGCTACCGGTTTTGTATACAGCCATGGCTCTGATCGGCGCCCTGGTTTGCTTGCGCTTGTCCAGACTTGGCGGGACATCGCAGCTGATCGCTACCGGTGCTGGCGCTGCAGCGGGTCTTTTCTTCGTCACACAGCTTGCCTCCAGCCTTGGCTCATCGGGGGCGGTTCCGCCATTGATCGCCGCTTGGTCGCCCGCGCTCTGCGCCCTGTTCATCGCGCTCACTGTGATCGCTTATCAAGAAGATGGATGAAGCGAGACGCTTGACAGTGTCGCAATGCCAAACCACTTTCCGCCGCCTTAGCAGGAGACGCGCATGAAAGTCGTCGTTGTCGAGTCACCGGCAAAAGCCAAAACCATCAACAAATATCTCGGCAAGGATTACAAAGTCCTCGCGTCCTATGGTCATGTTCGGGATTTGCCGTCTAAAGACGGATCGGTCGATCCTGAGAACGGCTTTGAGATGATTTGGCAGGCCGATAGCAAGTCGCAAGGCCGAATTCGGGAAATTGCCGAAGCCGTGAAAGGCTCAGACGGCCTAATTCTCGCAACCGACCCCGATCGTGAGGGCGAGGCGATTTCCTGGCACCTGATCGAAGCCCTTCGCAAACGCCGGGCGCTGAAAAAAGATCTACCGATCGAGCGTGTGGTATTTAACGCGATCACCAAATCCGCTGTCACGTCTGCGATGGCGCAGCCTCGTGACGTGGATCAAGAATTGGTCGATGCATACCTTGCGCGTCGGGCATTGGATTATCTTGTTGGGTTTAACCTGTCGCCGGTGTTGTGGCGCAAGCTGCCCGGGTCGCGATCTGCAGGCCGCGTACAATCTGTCGCGCTGCGCCTTGTTTGTGAACGCGAGCTTGAAATCGAAACATTCAAACCGGAAGAATATTGGACAATTGGCGCAAAGCTGACCGCGCCGGATGGCACGCCCTTCGAGGCACGGCTGCACGCGCTCGACGGCAAGGCACTGAAAAAGTTCAGCTTACCGGATGCCGAAACTGCGCAAGCCGCGCTGACTGAGGTCAAAGCCGGCGGCTACACAGTTGACTCTGTCGAGGCCAAACCGGTGAAGCGCAATCCGCCGCCGCCCTTCATCACGTCGACCTTGCAACAGGACGCGTCACGCAAGCTTGGCTTCAATGCCAAACGGACCATGCAAGTCGCGCAGAAACTCTATGAAGAAGGTCGCATCACCTATATGCGGACCGACGGCGTGAATATGGCGGAAGAGGCCTACCACGCCGCCCGCGACCATATTCGCTCCGATTATGGCGGTGACTATTTGCCGGAAAAGCCGCGCCGCTACAGCTCCAAACAAAAGAATGCTCAAGAAGCGCACGAAGCCATCCGGCCAACAGATTTCAGCCTGCGCCCGACAGATTACAAACAAACGGATGGCGACCTTTGGAAGCTGTATGCCTTGATCTGGCGTCGCGCCGTTGCCTCGCAAATGCAGCACGCTCAGTTTGAACGCACCACAATCGATATGGTTTCCGCCAGTCGCAAAGCGACGCTGCGCGCATCCGGCCAGGTTTTGATGTTTGATGGCTTCATCCGGCTTTACACCGAAGGGCGCGACGATACCGACGCAGATGATGAGGATGAAGCCCGTTTGCCGAAGCTCAGCGAAGGCAACACAACGGATCTGGTTGAGGCGACCTCAGAGCAACATTTCACGGCGCCGCCACCGCGCTTCACGGAAGCGTCCCTGGTTAAGCGTCTCGAGGAGCTCGGCATTGGTCGCCCATCGACTTATGCGTCGACCCTCTCGACGCTTGAGGATCGCGACTATGTTCGGATCGAAAAGAAACAGCTGATCCCGGAAGACAAAGGCCGGCTGGTCACGGCATTCCTAGAGAATTTCTTCAGCAAATATGTCGAGTACGACTACACCGCCAATCTGGAAGAACAGCTTGATGTCATCTCTGATGGCAAACTTAACTGGAAAGCCTTCTTGGACAAATTCTGGCAGGAATTCCACGGTGCCATCGACGACACGAAGGAGCTCCGTGTCAGCGAAGTGCTCGATGCGCTGAACGAGACGCTCGGCCCCTATGTCTTCCCGGTCAAAGATGCCAATGGGGAGGGCAAGGAGAATCCCCGCGAATGTCCGCTCTGCACTGTGGGCGAGTTGAGCCTTAAGCTCGGCCGCCATGGCGCATTTATTGGCTGCTCTCGCTATCCCGACTGTAAATTTACACGGCAGTTCTCGGCCGATGCAGAAGACGCCTCTGCCCTTAATCCAGAAGGCGAAGAGCTCGGACTTCACCCGGAAACGCAACAAAGTGTGTTTCTCAAATCCGGTCGGTTCGGCCCTTATGTCGAAACCACATTTCCAGACGAAGAGAAGCCAAAACGCTCAAGTCTACCGAAGGATTGGGCGCCAGATACGATCTCGCTCGAACGCGCGGTCAAGCTGCTCAACTTGCCCCGCACGGTAGGCGCACATCCCGAAGATGGCGAGCCGATTCTCGCCAATCTCGGGCGCTATGGGCCGTATGTGCAGCATCACCGCATATTCGCGAACTTGCCCGGCATCGACGATGTGTTCGAAGTCGGCCTCAACCGCGCAGTGACTTTAATCGCAGAGAAGCAAGCAAGTCGTGGCGCTCGTGGCAGCGCAACCGTGCTGAAAGACCTCGGCCTCCACCCAGAAGATGAGAAGCCAATCCAAGTGCTCGAGGGCCGCTATGGCCCCTATGTGAAGCATGGCAAGACCAATGCGACGCTACCGAAGGACATGGCCCCAACTGAACTGAACGTGGATCAGGCGTTGGAATTGCTGGCGGAAAAAGAGAAAAAGAAAGGTTCGAAAAAGAAAGCCACCCGCAAGAAAAAGCCTGCCGCGAAGAAGGCTTAGGTCTCGGCTACGCTAAAACGCGACTTCTAGATTGATTTCTCGCCTGAGACGTGCACGCATATCCCTTGGTGGGTCGTGTGGCGTTTGGAGGGTACAAACCGGTGTCTTTTCTACAATCTCGTATGTTTGGATCGGTTGCAGCGATCTGTCTCCTCGTCGGCTGCGCAACCGAAGCGCCGCCGCCGCCGCCACCTGCGCCCTCTCCTTCGCCAACGCCGATCGCCGCGCCAGAAGCTGAGCCAGAAGCGGAGCCCGAAACACAGCCTGCCGCGCCCGTGACGATCAGTGGCCCGCTCACGACTCTGCGACTTTGCCCGATCATGACGGTTCAGAACGCGCCCGGCGCCCAGGACGCGGTGATTTCCAATTATACCGGCTTCGTCACGACGAATGGTGTCAAACTCGCGGTCGCGCCGGTGGGTGCCGGATGTCTATCATCGGGATTTGGCCAGCGCTCGGGCCGTCTGCACAAAGGCATCGACATACACCATCCGCGCCCGACGCCGGTTTTCGCCGGTGGCGATGGCGTCGTCAAAGAACTGATCTATCGAGATGATTACGGAAATATGCTGGTGATTGAGCATCCGAATGGCGTCTTCACCCGCTATGCCCATTTGGAATCTTTCTCTCGCGGCTTGGCGGAAGGCCAACGCGTGTCCGTCGGCACAGAAATCGGCATCATGGGAAACACAGCCTCGTATCGGATCCCGAGACATCTGCATTATGAAGTGCTAACTGGCGAATGGGGCAGGCAAGCCGGATCATTTGCGTTGACACCCGTCGACATCTTTCGCCAGCCGACTGCGAGATAAGACGCGCAATCTACTGCGAGTCCGCCTATATCGGGCCGTATGAGTTTTCCTGATAAACAATCTGTGCTCGATTTTCTGCGCGAAAATCCCAGCATAACCAGCAAACAAGACATTGCCCGCGGCCTTCAAGTGAAGGGCCGCGAACGACAGACCTTGCGCCAAATTCTAAAAGACCTGGAGGCCGACGGTTCCCTGAAACGAACAGGTAAGCGCGCTTTTGCGAGATCCGATGTGCCGCCCCCTACGTCCGTCATTGCGTTTGAAGGCCGAGACGAAGATGGCGAGCTGCTGGCAAGAGCTGTTGGAAAGAAAGGCCCGTTCGGGCCGGTCTTGATCTATGATGGCTATTCCAAAGGTCGCAAAGGCACCGCGCCTGGAATTGGTGATCGTGGCCTAGCCCGCCTGAACGAGACCGACGGCGTGTGGACCGCCCACTTGATGAAACTATTTGAGCGGCGTGACGATGACCAGCCTGTGGTTGGCCTCTTCGAACGGACGCGCCGCGGCGGGGAAGTGAAACCGGCAAGCCGCAAAGAGAAACGAAGTTTCCTGATCTCAGAAGCTGATACGCTCGGCGCGGAAGATGGCGATTTGGTCAAAATCCTCCCATTGCCGCAAAAGGGCCACGGACCGTCGCGCGCCAAAGTCATTGAAGCGATCGGTCGCAAGGATGATCCCCGCGCACCGTCCTTACTGGCGCTTGCCGCGTACGACATTCCAACCGAGTTTCCAGATGAGGTCATAAAGCAAGCCCAAAACGCCAAGCCGGCCAAAGCCAAGCGCGAGGATTTGCGTAAGACACCATTGATCACGATCGATCCGGCCGATGCCCGCGATCATGATGATGCGGTCTATGCTGAACGTCTCGACGATGGTTGGCGCGTGATCGTGGCGATTGCAGATGTCGCCGCTTTTGTTACACCCGGTTCGGCCCTCGATCGTGAAGCCGCCAAACGCGGCAACTCCACGTATTTCCCGGATCGGGTCGTGCCGATGCTGCCATTTGAACTGTCAGCTGGCGAATGCTCTCTAAAAGAAGGCGAAGACCGGCTCTGTTTTGCCGTGGAGATGGAGTTCGACACATCTGGGACCAAGCGCACCCAACGCTTCTACCGGGCGATCATGCGGTCAGCGGCGGGTCTTTCCTACGAAGTCGCGCAAACCGCGATCGACGGGGCGCCCAATGAACAAGCCGCACCGCTCTTGGAGACCGTACTGAAACCGCTATGGGGCGCCTATGAAGCGCTCAAAACGGCAAGAGCGCGGCGCGCACCGTTGGATTTGGATCTGCCGGAGCGAAAAGTTTACTTTGACGATGACGGCAAGATTGCCGGTATTCGTACAAAGCAACGATTCGACGCGCATAAGCTGATCGAAGAGTTCATGATCCAGGCAAATGTGGCCGCAGCTGAAGCGCTCGAAGCGGCGAAGTCTCCCCCGCTATACAGGATCCATGACTCGCCGACAGAGGCCAAAATTGCGGCGCTTGCAGACTTTCTAAAAACGCTTGATGTGAACTGGCCCCTCGGAGAAGTCCCGCAAACACGTCGGTTCAACAAATTGCTTGCGGATTTTGAGGATAGCGAAGAAGCCGATGCGATTTCCGAGATTGTGCTGCGCAGCCAAGCGCAAGCCATCTACAGCCCAGAAAATATTGGTCATTTTGGTTTGAACCTAACCAAGTATGCACACTTTACGTCACCCATTCGCCGGTATAGCGACCTCGTCGTGCATCGCAGTTTGATCCGGGGCTTATCGCTTGGTCCAGATGGCTTGACCGACAAAGACGCCGTCAGCCTTGAAGATATGGCCAGCCATTTGGTGACGACAGAACGGCGGTCGATGGCTGCAGAACGCGATGCGTCTGACCGCTATCTTGCCCTCTTCTTAGCCGATCGCGTCGGCGCGGAATTAGAAGGCCGCATCACGGGCGTGACCCGCGCGGGTCTGTTTGTCCGATTGGCGGAGACGGGCGCCGATGGTTTCGTCCCCGCGGCACACTTGTCGCATGAGTTCTGGCACTATGATGACGGTGCGCTGGCGCTGATCGCGGAACAGTCCGGCAAACGCTATGAGCTGGGCCAGGAAGTCACCGCACGTTTGCGCGAGGTCACGCCGCTGGAAGGTGGCCTTCTTTTAGAAATCGTGTCTAATCCAAGGCCAGCGAGGCCCGGACAGAAGCTGCCCGTGCGCCGAAAATCAAACATGGCCAAAAAGGGTGGGCGTGGAAAACCGCCGCCTAGCCGCAAGAGGAAACGTCGCGGATGACACGACAGCCTATGCTCGGAAACGCTTTCGACAAAGAAAGCGATGACGAGGTCATTTTGCAAGATCAGCCGTCACCGCGCCCGAAAGATGCGGCGACCCTCATCCTGGTGCGACGTGACCAGGCGCAGCCCCGCGTGCTCATGGGCAAGCGCTCTGGGCGCCACGATTTTATGCCTGACAAATATGTGTTCCCAGGTGGACGCGTGGATCCTCAAGATGGACGTGTTGTGTCCTATACCGAATTGGCGCCGAAGGAAGACGCGCGTTTGCGCTTCCAAACCCGGCGTGTGCCGCGCGCATTTGCGTTGACCGCGATCCGCGAGACGTTTGAAGAAACCGGCCTTCTGATTGGTCGGGAAGCCGAGATGCCGGCAAAGGCACCGGCCGGTTGGCAACCGCTCTATGATCGCGACATCGCGCCCTGCCTGGAAAACCTCCAATTCATTGGCCGCGCCATCACACCGCCCTATCGGCCGAAACGGTTTGATGCGCGCTTCTTTATGGCAGAAGCTGAAAAACTATTGATCGACGATCGCCCCCCACTCGACGGCGCTGAACTTCATGATTTGCAATGGGTTACGTTGAAAGATGCAATGGCTTTAGATCTGCCAAGCGTGACGCGGTTTATGCTGCACGAAATCGAAGACCGGCTCGCGGGGACGCAAGATGGTGGTCCGCCTTTCCTGCGCTGGAGCCGAGGTGGGCACGCGCAGGACAGGATTGACTGATCGACAGCGTTTGAACGGTTGACTTCTCTCAGCCGGGCCGTCATTAGACGCGTTTTCCAGTTTTAGCCCTTCAAAGAGGCAAGAGCGACATGGCCAAACCGGCAACCATCAAGATCCGTCTGAACTCAACCGCAGACACCGGCTTTTTCTATGTCACGAAAAAGAATCCGCGGAACATGACCGAGAAAATGGTCAAGCGGAAGTACGATCCGATTGCGCGCAAGCATGTCGAGTTCAAAGAAGGCAAGATCAAATAGACTCCGCCACGCTGAGCAAAGATCTCCTCTGAAATTAGCGAACTTCTAGGCGACCGCGACTTCAACACAGTTGCGACCGGCTGATTTTGCGCGATACAGCGCTTCATCAGCGCGGTTGAGCAACTCTTCCGGCGTCATTTCCAAATCTAGACGCGTGGCAACACCCACACTCACCGTGATCGTCAATTCAGGTTCCGAATCCGACGCATAGAACGGCGAATCGCCAATCGCCCGCCTTAGCCGCTCTGCGCCGCGACTGGCTTGCGCCGGATCGGTTGCTGGCATGATGACGATAAACTCCTCACCGCCAGGCCGACACGCAACGTCACTTGGTCGGATATTAACCCGCAGCCGACTTGAGAGTTCCTGCAGAATGCGATCGCCTGCAGCATGACCAAACCGATCATTGACCTGTTTGAAATGATCGATGTCGAGCGCCACGACGGAAAGAGTCTGGCCGGCTGAATGTGCCCGACGCACTTGGCGGTGCAATTGTTCCAGCATGAAGCGACGATTGTAGAGCCCGGTCAGTTGGTCGATCATCGACAATTCGACATTGCGATCGACGCGTTGGCGTAGGACATCCAGATAGCGAGCACGGCGCAATTGCGTGCTGACTCGGGCCAACAATTCAGCTGGGTTTAGCGGTTCCATCACCACGTCGTTGGCGCCCAATTTCAGGGCGTCGAGCGCCAGCTTTTCGTCGCCGCGAACAAAACATACCAGTATCGCAATATACTTATCAAAATAGAGGCTGCGCAATTGTGCAACCAATCGGAGTGAGTCATGTTTTTGGTCGGAAAGATTAACGATAACAAGGCCGAGACCACTGTTGAAATTAACATTTGAATCCAGATGCTTATCCCACACAACAGCGTCATGTCCGGCCTCTTTTAGCGGACGCGCAATGCGCTTTGCGCTGCGCTTATCGCCATCGATGATGAGAACGCCGCCTGGGCGGGCCAACAATTCCTGTTCGGCTTTTGTCAGCGCCAGCTCATCAGATCCCGGCGCGCTACGCTGGCGCAGTTCATTCGCCACTTCATAATACCGGGTGAGTGTGTCGAGCCGTGCCGTCAGATCGATCTCTGCCACCGGTTTGGAGAGGAAGTCATCTGCGCCAGCTTCTAAGCCACGCACGCGGTCTTCAGCATCGTTGAGCGCAGTCAACATGACGACTGGGATGTGACGCGTGCGATCGTCAGATTTCAGGCGCCGACAGACTTCATAGCCATCCATACCCGGCATCATAATATCCAATAGGATGACTTGAGGCGCAAAATTTAGAGCAGCCGCCAAGGCCTCCGATCCATTCGCCGCGAGCATGACAGTGTAGTACTTTGCTTCGAGAGTCGCCTGCATGAGCCGGCGATTGGTCGAATTATCGTCGACCACGAGCACGCGTGAACTCAAGCAGCTTCCCTACCCTGAACCAGATGATTGACCGTGTCGAGAAAGGACCGGACCTGGATCGGTTTGGAGAGATAGCCTTCGCAGCCCGCTTCGCGAACGAGCAATTCATCCGTGCGCATTGCGAATGCCGTCACAGCAAGTACTGGGATTTCCCTGGTTCGCTCATCGTCTTTGAGCCAGCGCGTAATATCCAGTCCAGACACTTCTGGGAGTTGAATATCCATCACAACCAAATCGGGTTGTTCTTTAAGCGCGAGGCCGACAGCTTTGGCGCCATCGACGCATTTCAGCGTCTCATAGCCGCTCGCTTCCAGCAAATCGCTGAACAAGCGCATATTGAGCGCATTGTCCTCAACGATCAGAACACGTGGGGTACGCTGTGCAGCCATGGGGAAATCGGAATCCTTCCGGTCTTTCGAATGCCAGCAATTGTTACCAGAATAGTCTCATGAACGTTAAGGTTTGTTTGCGAATTTGATCAAACCTGCACAAAATCCGGCAAGAAGGTGAAACAATGCCCTCACTCTGCCGAGACTGCGACTTTGAGACCACACGAATTGATGGCACCAACTGCCCATCATGTGGTTCCGCACGCTTGGTTGATCACCAGGATATCCGGACTTTGGCAATCGCACACATTGATTGCGATGCCTTTTTCGCAGCCATTGAAAAGCGCGACAATCCAGAGCTGCGCGACAAACCCGTCATTGTCGGCGGCGGGCGGCGCGGCGTGGTATCCACAGCCTGCTATATTGCGCGTCTGCACGGTGTTCATTCCGCTCAGCCAATGTTCAAAGCGCTCAAAGCCTGCCCCGAAGCGGTCGTCGTCAAACCCCGGCGGGACGCCTATGTCGACGCATCGAAGCAGATCCGGGAAAAGCTTGTCGCGCTGACCCCACTTGTTCAAATGGTGTCAATCGATGAAGCTTTTCTCGACCTTTCCGGCACCGAACGTGTACATGGCGTACCCCCGGCCGTCGCGCTCAACCGTCTCGCCCGCGACATCGAAGCTAATCTAGGTCTGACCATTTCAATTGGCCTGTCAGAAAACAAGTCGCTCGCCAAAACGGCCAGTGAGTTGGACAAGCCACGCGGCTTCGCAGCGCTTTCGGCGGCGGAGGCGCCCGAATTTCTCGCGCCGCGTCCGATCCATTTCCTACACGGTGTGGGTAAGCAGCTCGCCCGAAAGCTTGAACGCGACGGGCTATCGACCATTGCCGACCTTCAAAGGTTCAGTCAGCGCGAGCTGATCCTGCGCTATGGTGAGACCGGCCAGTGGCTGCATGAGCGCGCCTTTGGACGCGATAATCGACCGGTTCGGGCAGATACCGAACGAAAGTCGGTCTCGGCGGAACGTACATTTGACGTCGATCTCGCGGATCAAGCGACGCTAGAAGACCGGTTATGGGAAGTGTGTGATGAGACAGCGCGGCGCTCAAAAAGGCATGGTGTCGAAGGTGCGACCATCACTTTGAAGCTAAAAACGCAGCAATTCAAAACACTGACGCGGTCCACGACCCTCACGACTCCGACCCAGTTGGCACAAACACTGTTCCGAGCCACACAGCCGCTTCTGGCAAAGGAAGTTGGCACCGGCCAGGCCTATCGATTGATCGGGGTTGGCCTCAGCCATCTCAGTCCGGCAAAGGGCGACGCGCCAGATCTGATTGATCCAAGCGTCGAGAAACGGGCCAAGGCCGAACGCGCCTCTGATCTTGCCCGCGACCGATTTGGCGATGCGGCGGTGACGACAGGGCGTGGTGTTCGCATGTCACTGCGAAAACGCGCGCACAAAAAGGACGGCTAACCTGTCCGACCCGTTTTGGCCGCAGCGACCTGCTTCGCCTCTTTCAAATACGGTTTGAGCTGGTCGGCTTGGATGTCAGTCGCATCCGTCATGCGCCATTGCAGCATCATCTGCGTTTTCCCAGGTTGCGCATTGATCAGGAATTTCTCTGGGTCGCTCAACTCCGCCCCATCATAGAACCAAAGGCCGAAATAGGCCTTAAACCCCACCAAACCTACGACGTTGCGCCCCTTATGTTGGAAACAAGGATTGTTCCAGCGAATGGCTTCCTCAAAGGCAAAGTCTCGGACGATGTCGCACAGTGTTCGCAATTCGGTTTCCCAGATGTCCCTGGCATCAAGCCAATCATCAATCTGGGTGAACTTCACCATGGCCGTCGTCCCTGGCGCAGTTCTATCTCATGCGTTTGCTCAGGACGTTGCGCCAAAAGGCGGGCCTGCGTTTGTGGTGAGCGCCACAAGAAGCTGCGCGGCAGGCCCAGCCGTTCGCAGGCTTGCGCGGCCGGACTCCCAAGATCAGGTAGTTTCTCAGCGACGCCGACCATGGCGTTGACGGCAGCTTGCGCCCGCCAACTCAAATCATATTCAGGGCCAAGGCCGAGCCGCTCCCTCACCGCTGCCGGGACGATCGCGACCGCAGCCCGCACGAGCGCTTTATGGAAACGTTTCGGCACTTGCGGCGCTGCGCGACCGGAACTCATAATCTCGAGAAATTCCTGAACGATTGGATGCGGTTCAAATCGATCGAGGCGCGCCTGGAGTTGAGTGTCGAAATCAGCCCAACTCCGCAAGGGCTGCCGTACGCCATACAAGGCTGCAACGTCTCCGCCATCTCGGAAATAGCGCATTTGCTCGGCATCTGAGAGCGGCTCGGCATAGCGGTGATACGCGGTGAGAAAGCCATAATGCGCGGTCGCACTCACCCAGTCCATGAGGTCGGGATCAAGCGCTTTGTACGCCTCTCCAGCCGGCGTTTCACCTTCGACATTTGCGTGTAAATTGGTGACGCCTTGAATGATCCGCCGCGCGACGCTTTGTGGCCCATATACGCCGATCATTGCGGCGAGGCCGGTTCGTTTTGAGCGACCGACGGGATCGGACTTGAAGGTGGAATGGTCCCAAACGCCGGACCGGATTCGCGCATCGGCAAACTCCAGCGTCACCGCGCATATACCCCCGATCGCAAGCACAACTGGGTTTTTAAAAACCCGCCAAGCAACTGATTCTGGGCTGGAAAATGCCGGCTCGCCGACCGGCTTGGTGAAGTCGACTGTCCAGCCAAAGTAACGGTCCGTGTCGATCAAGCGAGGGGTCATTAACCGAGCTTACACAAAAGCCAAGCCGGATCGAGCCTTTTCCTTTCACAATCTTGCGAACGGTTCCTATGACGGGTTCGTAGAACCTGGCCGATCTCGAATCATCGCTTTCTAGAGACCGCGATTTCGCGGTCCTCAAAGCAAAGGCTTGTTCAGCATCAACCAAGGAATGGCGAGAACTGCAAAGAAGGCCGGAAATCCAAACGCAAACCAAACCCGATACACATTTGGTGGCTGAAAAAGATATGGTACGCCTTCGCTCAAAATACCCTCGGAGTGAAACGTGCAGACCATTGTCAATCATACGATCAACAGCCTTGCTGAATATGTCGATCTTCTCGAACGCCAATACTCGGACAATGAGTTTTCAAGATGGGTTTATCGTGGGCATGCTGACAATTCATTTGAGCTAATGCCGAGCATTGGACGGCACTTCCCTCGAGGACACGATTCCGTCAATCGAGAGCGCAGCATTCTGACGATCTTCAAGAAGACCTGCGAACCGGTCGCGCCAACGCGTATTTCCAATGACATGGATTGGCTGGCTTTTGCCCAACATCATGAACTACCGACCCGGCTGCTGGACTGGAGCACAGTTCCGACCATTGCGCTCTACTTCTGTTGCCGCGAGCACCAAGATAAAGACGGACACGTTTATGCCCTCTTTGCGGAACAAAGCCTTTCCAGCAAGCGGTATGAATCAGAGGATCCATTCAGTTTACGCAAGGCATACAAATTCGTGCCGCCACCTGCTCTGGCTCCCAGACTTCAAGCACAGCATGGGGTATTTACGATCCAACCAAAGGCGTCTCTGCCGCTCGTTGATACGTTACCTAGAGACTGGATACTCGAAAGAGTCACCGTCCCCGCCGCCGCAAAACGAGATATCAGGAAATCCCTGTTTCGACTGGGCGTTGATGAATCGACACTCTTTCCGGATGCCGGTGGCATTGCTCGCCACATAAAGTGGCGACATTTGGAGACGCGATCCAGCCTTTCGCAACGCTCCAACCAAACGGCTTCCGTGGAGACCAATGTCGCAAAAATCAGAAACAGCTAATCGACCATGCTGAGACGCGCTCCGGGTTAGTAAAGATAGCCGGAGGCAAGCTCCGCTCACGCGTCCGTTCGATTCCCATCACGTCAGCACTGTTCAAGTCGTCTAGAGTGCGCCACAGAACGCCGCATGATCAGCTTTCTCAAACAAAACCTGAGATGGATTGCTGGCGGCTTTTTGCTGACCTTTTTTTCCTCATTTGGACAGACGTTTTTCATCGGATTGTCAGGTGAGGAGTTGCGGACACGGTTCACGCTGAGCGATGGACAATTCGGCCTCATTTATATGGTTGCAACGCTCGCCAGCGCCGCAAGTCTGCCTTGGCTTGGACGCGTCTTGGATCATATGCCCGGGTGGAAAGTGGCGCGCTTTGTGATCCCTATTCTCGCTGCCGCGTGCCTCATGATTGCGTATGCACCGAGTATTTTGATCATGGTGATCGCCATCTATTTGCTGCGCTTGTTTGGCCAAGGCATGATGACTCATACCGCTTTGACAGAGATTGGACGCTGGTTTGCGGCCAATCGTGGCCGGGCGACGTCCCTCGTCGTGCCAGGCCACCAGGCAGGCGAAGCCGTCCTGCCGGTCAGTTTTGCGCTGATCGCCGGCGCAGTTGGTTGGCAAATGGGCTGGGTCATTGGCGCGGTACTTCTTGTGCTCATCGCTTTGCCGGTGATTTTCGTGCTCTGGCGGGAAGAACGCGTGCCACAAAGCGCAGCCGAAGCCGGTCCTGCCGCGCACACAGCAAGAGATTGGACCGCAGCAGAAGTGGTACGCGACCCGGCATTCTATGCCTTGTTGTTCGGCGTTCTTGCACCAGCCTTTATCGGGACGACCATCTTCTTCCATCAGGATTACTTCGTTGAGCTCCGCGGCTATAGTCCCATCGCATTCGCCGGCGCATTTCCCCTGATGGCGGCGACCACAGTCTGCTTTGCCCTAATTTGCGGCGCGCTGATCGATCGGTTCGGCGCCCTCAAATTACTGCCATTCTTTCTCTTGCCCTTGGCGGTCGCCAGCGCTGCCGCCGCTTTGGTGACGCCGGTCTGGGGGGTGTACGTTTTCATGATCCTACTCGGTATCAGCTATGGTTTCACCTCGACCCTGTTCGGTGCACTTTGGCCTGAAGTTTACGGGATCGCCCATTTGGGCGCTGTGCGTTCGATCATTGTTTCGGCGATGGTGTTTTCAACTGCGCTTGGTCCGGGTCTCACCGGGGCCTTGATCGACGCAGGCATCGGTCTGCCCATCCAGCTTCTCGTGATGAGTGTCTGGTGTTTGCTTGCGTGTCTTGTGTTGGGCATGACCGCACCGCGCATTCGTGCAAGGCAGGCTGAATTGACGGAATAGTCATGCCGGCGGACTTGCCCAGGCGCGATCCATGCGGCAACAAAAAGACATTACTTATTGCCGTGCAAGGATCCCTCAATGTCGACACCTGAAGCAGAGCTTGAACGCCTTGGCATCACGCTTCCCGAACCTCTCCCTGCCGTCGCCAATTATGTGCCGACCGTACAAGCGGGAAGCATGCTCTTCGTCTCGGGTCAGGTCAGCGCCGGTAAGGACGGACTTGTGACAGGGCGACTGGGTGAGGACATGGACCTCGCCGCAGGTCAGGCCGCTGCGCGTTTATGCGGGATCAATATTCTCGCACAGTGCAAGGCCGCGCTTGGAGATCTCAGCAAAATCAAACGCATTGTGAAGCTCGGCGGCTTCGTCAATGTCACCCCAGATTATACCGACATTCCGCAAGTCGTGAATGGCTGCTCCGATCTCATGGTCGACGTGTTTGGCGAAGCCGGTCGACATGCACGATTTGCGGTTGGTGCACCGAGCTTGCCGCTCGGGGTCGCCGTCGAAATCGATGCCGTTATCGAGATTGGCTAGCCGGTTCGATCTGGGGGCTCAGCCCTATGCGCATCGCGGGCTTTGGCGCCCGGAAGGACCTGTCGAAAATTCACTCACTGCATTCCTCGCAGCGGCCGAAGCCGGTTATGGGATCGAACTCGATGTGCGCCCGAGCAAGGATGGTGTGCCGATCGTTTTTCACGATCCAACCCTCGACCGGCTGACCGAACAGACCGGGTTGGTCAACAATCTAACGGCCTTAGAATTGGCGAACATCTCTCTGAGCGGCACTTCAGACCAGATACCAACATTGGCCGATCTACTCGCCCACTTGCCTGAGACCTGCCCAATTCTGTGCGAACTCAAAATAGATGGCGAAACATCAGCGCGCGCTTTTGCGCAAACGGTCGGCGAATGCCTCGTCGCCTATTCCGGTCCTGCTGCTGCGATGAGTTTTTCAGAAGCCGCGTTCGCCGCGCTGCCATCGGATTTGATGCGCGGCCAGTTGATCCCGCCTTCATCGATGATCGGGGATACCGCACTCGCCAATATGGTTGAACGCAGCCACCTCAGTGGTGCAGATTATCTCGCCTGCCATGTTGGAGACGTCGATCACGTGCACCGATTGAAATCGGAGTCCACGCCGCTCACGGTCTGGACAGTGAAGGATCGGACCACGCATGATCAGGTCATTACACTCGTCGATGCGGTTATTTTCGAGCAATATGATCCGAATTGACAGAACACACCGATTGGATACCTGAGACGCTGGCGCTGGATACGACTTTGATCCAGATTTCAAACCGGACTGAGTCGAGCTTGATCCCCGACTTATCCGCCATTGGCCAGCTTGTAAGAAGGGATTAGATACTCACTTATGGATGACACAACGACACGTATCCGATTGCTGACGAACTTGTCGGAAGTCACAGAAGCGAGCTGGGATACGGTCGCCAATCCGCCTGGCCTACCCTACGACCCTTTCCTCAGCTGGGCCTTTCTCGAGGCCATGGAAAGCTCAGGGGCAGCAACGCCAGAAACGGGTTGGACCCCATGTCACCTGGTCGCCGAGGGTCCTTCCGGGACCATCCGCGCGGCGATGCCATTGTACGCCAAAACGCACAGCCAGGGGGAGTTTGTATTCGACCATGCCTGGGCTGACGCCTACTATCGCGCGGGGGGAGAATACTACCCTAAGCTATTGAATGCAGTACCTTTTACACCGGTAACAGGACGCCGTCTTTTGGTCCCACCGGGACCCGACGCACTGAAACTTGAGCAGTCCTTGCTAATGGGTGCAATTCAAGTTGCTGAGCAAAATGACTTCTCATCTCTGCACCTCAACTTCGTTACATCCGATGCTGCTGCAGCAATGGATCGCGAGGGCATGATGATCCGGACGGATCAGCAGTTCCATTGGCACAATAAGGGCTATCAGAGCTTTGACGACTTCCTTGCAGACTTGTCGTCCGCGAAGCGCAAAAACCTTCGAAAGGAACGCGCTAAAGCTCAGAATGGACTAGAGTTTTTACATTTGACGGGAGATCAACTCACCGAAGCGCACTGGGACGCTTTCTATGATTTCTACACAGACACAGGCACCCGAAAATGGGGCCGCCCATATTTGAACCGGGATAGTTTTTCCCTACTTGGCGAACGCCTCGCCAATGACATTTTGCTGGTTATGGCGATGGATGGAGACGACCCGATTGCCGGGGCCTTGAACTTCATTGGCTCAGAAGCCTTGTTCGGCCGCTATTGGGGCTGTGTTGATCCGCGACCGATGTTGCACTTTGAGACCTGCTACTATCAAGCCATTGATTTTGCTATTGAAAGAGGCCTGAAAACTGTCGAAGCCGGCGCCCAAGGCGGGCATAAGCTGGCACGCGGCTATGTCCCAGAAACCACCTATTCCGCGCACTGGATTGCCCATCCGGGCTTGCGTCAAGCGATTGATGACTACCTCGAACGCGAGCGCCACGCGGTCGAGCGCGAGAGCGACTATCTGCGCGAGCGCACACCGTTTAAGAAGCAGAAATTGACCGACCTGGATAACAAATCATGACCCTTCACGCCGATTACGACCCCGAAAATGTTTTCGCGAAAATTCTACGTGGCGACATGCCGAACGTCACAGTTTACGAGGACGACACAGTGCTCGCCTTCATGGACGTCTTCCCTCAATCAGACGGGCACACTCTGGTCATCCCCAAAAACATCAAAGCGAGGAATCTCCTTGATATGCCGAGCAATAAACTCGGATCCTATATGCTTAAAGTCCAAAAAGTCGCGCGCGCCGTCGAAGCCGGCCTAAAGCCGGATGGTGTTGTTATTACTCAATTTAATGGTGGCGTCGCCGGACAAACGGTGTTCCACCTGCATTTCCACATTATTCCGCGCTGGCAAGGCGTAACGCTCGGGCGCCATGCCGGTGCCGACATGGCGGACATCGAAAAACTACAAACGCTCGCAGAGCAAATCAAATCCGGCTTCGCCTAGACGCCAAGCTTGTCTTTCAGAATTTTGTTCACGGCTTGCGGGTTGGCTTTTCCGCCCGATGCTTTCATCACCTGACCGACAAACCAGCCCATTGTTTTCGGCTTTTCTTTCACCGCGGCCGCTTGTTCGGGATTGGCAGCGATCACCTCATCAACAATTGCCTCTATCGCGCTCGTATCAGTAACTTGCTTGAGGCCATGTTTCTCGACAATGGCTTCGGGGTCGCCCTCACCATCGATCATGCGCTGAAAGACATCCTTGGCGATTTTACCAGAAATCACATCACCGGAAATTAAGTCGACGAGGGATCCGAGTTGGGCGGCGCTGACTGGACTGTCTGCTAAGGAAAGCTCAGCTCTGTTGAGGTAACCGAACAACTCCTGCGTGACCCAGTTCGCCGCCAGTTTTGGGTCACGCCCCTTGGCCACAGATTCGTAGAATTCAGCATTGTCCCGGTCGGCGGTCAGCACGCCCGCATCATATCGCGATAGCCCATAATCCTCCTGGAAACGCACTCGTTTCTGATCCGGCAATTCAGGGAGGTCGACACGGATGGCTTCGATCATTGCGTCTTCCAAGACCAATGGCAGGAGATCGGGATCTGGGAAATAGCGATAGTCATGGGCGTCCTCTTTCGAGCGCATCGATCTCGTCTCGCCCCGGTCTGGATCGAACAGCCGCGTTTCCTGCTGGAGGTTTCCACCTTGCTCGGCAATCTCGATTTGCCGGCGTGCTTCATACTCGATCGCCGCCTGGATAAAGCGGAACGAATTCATATTCTTAATCTCGCAGCGTGTACCAAGATGACTGAAATCATCGGTTTCCCGATATTTTTCATACTGACCAGGCCGGCAGATGGAGACGTTTACATCGGCCCGTAGATTACCCTTTTCCATATCCCCATCACATGTGCCCAAAGCGACCAAGATTGATTTCAGCTTTTTGACATAAGCGGCAGCTTCGAGCGGTGTTCGGATGTCCGGTTTGGAAACAATCTCCATCAAAGCGACACCAGATCGGTTCAAATCAACATAGGTCGCGTTTGGGTCCATATCATGGATCGATTTACCGGCATCCTGTTCCAAGTGCAGTCGCTCAATGCGCACAGGAAAGCTGTATGCGGGATCACCATGCGCGGGCTCTACATCGACGTCCACCACACCCTCGCCAACAATTGGATGTTGAAACTGACTGATCTGATATCCCTGTGGCAAGTCGGGATAGAAATAATTCTTCCGATCGAAACGCGAGACTTTGTTGATCTTAGCATTCAGACCGAGACCTGTGCGCACAGCCTGTTCGACGCAGTAACGGTTAATGACTGGTAGCATTCCTGGCATCGCCGCGTCGACCAATGAGACGTTGTGGTTCGGCTCTGCGCCGTATTTTGTCGACGCTCCGGAAAACAGTTTGGCTTCCGAGCTGACTTGGGCATGTACTTCGAGACCAAGAACAATTTCCCAGTCGCCTTGCTCACCTGGGAGACGATAAGTTGGTCGTTGATTACTCATGATTCAGTGTCTCCCAAACGGTCCGACGGTGCGGGTTCGGAAACCCTGCTTTGATTTGCTTTTGCAGCGGCGACGCGCTGACGTCTCGCATCCATGCGGTCATCAATGCTGTGCTTGCGTCGAGAGACCAACTGGCCAAACATTGATTTCGACGCCTTGCTCGAGTCATCTTTGCTTGTGAGCTTCTCGATGATCAACGACCCGCGAAGCGACACATAGGCTGCGGCGACAAGAGACAGCGCCCAAATATGGCGTGTGCGCGGGTGCAAAGGATCGGCGCCCTGACCATAAGCCGTGGCCAAAATAAGCACGGCGCAGATCAGAAAGGCAGCTCCGCCATAGGCCCAAAATTTCTGTCGTCTGGTCATGCGATCAGCCTACCACCAACGCTTCGGTTTTTCCGCGAAATCTGCCGCTTGTTCCAACGCTCCGGCAACTCGGAAACAGCTTGCCTCATCAAGCGCTTTACCGATGACTTGCAGACCCAATGGCAGACCTTGCGCGTTTAGTGCCGCGGGAACCGAAATACCAGGTAACCCTGCCAAGTTCGCGGTGACAGTAAATATGTCGTTCAAATACATCTGAACTGGATCGCCCGCCAGCTCTCCGAACGCAAACGCCGCATTTGGAGCGGTCGGTGTCAGCAGTGCGTCTACTGTTTCATAAACTGTCTCAAAGTCGCGGAGAATACAGGTTCGCACCTTTTGCGCCCGTAAATAGTAGGCATCGTAATAGCCGGAACTGAGCACATAAGTACCAATCATCAAGCGGCGCTGCACCTCAGCACCAAACCCGGTCGCACGCGTATTCTCGTAGGTTCGCAGCAAATTGTCTCCGTCGGCGCGCGCGCCAAAGCGCATTCCGTCGTAGCGTGCGAGATTTGAAGACGCTTCGGCTGGCGCCACAATATAATAAGCCGGCAGGGCATATTTCGTATGCGGTAGCGAGACTTCAACAATCTCCGCCCCGGCATCTTTGAGCCAATTTATACCCCGCTGCCACAAATCCTCGATATCCTGCGGCATTCCATCGACTCTATACTCCTTCGGTATACCGATCTTCATGCCTTTAACGCCTGCGTGAACATCAGATCGCCAGCTTGGCGTTTCGATCGGCAGAGACGTTGAGTCTTTGGGATCGTGCGAACACATTGCTTGCAGCATAATGGCTGAATCTTCGACCGTCTTCGCAATTGGTCCCGCCTGGTCGAGCGACGAGGCAAATGCAACGATCCCGTAACGAGACGCCCTGCCATAAGTCGGTTTGATCCCAACCGTTCCTGTAAAACTCGCGGGTTGGCGGATTGAGCCCCCCGTGTCAGACGCGGTTGCAGCGAGGCATAGATCTGCTGCGACTGCGGTCGCGGAACCGCCAGAAGATCCGCCTGGAGTGAGCTTTTGGTTGCTCCCCGCACGGCGCCAAGGATTGGCTGGCGGGCCGAAGCGAGAAGTCTCATTCGAAGACCCCATAGCAAACTCGTCCATGTTGAGTTTGCCCAACATAACAGCACCTTGATCCCACAAATTCTGAGTGACGGTACTTTCGTAGGTCGGTGTAAACTCATCTAGAATGTTCGACGCTGCTGTGGTTCGAACGCCCTTGGTGCAGAATAAATCCTTTATGCCGAGCGGCGCGCCATCAAGCAGCTTCGCATCGCCTTTTGCGCGTCTTTCGTCTGAAGCGTCTGCCATTTCTAGCGCCCGCTCGGGTGTCGTCACGACATACGCATTTAAGGTTTGGTTCGACGCTTCGATCTCCGCTAGAAACGCTTCGGTAAGTTCCCGACTTGAAAAGGCCTTTTGATCCAAGCCATCAAGCGCTGCGGTGAGAGATAATTCTGTCAGTCGGCTCATTTCAGTGCCTCAGCTATGCGGTATTCCAAATCAACAGGACGCGTAGCGATATCAGCCCGCACCCGCAAGATAGAGGCATGTTGTTTAGGTGACATTCAGCTCCAAAGACCTACGATACCGTTTGCAACCATCTTAGACGCGACAGTTTCGTGATGAGGAGAGGTATTGTGAAACATATTCTTGGGGCAGCGGTTATAGCGCTTTTTCTCGGCGCTTGCGCAACGTCTGAACCCGCTGAGACATCCGATGAGATTGATTTAACGGAAGATCCAAGAGTCGGCGAACAACTCACTCGTTTGTGTTTCACAAATGGGATCAACGGATTTTCGAGATCAACGAGCCGAAGCGTGGTTTTGAGTCGCGGCACGAAAGATTTTCTGGTGACGACGAGAAATCGCTGTCGCGATTTGGATGGCGCTTTGTCCCTAAGTCTCGATTCGTTTTCTGGTTGCCTTAGTCGCGGAGATCAGCTGATCAGTTTCGACTCGGCTTTCGGGACCAATATTGGCGGCATTCCAGCGTTTCCATGTTTTGTCGATGAAATTTATGAGTGGGACGCAGACGCTGAGCCGACCGAAGCAGACGATACGTCCGAGGAAAACGACGACGCGGTTGAATCTTAGACCCTATTCGACTGATTTCGGAACAACAAAGAAGCCTTCTTCGCTTTTCGGAGCATTCAATAGTACATCGTCTGCAATATTCCCATCAGTGACGGAATCGTCTCGCATAGGCAAACGCGTATCCACAACGGACGTCATAGGCTCGACATTATCAACATCGACCTCTTTCAATTGCTCAATCCAATCAAGAATACCGCTAAGTTCTTGCGTCAGCTGATCTAAGGCGTCATCCTCAACGGCAATTCTGGACAAGCGCGCAACTTTGCGGACATCCTCTTTTGACACTGACATGTTTTCCACTCCATCCAGTCGCAGAACCGTTACGCGCGGGACCGAGTTTTTTCAAGCAGATCCGACATGCCTATCGTTTCGATTGAACATCTACCTAAAGAGGGCGTCCTTCTCGGGATTGATCCCGGAAAACGAACACTTGGTGTCGCCTCAACCGATTCTGAAAGGATCCTCGTCACCCCTGTTGAGACCATCCATCGCGGTCGAAAACTCGAACCATCTCTCAACCGCATGTATGAGATTATAGATGAACGCGAAGGAGTCGGCCTCGTGATCGGTTTACCTTTGAACATGGATGGAAGTCGGGGCCCTAGCGCGCAAGCGGCATTCGCATTGGCGCACCAAATTTTGAAAAAGCTGGATTTGCCAATCGTTATGTTTGACGAACGCCTCACCACGGCTCAGGTCGAACGCGCGATGATTGCGGCCGATATGAGCCGCAAGCGACGGGCAGAGGAAATCGATGCTGCCGCGGCCGCGCTCATACTCAAATCTGCAATTGAGCAACTCCGCAAACCGGCATAAGAAGCTGAGAGCAATCCCAACCCTGATTGTGAAATTGGTCTTGACCGCACCCGAAAGCTAGCGCTTGTGAGCAACCAGTTGGAGCGCTCATGCCACTCGAATTATGGTTCCTCATCGCTGTATTGACCGGCTATTTTCTAGGGTCGATTCCATTTGGGTTATTGCTGACTCGATTAGCCGGTCTTGGTGACATACGCGAGATCGGATCAGGCAATATTGGTGCGACCAATGTCCTGCGTACCGGCCGCAAGGACCTGGCTTTTGCTACTTTACTGCTCGACAGTTTCAAGGCCGGTATCGCCGTCCTTCTACTCACGGCCCTTAGCGGCGAACGCAATGTAGGCCTGGTTGCTGGAGCTGTTGCATTTGTTGGCCACTGTTATCCGATTTGGCTGCAGTTCAAGGGTGGGAAGGGGGTGGCTACCTATGCCGGATTGCTAATGTTTGCTTCGCCGCTCGGTCTGTTGGTTGCGGCACCTATTTGGCTCGGCTTATTTGCCCTAACTCGTATTTCATCTTTAGCGGCGTTAATCGCCGCAGCGCTTGCACCAGCGGGGGCGTTTCTACTCGGCGAAACAAGTTTTGCCTGTGGAACATTGCTGGCTTTGAGCGCACTCGTCTATTGGACCCATAGGGCCAATATCCAGCGGCTTTTGAGGGGGGAGGAACCGCGCTTTGGCACAAAGACCTGACTCCCATGAACCAGCCCCACCTAACAGACGCAGAACGTAAGGCCTGGCTGACACTGTCGCGCACGCCGCGTGTCGGCCCAATCACCTTTCACCAGCTCCTGAGACGATACGGTTCTCCGGCGAGGGCCCTCGACGCATTGCCCGATCTGAGTCGTCGCACCAAAGCGCTCCGACCGCCTGAGCCCGGATTGATTGACATGGAACTCGAGCGACTGAACGCTTTTGGCGCTCGTGTCATCGCAAGCTGCGAACTCGACTTCCCGCCGCTGCTTGCCGCGCTCGATCCGCCTCCCCCAATGATTACGGTTAAGGGGCGGCTGAGTCTCGCCCAACGCTCTACGATCGCCATTGTAGGGGCACGAAACGCGTCCGCAGCCGGTTTGAAGGTGGCAAGAGATATCGCCGCGGTACTTGGCGGAGCGGACTACTCCGTGGTTTCGGGTTTAGCACGAGGTGTCGACGCGGCTGCACATGCGGGGAGCCTAATGTCGGGAACGATCGCAGTCCTCGCTGGCGGCATCGATCATGCGTACCCTCCTCAAAACATTGCCCTCTACGAATCAATTAGTATGTCGGGCCTCTTGATTTCCGAATGCCCGTTTGGCCACAGAGCCTTGGCGCGTGACTTTCCGCGTCGTAACCGCCTGATCACCGGGCTCGCTCATGGCGTCGTCGTCATCGAAGCAGCCGAACGATCTGGATCCCTAATTTCTGCACGCCTAGCGAACGAGCAAGGCCGCGAGGTGATGGCGGTTCCGGGATCTCCTCTGGATCCTCGCGCGGCAGGAACGAATTACTTGATCCGACAAGGGGCAACGCTTGTTAGAAACGCAGAGGATGTGATCGAAGCCCTCCGCTACACTATGAGTTCTGGCGTCCGCGCGTCCGCGGCACAATTTGAACACGACCCTGAATCGGCACAAGATCTCCAAGAGGCTGAGCTTGACCGGGTGTTTCAAGCGTTGAGCCAACTTGCTATGCCGCTCAATGAGATTGCGAGTGCCGCTAATCTTAATGTTGCTCGATGTGCCGCAGCGCTTGTAGAACTCGAACTCGCCGGGCTTGCGCTCACATTTGCCGGAGGCGCAGCCTCTCGCGCACCAGCGGCGCAATGAAGCCACACCGCTCGTCATTTCGTGGCGTGACGGGGGACGCCGCTAGACGGACTCATTCTGGACGCTTAAGCGATAGATAGGATTCGACGAGGTGAGTTACCTAAATGCGGTGTGTGTCGCGACTTGTTTTGCTGGCTGTCTTTACCGCTCAGGCACCACCTCTGCAGGCTGAAACTCCAGACGCCGTTCCAACACAGGCTGAAACCGCAGAGGTCGCACTTACCGCCGACAACATTTATGTTGACGAAGCCAATGATACAATCACGGCCGAAGGGCGGGTGGAAGCGCAGTATCAAGGGCGGACTCTGCGTGCAGATCGGCTAATCTACAATCGTCGGGCAGAAACCGTTCGAGCGTCCGGCAATGTTGTTATAATCGACCCAGATGGAACACAGCGATTTTCGGACGAGATTGAGACCGACACGACGCTATCAGACGGTTATGCGATCGGCTTTTCAACCCGTTTGCCAAATGGCGGTATCGCAATTGCTGAGTCAGCGGTTCGCACTTCTGATGGATTAAATGCGCTGGACAAGATCGTGTACACGTCTTGCGAGCTTTGTGAGGGCGAAACGACGCCAACCTGGACTCTCCGCGCGCGCAGGGCGGTGCTCGATGAGAATGACCAAATGTACTCATATCGAGATGCGGTGCTGGAAATCGCCGGAGTACCGGTTTTTTATCTACCCTATTTTGCGCACCCTGATCCAGATTCTGATCGTCGATCTGGTTATCTCGCGCCAGACTTTGGGACTTCATCCAAACTCGGAGTATTTTACCAGCAACCCTATTATTGGGCGATTTCACCTTCCCAAGACCTGACCGTTGCGCCGAAATTGATGGCGAACGTCAATCCACTCTTGGAGTTTGAACATCGCAAACGGTTTTGGTCTGGCCAGTTGATCAGCAACTTCAGTTTTACCAATGAGCAGGACTTTGATGCCGATGGCATGAAATTTGGCGAGCAGGAATGGCGTGGCCATTTGTTTGCCCAGGGACGCTTTGATCTTACTCAAGCCTGGTTATGGGGCTTTGGCGTCGAACAAGTCAGCGATGATTTGTACACACGAAGATATGATATCGAAGGCGAAAATGAGCGCCGCGGGCTGTACTCTGGCCAGCCATTGCGATTGGTCAATCAACTTTACGTCCAGGGGCAGGATCGCAACTGGTATGCCGACGCCTCGCTCATCCAGCTCGAGGGATTGAGGGAGAATGACAATGATGACACTTTTCCGTCCGTACTTCCGTTGATTTTCGCAGAACGCGCGTATGACTTCAAAGGTTATGGGCGTTTGGATCTCACTGCCTCAACGGCGTACTTAACCCGTGAGGCCGGGATTGATTCTCAAAGAGCGAGCCTGGGTGCGGATTGGTCCTCTCGAATGGTTTCAGCGGGTGGAGTTATTCTCGATCCATTCCTAGAAGCGCGTTACGACTATTATACGCTGGACGAGGCGCCTAGTGGCGAAGACTCAGTCGGACGCGGCGTATACTCTGCCGGCGCACGAATCTCCTATCCACTGTATCGGCCTGGCGCAGGCGTCGACATACTGATCGAACCAATTGCGATGGCAGCGTTTGGCGATTCCACTCCAAATGACGAAGGCATTCCGGTTGAAGACAGCGTTCTTTATGAGTTCGATGAATCCACTTTGTTCGAAGCAAGCGCTGTTGGTGGTTTCGACCAGTACGAGGCTGGAAACCGCGCTTCAGTTGGTCTGTCGACGACGGCGCGTTGGCGCAATGGGGTAAGCTTGTCCGCAATTGGCGGTAAAAGATGGCGCTCACAAACCGATCCGGCCTTCAATGAGTTTAGCAATCTAAATAGTCAGTCTTCGGACTGGGTTGGAAGTCTGATTGCTGATTTCGGACAGCCACTGCAATTTGAGACCCGACTGCGCTTTGATGAAGATGATTTCTCAATCAATCGGCTTGATGCGCAGATTTCCTTCGATTGGTGGCGTCTAGAGGGTGATGTTCGGTATTACCGGATTAGCAAAGATATTACTGACAACGATCTGGATGATGAAGGCGTCACTATGGAAGGTCAGGTTCAACTCACAGATGAATTCTATTTCGTCTATGCAAGACGCCGCGACATTTCCGGACGTATCATTGGCGATGAGCGTCAATCAGGGCGCGACCTGAGGCACATATTCGGTCTCGCCTTTGAAGACGACTGTTCTCGATTCGAAGTCACGTTCGAACGCTCCGAGGCTATCGACCGTACGCTGGGCCCGAACGACGCACTCAAATTCCGCTTCTCGTTGAAAACACTTGGCGATTTCGGAAATGATGAACGCTAATATCAGTACGAAAAACAGCCTACGGATTGCACCTAATTGGCTTGGCGGTATTCTGTCAGCGGGTTAAGGAGGGCACTTAGTTTTAAGGCTCCGAAGCGAACACATGGTCCGTACGTTAATCTTCTCCGCCGTTTCCATCATTGCTTGCATGATTGCGACTCCAACAGTGCAAGCGCAAACCGGCCAACAAATTGAAGGCATTGTCGCCGTAGTGAACGATGATCCCATCTCGTTCACGGACGTTCGCCAACGCGCTCAAATGCTACTATTAAGCCTCGGTGGACAAGAACCGACGCCAGAACAAATCCAACAACTCACATCGCAGGCACTCGACCAGTTGATCGATGAAAAACTGCAATTGCAGGAAGCAGCTGAATATGAAGTCGAGGTCAGTGACGAAGATATACAGCGCCAGTTAGAATCGCTTGCTCAACAATCTGGACTGACTCGCGAAGGGCTTGTCCAAACGATGCTCCAATCAGGCATTAACCCCGTTAGCCTCGAAGAACAAACCCGCGCCGACATCGCATGGCGACGGATTATGGGCGGGTTGTACGGCTCACGAATCCGAATTTCCGCAAACCAAATTGATGAGCGATTGGCACGTCTCCGCGCGTCGTCACAAAAGGAACAGTTTCAACTTGCCGAGATCTTTTTGTTTGCGCCAACTGAAGAAGACCAAGCAGCCGCCGTCGAAGCCGCAATTTCTATCCGAGCCCAAATCAATGCCGGAGCACCTTTCGAGCTCGCAGCTCAACGGTTCTCGTCGGCGCCAACGGCCGCGACCGGCGGTGATATGGGATGGGTTACACTCGAAGACTTGGATGAAACAAGGGCGGTTGCCGTGGCCCAGTTCGAGCGCCCGGGTTTGAGTGAACCAGTTGTCGTAGATGATGGCGTGTATCTCCTACAGGTCCGCAATAAGCGGGATCCAGCCGAACAAATCTCGCGCGTGGATTTGACCAGGATCATCGTTGAAGATGGGTCTAAAGCGGCACTGTCGGCGGCAGTTGGAGAAATGCAAACATGCCAAGGTATAGACGAGATCGTGGGAGATGACCCCAACCTCCGCGCCACAACGCTCGAAGACCTCAACGTGAATGAGCTAGGCGAGGAAGGCCGAGCCATGGTCATGAACACGGCGATTGGATCACACACGGATGTTTTTGCGCAGTCTGGTACACTGGCAGTGATGTTTGTTTGTGACAGAAGAGATGGCATGGATGACTTACCTCGCCGCGAACAGATTGAGGACCAGCTCTATTCGCAACAGTTAAGCTTGGTGTCGGAACGATCGCTTCGCAATTTGCGGCGCGAGGCGACGATCATCAGGCGATAGGACGATACGCTGGCACAACCGATTGTTCTGACGATTGGAGATCCCGCAGGTTGCGGGCCGGCGATCACAGCCTTGGCGTGGCAACACCTTCAAAATCAATCTACGTTGTCCTTCTTCGTTGTAGGGCCGTCTGAGCTTTATCTTAATCGCGTTCCAACTCAGCAAATCACCTCTCCTGACGAGGTTACTGATGTTTTTTCGGCCGCCCTTCCCATTATGGATACCGCCGCTCCACTAACGTGTCCTGTCGTCGTCGGCACGCCAAATAGCGAGCATGCGCCAGCAATTGTCAGCAGCATCGAGACGGCGGTGCACTTGGCCCAAAGTGATCAAGTTGCAGGTGTGGTGACCAATCCAATATCCAAATCGGTTCTATATGAAGCGGGATTTCGCCATCCAGGACATACAGAGTTCATCGCAGAGTTGTGCAGCAACCACACGGGACACAGTCACCATCCAGTCATGATGCTCGTCGGTGGAGGGTTAAAAGTCGCGCTTGCAACGATCCATATTCCTCTACGAGACGTATCCGAGCGATTAAACACAGATGATTTGGCGCGCGTTGCGCAAACCGTCCATAACTCTCTGAAATCTGATTTTGGCTGCGCCTCACCCCGCATAGCATTCTCGGGATTGAACCCGCATGCGGGCGAGTTGGGAACAATAGGCCGCGAAGAAGTCGAACTTATCAATCCTGTGGCGGCGCAACTTCGGAACATGGGTCTCGATATCAGCGATGCACGACCGGGTGACACTGTATTCAACGAGGCACTTGATGGCGGCTTCGATGCCGTCATAGCAATGACTCACGATCAAGGATTGATTCCGGTTAAAGTCTTGGATTTTTGGGGCGGCGTAAACACAACACTGGGTCTTCCCATTATTCGAACCAGCCCCGATCACGGTACAGCCTATGACGCTGCAAAAGCCGAAACGGTTCGTGCCGACAGCTTGATCGCAGCGATCAAGCTTGCCTCAGAGATGGCTCAAAATCGGCGCGTAAGCCATCATGGCTGAAGAACGTGATGCAAGCCCATTTAAGGCAAAGAAAGCACTCGGGCAGCACTTCCTATTCGACCCGGACATTCTGCGCCGCGTAGCACTCGCTACCGGGTCGGTTGAACACCAAACCGTAATCGAAGTCGGTCCAGGGCCCGGCGGGTTAACTCGCGCTCTACTTGACCAAGGCGCCGAACCGCTAATTTGCATAGAAAAGGATCCGCGCTTTGCTGAAGCCCTTCGACTTTGGCCGGAAGCTGAGAACGGTCGATTGGTCGTATATGAAGGAGACGCACGCAAAGCTTCAATTGAAGCCCTGCTTCGGGACGCCAAAGGGCACCTGCCAGCTAAGATTATTGCCAATCTTCCTTACAATGTTGGAACTCCTTTGCTTATCGACTGGCTCAAAACGGAGACGTGGCGCGGAGACATGGCCTTGATGTTTCAAAAGGAGGTGGCGCTTCGTATCTGCGCCCAGCCGGGATCACCGCACTATGGACGGCTCGCAGTGCTTAGCCAGTCTGTTTGCAACACTCAGCTTGCATTCTCCCTGCCACCGGGCGCCTTTCGTCCACCGCCAAAAGTCGACAGCGCTGTGGTTGTTCTTACCCCGCTGGACAAGTCGTTGAGATATTCGCGCCCAGATGTCTTAGAGCAAGTCACTGCTGCCGCTTTCGGGCAGCGGCGAAAAATGTTGCGAAGCGCCTTAAAATCGATCGCAAAACAGAACGCACTCGACCCACAAGAATGGCTCGAGCAAGCTGGAATCGATCCGACGGCCCGCGCCGAAACACTCAGTCAGGCGGACTATCGAGCTCTTGCAGACCAACTGATCGGGACCGATTGATGATCACACTTCGCTCTGGCGACATGGCACTCAGTTTAGCACCTGAGATCGGAGGATCGGTCGCTTCGTTAGTTTGGCGGGGACAAAACTTGTTACGGACCGCTCCAACGCAATCTGATGCAATCGACCCCAGAGATATGGCCGCATTCCCAATGGTTCCGTTCGTCGGCCGCGTTCCGAATGGTGTTTTTGTCTGGAATGGCAACTCCATTCGCCTTCCAGCAAACATGCCTCCTGAGCCACACGCCATTCACGGTTTTGGTTGGCAAACCGAATGGGAAACGACCCATGTTTCGGCCAATGCCATCACGCTATGCCACGAGCACAGTACAGGTGCCTGGCCCTGGGAATATGTCGCCACACAGCACTTTCAAGTTGACCCAAACCGGCTGCAAATCACGCTCGCCCTTTGGAACCAATCAACTGAAACTATGCCGGCTGGTTTGGGCTGGCACCCCTATTTTCCGAAAGCTGGGGCATTGCTACACATGCAGACTGAAGAGGAATGGATTCCCGCATCCTCTTATGCGCCAACTAAGGCTATTGCGGTTCACGCTGAACGAGATTTCTCGAAAAGCCGGATCTTGCGAGGACTGGATATTGATCACGTTTTCAGTATATCGGCGCCAGAGATAAATTTGAGCTGGCCGACTTACGAACTCCAGCTAAACAGCGCTTCACCCATAAGTTTCGCTACAGTATACGCGCCATCAGAAGCCGACTTTTTTTGCGTAGAACCAATCACTCATGTCCCAGGAGCACTCAATGGTTCCGTACCTCTTTCAAATACGGGGCTCAGGTTGATTGAACCAAACTCAAAATTGGAGTTGAAGCTTCAACTGAGCGTCAGATCTTTATCTGACTAGAGCTCATCCAACAGATCACGAACATGGGATTCGAGCCCGTACTGCCTTAGACGCTTTGTACGCTCGACTTTCAAGATTCCCTTCAGCTTCTCATAAGCGACGCTCAATTCGTCATTCACGATACAATAGTCGTAACGCCGCCAGTGCTTTATTTCAGCACGCGCGTCGCGCATTCGACGTGCAACCATTTCATCGGTAGATCCGGGACGATCTGATAATCGCTTCTCCAGTGCGTCCAAACTTGGTGGCAAGATAAACACGGAAACACAGTCATTGGGCATCTGGTCATGCAAAGCGTCCGCCCCCTGCCAGTCCACATCAAACAATACGTCATTGCCCGCATCCAGATGAGCAATCGTGTCGGCACGCGGCGTTCCAGAGAAATGATCGAACACCCTTGCCCACTCTAAGAATTCACGCTTTTCGATCATACTCTGAAAATCTGGCGTACTTTTGAAATGATAGTCGACCCCATCGACCTCGTTGGGACGTGGATCGCGCGTGGTTGCCGACACCGAAAGCCGAACGTCTTTGAATTCATTCATCAGCATTCTGGCTAAAGTGGTCTTCCCCGCACCAGAAGGGCTCGACAACACCAGCATAAGTCCCCGACGATCGATCGGCACGCTATTCGACATTCGCTGACTGCTCCTTGAATTGATCAATCACGCCTTTGAGCGCGAGTCCTGTATCGGTTAAAGACAGAAGGGCAGACTTTGAGCAGAGCGTGTTCGCTTCACGGTTTAGCTCCTGCGTCAAAAAACCGAGTTTGCGGCCAACCTCTTCATCCGAAGCTAACAACCCGGAGAGCTGTTCGAGATGTGCCTCGAGACGATCGATTTCTTCAGAGACATCCGCTTTTGCAGCGAGGACAGCGATCTCAGTGGCTAACCGGTCTTCGCTAACCAAACCGTCCGCATCCAACTCGGACATACGAGCACGATAGCGTTCACGAATCGCGACCAACTGCTGCGATGCGTCGTTGCGCGCCGAGCGAATCAAATTCTGCATTTCTTCGAGTTGACTTGCCAGCACCTCACCCAGGGAGGCGCCTTCACGACGTCGATCATTTTCTAGCTCGCTTAAGGCAGAATTGGCTCCTTCCAGCAACATGTCGCCAACACCATCCGTGTCCACTGCGATCGTTGGATCGCTTGCGTCCCTATCTACGACCCCTTTAATTGTCATCAAGACGGCAAAAGCGTTGGCATCCGGTTTGGATCCAAACTGCGCCTCAAACCCGCGAGCCAGCTGGTCCAGCGAAGCAGCGTTTATCTGCATCTGAGCTGCGGCCTGTGTCGGCTTTATCCGCAAAGACATTTGCAGATTACCACGCTTGAATTTGGCCTGAGCAAGCTTCTTAACGTCTCGTTCGAGCGCCTCGAAGCCACTCGGCACACTGAGCCTGATGTCGAAGCCACGGCCGTTTACCGATTTGACCTCCCAAACCCAGCTACCCCAATCCGTGTCGCCAGACTGGCGTCCAAATCCTGTCATACTCGACAGTTTCATCTCACTCATTCCCCCCGCTCGCGAGCGATTTCCTCTCGCTCATATGCGCGGTAGACAGCAACATTTGCGCGATGCTCGGCATAAGTTTCAGCGAACAAGTGTCCACCTGTTCCATCGGCGACAAAGAACACATAATTGGTATCTGGCGGTTGTAACACTGCTGCAATCGCGTCGCGACCTGGATTGCAAATGGGCGTTCTAGGCAAACCATCCATCTCGTATGTGTTCCAATCGGTTTTACGATCGAGTTCGGACCGATAAAGCGTTCGACGTTCACCGTACCGATTGAACAACGGCTCTCCGCCCGAGACACCGTAAATCACAGTTGGGTCACTTTCCAGCCGCATCCCGCGCTTCAGTCGAGCCGTGAACAAGCCGGCAATCAATGGCCGCTCCGTTGCCAAACCGGTTTCTTTTTCAACAACAGATGCCAGAATTACGGCTTCTTCGGGTGTTGTGATTGGTAGCCCTTCCTGTCGCGTGGGCCACAGCTCATCGATCAAGTCGCTCTGCGCGATTTGCATACGAGACAAGAAGTCGCCCCGCGTTGTCCCACTCTCAAAGACGTAGGTGTCTGGCAGAAACGTACCCTCGACGTAGTCCTCTTCGGGGACAGATCCGACCAAGAGATCGGAGTCCCGTACGCGGCGAATGATTTGAGCGGTGGTAAGGCCCTCTGGTATCGTCAACCTCAGCAGCTTCACATCACCCTCGACCAGCTGATTGAGGATCTCGGCCGCGCTTGCGCTCGCAGCGATGACATAAGTGCCAGCCTTCACTCCGGTATCGAGACTGTGAGCACGCGCATAAATCTTCAGAAGATCGGCCCGCGTTACCAAGCCTTGTTCTTCGAGCCTATCGGCAACGACAGAAAGGCCGTCGCCGCGCTCGATCGTAAATTCCGCGGAGGCGACATGAGGTCCAGGCCCCGTCATTTCAGACTCCATCCAAAGCCAAGCACCACCAAGCGCCGCAACGCCTAAGACGGCGACAATGATGATGAGGGCAATTAA
The DNA here is from genome assembly GCA_038534315.1 of Pseudomonadota bacterium. Classification (GTDB taxonomy): domain Bacteria; phylum Pseudomonadota; class Alphaproteobacteria; order Caulobacterales; family Hyphomonadaceae; genus Henriciella. The sequence goes on along the minus strand of JBCAWZ010000011.1, from coordinate 28,848 downwards.
AGCCTTAAACAGGTGCATAGGTGCGCGCCTTTTGCTCCACACAAGTCCTGATTAAGTGAGTCCCGAACTATCGGCTAGTCGACCCGCTTCAGAACCAGCGAGGCATTAGTCCCACCGAACCCAAACGAATTCGATACTGCTGCTCGAACTTCGCCCTTTTTGGCTTTGTGGGGAATCAAATCGATGTCCGTTTCAACGCTCGGATTATCCAGGTTTAACGTCGGTGGCATAATTTGATCGCGAATAGCGAGCGCACAAAATGCGGCTTCAATCGCGCCTGCGCCGCCTAACAAGTGCCCAACCGCAGATTTTGTTGAAGACAGTGACAAATTCTTGCTGTGATCTCCAAACAATCTCTCAACCGCACCTACTTCGCCTTCATCACCTTTCGGTGTGGACGTCCCGTGCGCGTTCACATAGTCAATTTGGTCAAGCGGAATTCCACTATGCCCAAGCGCCATTTTCATGGCGCGATATCCACCTTCAGACCCTTCTGCCGGTGCCGTGATATGGAACGCATCGCCGGTTAATCCGTAACCAGCGACTTCCGCATAAATCTGGGCACCGCGAGCTTTTGCGTGCTCAAATTCCTCGAGCATCAGAACGGCCGCCCCCTCACCCATGACGAAACCGTCGCGTTCAACGTCATAAGGACGAGATGCCTTTTCCGGTGTGTCGTTGAATTTCGTAGACATCGCTTTCGCTGCACAGAAGCCGGCGATCGCTAACTCGCATATGACCGCCTCGGAGCCACCAGCTACCATGACGTCCGCATCGCCGTACTGAATAAGTCTCGCGGAATCACCGATGGCGTGAGCGCCAGTAGCGCAAGCCGTCACAACCGAATGGTTAGGCCCTTTAAAACCATGCTTGATCGACACTTGGCCTGATGCAAGATTGATCAACGCTGATGGGATAAAGAAGGGGCTGACCCGTCGTGCGCCTTGTTCGTGCAAGGTAATAGACGTTTCGTATATGCTTTGGAGCCCGCCAATTCCTGACCCGATCAGAACGCCCGTGCGCTCCTGATCTTCGTCTGTTTCTGGTTTCCAACCCGAATCCTCAACCGCCTCGTCGGCCGCTGCGATCGCGTACAGAATAAACTCGTCAATACGCCTGCGTTCTTTTGCAGACATGACATCGTCAGGGTCGAAAGCGTGTGGATCGTCTTCCGAACCACCGCCTCGACCGGACTTCCATGGCACTTGAAAAGCGATCTTGCACGGAACATTGTCCGGCTCAAACGCATCTATGCGACCGGCTCCAGACTGCCCTTGCAGCAATCGTTCCCAACTTGCTTCTCGACTAGCGGCCAGCGGCGAGACAATGCCGATACCGGTAATAACAACGCGGCGCATTCGGCAGCTCCCTTAAGACGCGTGCTCCTTGATATGGGTCACAGCGTCACCAACGGTCCGGATGCTTTCTTGTACGTCGTCCGGGATTTCAATGTTGAATTCCTCTTCGAATGACATGACCAGCTCGACAAGGTCGAGCGAGTCCGCGCCAAGGTCATCGATGAAGCTTGCGCTCTCGACCACCTTGTCTCCTTCGACATCAAGACCCTCGACGACAATTTTTTTCACACGCTCAAGAACGTCAGACATGATTACCTCTTCTAAGATGTATGAGGGATAGGCCTCATCGAACCTTGTGTTGCGGTTAGCACACACTTTGCAAAAACGCCAAGCCCTTGCTTGCTGTGGCGCTGCGCCGCTAGATCATAGCCATTCCACCATTGACGTGCAGCGTTTGTCCGGTGACGTAGGCCGCTTCGTCAGATGCGAGGAAGACAGCCGCACTGGCGATGTCCGACCCAAGGCCCAAACGTCCAACCGGAATCTGCGCCATCAAAGCTTCTTTTTGCTGTTCAGGAAGTTCATCCGTCATCGGTGATTTAATGAACCCGGGCGCAATCGTGTTGGCGGTGATTCCCCGGCTGGCCACTTCCTGCGCAAGCGATTTGGTAAAGCCAATCATTCCTGCTTTCGACGCGCAATAATTCGTCTGTCCTGGGTTTCCGGTAACTGCCACAATCGAAGTAATGCCGATGATTCGTCCAGAACGGCGCTTCATCATTCCTCGAAGAGAAGACTTTGCGAGTCGGAAGTATGATCCCAGATTGACGTTAATCACATCATTCCAGTCATCATCTTTCATCCGCATCAGCAGACCATCTCTCGTGATCCCCGCATTTGCGACAAGTATATCCAAAGGCCCGATCGCGTCTTGAGTATCGCCGATTAATGAGTCGACTTGGTCTGGATCAGACAAGTTACAGACTTGAACACTGCCGGGCCCCGGCAGGCTTTCGAGCACCTCTTCCAGAACGCCTTCCCGTGTACCTGACAACGCAACCGTCGCGCCGCGTGCCGACAAAGCGAATGCGATGTCTCTTCCAATGCCGCCAGAAGCACCGGTCACCAGGGCTGTTTTTCCGTCTAAATCAAACATAGCAATTCCTTACTCCGTCAGTCGCTTTGCAACCGCTTCAACTTCTTCTGGCGTGCCCATATTTAGGCCCTCCAATGCTTTAACCGTTCGTCTATTCATAACCGACAGCACTTTTCCCGGGCCCGCTTCAACTGTGAGCGCGACACCCTCGCCAGCCATGTATTCGACACTTTCGCGCCAACGCACGCGGCCCGTGACCTGCGCGACAAGGTTGTTGGCAATCGCAGTTGCGTCGGTTGCCTTAGAGGCTTTCACATTTGCAATTAGGGGGACTTTGGGAGGTGAGAACTGGATGCCAGCCAACGCTTCCATCATTTTGTCTGCCGCAGGTTGCATAAGCGAGCAGTGAAATGGCGCACTTACAGCCAGTTTCACGGCCTTCTTTACCCCCTCATCCCGAGCGCCCTCACAGACCCGATCGATCGCTGCGCTGTCGCCAGACAATACGATTTGTCCAGGCGCATTATCATTGGCTATTTCACAAACTCCCACAGATTGTCCAATCTCGCAAAGCCGTGTGGCCTGTTCGACGCTCGCTCCGAGAAGCGCCGCCATTGCGCCCTGCCCCGCCGGAACCGCAGCCTGCATGGCGTCACCACGAATGCGCAGCAATCTCGCACAATCCTCGATGCTGACTGCGCCGGCAGCAGCCAAAGCTGAATACTCGCCAAGAGAATGTCCAGCGACAAATGACGCACGTTCAACGCCAATTTTGAATTCTAACTCCAGCACCCGGATTGCCGCGACACTAACGGCCATCAAGGCGGGCTGTGTATTGGATGTCAGGGTCAGTGCAGTTTCATCGCCAGACCACATCAACCCTGAGAGATCCTGTCCAAGCGCATCATCGATGCGCTGATAGACCTCTTTTGCGTCTGGGTAGGCCTCTGCCAGTTCACGGCCCATTCCAATGTATTGACTGCCCTGCCCGGGAAAAATGAAGGCGAAAGAGGTCATGCGCAGCTCCTCGAATTTGTGCTGTCCGCATAATAAGCAGTGCCAATGCAGGCAAGCACCTTGATCCGCTGACCGTTTTGCGGTTTATGACGCGCTTCGCAAGAGGTGCGGTCTCTTAATCCGGAATGAGCCGGAGGCAGAGGGCCATCGCTATTTCGGTCTCCCACCGAAGCAGCGCCGCGTCTCAGCTACGGGAACACAAGATGGCTTTATACGAACACGTCCTCATATCGAGGCCGGATATCTCTCCTGCGCAAGTCGAAACCCTGATGGAGGAGTTTTCTGAATTCCTCGGCAAACAGGGTGCGACGGTGCAAAAAACCGAATATTGGGGCCTTCGGAACCTCGCTTACCCGATAAATAAACAGCGCAAAGGTCACTACTCGCTGTTTAATATCGATGGCCCTGCCGATGCGGTTAAAGAGTTGGAACGGTTGCACCGAATTTCCGACGATGTCATCCGCTACATGACCATTCGTGTTGATGAACTCGAAGAAGGTCCTTCCCCGATCCTGTCTCGCAAGGATCGCGGACGGCGCGACGATTAAGGAGAGGATGAATCATGGCTTCAAAACAAGCTTCCGGACTAAACATCACCAACATACCTGCGCGCCGCTCTTTTGGTCGACGCCGCAAAGTCGATCCCTTTACGGGCGATAATGCACCGAAAATCGACTACAAGGATGTGAAGACGCTTCAACGTTACATTTCCGAAAAAGGAAAAATCGTACCGTCGCGTATAACGGCTGTGAATTTTAAGAACCAACGCAAGCTAGCGCGTGCGATTAAGCGCGCTCGTATGCTTGCCCTGCTACCGTTCACGGTAAAATAGGGAGCATAGTCAAATGCAGATCATTTTACTCGAACGCGTCGAAAACCTTGGAGACCTGGGTGATGTCGTCAATGTGAAAAACGGCTTCGCTCGAAACTTCTTGTTGCCAAACGGCAAGGCACTGGTCGCCAACTCACAGAACCGCGCTCGCTTTGAGGCGGAACGCGAAATCATCGAACGGCGCAACGCTGATGCGCGTGATGCCGCATCGACCGCCGGCGAAGCATTGGATGGCCAGGCGTTTACGCTGATCCGTCAGGCCGGCGACACCGGACAACTTTATGGCTCCGTCACCGCCCGGGATATTGTTGAAGCAGCCGGAGACGGGGGCCACAAAATCAAGCGCGAACAAGTTCGGATGCCAAGCCCGATCAAAGCAATCGGACTTCATCCAATCGGAATTCGCTTGCACCCGGAGGTGCGCATCGAAATCAATTTGAATATCGCCCGCTCCTTGGACGAGGCGGAACGGCAGGCGGCCGGCGAGAACATCATTGATACACTTAGAGCCGAACACGATGAAGCCGCTGAAGAGCAGGCCTCTGAAATGGCTGACGCAGCTGCAGAATTGGATACAGCTCCAGACGAAGACAGCTGAAAACCTCGAATCAATACAAATTAGAGGACGGATCACTCAAAAGGGGGTCCGTCCTTTTTCATAGAGTGACACATGTTGTGGAGCAGTTTGGAACCCTTGCCGAACATTCAAATATCAAGGGTGACACACTTGGTTCAAGGTTTAGACGATCCTGATGACTGATGCTGCCCAAAAGATCCAAACGCCAACCGCGGTCGGCAAAGAACCACCTCATAACCTCGCAGCAGAAGCGGCTGTTATCGGCTCGATCCTGTACGACAATAACGCATTTCAGCGGGTCGCAGATCTGCTCCGTCCAATCGACTTCTATGCTCCTGCACATGCAGAAATTTTCGAAGCGTGTCAGAGACTTATACAAAACGGGCGCGTGGCAGATGGTGTCACTTTACGGGAGCAATTTGAACGCGACGAACGCCTTACCGCGATCGGTGGCGCTCAGTATCTAGCCGAGCTGTTAGACAGCGCGGCATTCGGTCCGGAAGTCCAGGATTATGCCAGGATCATTCGTGATCTTGCGATGCGACGGGAACTGATCAATATCGGCGCTGGGGTACAATCTCGAGCACTTGTTCCGGACCGAGACAATGACGGTACGCAACAGGTAGAGATTGCTGAACGTGAACTTTTCGCATTGGCCGAGCGGGGTTCGTCGGCGCGCGGGTTCGCGAGCTTTTCGGACGCGCTGAGTGAATCGATCCAAATGGCGGAAGCAGCATTCAAGCGCGACGGCAAGATTGCCGGTATCGCCACTCTATTGGACGACCTTGATCACAAGCTCGGCGGTCTGCACAAGTCAGACCTCATTATCTTGGCGGCCCGTCCATCGATGGGAAAAACGTCTTTGGCCACAAACATTGCTTACAACGCCGCGAGCGCATATCGGGCTGAAAAGCAGGAAGACGGCACGTCCAAAACTGTCCAAGGCGGAAAAGTGGCGTTCTTTTCGTTGGAAATGTCTTCAGAGCAGTTGGCGACCCGAATTTTGGCCGAGCGAACAGGTATTAACGCCCACCGAGTTCGGCAAGGTGATCTCGACAAGCACGACTTCGAAACCCTAAGGGAAACGACAGAGACGCTTCAAAACCTACCGCTATTTGTCGACGATCAAGGAGGGATTTCGGTCAGCCAGCTCGCGGCACGCGCACGGAGGTTGCATCGTTCGACGGGTATTGACCTCATCATAATCGACTATTTGCAGTTGTTGACTGGCACTTCCGGCAAGGCCAGTGAAAATCGGGTCCAAGAAATCACACAGATCACGACGACGCTGAAAGCTCTCGCCAAAGAATTAAACGTTCCGGTGATTGCTTTGTCACAGCTGTCTCGCGCGGTTGAACAACGCGATGACAAACGCCCGCAATTGTCTGACTTGCGTGAGTCTGGGTCAATTGAGCAGGATGCTGATGTGGTGATGTTTATCTATCGCGAGTCTTACTATTTGGAGCGCACCGAACCGCAATCGGATCCAAACGAGCCCGCATCCAGCGAGAATTGGGTCAAGTGGCGCGAACGAATGGATCAAGTCTATGGTACCGCTGAGGTCATCATTGGAAAACAGAGGCATGGGCCAATTGGTCGAGTCACGTTATCGTTCGACGCAAATGTCACGCGATTTGGCAATCTTGCTCGAGGAACATCCGATCCGTTCGACTAGGGCTTACATTGGCCGCAAAGGCGCGTATTCGAAGAAACTATGAGCCTTCGTCCACGCACCCGTATCCATTTAGAGAACATCATTGCCAATTGGAGGACGCTGCGCGCAAGCCAGCAAGGCAAAACAGTTGCGGCTGTTGTAAAGGCAAATGCATATGGCCACGGATTGGTGGAGGTCGGTTCGGCCATGCATGATGCAGGCTGCGAACATTTTTTTGTCGCTCACAGCTTCGAAGGTGAAACGCTTAGAAACGCGATCGGTCCGCACGCGATCATCTACGTACTCAACGGGCCAGATATTTACGAAGAACCGCTTTATCGCAAAAGCGCACTTACGCCGGTCATAAATTCTGAGCAGCAATTCCAAACCCTTGTAACCTGGGTGCAGTCAGATGGAAAATTGCGAAACGGGTACGCCCTACACTTTGACACAGGCATGAATAGGCTTGGTTTACCCGTGCGCGATGCGGAAAAGATCGCCGACGCTGTGGAAGGCCTGACGCCAAGCTTAGTCATGACACACCTTGCCTGCGCCGATGAACCCGCCCATCCGCGAAACGAAATTCAAAGACGTGGTATGGAAAAAGTCTCTAAGGCATTTTCCAATGTTCCAACCAGTTTGGCAAACTCGGACGGAATTTGGTTAGGGCCAGCGTATCGATCAAATCTGAGCCGCGCGGGCATAGCCCTTTACGGTGGGGGACATCCACCTGAAGGCGTGATCTTGAGAGCCGGCATGACTTTGGAAGCACCGATCATCCAAATCCGGATCGCCGAAGCTGGCGAAGCCGTAGGCTATGGTGCGAGTTATCAACTATCCCGTCGAAGCGTCATCGCAACCGTTGCGCTGGGCTATGGTGATGGATTCCCAAGATCCGCTTCAAATGTGGGGCTTGCTAAGATTCAAGGAATTGAGTGTCCGATCATCGGTCGAGTCTCAATGGATTTGATTACAATTGATGTCAGTGCAGCTGTACATCTTGCGCGGCCAGGCGTTTTCGCCCAATTCCTCGGTGAGGATATTCCAATAGAGGATCAAGCCGCCCGCGTCGGAACTATTGGCTACGAGCTCACTACAGGACTTCTACCCCGTGTCGAACGACTCTACACATAGCGAAAAGCGAATTGCCAACCCGATACAATGGTTGGGACGTGCGACTCTCGGCATGCTTGCTGAGATCGGTCGCATTTCCCGATTCGCTGCGACCGTTTTCGCCGCCGCGGTAACGCCAAGATGGTATGCACCTCAGATACTGCGACAGATGGTTGCCATTGGCTTTTACAGCCTACCCGTTGTTGGATTGTCTGCCGTGTTCATCGGCGCCGCGCTGGCATTGAACATCTATACCGGCGGAAGCCGATATGGAGCCGAACAATTTGTTCCAAACATTGTGGTTCTAGGAATCACCAGAGAGCTTGGCGTTACAATCACCGGATTGATGCTTGCCGGACGGGTCAGTGCGGGTATCGCTGCGGAGATTGGCGCGATGCGCGTGACAGAACAAATCGACGCACTGAAAACGCTATCCGCTAATCCATATCGCTATCTATATGCTCCAAGGTTTCTGGCCGGCATTATCACCCTACCCTTGCTGGTTATTATAGCTGATATTATCGGCGTACTCGGCGGTTGGGCAGTCAGCGTTTTCGGCCTGGGATTCGACTCGACAACCTATCTACGTAACACCGTCGATTTTGTGACGATGGAAGACATTTCTGTTGGCCTCATAAAAGCCTTTGTATTCGGCGGAGTAATCGCCCTAATGGGGTGCTACCATGGCGACAAATCCACAGCCGGAGCTACCGGTGTGGGAAGAGCCGCAACATTTGCAATGGTTGGTGCAGCAGTTTTGATTCTTGCTTTCAACTATGTCTTGTCGAGCGTCTTTGTGGAGATTGGGCTGTGAGCAAACCTCTCCTGGAACTCCGAAACATTCACAAATCATTTGGGGAGAAGCAGGTTCTTAAGGGCGTAAACATTGATGTCGCACCTGGCAATTCTCTCGTAATTTTGGGCGGTTCTGGCTCAGGCAAGTCAGTGATGCTTAAAAACGCTCTCGGTCTGATGACCCCCAATTCGGGACAGATCATATTTGACGGCTCTGACGTCACTCATGATCAAGGAAAGGCGCGTGAAGCCATGCGCGCGAGAGTTGGAATGCTGTTTCAATCTGGCGCCTTGTTTGACAGCTTGACGGTTTGGGAAAACGTCGCCTTTCGGCTCATAAACGCCGATGGAATGAGTCGGCGAGACGCCAAAGAGCGAGCGGTGGCCGCTTTAAAGCAAGTGCGACTTGGATCCGACGTGGCAGACCTGCGACCTGCAGAACTCTCCGGCGGAATGCAGAAGCGCGTGGGACTGGCTCGCGCCATCGCGGCGAAGCCAGAATTGATATTTTTTGACGAACCAACGACCGGGCTCGACCCCATTACTGCGGACGCGATCAATGATCTGATCGTCGAACAAACAAAAGCTTTAGGCGCAGCCACGGTGTCGATCACGCATGATATGGCCAGCGCCCGCAAGATTGCAGACGAAATCGCAATGCTGTTTGAAGGTGAGATAATTTGGAGAGGGCCTGCAGAATTGGTCGACAATAGTGGCAATGCCCATGTCGACCAATTCGTGAACGGACGCGCCGATGGCCCCATTCAACCCTCTATGTAGCCTATCAACGCAGACTTTCTTTGTAAGCTTCAACGAGAAGCGGCGCATCTAGTCCTTTTACCGCTTGTTTTACGGCCGATTCGACACATTCACGGGCATACCGCGATGGAATGCGAGTGCCTGTTGTCGTGCTTCCTGCGTCGCACATCTGTTCCGCAGCCATCTCTATCTCAAGTAGAGCACCCTCAGCACCTTGGTTGGTTGAGAGATCAAAAGCCCTTAGATCAATTTCCATTGAAACCTCTTCAGCGCTTCCAGCGTAAGCTGGTGCACCGAGAAGCCCCGCTATTGCGAAGGGTAACGCTGTTCGTCTTAAAATATTCATCGTTCTGCTCCCTAGTTTGGTTACGCCCTCTCGACTCCGTTATAGCTCGGAATTTATTGTTTTTCAATAATTGTGCATTGTTTTTCAATGTGAACTATTCGTAACCGCAAAATGAATACAAAAAAACGCCCCGACGCTGCGTTCGGGGCGCGATGTATCTGAAGAATTTGTTTTTTGTTATTGCAGCTGCGCGCGCGCATATGCGCCTGCAAGTGTTTGCTGCCCTGTTCCAGACACTGCTCTTTCCATCGCTCGCTTGACACAGTCTTTCGCCTTGAAATGATGACGCGGGTCAACTGTCGGCAGGTCTGTTTGGCAGACTTCTTTCGCCGCATTGTGAATATCCTTCACTGCGTCGCGTGCTCCAACATCCGTGGAAAGGTCATGTTGCGAGATATCAACGGCGATGCTCACATCCTCGACGCGTTCGGCAACAGCTGGCATCGCAAACATTGCGAGCGCGGCCACACCAGCGGTTATCATGACTTTAGATCTCATCTTACGATCCTTTTTTTCGTTACCCCTCGTTGGGTAACATGCACACTATACACACTTTTCTCCTAGTTGATGAGTCTTTTTCGAATTTATCGATTCTGGCACCGCAATTTTAGGGGCGGAATTGTCATTTCACCCTTTCGGAACAAGACGGCTGCGGTTAGGCCCAATTCATGTCCAAATCCGTGTTTGTTTGTCAGGCTTGCGGCGCCACTCACGCGAAATGGGCTGGTAGATGCGAAAGCTGCGGAGCGTGGAACAGTCTCAAAGAAGACACCGCCTCCGGTCCTCCTGGAGGTCATAAATCCGGCAAAGGGAAATCGCGAAAAAGCCAGGCAGCGTTACTGACATCGCTGGCTGACGAAACACCGCCAACGCAGCGCCTGCAAATTGGCGTCGACGAGTTAGACCGCGTGTTTGGAGGCGGATTGGTTCCTGCATCTGCGACCCTGATTGGTGGCGACCCCGGCATCGGAAAATCAACACTCCTTCTACAAATTGCTGCACGCCTCGCCCACAATGGTCTAAAATCTGTCTATGTTTCGGGAGAAGAGGCCGCGGCCCAAATTCAAGACCGCGCTCGCCGTTTAAAGGTCTCAGGTCGTCCTGTTCAGCTCGCTGCCGAAACAGACTTAAGAAAGATAATTGCCGCTCTCGACGAGGTAAATCCAGACTTTGTGGTGATCGACTCGATACAAACACTTTGGAGCGATAGTATTGAGGCTGCGCCAGGGTCGGTTAGCCAGGTTCGCGCCTGCGGGCAGGAATTGGTTCGCTGGGCGAAAACGTCAAATGCAGCTCTGATCTTGGTTGGCCATGTCACCAAGGATGGTCAAATAGCTGGTCCGCGAGTTGTCGAGCATATGGTCGACACAGTTTTCTATTTCGAGGGAGAGCGTGGACACCAATTTCGTATCCTACGTGCCGTCAAGAACCGGTTTGGTCCGACAGACGAAATTGGTATTTTCGAAATGCATGCTTATGGTCTAGCACCCGCGAGAGAACCCTCCGCCCTTTTTCTTTCAAGCGATGATGACCCAGAAAGCGGCGGCGCGGTCTTTGCCGCGATGGAAGGCACGCGCCCCGTTCTGGCGGAAGTTCAAGCACTGGTCGCAGAGTCGGCCGCGCATGGAACACCGCGGCGTTCAATTGTCGGCTGGGACTCAAATCGCATGGCGATGCTGCTGGCGGTGCTTGAGGCAAGATGCGGTATTTCGCTTGGCCAGCGTGATATTTATCTGTCTGTAGCAGGAGGATACCGAATCAACGAACCCGCGGGCGATCTTGCTGCAGCGGCGGCTTTGCTCAACTCGGCCAAGGTCGCTCTGATGCCACCAAAGTGCGTTTTCTTCGGCGAGGTTACGCTGTCCGGGGCGATTCGACCGGTCGCACATATGGAGCAAAGACTAAAAGAAGCCGCGCGTCTCGGCTTCGAGCAAGCCTTTTTACCAGATATCAGCTCAACCGCGATTGAAGGCTTGACGGCAACCCCTGTGAAGAGACTATCAGAATTCGTGGAACGCCTCGCCCCGGAAAACTCGTCATGATGGAAGCTCTGACAGCCTTTGATGCCATCGCAATCATCATCGTGATTGTGTCGACACTGATGGCACTTGCGCGCGGTTTCCTGCGCGAATTAGCGACCCTCGGAGCATTCCTTGCGGCCTTGGCTGCAGCGTATTACGCAAACGCCTACTTGAATGCACCGTTGAGCGATAGCCTGCCCGAAGGTAGCCCTAAATGGCTACCCACAGTGATACTGTTCGTTGGAACTTTTTTATTCATTTACGTCGCAGTTGCTTGGTTCGGCGCAAATCTTTCAAAGACAATTCAAGGTGTTGACGGCGTCGGTCTTCTAGATCGCGTGGCGGGAGGTGTGTTCGGAATAGCACGCGGCGCGATCGTCCTCGTCTTCTTTGTTTATCTATTGAATCTCGCTATGGACAAAGATCAGATACCGGAGTTTGTGAGCCAGGCGCAGACTTATCCTTTTATTGAGGCCGGAGCCGACTATCTCAGATCACGAACACCGGGCACGGAAGATACGGCGACAGCCGGAATCGAGAATTTTACGGTCAGCGAGTGAACAGTACTCGGGGCGGGCAAAGGGCTAAGAATGATGTTTGACCCTGATGATGACAAACCTCGAGAAGAATGTGGGATCATTGGCGTCTTCGGACACTCGGAAGCGTCTTTGCTGGTTGCCCTGGGCTTGCATGCGCTTCAACACCGGGGCCAGGAAGCTTGTGGCATTACCACATACGATAAGGTGAAATTCCATACTGAGCGCCACATGGGTCTCGTTGGCGATAATTTTACTGGTGATTTAACCCAGCGTCTTCCAGGCGCATCTGGGATTGGTCATAATCGATACTCCACACAGGGTATGCCTGCTGCGCGAAACATCCAACCTATTTATGCCGATCTCGATGCCGGTGGTTTCGCGATTGCCCATAATGGAAACCTTACAAATTCACGCGCCTTACGACAGAAATTGGTGAGCCGTGGGTCGATCTTCCAGTCCACAATGGACACTGAAGTGATCCTTCATTTGGTCGCTCGCAGTGACCAGAATAACGTCGCCGACCGGTTTCTCGACGCGATCCGCCAAATCGAAGGTGGCTTTGCGTTTGTCGGCCTAACAAACAAAAAGCTCATCGGTGCTCGCGATCCCTCGGGCTTGCGACCGCTCGTACTTGGCCGGATTGGTCCGGCTTATGTGCTGGCTTCGGAAACCTGCGCCTTAGATCTGATGGGCGCAGAGTTTAGTCGTGAAATCGAACCCGGCGAAGTTGTCATCATAACCAACCAAGGTCTTGAAAGTTATCGTCCCTTCCCGTCTCAGCCGGTTCGCCCTTGTCTATTCGAATATGTGTACTTCGCCCGTCCAGATAGTGTCGTTCAGGGTCGCTCCGTTTACGAAGTTCGCCGTAGAATGGGACACCAGCTCGCAAACGAACACCCTGCGGACGTAGATGTTATTGTCCCTGTTCCTGATTCTGGTGTTCCAGCTGCGATCGGTTACTCAGAAATTGCGGATGTACCATTTCAACTCGGCATTATTCGCAGTCATTATGTTGGGCGCACATTCATCCAACCAAGTCAGAGTGGGCGCCAACGTGCGGTGTCTCGGAAACATTCACCGAACAGCGCCGTACTTGAGGGTAAGCGCGTGTTGTTGGTCGACGACTCGATTGTGCGCGGCAATACATCCAGGAAGATCGTCCAAATGGTTCGAGATGCTGGTGCCGCAGAGATCCATTTCCGATCGGCAAGCCCGCCCATTACGCACCAAGACTTTTATGGAATCGATATGGCAGATCGCTCGGAACTGCTTGCAGCCAACCATTCGCTTGAGGCGATGCGAAATTTTCTGAATGTCGAAAGTCTCGGTTTCTTGTCCGTTGGGGGACTTTATCGCGCAGTTGGCGTGGAGCGTGATAACACGGACCCTCAATTTGCTGACCACTGCTTCACAGGAGACTATCCTACGAGGTTGATCGACCACGATTTGAATCAAAGCGCCAAGGAAAAGCAGCTCTCTTTGCTGGACTAGCTATTCTTGACCGGGTAGGCCCGGCGAAATGAACAAACGCATTACTCTGATCACTGGCGCGTCACGTGGTATAGGCCGAGCGACAGCTCTGACGCTGGCAAAGCACAATCATCACATCATCGCGCTCGCGCGATCTAAAAGTGCGTTAGAGTCGCTAGATGATGAGATACGAAATTTGGGTGGTTCCAGCACACTCATCCCGTTTGACCTGAAACAAGCCAACGCTTTTGAGCCCCTCGGGCAAGCGATACACGACAAGTTTGAACGCCTTGACGGGCTTGTGGCAAATGCTGGAATTCTTGGACAAATCGGTCCTGTTCAAGCCGGTGGCGAGCGGCAGTTCAATGACACGATCGACGTGAACTTGAACGCCAACTGGCGGCTTATTCGAGTGCTTGATCCATTGCTTAGGCGCTCTGACAGTCCGCGGGCGTTGTTCGTGACATCCGGTGTTGTTCCGCGTCCGAGAGCGTTTTGGGGGCCCTATCAAGCATCAAAGGCGGGTCTTGAAGCGCTTATCGTTGCCTGGGCCGAAGAAAACGAACATTCCAATCTGAACATCAATCTTTTTGACCCAGGAGCAGTTCGAACAGAAATGCGAGCGGAAGCGATGCCTGGTGAGGATCCCAGGACACTACCCGCACCCGAGCAAATTGCGGAAATACTCGCACCCTTGGTTGCCGCCGAAGAAATGCGGCACGGCCAACGGGTTACAGCGCGAAACTAACGCCTACGGGCTTTGTCAGCATAAGGATTCGCACCCTGGCGAACAATCAACCGGATCGGAACACCAGGAAGATCAAACGCTTCGCGCAAGCCGTTGACAAGATACCGCCGGTACTGCTCTGGCATTTGTTCCCCTCGCGACGCCATGAGAACAAATGTCGGCGGCCGTGTTTTGATCTGCGCCATGTAGCGCGGCTTGATTCGTTTGCCATTTACGCTCGGCGGCGGGTTTCTTTCGATCATGTAACGGAGCCAGCGATTAAGGTCGCCCGTCTTCACCCTTGCCGACCAATCCGCATGCGCCTTAGACACAGCCGGCATGAGGCGTTCCATGCGCTTCCCTGTTAGACCAGACAGACTAACCAGTGCTGCGCCCTTCGCTTGAGGTAATAGGGTCTTTAACCGCGTTTCGAGCTCCTTCATCGCCATCCCGTGATTGGTGACGCGATCCCATTTTGACGCAACAAAAACAACGGCGCGTCCCTCGCGAAGCACCAAGTCGGCTATCTGGAGGTCTTGTTTTTCAAACGCATCATCTGGATCCATCACAAGAGCCACGACTTCAGCATATTTGAGCGACCTGACCGTTTCACCTGTCGACATCTTTTCGAGCCGCTCTTGCACTTTTGACTTTCGTCGCAGACCCGCCGTATCAACAAGGCGCACTTCCCGCCCTTGCCAATTCCACTTCAATGAGACTGAGTCGCGCGTGATTCCAGCTTCTGGACCGGTCAGTAGCCTTTGTTCACCGACGAGTGCGTTGATCAGTGTCGACTTTCCAGCATTCGGGCGCCCGACAATCGCAAGGTGAATCGGTTTTTCTGCGTCTGCTGACATTGCCTTTGCGATTGCGTCGGCTTCGTTGCTCTCGTCTATGCCAGCAGCCGCCAGAGCGTCCTGCAGTACAGCATCGTTGAAGTCCTTAGAATCGACATCAAGTCCCTCAAGCGCTTCCAATATATCTGGATTCATCTGTTCAGAAGTATCTGAATCCAACTCCAGCAGCGCTTCTTGGAAAGCCTCTTCGCCCAATGTTTCTCGGATCGCCGAGTATAGCTCGCTCAACCCTTCCCCATGGGCACCAGAGAGACCTACGGGTTCACCCAAACCAAGAGACCAAGCTTCGAGCAGACCTGATTCACCCGCTCTCCCCTCAGCTTTGTTTGCCGCCAGCACGACAGGTAGATTCGCCCGCCGCAAGACTTGGGCAAACCGCTCGTCTAAAGGCGTAACGCCCGCTCTGGCGTCAATCAGGAACAGAGCCAATTCTGCTTCGCGAATGGCTGTTTCAGTTTGATCCCGCATGCGCGATTCAAGCGAATCGTCATGAACATCCTCATAACCAGCGGTATCTACCAGAATCAGCGGTAGATCCGCGAGACGGCCGGGTGCTTCTTTTCTGTCACGGGTCACGCCCGGCAAGTCATCCACCAGCGCTAACTGTTTTCCAGCAAGGCGGTTGAACAGCGTCGACTTTCCGACATTGGGTCGGCCCACAATGGCCAGTCTGAGAGGCATAGCAAACGTCCAATCCAGGCTGGCGCGACATGCGTCAGCGGATCGCGATTAGGCGAGCATCGTCTGTCAGTACATAGACGCGCCCTTGCACCGCGATCGGCTCGATATACACATTATCGCCGAGTCTCAACCGTTTGATCTCAGTACCCGTTTGTGGATCCAAGGCAATCAGCTCACCCTCAGACGACACAGTCAGCACGCGATCCGATGCGATTAGCGGGCCCGAATAAGTAATGCGACCACGTTTTTTCTCATCGTTTCGATATTGGGCAAGCTGCTTGACCCAAATCACTTGACCGCTCGCTGCATCAAAACAGACCAATTCGGCATTCGTGCTCACCGCAAACAAGTTTTGGCCCGCGAGAGTAGGCGCCTGAATGGCACCAAGAGGCTGCTGCCAAATCCGGGTGCCGGTTCGGCCATCAATCGCGGCAAGGATGCCCGACTGGCTTGCAGCAAAGACAAGTCCTCCGCCCAAAATTGGGCGCGCTCCAATATCGTTGATCGCAGATATCGGCGTAAACTGACCAGGACTCACCAACGCTTCACTCCAAAGCCGTCGGCCATTTGCAGCCAGATAAGCAATCACTTCTCCGGACGAATATGGAACCACGACAATGTCTTCGACTGCAGCGACGCTCGGAGAGCCTAGCACGCGCGCTGATTCTGAAATGGCCTGATCCGACCAAAGCACAACGCCATTGTCGAAATCTAAAGCGAACACCTCGTTATTGTTCGACGAGACGAAGACTCGATTCTCAGAAATCGTTGGCGATCCTGTCATCGGCGCTTCCATATTGGTTCGCCAGAAACGCGCGCCAGTCTTCGCGTCGAGTGTGGTGACGAATCCAAATCCGCTCGCCACGATCACTTTACCTTCATGGTACGCGATACCAGAACCAATTCCCGTCGTATCCCGAGGGTTTACGGAGAGGAGATCCCGTTCCCACAGGCGTGTGCCAGTATCCAAATCGAATGCCCGCACGGTTTGTGACGCATCGATCGTGAAAACCGCTTCACTATTTGCAACGGGTGGCGTCACCAATGCGGATTGGCGAGAAGACCCTTGTCCAGCGTTCGCACGCCATGCCACCTCTAGAGCTGGCGCCGCGACGACATGACCAATGGATTTTGTCGGTCCGGCGCCCGCCTGAGCCCAGCTAAGCACCGGCTCAGCCGGCGGCAGCTCAACTGCTTGCGACGCCATTTCCGGCGAAGGCGTGAGTTTCTCGTCCGCCAAGATCATCGCGATCCGACCTTCCCGATCCGCTGCGGCCTCTGCCTCGCGCGCTTCGCGCCCCCGGTCAAAAAGCGCGCATGCGCCCAACGACGCTAGGCAAACCAGGGTAATGGAAAAACGCGTCAATTGATGTTGGTTCATTCGTTGTCGATCTCCGGAGGAAGCGCTTCGGGGTCTGCGATCGGAGCAGCTGGTGGAAGGCTCGCAAGCGCTTTTTGGACACGCTCTTGTGTGCCTGGAGGAACATTTGCCGCGACGCGTAAGAAGTTAAGTTCTCCTCGAGCAAACTCGAAATCTCCTTCCGCGATGGCTTTCGCCGCGAGAAGCTCCACGGCCAACGCATTGAATGCGCTGGTTTCGTCTTCTCGGAGCGGCGCTACAAAGGCATCGAGCTCTTCTCTGCTCATCGAGTCGGCTTGCAGATAGGCGGCTTTTATGAGTGCGAGTTTTTCCGTCGGGGCGCTATGGTCACCAGAAATTTCCGACAGAACGGTTGCAGCTGCGGAAAGATCGCCATTTCCTTCGATCCGCACGCGCGCGAGGAGATGCCCCGCAGCGAGCGAGACCCTGACGTTCTCATCGAGCAGTGCGCCGAGAGACTCTGCTGCGACTGAGTAGTCGCCAGATTCCAATGCGTCGATGCCAGTTTCCAATTTGAGCGTGTTCGTATTCATAGAGGTCGATCGGCTGAACTGAATATACTCATTCAGCGCCGTGCCCCCAATGATGAGCCCTGCAAATATATACGCGAATATTCCGTATTTACGCCACCGTTGGGCCCATTTGTCCTGCCGGATCCCTTCTTCAACTTCCTGAAAAATGTCAGCCAAGGCCACTTACTCCGCACACCGCATCTTGCGTTTGCTTAACCTAACCAGCCAAGCTCGCAACAGCAACGCAGCAAGTTCAGTCGGTTATGGCCTTGGGCCGTTGATAGACCTCTTTAACACCCGGGAAATCGCGTGAACGGACATCGCCTGCATAGTTTACCACTGCAGATTCAATTTCGGTTTTGAGATCTGCGTATCGGCGAACGAATCGCGGCGTTCTTTCAAACACTCCAAGCATGTCTTCAGTGACAAGTATTTGCCCATCACACGCGGCAGACGCGCCAATTCCAATCGTTGGGCAAGATACGGCCGCAGTAATATCCGTTGCGAGATCTGAAGCGACCCCTTCAACGACAATGGCAAAAGCGCCCGCTTCGTCAGCAGCAATTGCTTCTGCCAAAACACGCTCTCGTTCGACGCGTGTTTTTCCTTTTGTATGAAACCCGCCATCAACATTCACTGCCTGAGGGCGCAAGCCGACATGTCCAATCACAGGAATGCCCCGCTTCACCAAATGCTCAATTTGACCGGCGGCATAGATGCCGCTTTCAATTTTGACCGCTTGGCAGCCAGTCTCCTTCATGATCCTTACAGCATTTTGAAACGCCTGATCCGAATTCGTTTCATAAGACCCGAATGGCATATCAACCACGATGAAAGCGTGTTGGGATCCACGCATGACTGCTTGACCATGCATGATCATCATTTCGATCGTAACGCCGACCGTTGAAGGAAGGCCATGTACAACCATACCAACACTGTCGCCAACGAGAATTATGTCACAATGCTCGTCCAAGGCCGCAGCCGTCGGCGCGTCATATGCGGTCAGGCAAACGAGTGGTGTTCCTGACTTCGCTTTCGCAATATCTCTAACCGTTTTGCGACGGATCACGTTCTGTGCAGACATAGGGTAAGGCACTCCTAACTCTAGTTTGGGCCGTTTTAGCAGACGGTCCAAAGCTTGCCAAAATCCTGTTTCAGTCGGCTAAGCCGGCAATACATAAACCCCGAAAAGGATCGGATGTAGCCAAAACAAGAAAGCAAGATATGCGCCGAGACCAACCACCGCCGCGACCACATCCCATATAACTGAGACCTCACCCACTGCGCCACCTCCAACATCTCCGCGGCGCTTCACCATGATCCGATCGAAAACCGCGAAAATGAGAAAGGATCCGAACAAAATTACCGAGTTCAACTCACCATTTGCCAGCAAGTGCCCAACAGCCCAAAGTTTTACCGCCACCAACATTGGATGCTTTGAAGCCCGCTTCAAATAGCCAGCCGGAATTTGTGAAGCGACCAGGAGCACCATTGCAGGGATCATCAGCAAGAGATTCAAATGCTGCAGCCCAACTGGCGGAACGTAGAGGACGCCGGCGCCACGGGTTAGACCATAGCCATAAATGATAAGAACGAATCCCGCCAAACTGATCAGGCTGTACCCGGCCATGTAAGCAGCTTCGTTTTTCGCGCGAAGGTCTTCACCATCGGTGCGGGATCTAATGGCCGTAAAGAAATGCGGCCCGAAAAACAGGACCAGACCGGCGATCAAGATAAGCATTACATTCCTCCCAGATATAGTGGGAGTGTAGCGACCCGTTGATGAAAGAAAACGATTATTCTATTCGGCAGCAGCCGGAACAATAGTCACGCTCTCACCACAGCCACAAGCGTCGGTTTGGTTAGGATTGCGGAACACGAACTTTTCGTGAAGCAGCGTTGTTTCGAAATCAACAGTTGAACCAAGCAAGAAGAGCACCGCCTTAGCGTCAACAACGATCTTCACATCCTTGTCTTCAACAATTTCGTCTAGCACTTCAGGTGCTTCGACATAATCCATGACGTATTCCATGCCGGCACAACCGCCATTGCTAACGCCGACACGCAAATAACCTTTACCTTTTTCAGACATGATTTCGCTGACACGGTTTGCTGCCGCATCGGTTAGTGTCACAAGTTTGGGTCTGGGTCGTCTTGCCATAAGCTATAAATAGGGTCGCTTGAGTTGCCGTTCAATTAAAGCATGTTGAGCGCTAAACGCGCTTCGTCCGACATCCGGGATGGGTCCCATGGCGGATCGAAAGTGAGTCTGACTTCGACATCGTCTACGCCTTCGACGGTTCGTGCTGCATTTTCCACCCAACCGGGCATGTCACCTGCGACGGGGCAACCCGGTGCAGTGAGGGTCATATCAACGTCAACTTTCCGGTTGTCATCAATATCAACTTTGTAGATCAGACCCAATTCGTAAATATCGACCGGGATCTCCGGGTCGTAAACAGATTTAAAGGCGGCAATCAAATCGTCGGTGATTCGATTCAACTCCGCCTGAGGGAGTGCTGAAACCGGCTCTGTTGGCTCAGCCCCGTCAACGTCGATCACGTCTCGATGTGTCATATCATCTGCCATAGTGGAGGGTATATAATCAGATTGTCGCGAAAGTTCGAGGGGGTCTTTGTCAAAAGCGACAAAGTTCAGGTCAACATAGACCTCGCACGGTCTAATGCATCAATGAACTGGTCGACGTCGGCCTCGGAATTGTACACGCCAAAACTCGCGCGCACCGTTGCCGACACGCCCAAATACGTCATCAATGGCTGCGCGCAATGATGCCCTGCACGCACTGCAACACCATAGCGGTCTAATAGCTGAGCGAGATCATGTGGATGGGTTCCGTCAATGGTGAATGACAAAACAGCGCCTTTGCCGGGGCTCGTCCCATGCACAGTGAGATTGTTCATCCCGCGCAGGCCTTCATGAGCACGTGCGTATAGCCCATCTTCATGTGCCTGAACGTCAGTAAGATCAAATGCTGTGAACCAGTCAATCGCCGCGCCAAGCGCGATTGCTTCAAGAATCGGTGGTGTTCCAGCCTCAAACCGATGGGGTGCAACGTTGTACGTGATCCGATCGCGTTCAACAATTTCTATCATTTCACCGCCACCTTGCAGCGGCCGAAGCTCATCTAACTTGCCGGGTGCTCCATACAGTATCCCGATACCTGTTGGTCCATAGAGTTTGTGGCCCGAAAACACATAATAATCGCAACCCAGATCCTGGACATCAATGTCTAAATGAACGGCTGCCTGACATCCATCAAGCAAGACTTCTGCTCCTACTGCGTGAGCCAGCCCGACAACCTCTTTGGCATCGGTGATAGTGCCGAGCACGTTTGACATATGAGTTAAGGCGACAATCCGGGTCTTTGGACCGATCGCTTCGGCCAAGCCAGCCATATCGAGACTGCCATCTTCGTTCAGCTCGACCCAACGCAGCACGGCGCCAAGTCGTTCTCGCAAGAAGTGCCAAGGGACGATGTTTGAATGATGCTCCATAATCGAAAGAACAATCTCGTCACCCGGCAAAATGCGATCAACAACGCCATTTGCCACGATATTGATGCCCTCCGTTGCACCTCGGGCAAATACGATATTGTCGACGTGGGGCGCATTCAGAAACGCCCTAACGCGTTCCCGCGCACCTTCGTAAGCTTCCGTCGTTTCATTCGCGAGCGTGTGAAGCCCTCGATGGACATTTGCATATGCTGTCCTGGCCTGATCAGCCATCGCATTGATGACCGAATTTGGTTTTTGCGCACTTGCCGCATTGTCCAAATATGCGAGCGGTTTGCCATGAATTTCTCGTGATAAAATAGGAAATTCTGCGCGAACCTTGTCTACATTAAATGCGCGACTCATTCGGGAACCTCTGAGAGGAACTCTCGAGCGGCTCCAAGCAGAAAGGCTTTCACCGACTCGTCAGCGCATTCCAGCGCCTCTGAAACAAACGCCTGAGTAAGCATGGCTCTGGCCTGATTGAGTGGCAAACCTCGTTGACGCAGATAGAAGATCTGGTCTGGATCCAATGCGCCAGAAGTGTTTCCGTGTGCGCATTCTACATCGTCGGCATAGATCTCTAGCTCCGGCTTCGCAAACACTTCTGCGCCCGGTTCCAGAAGCAGCGCCTGATGCTGCATATCAGCGTCGGTGTGCTGTCCTATGTCGCGCGGCACCAAGAACTTGCCCTGAAACACGCCTTTGCCCCCATTCAACACGGCACCCTTTGTTGTTTGCCGCGTGACGCAGTGGGTCGCGCCATGACGAACATGGCTTGTAAAATCAGCGTGATAGCCGTCACCGCAAAGATAAGCTGCATTCAGCGTAGCCTTACTTTGCGGCTTCTGATGGACCAGCCGCGTCTCAATACGCGCAACCTGGGCGCCGAACGCAAGCATGGTCTGCGTATAGTCACTCTCGTCGCCAAGATGGATCAAGCTGGTAAGCGCTTGCGCTTCATCTTTCCCGCCGCGCTGCAAGACGGTCCGACGAACAGCCCCACCTGCCTGCATACCAATTTCCAACAAAACAGAGGAGAAACCCGCGCCACCAATATGACTTTCAATCAAGTCGAGTTCGGCACCCGGTCGCACCACAATCGCGACGCGGGCGAATTGCGTCTCTGCGCCGCATCCATCGACTTCGATATGCAGCGGCCTGTCCGGCTTGCCAGTGACTTCAACAATGAGCGTATCCAGTGTTGCAGACCGTCGGCCTAACGCCGCCGCCAATGCGCCAAGGGGCGCCTCTTCCGCATCTCCAAATGCCTGAGAATGGCCGACTTGATGCAAGGAAATCCCATCCGGCAACCCACCTGGCAGCAACGTTTCTTTTCCACGAAACGCAATCAAAGGCGCATCATCTGCTTTGAGAAGCGCCGTGGACCCAGAGGAAGAGGCAGGTCTTAGTTCTGACAAGGCAGCTCTAAAATCACTCCACTTCCAGGATTCCAGCCGTCTATGTGGAAGCCCAGACAGCGCGAAGGCTTCGAAAATACGGGCGCGACGGCCGTCTTCAGGAAGCGATGCATACTGAGCCATCAATTCCAATTCGGCTGGGTTGGGGTTTTTTAATTTCGCACGCAGGTCTTCAATTGTTGCTGCCATTAGGCCGCTTCTCCAATGACGCCGTCATAACCTTCAGCTTCCAGCCGGTGGGCCAGATCGGGTCCGCCAGACATTGCGATCTGCCCGTCCGACAGGATATGAACTTTGTCCGGAACGATATAGTCTAACAGGCGTTGATAGTGCGTGATCACAAGCATGCCGCGATCTGGACTACGCAGAGCATTAACACCATCAGCGACAGTCCGAAGCGCATCGATATCGAGACCGGAATCGGTTTCATCAAGAATTGCAAATTTCGGTTCGAGCATACGCATTTGGAAGATTTCGAGACGCTTCTTTTCGCCTCCAGAAAATCCAACATTCAATGGACGTTTCAACATGTCCGTATCAATCTTCAATTCCGTGCCGATTTGGCGCGCTTTCTTTATAAAATCCGGTGCTGAGATTTCTGCTTCCCCGCGGCTTTTACGCTGCGCATTCATGGCCGCACGCACAAACGTCATGACCGGAACGCCGGGCACTTCGACCGGATACTGAAAGGATAGAAAGAGACCGTGCGCCGCTCTGTCTTCCGGATCCATTTCCAAAAGTTCTTCACCATTGAGCTTAGCGGTGCCGCCTGTGACGTCGTAGCCATTTCGACCGGTCAAAACGTAAGACAACGTAGACTTGCCAGCGCCATTGGGGCCCATGATCGCATGAACTTCGCCCTCGGGGACTTCGAGTGAGAGCCCTTTCAGCAGCGGTTTCGTCTGGTCGTCTTCGCCGACCGTCGCAGTGATATCAGAGAGTTTCAACATGGCTGGGATGTAGCGACGCTCGTCCAAATTTCAAAGCAACAAATCTTTATGTCGCACTCTACCTTTACTCAAAGATACTCGCGAAACGTTTGAAGAAGGCTGCCTACGACGCTCAGCGGACCCAAATGAATGACAAGACCTCAGGAAACCAAACGGGGACCTGAATTAGCCGACGCTGCCTTCGAGGCTCACTTTTAGCAGACTCTGCGCTTCAACGGCGAACTCCATTGGCAGCTCTTGAAGCACTTCGCGCACGAAGCCATTGACCAGTAAGGCGACCGCCTCTTCTTCTCCAATGCCGCGCTGGCGGACGTAGAAAAGTTGGTCTTCTGATAGTTTTGTCGTTGTGGCTTCGTGCTCCAATTGTGCGTCCGCACGTCGATTTTCAACATATGGCACCGTATGTGCGCCGCAATCGCCACCAATAAGTAGAGAATCGCATTGCGTGAAATTCCGAGCGCTTTCAGCTTTTCCGTGAACCGACACCAACCCCCGATAAGTATTGTCAGACCGACCGGCACTAATTCCTTTGGAAATGATCCGAGATCGCGTATTCTTGCCGAGATGGATCATCTTGGTGCCGGTATCCGCCATCTGACGGCCATTGGTGACAGCGATCGAGTAAAACTCTCCAACACTGCCATCACCACGCAGAATACATGATGGGTATTTCCAAGTCACAGCAGACCCGGTTTCGACTTGAGTCCATGAAATCTTGGAACGCGCACCCCGGCAATCACCGCGCTTGGTCACGAAATTGAAAATACCGCCCTTTCCGTTCTCATCACCGGGCCACCAATTCTGCACCGTAGAGTACTTGATCTCTGCATCTTCAAGAGCCACCAGCTCGACGACTGCGGCATGAAGCTGGTTTTCGTCCCGCATCGGGGCTGTGCAGCCCTCAAGATAAGAAACATAGCTACCTTTGTCCGCAATGATGAGCGTTCGTTCGAACTGTCCGGTGTTCTCGGCGTTCATCCGGAAATAAGTGGACAACTCCATCGGACAACGCACGCCAGGTGGAATGTAGACGAATGTTCCATCTGAAAAGACGGCAGAATTCAAAGTCGCAAAGTAATTGTCCGTTGTCGGAACCACTGTTCCAAGGTACTTTTTCACCAATTCTGGATGTTCGTGTACTGCCTCCGAAATCGACATGAAGATGACGCCCGCCTTCTGCAGTTCGGCGCGAAATGTTGTCGCAACCGAGACGGAATCGAATACCGCATCAACAGCGACTTTTGGACGACCGCTTTCCGTCCGCGCTTCGATCGCCGTTTCAGCCGCCCCTTCTACTCCGAGCAGCACCTCCGCTTCTCTTAGCGGGATGCCAAGCTTTTCATATGTTTCGAGAATCTCTTTTGGGACGTCGTCTATCGATTCATACTTGGCCCCGGCCTTCGGAGCCGCGTAATAATAGATGTCTTGATAGTCGATCGGATCGTAGCGCACCATCGCCCAATCCGGCTCTTGCATGGTCAACCAGCGCTCATATGCTTTAAGCCTCCAATCAAGCAGCCATTGCGGTTCATCCTTTTTGTCGGAAATGAATTTGACAATGTCGGGATTGAGCCCCTTCGGCGCATATTCGGTTTCGATCTCAGTCGAAAAACCAGCGCTGTAATTATCAGACTCGAGCGCCTTCGCAGCAGCGACCGTGTCCTTATCAATTCCGTCTTTGACTTTGACTTCCATCCGCTCGTCTTTTCAATCGTTGCTAATCGTATAGTACCAGTTCGATTGGCACTGCATCTGCTTGACGGTTATATGGAGCATCTGGGTGATATTTTCACCCCCATGCGACATCAAGTTGGTCTCAAGATGTTGCTAGGGTGATCGGAATCATGACTTCATTTCGGCGAAATGCTCCAGGCACAAAAGGCGCATTGTAGCCAGCGAAACGTGCGGGACCAACGTCGACATAACCCTGCGAAGACATCCACGCCCGTAGCTCAGCTTCCCGTTTCGAAAACTCCACTTCGCCCGGACGCCCTGAAAACCGGATGGTCGCTATCAACTCGCCAGGTACTTTTCTGATCTCCACACTGGGATCATTGGGCGCTGGCAATGTCGCTATCGTCCATTCTTTCGGCATCACGAAGGCAACCGTCCAAGTGTCCTTGTCTGATTGTGTCCGGGTCACCGGCGATGTCATCTCAATCTTTTCGGATTTTACCCGCGTTACAGGTGCCGTCATGTCGATCTTAGCGCGGGACATGTTGTCTCCGAAAATATATCCTGCCAAAGGCCTGAACCCGGAATTCCCCGCGCGTTGCATATCTCCAGTGACCTCAATTTCGGCGACAATAGTCGGTTCGTACTGACGGATTTCAAATTTCCCGTCTTCGACCAGCACCGAATGTGGCGGTTCTTCCGTCGCGCCGGCACTCATCGGCAAAGCAGCAAGCAACGCGGCGAATAATATAAAGCGCATGAGGCAGTCTCCGTTGTCATGCGCTTTATACGTCTGATTTTCTGTTCCGGTTTACCCGCGATGCAACGCGCAAAGTTTGTTGCCTGCCGGATCGCGCAAGTAAGCCAGGTACAAGCGTTGACCACCGTTTTCCCGCCAACCTGGGGGATCTTCTATTGGCATTCCCCCCGCCGCTTCGCCCGCTGCATGCCAGGCATCTGCTTGATCAGCGCTGTCCACAGCGAAGCCGATCGTCATCCCGTTTCCGCCGCTGCATGGTTCGCCGTCGATCGGTTTTGTAACGAGAAACACGCCGCCATTGTGCAAATACACCAATCGGCCTTTGGGATCCAAGATCCCAGGATTTCCTCCGAACGCTTGAAACGTTGCATCATAAAACGCTTTTGCTTTGTCGATATCGTCCGCGCCGACCATCATGTGACTGTACATTTATCACCTCCCACATTTCTGAGCCTCTTCCATGCTCGAAAAAAACCGTCCGGGTCGATCTCTTTACCTGTCGATTCCGACAGTAGTCATGAGCCGGACCGGCAGGCCAAGTTCACATTATCAAAGCTCAAATGGAACACACGATCATGCTCAGACGAATCGCTGTCCTTTCTCTCGCTTACGCGGTTCTGCTCAGTCCCGCTTTCGCAAACGAAGATTTCTGCGGAGACGCAGAAAGCTGCAAAGAGATGAGCGTCTTTAATCGCTCAGCAGCCTTGGTTACATCCGTCACGATTACTCAGGAGAAAACAAACGGGGACTGCGTGATCGACAAACGCACCTTTTCCAAAAACCTGAACGGTGTCGGTGGCGAAAGTATGGATGGTGATGGCTTTACGATCCAAGCAAATTCAACGTGCAAATACAAAATCAAATACAAGACCACCTCTGGCTGCACTGGCGACAAGACCGGCCATTTCACGCCGAAAGGAATCTCCACAAACAAAAATTATGCCGAACTAACAGGAGCTTGCGGAAGCTTGAAGGTAAAGGTCAGATAACCCAAAAGCTGAGTATTCTGAATCCATTATTCTTCGCGGAATCGCAAAAGCACCAAATTCGCTTTACGCTCTGGTCGACATCACTCGCCTAGCGGCGTCCAGCCACGCGTTTGCGACCGCATCAAATTCTTGTGCTTTCGAGTCCCAACCAAAGCTGATCCGAACAGCGCATTCAGCCAGCTCTGCATTCACACCCATAGCAGACAGAACTAGAGAGCGTGAGACTTTACCGCTGGAGCACGCCGCACCAGACGATATCGCAACACCTGCGAGATCAAGTGCCATAACTTGTGTTTCGGCGCGAAAGTTGGGAATCGCGAAGTTTGAGGTTTGCGGTAGCCGTTCAACCCCTTCACCGAAAACCACAAGACCAAGAGCTGATTTCAGACGCGCCTCCATCTGATCTCGCAGCGGCGCAAGCGCACTGAGCGAACCCTGATCACGAATGGCCGCGTCCGTCGCCGCACCAAACCCTGCAATCCCAGCGACATTCTCTGTTCCAGCACGCAAGGCGCGTTCCTGGCCACCTCCCCTGACAATTGGCTTCAAAGGGGCTCCAGAACGCAACCAAAGTGCACCGACGCCCTGCGGCCCGCCCACCTTGTGCGCGGAAAGTGCCAAATAATCGACACCCAACAAACCAACATTAATGGGGCATTTGCCGAGCCCTTGAACTGCGTCGCAGATTACCAAGCCGCCGGCATCGCGAACGAGCTTGGTCGCTTCCCTCACCGGTTGGATCACGCCTGTTTCATTGTTAGCAAACATGAGCGCAAGAATCGGCACACCGTCACGGTCTTTGTCCCAAACGTTCAGCCGAGCCCTCAGTGAGTCGAGATCTATTTGTCCATTAGCGTTGACGTAAACCGTTTCGACCAGGGCGCCCGCCATCCCAGCATTCCGACCGACAGCTTCGTGCTCAATCGCCGAGACCAGAAGCGTGCAGTTGCCTTCCAATTGTGCAACCGCACCCTGCAATGCAAGCGCCGCAGCTTCAGTTCCACCGCTTGTGAAGATGACGTCTTGTGTACGCGCTCCAATCGCTTGAGCAATTGCTGAGCGGGCGCGTTCAACTTGCAGGCGCGCCGACCGCCCGGGACCATGCACCGAAGATGCATTGGCGCCCAACTCGAATGCTGCGAGCATTGCTTCACGCGCCTCTGGTCGGAGCGGGGCCGTTGCGTTGTAGTCCGCATAAATCATCTTCGGCATATAGCCTTTCTCGGGTAATGTTGGGAGATGTTGAACAGCCTAAACTCTGTTCGCTGAAGAAAAATTTGCATTTTGCCTTCGGGTTAGATTATCACGCGGCTCACCGAAGACACAGCGACAGAAAGACAGCATGGCCGAAATGCTCATCCCCGGTCCGCAAGGTCGGATCGAAGCCCGCTATACACCGCCACCTCATGATGGCGCGTCTATTGCCCTTATTCTCCACCCGCACCCCCGTGCAGGTGGCACGATGCAGGATCCAATCACGATCCGTCTTTATCAGATGTTTGAGTCCAAAGGATTCGGTGTTCTCCGGTTCAACACACGAGGCGTTGGCCGATCACAAGGCGTTTATGATCAAGGTGTCGGTGAACTCGAAGACGCCGCCTTTGTCCTCGATTACATGGAAAATATGTGGGAAAGTCCGCGCTATGTTTGGTGCGCAGGATACAGTTTCGGCGCCTGGATCACTCTGCAGCTTCTTATGCGGCGTCCAGAGATTGACGGTTTTCTCGCGATTGCACCGCCGGCAAACCATTATGACTTCTCCTTCCTGGCACCTTGTCCTGCTTCCGGATTGATTATTTCCGGGGAGAATGACGCAATTTCCAAACCGTCAGATGTTGAGCGCGCTCTCACCAAAGTTCGGATTCAA
>JBCAWZ010000010.1:0-73726 GCA_038534315.1 Pseudomonadota bacterium | reverse complement strand
GGCTTCATTCCGGTCATTGATGTCGGAGAACGTCATCGTGACGGCATCGCCTGCCGCATTGACGCCAGCGCCATTGCGGAAGTTCAGAGGCCGTGTCGCGAGGAAGGTCTCGCGGTCATTTCCGGTAGACGAGAATACCGGGTTGAACCGGTCATTATCATTGCTGGTATCTAGGAACTCGACGCCGCCAATGATCGTATGGCCAATGCTGCCTGTTTCAAATTCACTTACGAGATTACCGGCAAGTGTGAAGCGCTGGCGCTGGGTCGTATCCACATACCCATCGAGCTGAACAATGTTAGTCGATTGGGTGTAACCAGAGGCGTAGAAGTTCTGATACAATTTGTCATAGTCTCCATACGCGACCGTGACGTTGCCTTTCAGATTCTCATTGAACGTGTGCTGGACATTGGCGCGCAGAATGTGCGCTTCAAACTCTGCCGTGTTGAGATCGGGATCGCCAAACGTGATGTCTTTCAAGGCTTCGACGGGCTCACCATTGTCACCGGTCGGGATACCGCGATCGATGAAACGCTCATGATTGGCATATTCATAAGACAGATCGAGCGTGGTCGCGGGTGACAACGCGATGCGCGCGGTTGGGTTGATGCCGTAATTGTCGCCATCATAGAAGTCGCGGTGGTTTTCCAGGCTCTCATAGTAAGCGTTGATTCGGATCGCGGCATTGTCTGAGACGTCGAAATTGGAGTCCAGCGCCACGTCGAAGCCTCCAAATGAGTCGACGCCTGCCTGATAGCCGTTAAAGCGATCACCAATCACACCCTTCTTGGTGACGCGGTTCAGCACACCACCCGTGCCGCCACGGCCAAAGAGCAGCGCGTTCGGGCCACGCAAGATTTCGACCTGCTCAAGATTGTAGAGCGAGCGGTAATATTGAACATCATCGCGAACGCCGTCGACGAAGAAGTCTGCGGTCGACCGCACGCCACGGAACACGATCGCATCACGGTGCCCCTCGCCTTGCGAATTTGTCACGCCGGGAATGTAGTTGATCACATCTCCGATGCTGTCGAAGCCCCGCTCCAAAATCTGATCCGCTGTTACGATGGACAGACTCTGCGGAACATCAATAATCGGCGTTGGCGCTTTCAGAGCGTTGATTTGATCGGTGTAAAGGTATTGACCTACTACGACGATTTCATCCTGCACCGAAACCTCGTCATCCATGTTCTGGGCCACGGAAATTGGAGTAGCGGTCAGTGCACCAATTGATGCAGCGGCTATTAGTTTTTGAGGAAGGTTTTTCATTTTCAGCTCATTTTCTGACTAGATGAGCCGCAGGTAAACTCTTGCGAATGAGTTGCAATACCACATGACAGCGTAAATCAGTTTACACTTTCAACAGTGCCTCAAATGCCACACCAGGCTCCGGCGTCAAATTGAGAAACGTGCGAAACCGCAAATCAGACAAACGGCGTGAACCCTAGAACTATCTAATCAACAGACCGGGCAATCCGCTCGCAACCCTTGAATAGCGCAATGAACTCAAGCGCAATTTTATCTTTTTGACAATTAATAGAAACGGCGATATTTGTCACTTTGACAATTATAGGTGAACACATGCCGCGGGCGAAAATGAACGAAGAACGACGCGTTCAGATACTGGCTGCTTTGGAGTTGTGTATCGTTGAACAAGGACTGGCAAAAACGTCTTTGAATGACGTGGCCGAGCGGGCGGGTCTTGCCCGGCCGTTGGTCCGCCACTTCGTCGGCAATCGAGACAATATGGTAAAGTTGTTGTTTCAAAGCCTAATCGATCGCGGCGAAGCGCAATTGAACAATATCGCAGAGGAAGGCGATCAACCCAATCTCCACCATATGCTGGATTTACTCTTCGGAGATCTGTTTTCGAACACTGTATCCAATGTCGTGGTAAGTGAACTCTGGTCACTTGCGCGCAATAGCGATGAAATCCAAGTCAGGCTGCGCTCGCTGTATGACCGAATTTTTGATCTACTCATCGTCGGCATGAAGGCGGAGGGTTATGGCGCCTCTCGCCAAGAGCGACGAGATACAGCCTTCTGCATTGTCTCAACAGCCTATGGTCACGCATCATTCCGCGAAATCGGTTTGTCTTCAAAGAATAAGAATGCGCCACGGATAGCCGCCAACACATTACTCGCTGACATAAAATCTAAGAGCTAACGCAAGGACGAAACCTTTGGGAAAACACATAAAATATGGATTGCTTGGACTGCTCGTGATTGGAGCCGGCGCAATCTCCTATTTTTGGAATGATATTCGCGTGCTGATGTCGCTTCGTGAATATGTACAAATCTTCGCCCCCGATAAAATCGATGAGAATTTTCGCAACCTCTATGAAAAAGAACGATCGATTCAGGTGCCCAGATCAGGCCCCGTCTATGCGCTCAATGAAAACCTCTCCGCTGACGTCCTCCCCGAAACCTACGATTTCGAGGGCGAAACCCGAAATGTCAGAGAGCTCCTAGAGCGATCCCAGACAACTGGGCTCGCCATTCTCCATGATGGGGTATTGATCCATGAAGAATACAATCGCGGCAACACACGCGAGAGCCTGGCCATTCAAATGTCAGTGTCTAAAGGCATGGCCTCATTTCTGATCGGCGTCGCGCTCGAAAACGGGGCTATTGATAGTGTCGACGATCTAGTGACTAAATACGTGCCTGAGCTGATCGGTAGCGCCTATGAAGGCGTGACCTTGAAGCAAGTCCTCGAAATGTCGTCAGGCGTAAGATGGTCGGAAGATTATGGCCGTCTCGACTCTGATCTCGTCCAATCCGTCGTCGCGATGCGGCTTGGGTCGCTGGATGAGTTCACCGCCAGTGTCCCGCGCGAAAATGAGCCGGGAACTTATAACCGCTATGCCAGCATCGATACGCATGTCCTGGGCATGGTTTTGCGGGGCGCAACGGGAAAGCCTTACAGAGACTATTTCGAAGAAAAGCTCTGGTCGCGGCTCGGCGCTGAGGATGACGCGTATTTGCTCGTCGACACGAAGGACGAGCCACTCGTGTTTGGCGGCGTGAACATTCGGCTGCGCGACATGGTTCGTTTTGGCGAGCTTTACCTGAATGGCGGTCGCAACTTTCTCGGTCAGCAACTAGTCTCTGAAAACTGGGTTAAAACCAGCACAACGCCCGACGCGCCGCGCCTTCAACCGATGGTGGATAATCCGGAATCTGACTCCGCTTTCGGGTATAAGTACCAGTGGTGGATTCCCCTCTATCCGGACGGCGACGATTACTCCGCTATCGGGATCTACGGGCAATTCATCTACATCAATCCCGCACGCAAAATCGTTATTGTAAAGACTTCGGCATATACCAATTACACCGTCGATGGCGGCATGATGAATCACGAAACGCTCGTCGCGTTGCAAGCAATTTCTCGTCATGTTTCTCCATCCAGACTGCAAAATCAGGGGGAGTTGGAGTGAGCATCCGTCAATTGGCCGCAGAATCTCTGTCAGGCATTTCCGGCCTGATGCGACGCGTTGGGTTCGCCAAAGGCGAAATGGCAAAGCAACCTCTGTTCGACATGTTCAAGATTATCAATGTTGTCTGTGTCGGCGGTATCCATATGTTTCAAAATACCGATTGGGAGATGCATCCCGACGGTGATGAAGCGCTGACCTTACTCACTGGTGAGATCGATGTCGTGCTGAGCCAATCCGGCACTGAAGACGTAATTCGCCTTCGCGCTGGCCAGAGCTGCGTGGTGCCAAAAGGCGTGTGGCACAGACAAATTGTACAACTCCCCGGGATGCTGCTGTTCCATACGTATGGAGACACCACTCAACACCGCACTTTCGAGGAAGGAAAAGGAACCTCATGAGAACAGCGCTCTACATCGTCGGAGGCATCATTGGCATCATCGGGATCGCGGCAATCGTAATGTCCATCGTCTATAAACAAGAAATCGCCCGCTACGGATATCAGACATCGCTCTTTACCGGCGCCGAGCAACAGCACCACTTCGTGCGCCAAGAGCGCTATTTCCCGGTCAACGAAATGCCGCGCTCTGATGAGCCATTTGTGTTCCCCGAGGGCCCAAAGCTGGCGCTTCCTGGTACGTTCGCGCACGATGCTGATTCATTTGAGATGGAAGGGTTTTTAGAAAGCACCGATACGGCTGCTTTACTTATTCTAAAAGACGGAGAAATCCTCTTTGAAGATTACTGGCTCACCGGGAAAATGGATCGACCATGGCTCACACACTCAGTGTCGAAGAGCTTCATCTCCGCCGCTGTCGGCCTGGCTATTCGCGATGGTCTGATCGGATCAGTGGAAGACCCGATCTCGCAGTACGTCCCAGCATTCGAGGGTAGCGGGTATGACGGCGTTGCGATCCGGGACGTCTTGCAAATGTCCTCGGGGATCAAATGGGACGAGACCTATAGCGATCCAAATTCCGATATGAACCGCCTCGGAAAAGTGATGTTCTACGGCAGCTCTTATGACGATTTCGTCGCCACCATGACCAATGAGAAGACGCCAGGAACCTATAACCGCTATACCGGCATGGATACGCAGGCGCTAACCGCCCTTGTCGTAGAAGCCACAGATCAATCGGTGGCAGATTTTCTTACAGAGCACTTATGGCACCCTCTGGGCGCTGAGAACGATGCCTTCTGGACCACTGACAAGTCCGGCCGCGAGCTTGGCCTTGGCGGTTTCAATGCTACGGCGCGCGACCTGGCCAAGCTTGGTGAGCTGTACAGAATGAACGGAAACTGGAATGGCACCCAAATCCTGCCCGAAGACTGGGTGAGAGCTTCAACGTCTCCGACGGCGCCGCATCTTGTTCCGGGCGAAAACGAACAATCCGCCCATGGCTTTGGCTATGGTTACCAATGGTGGTTGCCGAAATCGGGTTCCCGCGACTTCACCGCGATCGGCATCTATAATCAGTTCGTCTATGTCAGTCCGGAAAACAGCATGGTGATCGTAAAACTGTCTAGCAATCGATACTATGCCAGCGAAGACAGCCCTCGCGCATATAGAGAACCGGAAACAATTTCGATGTTCCAAGCGATTATGGAACAAGCTGCAGCGGCGGACTAAATCGCTAGCAGTCTTCACTTTTCGAACTCAGCCGCATGCCTCTATGCGCTTGAGCTGCATTTCAAATGGACCATCTTCGCCGTCATAAATAATCAGGCCAATTTCGACGACGTCACTCGGATCGAACACCGCGTCCGGTACAGAGCGCCCCCATATCGAGGCTTTCAACGCATCGAACGACAGAACGCCGTCCCCCCACTCTGCTTCGGGCGCGCCAATAATTGGAGCGCGAAACGCGATCCGGCGTCCATAGGATTTTGCATTTGTGCGAAGCGTCATGGAATAGGTGCGCGCATCAGCTTTCATATGCACTTTCAGATGGTTTGCCCCGGTCATGGCGCCGCGCGGAACGTTCAATCGAATAGAACTGAAGCCGCCGCCATTCGTGTTGGTTATGCCTGCAAATGTCAGCACACCATCTTCGAGAACCGAACCGCCCTCTGAACGACCGCCCATAACGCCATCGTTTACGGTGCTCCAGGAATTCTCAGTCTGGTCATCTGTGTGCTCCAATAGGGTCGTGCATGATTGGGTTTCTGCCACAGCTTGGCCTCCTAAAATGTAGGCCAAAACGAGCGCGGTAAGTGCGATACGCATTGTCGTTCCTTGATATATAATATTCTTACGTGCCCGGTGGCCAAACGGATCTGGGCGACTTGCGCACCCATTTGACCAAAGGATGACTCTTGTCTTCAAAAAACACCGGCCTCCATGGTAGAGGCCGGTGCACTGGAGCAGAGCTCGGCGACGATGAAGCCCGCTAGAAACGCTCAGCTGTATCTTCGTCGTTCACGATCCCGTCTTCGTTTGTGTCGAGGCGTGTGAACATCATTTTGCTTGAGGCGTGGAATTCGTCGAGCGACATGGCTTCGTCATCGTCTGTGTCCATCACAGTGAATCGGAAGTTCGCGGCTTCGATCGAGCGTTCACGGCGTTCTTCGAGTTGTTGCTCGAGACGTACTTCATACTCAGAAACATACTCTTCCTGGTGCACCATGCCGTCACCATTAAAGTCGCGTTCGGCATAGCCTTCATTCCGTGCGGCCACAAATTCTACCATTTCAACTTCACCGTCGCCATTGGTGTCATAGCGATCCACGAAGCCACCTTTGCTATGACCGCCTGTATTGCGACGCTGCGCCTGCTGTTGGTTCTGCGGCGCGTCAGCGCTATCGGTTGCAGCATTGGTCGCGGCATCAAAAGCAGTCATGTCGATGTGATCGAGATTGACCATAGCGCTAGAGGCCCCAGCGGTCTCAGCAACAGCTTCCGACTCCGGCGCTTCTGCATTTGCCATCAAGCTAGATGAGACAAAGACTGCGGCTGCGGCGCTTACTTTTAAATAGGCTTTCATGTTGAATTTCCCTCGTTCTTCAATTTAGATTTTTACTTCAAGACTTCGAATGTCAGAGACGTGGTGTAGCCGCGCTCGTCAGTGGCGGCCCCGTCTGGAGCGTCAGCGCGGTGGCGTGTCATAACCATGTAAACGCCGGGTTGTTCGATTGTGAGGCTGAGACCACCTTCGGCATCGGTCATCTCTTCGATGCCAAATTTCGGCTCTTCATAATTGCCGCCAGAGCGGTAGACCGACATTTTCTGGTCCGCCAATGGCGCACCATCAAACATGACAGAGAGATCGAACGCTTCGCCAGCAAAAATCTCATTCGGGTGCGTTTTTGGGACAAAGGCAAGCCGCCCGAGCGGCGCGATTGCGTCCCAGCTCGGCGCTCCTTTAGACACATAAACATCAGCCACGGTTTCGGTCTGCGCCGTCTTCACCTCGGTCGCGGCTTCCGGCACTTCTGCGTTCGGGCCAAAAACGGGAACCCATTCGCTATCGACCAGAGCGCGCCTGCTCATGCGCCCAAGACGAACTCCTGTGGTTAGACGATATGTGCCTTCCGCCTCAAGTTCATTTTCCAATACAATCAACTGACGCAAATCCGTTTGAGTATCGAACGCGTCACGGGACCCGTCAGGCAGGATGACGTGATAATCATCAGACTTCACCGCAACCTCTGGATTCGGAAAGTCCTCGGTGAACGAGCACTGCACCGTCACCATTTGCCCTTCTGACGTGTTGAATACGCTAGGTAACATATAAGATGTGTGCGCCGACGCGGCTGCCCCGGAAACTAAGGCTGCGGCCCCAATGAGCAGTGCTGAGCGAAAGAGCTTCATTTCTGCAGTTCTCCAAAAAAATAAGTAGCCAAGCTTTGCCATTGATTATACGAGAATGCAATTCATTTGCAAAAAGAATCTGTGGATCGGATCTTCTCAATGTTGAAAAACCTCACCCGTACTGCGATCGTCTTTTCAAGTTTTCTCGGTTTGGCCTGTTGCGGCGCCGTTGCAGAAACGTATTCTCGAAGCCATGATTTTGTTTTGGGAACCAACCTAGATCTCGTCATCGTCGGGGATGCTGAGCAAGACGCAGATGCTGTCGAAACCGCAATCCTCGCGGAAATCGATCGTCTCAATTTGATCTTGAGCACATATGATGCGAGCAGCGAAGTCACGTCCTTGAACAGCACAAATTCGGCAACGGTGTCGCCCGATTTATTTGGCGTTTTGCAAGCGTGCGAGGCGTTTCGCGCTCAAACCAAGAACGCGTTGAGTTGCCGCATCGGCGCACTGTTGAACACATGGCAGGCGGCAGAAGAAGCGAATGAACTCCCTTCGCGCGCCAAACTTAGACTCGCAGCAGGAGAGATCAGGCGCGCTAAACTGAATTTGGGCGATGATTCTCTTTCACTCGATCGCCCGGAAGTGGTGACTTTCCAGCTGAACGCGCTGGCCAAGGGGTACATTATCGATCGTGCTTTGGACGCTGCACGCGCCGCCAGCCCTGGACTCAACGGCCTACTCATCAATATTGGCGGCGACATCAAAACTTGGGGCCAAGGCCCGGAGGGTGAGCCTTGGGCCGCCACCATCAAAGCTGCACGGTCTGAAACCGGAAACGGAGTCCAGCTGACCTTCGGCGCGGGTGCGATCGCAACCAGTGGGCGCGGGCCACGCGACCGAGCGATTGCTGGTAAATCGTATTCCCATATCATTTCGCCAAAGAATGGCTGGCATGTCGAAGGGATTTCGCAAGCCAGCGTTTTTGCTGAAGACGCCATGACGGCAGATGCGCTCGCAACGGCGCTGCTCGTTATGCCGCTCAATGATGGTATCACCTTGATCGAAACTCTGCCGAGAGTCGAGACTCGGATCGTGGCCGATGATGGCAGAGCCTATGTCTCAACGGGCTGGTCCGCGATCGAAATCGGATCTGAAAAAGCCAAGTCTAATGAGAATTGGCCCATCGAATTTAGCTTTGACGTGAATTTCGTCATTCCTGATCTCGACGTCTCTAATTATGAGCGTCCTTACATTGCGGCCTGGGTAGCCGACGCTGATCGAAAACTCGCCCGCATCCTCTTACTTGCTGGCCCAGAAGAGCGGTGGATGGAAGAAAACTACTATTGGCACCGACGCTTCGGACGCAAAGCAGGCAGCCTGACAGAAGCTTTGTCCGAACCCACGCGAAAGCCTGGACAATATTTCATCTCGTGGGATGGTCTTGATCATGATGGCAATCCGGCGCCATCTGGCGACTATGTGCTCCACGTGGAAGCGGCGCGTGAGCATGGGGGGCATCAGCATGAGAGTTTTGAAATCAACCTCGGGACAGCGCCCTTTGATCTTGAGCGCGCAGGGGGCGACGAGTTGGGCAATATTTTTGTTTCGTTTGGAGCCACGTCATCGCTGACGGACTAGCCTCCACACCGCAAACCGCCGCTTCAAAACCGGCGAAGAAAAAGCGGTTTAATAAAGGGGCGTTCTATCGCACCTCGCGCATGTTGCACGGCTATTTGTCGGCTGCGGCATTCCTGATGTTGATGTTCTTCGCAGCCTCTGGCTTGCTGCTCAATCACCCGAACTGGCTCGGCGCGGGGCGGCAGGATGCAGAGCCTGTCATAGTAGAGTTAAACCAAGACGCGCTTCAGGCCGCGCAGGCAAGCGCAGACCCTGGTCAGGCCCTAGAGGCTCTCATTCGCGGCACCACTTCGGTCCGAGGCAAACTCAAAGATGCCAGCGTCGCCGAAAGCGATGCGATGCTTAGATTTGCGGGCGTCAAAGGCGGCACGGACGTGTTCATCGACTTCGAGCTTGCCGAAGCTGAGGTCGAGGTATCGAAAGCCAATCTCACGTCAATGATCCATGATCTTCATCGCGGCAAAGATGCAGGTCAGGTCTGGAAATTCATGATCGACGTCACGGCGATCCTGATCCTGACCATGTCGCTGATCGGCCTGATCCTATTCTTTTCATTACGTTTCCGACTAGGGAATGCGATGCGAATTATGGGTGCAACGCTTGTCGTTTTTATCGGTTTGTTCTTGTTTTTAGTGCCTTAGAAAAACAACTATTTCGGCACGGCGTCGAATGTCCACGAATGGGACGCACCTGATGGCGGCGCGGGGTATGGCGCAATCCGTTTGAGTTCTTTGATGACCCGTCGGTCCCAAGTCTTGTCACCAGAGGCACGCAAGACTTTGATTTCGAGAACGTGCCCCTGAGGGTCGATTGTGATCGCGATTTTGGAACTGCGCCGCGCATTGGTATCGAACTTTCGCGCTTTGCGCATATGCCGCATCAGTGCTCCGTTATAATTGTCTTGCGCCGCATTGCCGATTTTCGCCTTGGCGGTTTCTGCACTCGAGATTTGGTCACCCGGAGCGTCGTTTTCTGCGGTTGAGCTTTCACTAGCTAGGTCAGAGTCTTGCTCAGCATTCGTCGCTGGCGGTGCTTCGGTCGGCTGATTGTCGTGATGGGACGCCTCTGTAGATGGGGTTAATTCTGGCTCGGACTTAGGCTCTGCCTCTCGAGAGGATTCCAATTCGACGTCTGGCTCTGGCTCCGGCAGCATTTCTGCTGGCTCTGGAATAGGCTCGGGAGTTGTCTCGGGCTCGAACGGCGACTTAGGCTCCGGCTCGATGACGGGTTCGATCATTGGCTCGGGCACGTGTTCCGCTGGTGCGCTCTCAACTGGCGCATCCGTTTCAGGCTCAGGCAGGCTTTCATCCGAGGCATCTGAGTCTTCTGAAGCTGGCGAGGCCGTTGGCTTCAGTGAAATACTGATACTGCCACCCTGCATTTGAATATCCGCTTTCTTTTCCGGGCTCGTCACCAGGATGATCGCGTAAGCGCCCGCATGCGCAAGCAATGCGATCAAGAGCGCAACAACAAGTCTCGACGGCATCAGCCCTGCTCCGTCAGAATAACAATATGCATGCCGCCAGCAGCCTGCAGCGCCTTCACGCGCTTCAATAATTCGCTGGCGGGATAGTTTCGATCGGGTCTCAATCGAATCGTCGCATTCAAAGTGTCTCTTTGCGCCATAAACTGGTCGAGAGAGGTCAAGACCTCACCCTGCTGCATCAATGTGCCATCGGCGAGGATGTCCAGCGCTTCCTCTTCGGTGCAACACTCAAGGTCTTGGGTTTGCACAAACTCAATCCCAGAAGCGGGATTCGCCGATAGGGATCCGGCAACCATGAAAAAGATCAGGATCAGGAAAACGATATTGATCAACGAAATGATCGGTTCGCGTTTGGTGGCTTTGAAGCTGCGTTTCATGACGGCTCCTGGATCTGGATCGTCAAAGCTGGCACTTGCTTGACCAGCGAAAGGACGTCCACGAGGCGCTGCGTTGAGACACTATCCGAAATGCTAATCTTAACCCCGCTTGTACCACTGAGACTGAGCGCGTTCAGGCACGCAACTAAGTCCGCATCAAGCGTCTCAGCCTGGTTACAGATAACACGGTCTGCTTGGACATTGAGTGATGCGATTTTGGTCGAAGAAACACTTTTGCCCGCGGCATTCGCAACGGCGATATCGATCTCGGAAAACTTGGAGAACGTGGAAGCGAGCATGAAGAAGAGGAGCAGCAGAAAGATCACATCGATTAGCGACGTGATCGACGCTCTGCGTCGTCGACGGACCCGCTTAAGCGACATGTCGGGACAACCCCTCCACGTCGTTAGGTTCGCTGACCGGGCGACCGATAACTGAGAAAGCATAGTCTGCCAGTGAGCGGGCTTCATCCATTTGTGCTTCAAACCAAGACAAAGCGACAGAGGTTGGCATTGCTACGGTCAGACCTGCCGCAGTGGTCAACAAAGCCACCCAAATCCCGCCAGCTAGCGCCGCTGGATCAACCTGAGAGCCTGCGTCTTGCAAAGCTTGAAATGCCTCGATCATGCCGATCACCGTGCCCAGAAGACCGAGCAAGGGCGCAAGCTGCGCGACCATGTCCAAGATGCGAAAGCCCCGCTCCATCGGCAGTAGCTTTTGTTCAGCTTCTGACTCCAGACGCTTCGAAAGTCCTTCCCCACCGCGATGCTTCATGCCTAAGGCGACGACTGGCGCGAGGAAGTGCTTTGATTGTTGGATCTCTGACAGCGCCTTGGCATGCTCGCCGCGATCCCAACTTGCGATGGCCTGCCGAACTTGCTGGCCTTTGTTCACGTGTGCGGACCGAAACTGCCACGCTTTCAGAATGATCACGGTTAGCGTAAAAATGGACACGAGCAGCAAAAGGATGAGCACCGGGCCACCTAGGTCGTAGAAAGATCGAAACGGAGAAAAGAGAATGTCCATGTTTGCTCCTGAAAGTCTGGTCGGGATTATTTCGAAAGAGGCAGGCGGCGGCTGAAAATCCGCAGAGGGCGATCAGCCACCGCCGAGGAAAACGGTTCCTAGGAGGAGATGCCTAGAATTGGCGGGTCACCGTTAGCTTCACATTTTGGCCAATCGCTTTCCGCGTTGAGAGGTTCGGCGTGTAATCTTCGTCTGAGAGATTCTCGATCCCAAGGCGGAAAGACGTACCTTTCAGGAAGCCAGACTGCGGGCTGACGGTCGCACGTGCATTGAAGATATTGTAGGAATCACCCTGCTCCGGGTTTCCGGATCGGAAGGACACATCCGCCTCTGCAACCGCAAGCGCTTCG
Source organism: Pseudomonadota bacterium (assembly GCA_038534315.1). Classification (GTDB taxonomy): domain Bacteria; phylum Pseudomonadota; class Alphaproteobacteria; order Caulobacterales; family Hyphomonadaceae; genus Henriciella. The sequence continues at coordinate 61,656 of JBCAWZ010000010.1, read as the reverse complement.
AGACTGAGATCCAGGAGACGACCAAACCGCTTACCGGCCGTCACGCGCACGCTATCTGCCGTCAAGCTCCGATAGGTCACGGAAACGCCTGCGACATCGGTTTCGTCACCGTCAGAGAAGTTACCGTTCAGATCGACATAAAAGCCAGATTCCAACGCATAGGATCCCTCGATTTCTACGCCTTGGAGAGAGATTTCATCGAGACCGCCAATGAATGTGATATCTTCCAACGTGGTGTCATAATAATTGAGTTTGAACGCTGCTGTATCGCCCTCATTAAACAAGCCAGCCTTATCGTAGCTAAACCCAGCTTCGTAAGTCGTCGCCTGTTCTGCCGTAAAGATGTTAGAGCGATTGCTGGTTGCGGTGGTCGGTGTATCGTCCAAGATTGGAAGACTTTCGGTGTACGCATAGCTCCCGAAAACGGCGAAACCATTCTCGAACTGATACCGCAATGAGGCGCCACCCATTAATGCACTATCATCGAATTCGCCTTCGACACGTGCGCCAGCATCCAGATCGAAGAAGTCTGTTTCCAAAGTCTGGTTTTCATAACGCAAGGCTGGTGTGAAGGTTAAGCCATTGCCGAAATCAATATTGTCAATGATGAAAACGGCCTGGCGATTATCGGTACCACCTGGTGCCGCGCTCGCCTCAAGACGATCGTTCATGATGAACTCTACGCCCGTGCGAATTTCGTGTTCGATTACACCTGTCTGAATAAAGGATGTATTTTTTACTGTCAGCTTTGTGCGCTCATATTGGAGATCTGCATCCACAACCCCGAAACCAACTTCAGCTCCAAAACCATTTGTAAACGGAATATAGGTTTGATCTATCTCCTGGTTTGAGTAAGTCAGTGCCGCTTCCACATCGATCAGATCATTGCCCGCGGGTTGGAAATAATAGAAAAGCGAGCCGGTTTGCGTGGTCACGTCACGATCGACATTCCCGAAGAAATCAGTCCCGGTGACGAACGTATCATAAGGCACGTCCCGATCTGCAGTATCCGATTGGGTATAGCTCGCCATGATTGAGTGCGTGTCATCGAATGCATAGCGCCCTTTGACGAGGAAAGATGGCAGTTCAAATGCCGAGTTTCCGATCTCGTCGCCATTGCCATCTTCTTGATCGTCTTGCTCACGGTAAGTATAGTTGACGAGGAATTCTGCTTTTTCATTCGGTTGCCAGGCCACGATGCCCGACCCATTAAAGCCGTCGCCATTGGTTTGGCCGCCGAGGGTCAGTGCCCCACCGAAACCCGGTTCCCCGCCCGTAAAATCAGACGCATCTTTTGTTTCAAGCAAGACGACACCACCGACAATGCCGGAACCATATTCGAAGCTTCCGACCGTACCGCGGATCACATCCACGCTCTTATACAGATACGGGTCAGTGAAGAGCTGGTTGCTGACTCGGTAAATCTCTTCCGCACCTGTCGTGGCACCATCCACCAAGACCGCGACCTTTTGATCGGTTCCGTAAATGCTGTTTGCACCAAAGCCTCGAATATTGATGCCAGACCCTTGCGGCGTCTGCCCGTTTACCAGGGTTACGCCTGGCACAGAGTCAATCAGTTCAGCAATCGTATTGGCCTGACGATCATCAATTTCTTCTTGCTTGATCGTGGTCAGCGGCGTGGCTGTGCCGGTCTGCACTTCCCGCTTACTTTGGCCAAGTGTCAGCTCGCCGAGAAATTCACCATCTTCGCTGGCTTCGGTTTCGCTGCTTGTATCCGCTTCTTCTTGAGCAACAGCCACACCCGGCATCATGACAGCAAAGCTCATCGCAGTGGCAATCAGCAGTCGGTTTTTGTTCGTATTAAACTTCATTTTGGGTCCCTTTAATCCGGAAACTAGCAAATGATATTCATTCGCAACTAGAGATGGGGATCCTGTAGCCTTAAAAAATCCTTCTTGCAAATGCAATTCGTTCGCAAAAAGACTCAAAAGCAGAAGTGTTGCTAATTTGCACCCGTGAGCGCGCTCGGCCGGTGGTAAAGGCGAACCGCTCTAGTTCCGTGTGCGCCACCAGAGCTCGGCCACCCGAAGGAGCATACTCGGCATGGTCCAGCGCACCCCTTCATTTTCGAGCGACCACGGTCCGTTCGGCGTGTCGATGGTCATACCAATGGATGAAGCCCCCTTCGAGACAGGAACGTCTATGCCGAGTTTCCCAAAGACGTCATTGATTTGGTCAGCTTGCGGATTTACCAGACGAAAGTCGGTGAGTTTGCAGACCGGCGTGTCCAATGACTCGCGATCAGGGCGTTTGAGCCATTCAATGACATTTGGGCGCTCAGACAGAAAGCCCGGACCGATCAGCCCTCGCCAATAGCTCGCCTGCACCCCTTCACCACTTTCGATATTAACCCCCTCAACCCGCTCGAGCTTCGACTTGGTTTGGCGCGCGAGCGTTTTGAAGGCTTGGAAATCGGTGACTGCGATGTACCAGAATAAGAGCTGAGGCTCCGACAAGGACTTGATCAACGCGGCGAATGGCTGGAACTTTTTATAGTTTGGATTGGGCCCAATGATTTCCAGAAAAGACTCTTCTCCAATCGCGAGACTTCCGCTCCAATAAAACTGATCAGGCTCTGGGTCATGCAAGTCGACCTTCGCGCCCGTTTGTTCTTCGACCCATTTTACACCGTCTTCCGTATTCGGGACACCGAGGCCGATATGATCGAGCTGAAAGCCGTGACTGCGTCTGATGATGTTCGTCATGGGTTACCTCCTTCTTAGTTTAGGCTTGAGCACAAATACGTTCGAGATTCTCCATCGCCGGTTGGAAGTTTTGGAACATAACCGCAAAACCGGCTTGGACGTCCGGATCGGCCATATGATCTGGAATCGCGCGTCCGGGATTCAAGCGGGATTTGGCGCTCCACGCCGCAAGTTCGCTAACTGCGCGCCGCTCGTTTTCCACCGGCAACCCGATGCGCATAATGTTGAGGAACCCACGCATATCGCCAGTGCGCGGTAACGCGGGGCAGAGCCGGTTTTTCTCATCCAGAGACAGGTCGAGCGACTCGACACAGCCGATGAGCGCGGCGCTCCATGGGGCCACCCCGCGGGTAGTGAAGTGCAAGCTGATCTTGCCCTCCTCGAATATCGTAGACCCCGGCGTGGTGCTTAAGCCAGGCGCGGTGCAATCGACGAAGACTCGGCCGGGATTCGATGGAATTTCACCCTCGGCCATGACCGCTTTGGAGGTTGAGATGGATCGCACATAGCCTTTGCGTACAACTTGCCCGACCTCTCTCATGATATCAAGTTCGGGGCGCGAGACCGTTGCACCGCGATTGACCACCGCGCCTTCGCTCGGGTCGACGCGAAACATCATGCCTTGCTCCTCCATGCGGAGCGCATAATCATTGGCATCTCTGGCGACCGCAGCCGCTTGCATCGCCGCTGCACCGAATTTGATCATGTTGCCAGCCATGGTCAGCGGCTGGGCATAGCTACGGTCGGTCATCCAGACATCGCGTGGGCGCACCCAAGTGATCTCATTCGGATCTACCCCCTGCCGAAGCAACCAAACGCACACGTCCATCCCTGTCTTGCCGGCGCCGAGGACAGTGATGCCTTTCGGATCAGCAATGTCGACGAGCTGATTTGGCGTAACGACAGTGACGCCGTCTTCGATTTCAAATTTGGGTGTATGGCGCGCGGGTATGGTAGATTGAGTTACCGTCGCATCGACGAGGGCGCGCCGAACTTGAACGCGGGTCAGACGCCCGGTCAGGTTAGCTCGAATAAGATGCTCGCCATCCTGGACGCCGAGATAATCGGAAGTCCGGTAAAACGCAGTGCGATCACTGGGTTGAAACACCTCGTCCAAGACCTTGCGATAATAGTATTGAATCTCGGCCCCGCCGGCCCGCTCATAGAATCCTGAATTCACGCCCGTCGTATCAATCCGGTCATCTCCAAGCGGCAGTGAATTTACACCATAATAAGCTGATGGCTGATGCAGTTCGACAAATGGATAAGTATCTATCCAATGCCCACCAGGATCAGCGCGGCGGTCGACGAGGATCATTTCACAGTCTGTTTCAGACAAGAGCGTATCTGCAAATGCCATCCCCGATGCGCCCGCTCCGATAATTAAATAGTCGGTTTGAACCGTATCCATCCGCGCCCCTCCGTTTATTTCTTTTCATCACGCGATGGCGTTTGGTAGCCTCGCAACAATTGGCGGCGATTATCCCAGCCTAGCATATTTCTCAAGACATGCGAATGATTATCAGTTGCATTTCTTGTTTGTGAGCTTAATCATGAACTCGCATCGCAAAAGGAGCGCCCTATGAAATCGATCGTAACATCGGCCATCGCCATTGGTGGCCTCGCCCTTCCGTCCTATGCGCACAATGATCCGGTTCCGCACGCCCACGGCCTTCCTCTTTGGGGATTGGCTATGATCGGGCTCGCAGCTGGCGCATTCGGCACTTGGGCGACGATGAAATGCTTAGCTTATGTCAAAGAGAATCGAGATGGATAATCTCGAATCGAGATCGACCGAAACGCAAACTCAGCCAGAGTTTGATGCGCGTTGGAAGAGTCTCACGCTGCAAGGGAATACGGCGCTAAAAGCAGGGCATCTTGATGCGGCAGGCGTGGCGTACGATCAGGCTTATCATGAAGCTAGAATGGTTTTCGCTGAAGCTTGGAACGGCCACGCGTTGGTGCAACCTCATGCCCCACCAATGCTGATCGTTTCGGCGACGAATTCGGCCAACCAACGGCGCGCAAGCGGAAACGACAAATCGGCAAAAGACCAGCTCATGTCAGCCGTTCGAATCTTCACAGAAGCACTGACGAGCGCCCGATCTCCCGAAAGCCTAAAACGCGGGTGCGCAGAGCATTTGCCGCGATTGCTGGCTGACCTCACCGACAACCATACAGAGACCCAATCCATCATCGGGGAGGCAAAATCCGCCGCCCTCGCGTTCTGGAAAAAGTCTGCAAACTGACCCAGCCCAAATAAGGGACTTCATCATGATTTATTCAATTCTCAATTTTCTTGACAGCAAAGGCCTGATTGGCCGCGCTTCAGCACACTGCGACATTCCTTGTGGGATTTATGATCCGGGTCCGGCTTTGATCGCAGCGGTGTCTGTTGTGCGGCTCATGGACATTGCCCATGACGGCGCTAGCGAAGATCCGGTCGCGCTGGCCAATTTGCGCGCCCGCTGCACGTTGCGCAAAGAGGAAGAGGCCGAAAAAGTGAAGCAAGAAATTCGCGTCATTTGGGGCGACTATTTTAAAGCGCCGTTGCTGGAAGTACATCCGAACGTTCATGGGCTTGTCCACGCCATCATGCAAAAAGCGAGCGCCTGCAAACAAGACGTTCACCGCGAAGACGGCCTGGCGCTCGTCGAGCTTGTGAATGAATTTGCCGAAATATTCTGGACGACAAAATCAATCGAAACAGTCCGCAAAACATGCCCGTATCCGCCAAGGCTTAAGCTCGTCTATCCAGTTCTTGCCGACTAGATGTTTGGCTGGTCGCTCATCCGTGTCTCCGGCGAAAGCATGCAGCCTATGCTCTCACCGGGCACATTCGCTCTGTTTAGAAAGCAGGCGTCTTATAGCGATGGCGATATCGTTCTCGTGAATCATCCTCGATTTGGGAGGATCGTGAAACGCGCAATTGATGTCGGTACCGGATCCCTTTGGCTCGAGGGTGCTAACGCGCAGTCTTTTTCTCGAGAATCCATGGGGCCCATTGAACGCAGCCATATCAACGGTAAACTCATCTACCAAATCGTACGAAAGGGTTAGCATGGTCGCTAATGTGTCTGCATCAGACTGGTCCACTGACCGCGGAGAAGCTTGGCGTGAGTCGATGGGCCCGCTCGAGGCGATGTTGGCTCCGGTCAATACGCCCCTGATTGAAGCCCTCGATTTGGATGCGCCTTATAGAATAGCTGACATCGGGTGCGGTGGTGGAGAGACCAGCATCGCCATGGCCCGCAACGCCTATCCGGGAAGCACTGTCGACGGCTTCGATATTTCTCCGGCTTTGGTGGATGCAGCGAAGCGCAAAGAAGCCTATGGCGATGTACCAATCCACTTTCACGTGCAAGACGCAGGGCAACCCCTGAGTGAACCCGCTCAATTTGATCGCCTTATATCAAGGTTCGGAATCATGTTTTTTCCGGATGCAGATCACGCTTTTACCAATCTTGTGGATTGGCTAAAGCCAGGTGGACGGTTCGCATTTGCAGTCTGGGGGTCGCCATCCGAGAATCCATGGATGTCGAGCATCCGATCTGTGCTCAGCAATCATATCGTGCTTCCAACACCCGAGCCTGGCGCCCCTGGACCGTTCCGGTATCATGACGTCGATGGGTTCATTTCATTGTTGGACGCATCGGGCTTTGCAGATATCAAAAGTGGAAGCTGGAAAGATCAATTGCCCCTTGGCGGTGGACTAAGCGCAGAAGCCGCAGCCAGTTTTGCATTGGAAGCTTTCTCGATCGGGCAACTGCTGAACCAAAGCGATCAAATCACGGCGCGCGCCGCACATTCAGAGCTCGCATCTTTGTTTTCAAAACATCTGGTTGATGACCAGGTGAGAATGGACGCGCACGTGCATATCGTTACCGGCACCCGTCTTTCTAGCTAGAGCTTCTCTTTCAGCGTGATCCAGCGCTCCACTTGCTCAGCTTTCATATCGCCGCTCAATTCGCGCGACACAAATATCTTGAACATGGGCTCACCGTCGCGATCATAAAAGTGAATCGAGCGCGAGTTTCGATTTTGGAAATGGCGTTCGATGAAAGCGATGTGCTGGCAGGCATTCTCTTCGACGTGACCGCCAAAACCGCCCTGCCCAAAGAAATGGTAATAGCAACCCTTAAGGAAGACCTGCGGCATCTCAACTGACATGCCCGTGATCACGGCATTGCCTTCGGTGATAAAAAGAACCGCGCCCCATTCGCCAACATCGGACAAGAGTTCAAGCATCTTCTCGCCGCTGATGACTTTCGACTGTTCCTCCGGAAGGTGTCGAACAAGCTCTAATGTCGACATGCGATATTTTTTTGCAAGCCGCTCGAGGAAACCATCAAAGGTCTTTAGGCGATCCCTAAGTGGCTCAAGTGTTTGTGAGTCTGCAGCCATGATCTCCTCCAAATCATGCTCTTGCATTCCTAGTGAAATGGCCGTCCCAAATACCAGTATCCCATAGTTGAAACGGCGCTCTTAGGTAAACCGCAATCCTTCATCAAGGCATGTCGGATGAACTTCACGGCGCTCCCTTCGGCCGCGGCCCAAGCGTAGAACGGTCCTTCTGTTTTTGAGGCTGGATCCCACATCCGTTCATTCGGCGCGACGGATTTATTCAGGCCATGAAGCTGTTTCAAACGGGTGAGTTCCGGCAATTGCGAATAGCCCAGCGCTTGTTTGAGCTTCGTGCCCGGAGGATCGTCATATCTGGGCAGCCATGTGATCTTGCTAGCAATCTCCCCAGCGGCGGTATCATCGCCCGCGCGAGGCACTTCAACAAAACAATCAACGGAGGTTGCCGACTCCGGCAAAGCGCTCATGATGTTGCATATAGCGGGCAATGAGGTTTCGTCGCCCATGATGAGCAAACGAGAGACGTTTTGCGGCGGACGCCATTCAAACCCGATGGGCTTGCCGGAATACGCCGCATTCGGAATGGCGATTTGGAGCTTGTCTCCGACGCTGGCCCGAAAAGCCCAAGCCGAGGCTGGCCCCTCGACACCATGATCCACGAAATCGATATCTAACTCACCGGTATCAGGTCGAATGTCTCTCAGGGTGTAGGAGCGCCGCGCCGGTCGTTGGTCTGCGTCAAGCTTTTGCCAGGCAGCATTCCAATCTGTGAGCGGCAGCTTCGGCTCCTCGCGACCAAGCTTTGGCAAGTAGAGTTTTACCCGCTGATCTGGCCCCCAACTGGTGAAGGCCAAACCATCTTCATTGACGAAAGTGAGTCGGATGAAGGAGGGTGACAGTCGCTCTCGCCTGATAACCAAGAAGTTCATCAAGAGATAAGCGTTGTCCGGAAAGATCGTAGACGCCGGCGCGGCTGGATGAATGAGATTGCGAAGGTTAGACATTTTGCACCAAAGCGAGCGAAGGGCGCTCATCCTTGTCATCTTGAAGCGGCATCGATTGATATTCTGGACTCTGCACAATCATATCGCGCGCTGAAAAGAAATTCGCCAAATCGGAGATGATATTGATTTCATCGGCCTGCGGTGATCTGGCGAAAAGCCATGTTAAGTGCGCGCGGGCTTGAGCAACGGCGCCATGCTGCATCGAGGAAATTGCGCTCAATAGAGACGCCTCATCATGCGTAAACCGCGTTGAATTGGGAACCGTAATGTCCAACTGACGCAATCCGTTATTGCCCAAGCATTCAGCCAATCGCAAAAACCGCCCCATGACGCGGCCACCATTCTCTTCACCAAAGAAGTCCTTGAACATATTGAGCAGGCAACAACACTTCGTATGCCCAAAGGCGCAGGCGCGAAATCCAAAGGTCGCGACTTGAGCCCCTGGCCCAAGATCAATGAGCGTTTTGTTGGCGACTAAGCTGGTGTTCATTCCGGGGTTCCTTGTTTATTGGGATTGGGCTGCAACATGTTGCTCAAGGTCTGGGAGGAAAATTGCTGCCGAGAGGAGACGCCACAGCGCGATGGCGTCGAACATGTTGCAGCCCAAAGGGGTTACATAACGGGATTAAGGTTAGAGGCGATGAGACGCGAGATTTGGGTCTCCAACCACGTTCGATGCAGATCGATCTGCTCCAGTCGGCACAGTTCGCAAGCCCCTTCTCCGATCAACTCTCGACGCCAGTTTTCAAGTTCGGAGAGTTGTCGTTCGAGCCAAGCAATTGTGTCCACGTGCGTCGCAAGCATTTAAGCCTCCTATTGCGTTGGAATGACCTCAACATAATTGCGAATGATTATCAAGTGCAAATAGGAGGAGTGACGTCAATTCCACAATCGCGGCCAGATACGGCCAGTCCGAGCCGCATAGACTTGATACGCATCCCCAAACTCCTTGCGCATCATCGCCTCCTCAATCGGAACGCGCACGACATACATGATCGCAAACGCTACAATTGCAGCAGACCCCACGATCCAATTATGAATCAAAAACGGGTAAGACAAAAAGATCAGCCAAATTGCCGAGTACATTGGATGACGAACGCGGTTGTACACGCCGCGCGAGACCAGCGTATGCTCCTCCCTCAACTCGGTCGTGACACTCCAATTGCGTCCGAGGTCTGCATGGCTCCGCCAGAACAACCAAAGACCTGGAATCAAGAGCAGAATGCCGATTGCTGCGAGCCAATGCGGTGCATTGAAGTTTGCGATGCCTAACAGGCCGGTGGAGAAATGCACGACCGGTAGTAACGTTCCGCCAACCGTCACCAAAAACAACAAGACTCGCTCCGTGTTTATGGCGAACTGCTCCGAAATCACATTCTCTTTATTCCGCGCCGCATAGGGGGCTCGGATGACCATCATAAATATGGCTGATGCCAGCCAAACGATTGAGCCCCACCCATTAATTTGCCACCTCCAAAGAATGAGGGCCATGAGTCCGATCATAAGACCTGCCGCGATCGCGCGCAGAACGATCTGACCGCTCATTTTCTTGGAACACCGTAGAGCTCGAGCCGGTGGTCCTTTAGGTGGAATCCAAGTCGTTTCGCGATCTCAATTTTTAGGGCTTCAAGACCCGGGTCTTGAAACTCAATAATTTCGCCAGTGCTGAGATTTATCAAATGATCATGTTGCGCTTTCTCGGCCTCTTCGTACCGCGCCCGACCATTGCCAAAGTCGTGTTTCTCCACCAAGCCCTCTTGCTCCAGGATCCGCATGGTTCGGTAAACAGTCGCCTGAGCAATGGTAGGATCGTAGGCTTTTGCACGGTCATGCAACACAAACGCATCAGGATGATCTTCAGAGTTTTCCAGCGCACGCAAGATCGCCCGTCGCGCAGTGGTCATACTCAATCCAGCATCAAGGCATTTCTGAATCAGATCACTCACGAATGCTCCAGCCTATTATTGCTCTTGCAACTCATTCGCATGTTTAGGATCGTAGATCAAGTGCTTCTAATTTATGGTTCTAACAGGCGCGTCGCTGAATATATCTTCTAACGTGTCATGCAGCAGACTATTTCAACAGAAAATCAACTAAATCTGCGAATGAGATTTGAGAAGATTTTGGCGGACATCAGCATCTCTGGAGACTGTAATTGATATTGTTTTGAGAGCGCCGTTTTAAGATTGGCCATATCAAATAACAATTCTCGATCATCTGGGCGTTGGACGCGGCTTTCAATCCATCCGACACACGCAAGGCGCGTTCCCGATACAACTTCACTTACGCTGTGCAGGCTGGTTGACGGATAAAGAACCAGATCGCCGGCTCCCGGCTTCAAACTCATCGATTGCCCAGCATGCTCGACTTGTAATTCGCCGCCTTTGTAGGCTTCTGGGTCAGACAGAAAGAGCGTGTATGACAGGTCTGTTCTCATCTTTTCAATGCCGAGGGGCATCAGCGCATTGTCGATGTGCAGTCCATACCCTCCCCCCTTGTCGGTTTTGCTGACGAGAAGTTTTGAGAAACGAAGAGGTTGCGCCGCGGCCTGCAATACAGAATTATTCGTAACGGCTTTCGCGATCAGATCACGCAACTGCGTGCCAGTTCGGGTCGTCAGATCAGCTTGGAGGTTTCGCTTGACCCCACGCGCAGTTTTACCCGCGGTCTCAGCGCCATCCGTCCAACGAACAGTCGCCATCAAGTTCTGAACCTGCTCGAGAGCGTCCGGATCTAATGCGTTTGCAATTGTGATGAGCATCGATTCCCCACTTGCGAATGATTATCAATACGGTCATACTAGCATAGTATTCCAAGTAAACAGTCTAGGATTTTGACTATGACAATAACTCTAAAACGCTGGTCCCAACTAGGACTCGGGGTTGCGCTTGCCAGCGGCACGCTCGCGGCTTGTTCACCGACAGAAGACGCTGCCGAAACGCCGGAAACAGAGATTGCAACCGCGACGCCTCTGATCGAGGCGGAGGAACCAGTCGCAGCTGAAGCGGGAGAAGGCGAAGGCGGCGTCGTCATCTCGCAAGCTGTCACCGATCCGGTTGTATTCCTCTCCATCCTCGCCATCACCGAGGCACATATTATCGCGGCCCGCGATGCGCACGCACTCGGTGAGAATGATGCAGCGGCGGAAATGTTCGCCCACCCAGTTTCCGAAGTTCTGTTTGAGAGCCAAGACGTTTTCGCCCAGCTCGGAGTTGTCGACTTTAGCGATAAACTGACCGAAACATCGGCCGCGATTTTCGCCGGTGAAACGCCCGAACAAATCAATGCCCGAGCCGGTGATATAATCGCGGCCCTGCGCGCAGCGGCGCAGAAGGCCCCTTCAACCGATGCTAGTGCGGCGAGTGTGTCCGCCGGTGTCGCGGTGGATCAGATCGAACGCGCAGCGGATATGTATCGCATTGCACTGGAATCGGATGCGTACGAGCCATACCTCGACGGCTACGGATTTCTTAAAGCCGGCGAAGCGGTCTTTCTGGAAAGCGCTGATGCGATTGAAGCAGTAGACCAACAAGCTGCGACAGCAATCAAAGACGCAATCGCAATACTCGACGATGCATACCCAAGCGCGGTCCGCCCAGATGCTTTGGACGCGGATTTGGCGACTGTGACGGTCGCAGCGTCAAACGCTGTGCTCGCAGTTCAGAACTAAGTTTCTCGCATCACTCAGCAGGAATAGCGGCGGCTTCAGGGTCTGCCGCTATTTTTGTGTTCGAACGTCGTTTTGTTTTCCGGTCAGCGGGAGATAGATATCCAGCTGCGACGGTCGTCGCGCCGCAAATTAACATTCCTAGATCAACCCAAGCGGCAACACTGTGCTCCGCGTTTAGGTGCGAAATGAACCAGTCGCCTGTCGCAATCCCGTTCAACACTGGAATACCCATGGCGAGCCCCCCTGTGAGCATCAGCAGCTCGCGCGTTGTTGAATAGTCATTCCGGCGAACGAAGGCATAGGCGAGCCCTAAGACCCAAACGCCTAAATAGACTGACCCGGTCGCTGCCAAGCGCGCCGACTCTGCTCCCACATAGAGCTTATCGAGATAGAATATGGAGATCGCTGCGACCGGCAGGCCCATGATCACACCCGTGTTGAAATTGCCCATTCGATTGTAGAAGGCTTCGGATTTGTTGCCTTCGTTTCCATGCTTGCGCCGCTCTATCCACATCATGCATCCCAGGGCCGTGATCACAGAAAGCGACAGACCAAGTGCAAAGTACAGGAATTTCAGCCAGATACCGCCATAGGTCCCATAGTGCAGCGGCGACATTGCATTGACGAAATGGCCCGCCAGCGGCTGTACTTTGAATGGGTCATCGGTAATGGGCGCACCAGTTGCGCCGTCCACAGAGATAATTTCCACAGTCGAAAGCTGCGTATCGGGCGCATAGAAAATATCGATTTCAGAGGTTTCGTCGCCATAGTTTCTGACTACGAAACTCAGTGGTGTTGCATTGGATTCCGGATGCCTCATTTGCGCGATTTCATCCGCGCTTAGCATTTGAACCTCAACACCCGTTCTCTCGGCTTCCGGACCGAGCACGGCACCAATAAGCGTGTCTATGTCACCTTTGAAAGCAATGGCTGCAGTCAGCTGAGACACTAGCCCGATAACGCCTAAGAAGGCCCCGGTGAAGGCGATCATGGAATAGAATGGAAGGCCCCAAAGACCGACCACTTTATGGCTGTCCTGCCACTTTAAACGCTGCGAGCGTTTCAGCCGCATCGCGTAAGCTTCTTCGCGGATTTTCGTATGCGCGATCACACCGGACAGGATTGCGAGCATCAACACAACGCCGATGATCCCAACCAGCCATCGCCCGATTTGTCGCCCGCCGAGAAAGCTTGGCCACATGAAATCACGATGGATATTCAAGGTCCAATAGGACAGGCCATTGCCGCGTTCAGCAATCGGCTCTCCTGTCTCGGCATGCCATTTCTGATTGGCATTCACATGCACATCATTCTCATCGTGATACTGAATAAAGCCCCAAAAATATGGCGTATAAGTCGTAGGGTAATTCAGGCGGACAAACTCCAGCTCCGTCCCGCCAGCTGACGTCTCTTCGACCCAGGTCGAGAACACATCCGCGATCGGCGGCGCTTCATCCGCGACCGCGACGCGCAGTGTCGGATCTTCCCAAGTTTTGATCTCATTATCGAACAGCGCGAATGTGCCGGTCAAAGCTACGATATAGACGATCAACCCGAGCGTGATGCCCGTCCATGAATGCAGATCATAATTTCTAAGGTGCCGCGCGCGATCCATGGTTTTTACCTTATACCGGTGGTGGAACGAGAGCGACGATGACGCCGCTAACGATTGAAATTGTTATCAAGGCGCTCGCCACACGCCAGCCTTTTTTTTCCCAGTAGCAAAAAAACTGAAAACCGAGCCATATTAAGGGGACGGCCAGGGACAACCACAACGCTAGAGAGCGAAACTCAAATGGCAGAGTCAGCAATAAGACGGCGCCAAAAAGAATGGCAGCGACGAGGGCCCAGAGAATAATACTGGTCAGGCGAGGTGCCTTCCACGTCGCGACTCCGAGCAGAGTCACAACAAAGAGCAAGATACCAATCGTCAAAGGACTCATAAAACCGCTCCCACGGTCGCAAGGACCCCAATCCCGCCGGCGATCATCGCACTCGGCGCGTGCCAGCTTGGCTTTTGTGCGGCGAGAAACAGTCCCAAGACAAAAGCTAAGCTAAGCAATCCGAGCCAGATCGGAACGCCGCGAAGCCATCCTTGCAGGGGCGCCATGATGAGCAATGAAATGACCAACAAAACGCCCGCGCCCGAACGAAGACAAAACCGGATTTGCGCTGACTTTTTCACCTGGGCGAATGACGTGCGGCGGTCATCAGCTTGGTACATGAGTGCACAAGCAAAATACAACAGGCAGAGCGATGATAAGATGATGAACATATTTCGCGGCGGGAGAGGCAGCCAGTGTGCCGCCCCTCCGCGTGCCGTCCCCTTAGAAGCTTGCTTCGAGCTGTAGTGCGAATGTCCGAGGGCGACCGAACCGGGCGAACTGGGGATCGTTGAAATTGTTCGCTGGGTCGAACGTAAACAGAGACGTCAGATACTCTTCGTCAAAGATGTTATCCCCGGTAAGATAGATCCCAAAATTGTCGTTTCTCCAACCTGCGCGAAAGTTTACCAGCGTCCGTTCGTCAATGGTTTTCTGTTCTTGCGGGCGGGCCAGCTGGCTGAACGAGGCCGATGCGTAATTGGCGTTGCCGTTGAAAATCCAATTCTCATTTTGCCATGTGAAACCGCCAGCGATTGTAAGATCGGGCGCGTTGACGAACGTATTTCCAGAAAAATCAAATCCGGTTGCCCCATCGACTTCGCACGTTTCAAGACCATCTGTGACCGCAATCGAGACCGTGGCACAGAAGTCGGTAAATTCTGACTCTGCGATACCGATTGATCCATAGACATCTAGGTTGTCAGACGCTCGATATTGCGTTTCCAATTCAAGGCCCATGACCTCAGACGCCCCAGCATTTTGGGTTTCTGTGTCAAACGTGTTCGAACTTAGCTGAACATTGACCTGCTGATCGCTCCAATCGGTAAAGAACGCGTTGGCATTTACCGTCAGGCGATCGTCCATCCACTTGCTGCGGAATGACGCCTCATAGTTCCAAGTAAACTCCGCATCGAAGGTGTATGAGCTGGCAGTCGCGACATTGATGCCGACACCGCCCGAGCGGTAGCCGCGTTGCGCGATGAAATTCAGGCTACGTTTATCGTCAATGTCCCAGCCAATTCCGAACTTTGGCAAGAACGCATCAAAGCTTGGGGACTGTAAGGTTGTCGCCTCCTCAGTTGCGTCAAGAGCATTCGCGACGAGCAGTCCGTTAACTTGCGTGAGCACAGCAGCGATGGGAGGAAACGCGGCAGGATCTGGAAGTGGAGTTAGAATGCTGACTTCATTTCCTGTCGTAATGGTCTGCTCTTCAGTATCGTATCGAAAGCCGCCAAAGAGCCTAACACTGTCCGTCAGGTCATAGGTGAAGTCTGCAAAAATCGCCTGAGTTTCCACTTCGACCGGGTTTTGTTGGACGGCATTGATCAGGAATCCACCCGCGTAGAGTGGAACCACAGCGGCAGCAGTTTGCTGCCCCTGAGCTTGTGCGGCTGCCAACGGAAAACCGGCCTCGACTAATTGTAGCGTGACCAGGCCGGCAACGGTTGGCCCTAAGTTCGCCTGACTGACGACATCAAATGTAAACGTGGATTCAAAGAATTGTTCGCTATCGATTTGCGAAATGTAACCACCCAAAACGCCCTCTAGTCGATCACCAGAGTAGTTGAGCAAAAATTCGTGAGTGAAAGACTCGGTCGCGATCGTCGAGTCGAAGAATTCAAGATCCAGAGCCGAGCGATCGGTGTCGCCACCACGATCGCGATCTAGCTCGCTAAACGTTGTTATTGACGAAAACGAGAACCGGTCATTTATGTCATAGTCGATTTTTGCAACGCCCAAATCATAGACAGTGTCATCTCTATACGGTCGATTAGACGGGATCTGGCGATTATCGTTTGCATCATCAACTGTGAATAGTGCGATCGTTTCTCCAAACTTCCGATCATCGTGGGTGTAGGATAATCCAATCTTTAAATCAGGAATAGCGTTAGGTTCGATCAAGAGTTTTCCGCGGAGGTTCAGCGTTTCATTCTCATCGTCGAAGCCTCCAAGCGTCGTGTTTTCGACGAGACCTTCAGTTTCAGTGACCTCGCCGCCCACACGGAACGCGACTTGATCGTCAATGATGGGCCCGCCTATCGACGCGCCAAATCTTCTCTCTTCTTCGCCCGACCCGATGACCGCACGCGCACGACCTTGCCAATCATAGCTTGGCTCAGCGGTGTTGATAATGATCGCGCCTGCCAACGCGTTTCGTCCCTGAAGCGTTGATTGAGGCCCACGTAGGAATTCGATTTGCTCGATGTCCCAAACGCTCAACGGGCCGCCGCGAACGGCGTCTCGTGAAATAGGAGCGCCATCTACGTAGATTGTTGCAAGATCGGAAAAGCCGGCGCCGCTGACATTCTCATTGCTGATGCCACGGATCGAAAAACCACGATCGTCAAAGCGCGTCGCAATGTTTGCGGTCCGAGCGATCGCGTCCGACAGATCGTTGATATTCTGTGTTTGAATATCAACTTGCGTCACCACCGCAACGCTCTCAGGTGTATCCTGAAGTGACCGGTCTATCTTTTGACCGGTGACGATGATGGTATCCTGACGCGCCTCATCATCAGCGTCGGCAGAGTTGAATTCTTGAGCTACCGCCCCTGCCGCCAGAAGGGCTGCAAGTGACGCCGTCGTTGCAAATTTGATCATTCCGATCCTCGTTGTATTTCCAATTTGACGGTACGGCTATACTGTTATAAATGTGAATGCAACCTATTCTCAATCGCAAAACTTGCTCTTCACTTCCGTTTACTGGACGCTGTGGCATTGAAGCGACACGGCCCATCGTTTGGTGAGCTGGAAAATTCGTGCAAAACAATACGGCGATGAGCCGTAACAAGACGAATCTTCGAACACCGCGCCGTGCCCCTCTCCGACGGACACGGGCATTCAATGTCGCAGAAAATCCGCCCTTGTCGCCCAGCAACAAATCCACCGCCCGTCGAAATCCGAAACGCCGGCAGATCATAGATGGAGCGATCAGTGCGATGGACAGATATGGGTTCACCGGCGCAACCGTCAGCAAAATCACCGAGGAAGCTGGCGTCTCGCGCGGCGCCTATCTCCACCACTTCGAAACCAAGCACGCGCTTTACGAACAGGTGGCTATCGTCATTGTAGATGAGTTATTCCAACGCTTTGCGCAGGCATGGCCAGAGCAATCTCGCTCCGAACCGGAGTTACGTCAGGTCCTGCACGATGCCTGGGACCAAGCGTTTATGCGCGCGGAGGGCAAAGTCTATCTGGAGCTTTTACACGCTGCGCGGACTGACGAGATCATAGCGCAGCATATGCGCAGACCAGCCCTCAGAGCCTTGCGCATATTCGGTTGGGCCGCACGCAGAAGAATAGCTGTTCGACCAGAAGGTTCGCTCTCTTCTTCAGACATCGTGCGCCTGACTCAATGGTTTTTAAGAGGCATGTCGCTCGATGTGTCACTAGCTAGGGATCCAAAATTCTTTCACACACAAATAGATCTGCTCGTTGAACTGATCGCGACCCAATTGGCAGCGTGAACCTATGCTCATGCGATGGCTAGTATCGTTAGGCGTCTCCTTGGCATTCACCCATTGCGCAAAGGCACAGCACTTCACTGACCAACGCATCCAAGATATCGACCAACTCATCGAAACCCGTCTCGATGAAACGCGTATTCCCGGCGCAGCCGTCGTTCTCGTAGAGGACGGTCGTATTGTGCACACACGCGGGTTTGGTCTCGCGGAAATTGAGACAGGAACACCGGCGACATCTGATACAGTGTTTGCGATTGGATCCGTCACGAAATCGTTCGTTTCAAATACTCTACTACAGCTTGAGCGCGACGGTTTGATCGACTTAGAAGCTCCGGTCATCACCTACTTACCCGCCTTCCAGAGCGCTTCGAAGGCCATGTCTGATACAATCACGGTTCGTCAATTGATGGAGCATACCAGCGGCTTTTCTACGTATGATGGAAATCGCAACCAAACCAACTCCCGTCGCACGGACGATGCGCTGGCGAAGGTTTCGGCTCAAACAATGAAGTACAAACTCAACCGCCCGGTCGGGCGTTCATTTGAGTACTCGAACGCGAATTACGAGGTGCTAGGACACTTGATCGAGTCAGTCACCGGTGCCTCTTTTCAAATCGCCATTGAAGAATGGATATTTAATCCTCTCGAAATGAACCGGTCCGGTGTATTGAACGATGGCAGCTCGAAAACCGCGCCGGCATATCGGTTTGTACTTTCAACACCTCAGCCATTTGAGTTCTCTCCTGGCGCAGCACTCGGACCAAAAGGCGGAGTCTATACCACTGCGGAAGACATGGGGCTCTATCTGATCGCGCTCATGAACGCCCGCTCGCCGATCGCGTCTTGGGACTCTAGCTGGGCCTCAGGACCTGATACGACGGTAGAGTCTTCATATGGCCCCGGCTGGATGGTGTCACAGTCTAATCTTGGACCGCTCGTCAAACACAACGGAATGAATGGAGGCTATAGCGCCTTGGCGGGGTTTGCGCCGGAATCAGGTCTCGGCTTTGCAATTATGGCGAATGCCAGCCAAGGCTTGGTGGCGGGCGACATTCCAGCGCTTACCGAAGATGCCTTCGCCGTTGCTTTCGATCGCCCGATTCAGGGGCTGCGAGGTCACCAATCGGCTTGGACCCAGCTTGTGCTCATTGGCCCTATGCTGATCGGTCTCGCAATTTGGATCGCCATGTTTTTGCTCAACACGATCGCAGGTGCTCTGAGCAAGCGATCCACCACGCTTCTGGCCGTGAGCCAAATCGTGCTGCCAGGCGCCATTCTAGCAACCATTGCGTGGCTCGTGATCTACCAGATTCCACGCCAGTTCGGTTTACCTCTCGAGGCTATTAGACTTTTCGTTCCTGATATCGGTTGGGTGCTAACATTTCTCGGCTACGGCGCGCTGAGCTTTCTCGTCGTCAGATCCGCGTGCTTATTGCTCGCCCGCCATGGAAAACGTTAAGTGCGACAAAGCGATGATTGCGTTACACAGTTGGGCTCGCCCCGCGACGAAATTGATCGATTATTGCGTTGGCACTGAGTATGATAAAACGAATAAGCTGATCGGCCAGTACCATACATTTTGGGCTACAAATTGGGTACAAATTGGGCTACAATTCGCTTCCTCAAAACAAGCAAAGCTTTGTTTTTTATAGAGTTTTATCGAGTCACTGAAGCGCTTCGCCCGCTTCGAAAGCATCCGGTGCAAAGGCGATCCGATTGAGCACGCCGAGCGCGCGGCGTTGAGCCGCGACCGGCACAGGCATCAAGGGTTGTTCCGCACCGGCCTGGCCAACCGCAGCGCGATTGTTGTAGACGCCGCCAATCCAGCGCGAGGCAACAAAGGACGCGACGGCGCGCTGCCCGGTAAGGATCATGTAGCTATTGTAGAGCGCTTGATAACTCTCGCCGGGCTCAAGCATCCGCTCTGGCAGAAGGGCCAGTGTCTCATCGACCAGTTCCGCTTTTTGTTCGGCCCAACCGATTGGATCGTCAGAAAGATCATCAATCATCACACGGGGATCTATGTGGCGCCCCGGCGCGCGCATGTCGTCGGCATCATTGCCAAAGGCAAGTTGCGGTTCGGTTGAGCGTGCTAAAACATCCTCTAACGCGTTGCTGTCAGGCAAATAGCCATATTTGATCGCCCAGATATCGTAAGGGCCCGGACGGGTGACGCTAAATTGACCCTGAGTTTCGCCAATGCCTGCAATGTTGATCGCAGGATACTCCATCACCGAGTTTGTCGTTGGCGTGTCGATACTGTTCAATGCATCAAGTGGGATCGTGTTCGAAGACCGCATATTGTGGTTCAGCCCAAGCGTATGGCCGATCTCGTGCAGGACCAGATAGTAAAGCTCCTCTTCCAACAGCCGGTCCATTTCAAGTGCAGACGCGCCTTGCGCTGTAAGGACCGCACGCGCGGTCATCATCTTCATTTGTAGATGGCTCCCCAGTGCGCAGCTTGGCCCATGCTTATGGTGCATTTGCGGCAAGGGTGGCAGACTTTGGTTGCTCTGCCAGGCGCGTGGAACACCCGCCGTATCGAAGATTTCCGAGTATTTCAGCCGGTTGGTCAAATAGACATATTCGAGCATGATGTCCGCACCGATGATCTCGCCAGTACGCGGATTGGTGAAGCTCGGGCCATACCCCCCGAAAGGCGGGTTCGGCGATGAGGTCCAGCGCATGACATTGTAGCGGATATCGCCCGCATCCCAATCGGCATCATCGGGCTGTGTCTTGATCTCGATCGCATTGGAAAAGCCGGCGGCTTCGAAGGCTTCATTCCAGGCTAAGCCGGCCTGCTCAATGGCGTCGCGCAGTTCGACCGGTGTGGTGTTTTCAATCCAGAAGGTGATCGGCTTGACCGGATCAGAGACAGCCGCCGACGGATCCTTCTTTTCCAGCCGCCAGCGGGTAATCACATCTTTGAACGGTGTGTGCGACGTCGAGGTAAGATCTGTGACCCGATCGACAAAATAGCCAACTCGGTAATCATCTGCACGAGGTTCAAAGCCCGCTTCCGGCATCTTTAAGAAAGAATGCTGCACCAGAATGGCCACCGAGCGCGGATCCGTGATGTCGGAATTGCCATAGTGAAACGGCTTGGGATTGTCGTAGACATATTCGACCCGAATGTCGGTATTTTCCGGATAGCTCCGAATATCCGTGATCAGGGTTTTGTCGCTCGACAACTCACCGAGCGTAAAACTGGCACCGGGAGGTGTGTCGGGCGCACGCCAGGGCGTTACCCGATGCAACGCTTCGCCCTTAAACACCGCATCGGCTGAAATCAGGAGGCGGTCGCCATCTTCGCTTTCTGCCGCGATCTCGACATTGGCGATTGGCGCGCGGGAGATATTGGCATTGGCTGAACGAGAGAGCGCATTCTCCGGATCGAAATAGTAGCCCGTATTGACGGCCTCTATTTCGACGCGATCGAATTTGCGATTGAACGCAACAACCCGATTGTCTCGGAAATTACCTCGGAAATGCCCTGCCTCGACTGGTCCGTTTTCCGTGTAGAGAAAATAGATGAACTCTTCGCCCAATTGATCGGTTGCGACTTCTAGAAAGACCTCCCCGGTCTCTGTGTCCCGATAGAGCGGGAACAACCCATCGGACTTTTCAAAGTCTTCGACAAAAGCCGCGAGGGTCTTGGGGTCCTCCTCACCATTCTCGTCGTTTTCTTGTGCCGCCGCCCCAGACAAGAGCAACAGCGCGCTTCCGAGCACTACAAACTTCTTAAGCATTTCGAAGAGCCATCCCATTCATCAGTCTTTATAGACACCCTGGCCGCAATCTGAGGTGAATGGCAATGGCTGACTGCGTTTTCCTGCTGCATTTTACCGCGTAGAAAGAACACGATTTATGCAACTCAAACGCCGCGAAGTCGAAGCCAAGCAAAAAAACTTATCCAACCCCTTGGCCTTTGAGCGTATACTGTAAGCTGTCTTCGTCCATGAGAGCGGGTCCGGACCAGCCAGATCGGACGAAGCACGACGGCCGGGTGACTGCGCATTGGGGTCTGGTCCCTTTGCCCGGTGCCCGTCGGGGGAGTGAGCCCTTGGTCCGATGATGCAAGGCGAGCTGTCATGGCTGTAAGATCCAAGCCCCCCGGAGTGACCGCAGACATGTGATCGGCGGTGCTAACGGTAAGAATATGCCGTCGTAAGGCGCGTCCAAGCTGGACGCTTAACGCCGTTTCGAAAGAACGGCATCACTTGCGTTCACCCTGGACGCGCCTTTGCTCTCACCCAGACGCCGGTCCGGCGGTCTGGCTTTTGGTGTTGGCATTTGTGCGGCAGCGTCGTCGACGTTTGGTGCCCAACCCGGTTTGCCAAAGATGGACGTCAAGCCTTTTCAAATCAGAGGCTTGCCAAGGTTCGCGCGCTCCTCAACGTAAAAACCCAGCGATTGATAGAATTTGATGACACCAAGATTTGTTGACCGAACTTGTAGATTGAGCTTCGGACAGCCCGCGGATTTCAAACCCGCTTCTGCCCGTTTCATCAATTCGGTCGCAATACCCTCGCGGCGATGATTTGGGTGCACCGCCAGATGGTGGACCCAGCCACGCACACCATCGAAACCGGCCATCACGGTCCCGATCACGGTGTCGTCCGACACCGCGACGAAGAACAGTTCAGGCTGCACTTGCAGCTTTCGGGCGATCACATCGACCGGATCATTCCAGGCTGCTTCACCAGGAAACACCTGGTCCCAAAGCGCAATAACTGCAGACTGATCTGGCGTTTGTATCGGGCGAATGGTCGGAGAAGAGGTCATGGACACGCATCCAAAACCAGATCGTATGATCTCAGGCTTTCAAAGGGAAGCCGACCGAGACGTCGGCTAAACTCTCTCCGGTTCCCATTTGGTGCGCATCGTGACGATCTCTTCGCCAATGGTTGGGTGAACAGCACATGTTTCATCAAATTGCTGCTTGGTCGCGCCCATCTTCACGGCAATGCCGAGCATCTGGATCATTTCACCGGCATCTGGCGAAACAATGTGGGCGCCGACAACGACGTCGTCTTCTTGTCGCACGATCAGTTTCATAAAGACGCGCTCAGATTTGCCGTTGAGCATATTCTTCATCGGCCGGAAGCGGGCTTTGTAGATGTCGACCTTGCCATACTTTCGGCGCGCCTCGCCTTCCGACAAGCCGACAGTGCCGACTTCCGGTTGGGTGAACACGGCTGTCGGGATCATGTCATGATCGAAATGACGCGGGGTACCGCCAAATTCGGTATCGGCAAAGGCGTGACCTTCTCGGATTGCAACTGGGGTCAGCTCAGCACGGCGAGTCACATCACCCACGGCGAAGATGTTTTCGACATTGGTTTGGGAGTATTCGTTGACGACAATCTCATCCCGGTCACCGATTTTAACACCGGCGGCTTCCAGCCCAAGGCCCTCGATCAAGGGTCTACGTCCAACCGCCATCATGATGACGTCGGCATCAAGCGTGATTCCATTGGTCAGCTTCAAGTGCAGGGGCCGATCCATTTCACCCTTGTGCTCAATCGACTCGAACACAGTGTTGGTGATGACCCGAACGCCGGCCTCTTTCAGGCCCTCATGGACGGTGGTTCTGATGTCCATGTCGAACCCACGCAGCACTGTCTCAGCGCGATAGACCAGGCAGGTTTCCACACCGAGTCCCGCAAATACATGAGCGAACTCGCACGCAATGTAGCCGCCACCGGCAATAACGATATGCTTTGGCAATTGCTTGAGCTGAAACACCCCGTCCGATGTGATTGTGTGCTCGACGCCGGGAAGCTCTTCCGATGTCGGACGCCAGGGGGTTCCACCAACGGCGATCAGAATTCTGTCGGCACTGATCGTTTTACCGGACGGAACCAATTTAATCGTATGCGCATCAATCAGTTCCGCGCGCTCTTCGAACACGTCGACCCCAGCATTTACCTGTCCACTCATGTAGATGCCCGACAGCCGATCCACTTCCGCGTGAAGGTTCGCCATGAATTCCGGAAAGTCGAACTCACCAACAGAAACATCCCAACCATAAGCTTGGGCTTCTTTGAGCTTGCGGCCATAATCGCTGGCATAGACCATGAATTTTTTCGGGACACAGCCGCGGATCACGCAAGTTCCGCCCATGCGATATTCTTCCGCAAGCGCGACCTTGGCGCCATGCCCGGCGGAGACACGCGCCGCGCGTACGCCACCAGACCCCCCACCGATGACAAACAAATCATAGTCATAAGCTGCTTCAGCCATGTCGTTTCACCGCCTTTATCTCTTAAGGTCCGTTGGGCTATTCGGTTCGCATTCCGATTTCAATATTCAAATATGGTTGCGCCATCTTCGGATCCGATGATCACGATGCGACACAGGTCTGTGAATAAGCCATGCTCCACGACACCCGGCACAAATGACAATAACGCACCCGCCTTTGCGGCGTCGGGAATGACACCACAGTCACAGTCCAGGATGAAGTTCCCGCCATCTGTCCGGATGGGTGCCCCGTTCGGACCCGAGCGAACTTTGATACGGGGTCTCAGTATCCCAGAGGCGCAAAGTGCATCATACGCTTTTTTTGCGGTGATCGTGTATCCGAACGGCGTCACTTCGATCGGAAGCGGGAACTGTCCCAAGGCTTCCACCTGCTTGCTCGGGTCCGCGATAACCACCATCAGATCGCTGGCATTTGCGACAATTTTTTCGCGCAACAACGCGCCGCCGCCCCCCTTGATCAGCTGTGCGGATTCATCGACTTCATCAGCGCCATCTATCGTGAGATGCAGACGATCCACCTGTTCAATATCGACCAGCGGAATGCCGAGACTTTCAGCTAAGCGCCGGGTTCCCTCACTCGTGGGCACGGCTCGAACGACCAACCCCTCAGCAACTTCCTCCGCCAACATCTCGACAAAAAAGTTCGCCGTCGAACCTGTCCCCAGGCCAAGCGTCATGCCCTCTTCGACAAAATCCAGCGCGGCCGCTGCCGCGTTTTGTTTCTCTATTTCATGCGCCATGAGGCTGGGCCTTTTCTTGACAGAGTCATTTCGAGCTGTTCGCTTTTTTGAGCTGGAGCATTCGGTCACGAAAGCCACTCGCCCAGCCCGCCTTTCCAGTTTGCCGTGCCCGACCAATCGCCAGCGAGTCGGCTTCGACATCTTCTGTTACAACAGATCCCGAGCCAATATAGGCGCCATCGGCTATTTTTACGGGCGCGACAAGCGCACTGTTCGAGCCAATGAACGCACCTTCCCCGATCACGGTTTGATACTTGAAAAAGCCATCATAATTGCAAAACACAGTGCCTGCGCCGATATTGGCTCCAGCGCCGACATCACCGTCGCCCAAATAGGCCAAATGATTCGCCTTTGCGCCGGCGCCCATTTTCGTCTTCTTGACCTCGACGAAATTCCCGATCTTCACGCCCGCTTCCAGCCGCGTACCGGGACGCAAACGGGCATACGGTCCTATTTCGCAATCTTCTGCAACGCTTGCACCCTCGAGATGACAAAAGCTGCGAATGCGACAGCCACTCGCTATCTGAACCCCCGGCGCGAAGACATTGTGAGGTTCGATCGTCACATCCGCTTCAATCAGTGTGTCGTGACTAAAAAACACTGTCTCAGGGGCCGTCATAGTCACGCCCTGCTGCAAGAGGTGTGTCCGAAAGCGATCCTGAAATGCCGCTTCCGCAGACGCCAATTCGACACGAGAATTCACACCAAGCACGTCCGATTCGGGACATTCAATGATCGCACTACGGCGCCCCTCCCCGTTGCTGATGCCAACAATGTCCGTCAGATAGTATTCACCTTTGGCGTTATCATTCGAAATTTGGTCGAGAAGCTCGAACAACCGATCGGCTCGCCCCGCCATCACTCCGGAATTGCAAAGCGTGATGCGAAGCTGTTCGTCCGAGGCGTCCCTGGCTTCGACAATCGCTTTCAGATCTCCAGACGGATCCGTCACCAGTCGACCATAGGCACCGGGGTCTTCGGCGTGAAAGCCAAGCACGCCAAGATCCGCGCCAGCCTCGAGTTGTGCGAACAGCGCATCGATCGCATCGCTCTGTATCAGCGGCGTGTCACCATACAAAACGACCGCGTGACCGGAGAAGCCGGCCAAGGCTTCTTGTGCGCTCTGGACCGCGTGTCCGGTGCCAAGAGGCGGATCCTGCGTTGCAATCGACACCGTGGCATCAACCGCCAAAACGTGTTCGCCAACTTGCGACGCGTTCGGGCTGATAACTACGATGATGGTTTCGCAGCCCGCGCGCTTGGCCAAGTCCACGGACCAATCAATCATCGCCTTGCCACCAACGGCATGCAAAACCTTGGGCAGACTGGATCGCATGCGGGTGCCTTGCCCCGCGGCCAATATGATGGCGGCGCGTTTTGTCATGCTTTGCTCCTCGCCCTCAGCTTTCCTGTGCCGTAAACCAAACTGCGTAAGGATTCGAGCCCCTGATAAAGATAGAGAATTGAGGAAGCAGGATGACAGCATATCTAGACGGCTGGACCATAGCCATCGATCTGGACGGCACATTGGTAGACACGGCACCCGATCTGCTGGCTGCCCTTAATCATGTTTTGTCGACACAAGGTCTAAATGCTGTGCCTCTTTCGGACATTCGTTCGATGGTTGGTCATGGCGCCAAGGCAATGATACGTGAAGGCTTCAGCTGGAATGACACCAAAGTTGATGAAGCTGAGCTAGAAGACCGATTGTGGCCGGACTTCATCCAATACTACACACACCACATCTGCGATGAGTCTGCTATTTTCCCGGGGGCTCTGGACACAATGGCAAACCTCGCACGTTCGGGCGCAAAACTGGCGGTGTGCACAAACAAAACCCAGAGCCTCGCGGAACAAGTGCTCGACACGTTAAACTTGTCGGAACGATTTGTGGCCGTCATGGGCGCCGACCGCGCTACCAAACGTAAACCTCATAAGGCCCACCTTCTAGAAACCATTCAAGCCGCCAAGGGTCGACCGGAACGGGCTCTGCTTATCGGCGATAGCGACACAGACGAAAGGGCAGCTCAAAATGCTGAGCTGCCCTTTGTTTTCGTTAGCTTTGGGTACGGAGAACTAACGTCCAATCCGCTGCCGACTGTGCGGTGTGTGCACAGTTGGAACGACGTCCCAACCGAAGTCGCGCACATCGCCGGCGCATTGAGCGCTTAGTCTGGACGATACTCGTTGCGGACTTCGTTCGCATTTACAACTTTGCGGCGAGGCATGCCATTCACCATGTTGCTGCGAACATCGGTGCGAGCGCTGCGCATCGCTGGCACAAAGCCAGCGTCGACGAGGTCTACTTCGACTTCGTAGCCGCGATCCGACCAATATTCCGCAATTTTATCCTTGAGGCGCTTCGCCCCATCCGTATTACACCAATCCTTCATCATATCTACTCCACAGTAAAAGCAGCCTGCTCGCCTCAGCAGGCGCATTTGTTGTCTATCCTTCATTGCTGAAATAGGCTTTTGTTAGCCTTACATGAGCCCTATGTGCCCTTTGCAAAACTGACACACAACCCCAAACCAAAATGAATTTTTACAAAGGATCTAAGATGAACAACCGTT
The DNA here is from genome assembly GCA_038534315.1 of Pseudomonadota bacterium. Lineage (GTDB taxonomy): Bacteria > Pseudomonadota > Alphaproteobacteria > Caulobacterales > Hyphomonadaceae > Henriciella. Next base: position 34,745 of record JBCAWZ010000010.1, on the reverse strand, counting down.
CATCATGAATGGCTGTTCAGAAATAAGGCGTAATTGCGGCACAACACACGCTTCCTGTTGAACGCTGGTAATCCTCCTAAAGATACCGCCACTTCTTCGCCATTTTTATAAATCGTTTCTGACACAACACGAAATAAACCGCGATCGCCCCCGAACTTAAACATATCTGCTATGCATCAACGCATTGCGATTGAGCCTGCGGAACCGTCAATCAACGCAAGAACATTCAGCATAACTGCACAAAACGAGCGAAACGCGATTCGACACTGGACGCGGTTGGGAAATGAGCCAAGTTTCGTGATCTAGCCAAACGAGCTTCATATGAATTTTGACAAGCGCATTTTCCGCGACGCCCTCGGTCTATTTGTGACTGGTGTAACTGTTATTACGACGCTTGATGGTGAGGAGCAGCCAATCGGCATTACCGCGAATTCTTTCAATTCCGTCTCACTCGATCCCCCACTTGTGTTGTGGTCTGTCGGCAATCAATCGCGCAGTATTGATGCGTTCCAGAAATCGGACTGGTTCGCGGTCCATATTTTACGTGACGACCAAATGGTCATGTCGCAGAGGTTTGCGAGTCGACGTTCGGACAAGTTTTTGGGCATTGATTTAGATGTAGGCCTCGGTGGCGTTCCGCTTTTGAAGTCATGCGCCGCAAGGCTGGAGACGAAAATCTACGGTAGATACCCGGCTGGCGACCACATGATTTGTATTGCCGAAGTCAAACGTATCGAGCTGGATCGGGACTCAAGGCCACTTGTTTATCATGGCGGCACGTACGCCGAGCTTGCAGATGTACTGACTGACAATTAGTCAGCAATATTCGATTCACGGAAATCAATCCGTGTGCCACCGACCAATATATGAAGACACTCTTGCGGCATCCAATTTCGGTATGGCTCATCAGCAAGCTGATTTGGGCCTATATGGCGTTGTGCAGTCGGACAATTCGCTGGAGGCTTGAAGGGCAAGATCAAGCTCGCTCGGAATGGGAAGAGCACCCGAGCTTAATTGTCGTCGCTTGGCATTCAACAATTATGGCTTTGCCTTCGGGTTGGGACCGGTTCATTCGAAAATGGCCCGGTCAAAAACGTCACACCGCGATGCTGATTTCCTTGTCGAAAGACGGGGAACCTGTTGCGCGGGCGGTAAGTTACATGGGCCTCGAAGCAATTCGAGGATCGACCAAAGACAAACGAAAAACGAAGGAAAAAGGCGGATTTGAAGCGGTACGTGAAGCGCTTGCGATGCTCCGAACGGGCGCTGCGATTTGCATCACCCCAGACGGTCCCCGTGGCCCTGCAGAGCAGGCACAGACTGGCCCAGTAATCATTGCGCAGAGAGCCGGTGTTCCTATTCTCCCCTACGCCATCGTAACTCGACCGGAAAGACGGCTAGGGACATGGGATCGCTTTCGGATTCCCTTCCCTTTCACTCGAGGTGCAATTGTATTCGGTCCGGTGATCAAACCAGACAAATCCATGGATCGCGAAGCAATTCGGCATTTGATGGAAGTCAAACTCAATGAAGCGACGCGGCGCGCCGAACACTTGTTGCAATCAAAAAAATAGCCGCTCCAGCGAGCGGCCAGTTATAGCAAGAAGGATATCGAATAGGCACCTTTGTTTGGCAGAGGTGACCAATCCGATAGTTGTGTGTTAACCAAGCCAGACTGAACCCAGCCAAGGCCATTTGTTGGCTGCTATTCATGTGGGTGGGGTGATGTAAAGATCGCCTCCAAGCTCCGCAAATTCATCCCGTGCTTGAGATAGTTTGCTGGAGTCAAATTGACCGATTTGATCACAGCGCGCTCAACCGTCACATCCTTTGTCGACATCAAATGTCTGGCGCCGTCTTCCGGCGTTGTTTTGCGAGCAGCGCTCAAGGGAACCAGATCAAAGTCGATAATATTGATGCACCCTGTATCTTGCTCAAAACCTGAACTCGCGCCAAGCGGTGCACCGATCACCCACGAAAGCAATAAGCGGTTGATCCCTTCATGAGCAACGATCAAAACTCGGGACCAGTTGGGCCGAGCCAGCAAGTCTTGTACGCCTTCTTTGATCCTGAGCATTGCATCGGAGAAACGCTCACCTCCAGGCAGAAACGTCGCCCCTACTTCGCCGGCTTGCTCGAATTGAAATGTCATTGTTGCCGCCAAGTGTTCCGCGGACTTGAAATCGATGTACTGTCCAGACTGAAGCTCTTGCAGACGGGCCTCCACTTCCAACGCCGGAGGTGCCTTATTGTGCGAAATCACAATGGAGGCAGTCTCTTTGGTTCTGTCTAAACCTGTATGAAAGGCCAAGTCGAATGGGACTTCGGACAGTGCTTTGCCAGCTGCAGCCGCTTCATCCTTTCCCTGCTGAGTCAAATAGGCAAGTGATGGATCTTGTGTCTCGCGAACTTTTCGAGATGTATAATCGACGAACCCATGGCGCATTAGGTAAAGGCGCCGTCGGCCAGTTGTCCCCGGCAATGCCGACATTAACTTCCGATGCCCCACTCCGCCAAAATCGATTCTGAATGTTCGCCAACTCCTGCAGGAGGACCCGCAATCTCACCGGGCGTGTTTGAAAACCTCGGTGCGGGTGCTGGCTGGACAACACCATCGACCTCGACAAATGTTTGCCTATCCACATTATGTCTGTAATTCGGCGCTTCATCCATCGATAGAACAGGCGCGAAGCAAATGTCTGTGCCTTCCATGATCGCGCACCACTCATCGCGTGTTTTTGATTTGAAAACACCCGTCAATTTGTCTTTCAAACTGGGCCACTTATTGCGGTCCATTTGATGCTTAAAGTCTTCGTCTGTGAGCTCGGCCTTTTCGACCAACTCAGCGTAGAATTGCGGTTCGATTGAACCAATTGCGACCCAATTTCCATCTCGGCATTCATAGGTGTCATAGAAATGTGCACCGCCATCGAGAAGATTGGCCTCGCGATCAGTCGTCCAAACCCCCATAGCTTTCATGCCGTAAAACATCGTCGCGAGAGAGGCTGCACCGTCCGACATCGCGCAGTCGATCACTTGCCCCTTGCCGCCGTTTTGAACGTTTATGATGCCGGCAAGCAGTCCAAACGCCAAATACATCGCTCCACCGCCATAGTCACCAATCAGATTGAGAGGTGGTCGCGGTTTGCCATCACCGTCTCCCATTGCATAAAGCGCACCGGTGATCGCGATATAATTCAAATCATGACCCGCAGAATGAGACAATGCGCCGAACTGCCCCCAACCGGTCATACGACCAAACACGAGTTTCGGGCTTCGGGCTAACACTGTTTCAGGACCAAGCCCAAGTCGTTCCATGACACCGGGTCGAAAGCCCTCGATCAATCCATCAGCTTTTTCCAAAAGTTTCAGGGCTGTCTCGACGTCGTCAGGATCCTTCAAATTCAAGGCGATCGATCGACGACCGCGGCTCATTACATCATCCGATCGTCCCGGTCGTTCAGAGCCTTTTCGGTCGATCCTAATCACATTCGCGCCCAGATCGCTCAGCAACATACCGCAAAACGGTCCTGGACCGATTCCAGCAAATTCAACGATTTTGATCCCTTTTAGTGGTCCCGAACCCATTTTTCACTCCCATGCACCAACGATTTACGAGGTTAATTCAACCCGACTTTAAGAGTCCTTAGTGCATTGAAAAGCCCTCACCTTACGTCGTCGGGGGACGCCAGTGAATTATGTGAACCACCATTTCGACGATCCAAGCATCGAGGTGCTGTCAGAGAACCCTCGTCTGAATCTGCTGCAGAGTCGGCTGAAACAAGGACGCTTGCGTGCGGTAAGAGCTGCGCTACCGCTTCGCGTAGACATCGGCGTACCATTACTGATCGACACCACAGTTGATAAGGTTGTCGATAAACTCTCTCCCTGGTTCAAGTCGTGGCTAGAAAGCCCGAAAAAACGTCCGCTTGCCGTAATTGGTGAGTGCCCAGAAGGATTGGACGCAAGGACGCTTATAGTAATCGAGGATGCAGAAGCACTGCTCAGCCTTAGAGAGCGCCTATCCATTCGGAACCGTGAGGCGCTTCGGAAGAAGGAATTACAATTGCGGTCTGCTACCGCTCGCACGTTGGGAGCGAATGAAACCGGAGAAATGGCACCGCAAAGAGGGCGTCGTGCGCTGTTTGTCGGTGAAGCGTCCGCAAGTTTTGGCGCCCTCAAAACCGTCTTGCGTGATCAAAATGTCGATCTCGTTGCAGCACTTACGCATCTTACAGCACGAGACTATTTGAGCGAAGGTGCGTTCTCGGCAATTTTGCTGGAACCAACGCATACCGATGACGAAGCCATTCGGTTTCTGAAACGATTCTGCGTCAATCTGGATACGCTCAAAGTACCGTTGTTGCTGATCGAAGACCCGAAACGAATGGTACCAGTCGATCCTTTTTTGCGAAACCAAGCGCGTTTGATCATAAACAAAGCTGACTCAATCAATTTTGCTGCGGACCAAATCGTAGCCTTGATGAACAAACCTGACGAAGCGGTTGTTCCCACGCCACATAGTTTATCCACAATTCACGATCCTGAAACCGCAGTTTTCTCACCGACATTCCTTCGCGAGCACCTGGCGAACGTGCTGAAAGACTGTGATGTTCGCGGTCACGCTGTTAGCCTGCTCTATTTGACACCGCGTGATCATGGATACGCCATCAGCGAGCTCGCGGAGACCGTTAGGGCCAATTTGCGGGAAACAGATTTGGCTGCGCGCCTCGACGAGCACACGCTCTGCATCGTTATGCCCGAAACCATCTACAGGAGCGGTTTGAACCTCGCACACAGGTTAGAAAAGCTGACCAATGGGCGTGCCGAATGGAGAGTTATAGAGCGGCGGCAAACACATTCGCTCGATGATTTGCTACAAACCGAAGACGATCGGCGACGCAATTGGGCGCGGCGAAAAATGGTGTCTTAAGCAGCGGTCAGGGCGACGTCTGACAGTTCTTTCAAAATACGGTCTACAGACGCGATTTTGGCCTCAGCAGACGCCGGTGCAGATGTTACCACGAGCTTATTGTCTGGTCTAAGGCGGAAATGACTTGGCCGCGATCGTACAAGTTGTAACAATTGGCCAGGATCCACCGCGGTATCTTCCCGAAATGTCAGCACGGTGCCTTTTGGCCCAGCATCGATCTTGGCGATCCCAAGCGTCTTGCACTGCGCCTTTACTCCCGTAACTTTGAGCAACTGCTCTGTCTCTTCCGGAATTGGTCCGAAGCGATCAATCAGTTCTGCGGCAAAGGTTTCGCGCGCATGTTCGGTATCCGCGTCAGCCAAACGTCGATACAAGGCCAAGCGAACACCAAGATCCTGCACATAAGTTTCGGGTATGAGAACAGCAACGCCGAGATTTATCTGAGGTGACCAGTCATCGACAACATCCTCTGCTTCAGAACCGCCTGACTGCAACGCTTTAACCGCGTCTTCGAGCATCGATTGGTAGAGTTCAACACCGACTTCTTTAACGTGTCCAGATTGCTCATCCCCAAGCAAATTGCCACCGCCCCGCATATCCAAATCATGGCTTGCCAGTTGAAATCCAGCGCCCAGACTGTCGAGCGATTGCAGCACACGTAAGCGTCGCTCAGCAGCCGTCGAAATCACGCGGTCTGGTGGCGTTGTCATGTAAGCATATGCACGCAACTTTGCGCGGCCGACCCGACCCCGCAATTGATACAATTGTGCAAGCCCAAATCTGTCCGCCTTGTGGATAACCAGAGTGTTCGCCCGCGGTATATCGAGGCCGCTTTCAACTATGGTTGTTGAAAGAAGTGCATCGTATTTACCATCATAGAATGCCGTCATGATGTCTTCGAGCTCACCGGCTGGCATCTGCCCGTGCGCGACGACAAAATTCACCTCCGGAACGTTCGCTTTGAGATAATCTTCGAGGTAAGATAAGTCCGCAATTCGAGGCGCAACAATATAGCTTTGACCGCCTCGATATTTTTCCCGGAGCAGCGCTTCTCGAATGGTCACCGCATCGAATTCAGTCACGTAAGTTCGGACCGCCAAACGATCGACCGGAGGCGTGGCGATAATTGAAAGATCGCGAATACCCGTGAGCGCCATTTGAAGCGTCCGCGGGATTGGCGTCGCCGACAAGGTAAGCACGTGCACGTCCGCTTTGAGTTCTTTCAACCGCTCCTTGTGTTTCACGCCGAACCGCTGCTCTTCATCTACGATCAAAAGGCCTAACCGTTTGAAGGATACGCTCTTCGCCAACAAAGCGTGCGTCCCAACAACAAGGTCAACGGTCCCATTTTCCATCCCGGCTCGAGTCTCATTGGCATCTTTTGTCGAAACAAACCGGGACAATGGACGGACATTGATCGGCCACCCCGAAAACCGGCTTGAAAACGTCTCAAAGTGCTGGCGTGCGAGCAGCGTCGTGGGAGCAATGACCGCGACCTGTTGCCCGGCCATGGCCGCGACAAAGGCCGCTCGAAGAGCCACTTCTGTTTTGCCGAATCCGACATCGCCGCAAATCAAGCGATCCATGGGCCGTCCGGAGCTTAGATCCCCAAGCACATCTTCAATCGCATTCAGCTGATCATCAGTCTCATCATAAGGGAATCGCGCAGCAAACTCCTGGTACAATCCATCGCCAGAACTAAGTGCGTCTGCCTGTCTAAGCTGCCGTGCCGCCGCGATTTGTAGCAGCTCCGCAGCCATTTCGAGGATGCGTTTCTTGGCGCGTGCTTTGCGCGTTTGCCAACCCACGCCACCCAGTTGGTCGACACTGCTTTCGGCATCTTCACTGCCGTACCTGCTTATTAGGTCTATGTTTTCAACCGGCAGGAAGACTTTGTCGCCTTTCGCATATTCGAGCTCCAAACAGTCGTGCGGTGCGGCGGCGAGATCCAGAGTGCGCAGCCCAATATATCGCCCGACTCCATGATCAACATGTACGATAAAATCACCCGGGTTTAGCGCGCTGGCTTCGGTGATAAAATTCGCCGCCTTTCTCTTGCGGCGGGGGGCGGCAAGACGATCGCCGAGCAAGTCAGGCTCTGCAATCAATGCAAGGTTTTCACTCTCAAAACCGGCTTCCAAAGGCAGTTCGCAGATGGCCAATCCAGCGCTGCGAGCCGCATCCAACGAAAACGCGCGATCAATGTCCTGCAAACCATGGTCGTTGAGGACGTTTGCCAAGCGTTCTGCGGAGCCATGCGTCCAAGCAGCGAAAACGACCGTTTTGCCGTTTGATCGGAGTTGCCTTGCGTGACGTGTGGCAATTTCGAAAATGTTTGTTTCTGTTTGAACCCGATCGGGTGTGAAGTCCCTGCCTGGTCGACCGCCTAGGTCAATTTGATCTGGCGACAGCGACGGATTAAACCGAGCGACGCTGAACTGGCTGAGTGATTGCCCAAATTCTTCCGCGGCAAAGTACAAGCGATTTGGCTCTAGCACTCTCGCAGAATAAGCGTCTCCCGCCGCTTCAAGACGCGCATCATGATAGTCTTTCGCTTGAGAAATACGTTCAAGAGCGGCTTCTCGCGCGAGATGCCCAAACCCAATCAACGCGCCCCGCCCAATGTAGTCGAAAAGCGAATCGAGCCGGTCATGAAACAGCGGCAACCAATTTTCCAAACCTTGGCGCCGAATCTCAGCCCGGGCAGCCTCGTACATGGAGTCGCCGGCAGGCGAGCCAATCTCTGCCAAATAGCGTTCGCGGAAAAGGCTGAGCGTATCTTTATCGAAAAGTATTTCACTGACCGGTGCTAAGGTCACCCGCTTCAGCACTCGTGTCGATAGCTGGGTTTCGGGATCGAAAGCCTTAATCGCTTCCACCTCATCACCGAACAAATCCAGACGAACAGGTTCGACCGCGTTTGGAGAATACAAATCGATTTTCCCGCCGCGCATCGCAAACTCGCCACGCTCAGATACGGTTGCGGTCCGAATATATCCGTTGCGCTTCAGGTAATTTGAAAGATGAGTCTGATCGATCCTCTCATTCACGCCAATCGACAGACTCGACATTCGCATCGTCTCGATCGGAGGAACGCGCTGCACCAACGCACTGGCCGTCGTTACGATGAGGCGGGCTTTTTCGACTTGATCCTCTGCCGCCAGCGTCGCAAGCGCAGAACAGCGGGCAGACGCAACGGACGCGGACGGACTGATGCGATCATAAGGGAGTGTGTCCCACCCGGGCAGATGCACCCGCTCTAGGGTGGGCAGAGTGAATTCAACAATTTGCAATGCTGCCGACGCCATTTTGTCGTCCCTGGCGACGTAAAGACCTACACCGCCACGAGCATCGAGCGCTTGAGCGAGCGCGATCACGTCCATGCCAAAGGGTGCACCGCCAAACTGAGTCGGTGCCGCTAGACGGCTCAACAAGTCCAATGCTGTCATCTTAGGTTCAGTGTTTCTTGGAATCGGCTCGGTTAACCAGCTTGCGCCTCGTAACGGAAGCGCATCAATCGGTCCAGCAACCTACTCTGAAAATTATCAGGCACAGGTTTTTGCCCAACCAGCCACGCATATACTTCCCAATCTGGGGTTTCGAGCAAACGTTCGAACTCATCAAGATCATTGTCATTGAGTTCTGAAATATGCGCGTCAGCGAAACTGCCCATTAGCAAATCCATTTCTCGAAATCCCCGCCGCCAAGCTCGGAACTTCAATTTGCGTCTATGTGAATCGTCGGCCATGCGTGTGCTCCGTCCTGGCGATATAATCCGGCGCTGTTGAAAACCCAAGCCAATGCACAATTGCGCCTATTTTTTCAGCTGCTAGGAAACGGGATGCGCGACGAACGCCTGTTTCCTCTTTTCGAGCCGCTTGAATCTCTGCCGGGAATCGGACCGAAATTAAAGACAATTCTCGCCGATCTCGTCGGCGGTGAAACGCTCTTTGACTTGTTGTTACATTTGCCGGAACGCTGGATTGATCGCCGCCCTGTCGACAGTTTCGAAGCCTTACCAGTCGGCGAAATTGGCACGGTTCGCGGCGAAGTCCACAGCGTCAAGCCGCCTTACAACGAGCGAGCCCCAACGCGAGTCGAGCTGTTCGACGGCACCGGATTCTTGACCCTTACTTACTTCCGCGCTGATCCGCGTTGGTTGCAGTCACAATTTCCAATTGGCAAAACACGAATCGTATCCGGACGCGTCGATGAGTTTCGTGGCGAACGGCAGATGAGCCATCCCGATCATGTCGTGGATCCCGACACAGGTGAAATGCCACCGCGCGTTGAGCCGGTCTACCGACTAAGCGCCGGACTAACCAATAAGCGTGTCCATGCTGCTCAACGGAGCGCACTTGAACATGTGCCAGCGGATTTACCAGAATGGATTGATGCACCGCTCATCACGCGCGAACACTGGCCTCGATTCACGGATGCATTAGCAGGTCTTCATGACCCCGAGGACTATGACGAAGGGTGGTTTGAACTTTGTCGAACCCGTTTGGCCTATGACGAAGCGCTGGCGCGTGCCTTGACCTTTGCTAGGGCAAAGCAGCAACGCACGCGGATTGAAGCTCCAAGCATTCCAGCCGCCCCTGACGCGCTGAACGCGCTGGTAAAGACCCTACCCTATCGACCAACGGATGCTCAGATCCGCGCCACTCGAGAGATCATGCAGGACCTCGCCACGCCCCACCCGATGCGCAGGATGCTTCAAGGAGATGTCGGCGCAGGTAAAACGCTCGTTGGCGCTTTCGCAGCCGTTCAGGCCGCACACACAGGGTTCCAAACAGCGTTCATGGCTCCCACGGAAGTATTGGCGCGCCAACAGTACGAGACGCTAGACATGTTGTTGTCTCCCAATGGCTACAATGTTGGTGTGCTGACAGGCCGCGATCGGGGCCGCGGCAGAGAGGCGACTCTAATGGCGCTTCAAAATGGCGAAATCCAAGTCATCGCCGGGACACATGCCTTATTTCAGGAGGGCGTCGGGTTCCAAAATTTGGGACTGGTGATCGTCGACGAGCAACATCGTTTTGGTGTTGCGGATCGCATGCGTTTGCGAAGCAAAGGAAAGGCGCCGCACACGCTCGTCATGAGCGCAACTCCGATCCCAAGAACGCTCGCACAATCGGTGCACGGCGACCTCGATGTGTCGATCCTGGATGAGAAACCGGCTGGTCGGCTTCCGATTGAAACACGCGCAATCCCCAGCACACGCATGGATGACGTGGTGGATGCGGTTGGCCGCGCGCTCGCACGAGGTGAGCGCGTTTTTTGGGTTTGTCCGCGAGTCGAAGCAGATACAGAAGACGCCGCCTCCGCGATCTATCGCGCCAGTATGCTTCAAGGCATTTTGACAGCGCCTGTTGGCCTTGTTCATGGTCGCCTCAAAGCCGAAGAGAAGGACAGCGCCCTAGAGGCTTTCCGCACCGGCAAAACGCGCTTGCTGGTTGCGACAACGGTGATCGAAGTCGGTGTTGATGTGCCAGAAGCGACGATCATGGTGATTGAGCATGCCGAAGGATTTGGTCTCGCCCAGCTCCACCAATTACGCGGGCGGGTGGGACGAGGCGCAGCCAAAAGCTATTGCTTATTGCTGTATTCACCGCCGCTGGGCGAAACGGCAAAGATCCGCCTGGATACGCTGCGCCGTACGGAGAACGGGTTCGAGATCGCGGAAGCGGATTTCAAGCTTCGCGGTCCGGGAGACCTATTGGGAAAACGTCAGTCCGGCGCTGTGGCCTATCGACTTCTGCGTCTACCGGATGACGCTAATCTCCTTGAAATTGCAAACAAAGATGCGGAAATGGCATTTCTGGCGCAACAAAATGGTTCCGGCGCCAGATCAGATGGCCTCCGCTTACTCGGCCAGCTTCTCAGCCCCGATCTCCGGTTTGGAGACTGACACAGGCTTTCCGGAACTGACGCCAGGTAGTTTTGTGACATCGCCTTGAAATTCTGGAACCACAAGACCCGCTGTCAGTATCATCTTCGCGCCTTCTTCAACCGACATTTCGAGCTCTACACACTCATCGCGCTTGACAAAGATCAGAAATCCAGACGTCGGGTTCGGCGTCGTTGGTACAAAAACAGCGATCATGTCGGTGCCAAGCTTAGCGCCGATTTCACCGCCTGCATCAGACGAAACGAATGCCAGACACCAAGATCCGCGCTTAGGGTATTCGACCATCACGCAGCGGTCGAAGCTTGCCTGCTGATTGTTGGCAAGCACCTCGGTGAGCTGCTTAATCGCTGCATATACGTTCCGAACCAGGGGAATGCGCGTCAGTATTCGATCTGTGGTGTCAAACACCCAGCGGCCCACGAGGTTCGCGGTGATCGCCCCAAGAACCGTAAGCGCGACGACCAGCACAAGCACACCGAAGCCGGGAATAGCATAGTTCGTATATGTCTCTGGCTGCAGCAAAGGCGGCAATAGCGGCTTCACCCGACTGTCAATGAAGGTGATCAAAAAGTTCAGGATGAAAAAGGTTGCAGCGATCGGAGCGGCAATCACCATTCCTGCGAAAAATCGCGCACGCAACCATGCGAACAAGCCAACAGGTTTGCGCGGCTTAGGTTGCGCGAGTAAGTTATCTGGCCGTATCTTCTTGCTCATCATTCTTCCTGTCGGGACCTGCCCCGTCGTCAATCTTGGCGACTAAACGCTATTCGGTAAGTGTGATGTACATGACATCTACTCAAGACTTTAACACCCAATTGAAGCAGGTTTTTGGGCGGATTTTCGGCAATGCGATGGCAGAGCCGAAATTCAAGCGCTTATCCGGTGGCGCGAGCCAGGAAACGTGGGCGATTTCTGATGGTGAGAACCAGGCAATCCTTAGGCGTGCACCAGGAGGTCATGCGCGGGAACAGTCCTCTGCGGCGATCAACCTCAACCAAGAAGCCGAGCTGATCGCGGCCGCTGGCCTTGAAGGTGTCCCTGTCCCGAAAATTCTGCATGTTCTCTCAGCGGAGGACGGCTTGGGAGAGGGTTTCCTGATGTCCAAGATTGAAGGTGAAACCATTGCGAGACCGATTCTACGCGACGATCGGTTTGAGGACGCGCGCAAGAAGCTTCCGGCACAATGTGGATCCGCTCTGGCGCAAATTCACGCCGTGCCGATCGCGAACCTAAACGAGCTGCCTCATAGTGACGGATTGCAACAATTGGAGCGCTACGAAGAGATTTATCGAGGTTTCGACGTCCCGCGCCCGATCTTTGAGTTGGCCATGGCTTGGCTCAAAAAACACGCCCCGACGCCATTAGAACCCGTTCTCGTGCATGGCGACTTTCGGCTCGGAAATTTGATGATTGATCAAGAAGGACTCGCGGCGGTCCTCGATTGGGAACTTGCACACATCGGCGACCCGCGTGAGGATATTTCCTGGATTTGCGTGAATTCATGGCGGTTTGGACAGACCGACAATCGCGTCGGCGGATTTGGCCACCTTGAACCGTTACTTGCGGCTTACGCGGCAGCGAGAGGTGTCGAGCTCACGCCCACTGATATTGATTGGTGGGAAATGCTCGGCTCGCTCAAATGGGGTGTAATGTGCATGCTGATGTATGAAGCTTTTCGGTCCGGTAGTGATCCATCGGTGGAGCGGGCCGCGATTGGGCGTCGGGTGTCAGAAACAGAAATAGATCTGGTCAACCTCCTGGAGCAAGCACATGCATAATCAGCCGAGCCCGACCGAATTGCTCAGTGCGGTGAAGAGCTTCATCGACGATACGGCAAAACCCGAACTCACCGGACATGCAGCGTTTCATGCGCGCGTCGCGTCAAATGCGCTAGCAATCGTCATTCGAGACCTTGATTCTCGCGCCGCCAGCGAAGTCGCCGAAACGGCGCGACTGCAGGCCATTTTGGAGCGTTCGGACGAAATGAACTTGGATGTGCTTAACAAATATCTTTGCGATCGAATACGCGCGGGAGAACTCACGATCAACACACCCGGTCTGCTTTCGCACTTGAAAGCGACCGCGATCGCGCAAGTCGAAGTCGATCAACCTCGCTATTCTGGACTGAAGAGCGCCGTCAACCCGCAATAGGTCAAGCAGAGCATGAGCCGCCGCCTAGGACACAAAAGCTCGAACAATAAGGATGGTTCAGGCTCACCTCATCACGTGCATCATCGAGCGTGTGGCCGAGTTCAAACCTTTCATCATACGGGATCAATGTACAGGCCACGACGCTTGCGCGCTTTGCGCCCTTGCGCCGAACAACCATACGCTGCGAGGCGCACATCAGGCTGGAAGGGTCTTTGTTTAAAAGGTTCCAGCAGCGGGTCGTGATTTCTGGCGGATCTGCGTCCGCTTCCATTTCTGGAAACAATACCAAGCGACGAGCATCCTGGGCGTCAAGTGTTAGCCCGAGCTGTGCGCATAGACCTCTATAACCAGCCCGCAAGGAATTTTCGTCTTCATCGGAAAATGTACGGCCGGCGAGACTGATATTAAATTTGTTCGCCGCGAGCCATTTCAGACCCTTGCACATCACAGCAAATGCACCGGTGCCGCGTTCCTCGTCATGCTGATCCGCAGCGTAATGATCAACACTGACCCGCAAACTCAAAGCATCTCCGAAACGGTCTCTGAGTGCGGTCAGGCCGGTCTGAATTCGCGGTCGTTGCATCGGTTGCATTGCATTGGTCAAGATTAGAACAGCGTGCTGGCGAGACAAACACGCTTCAACAATCTCCAAGATGTCGGGCGCCATAAAAGGCTCGCCGCCGGTGATCCCTATTTCAATGCGGGATTCTCCGGCTGCATCGAGCTCATCAAGATAAGGCAGCACATCCGCGAGCGTTAGATAGACGAGGCGATCATTGCTGGGCGAACTTTCAATATAGCAGCTCGCGCATTCGATATTACAAAGTGTGCCTGTATTGAGCCAAAGCGTTTTTGTGCCGGCATAAGCAACATGAGCGCGAGGTTCTCCGTCTGCGGTGACGAATGCATCATTGAACTTGTCGGAGAGGTCGTCGGTGTAAGCCATTTGAGGTTCTTGATCCTTTTTGGCGTAACGTGCCAGATGCCTTGCGGTCACAAATGCGTTAGTTTCTCTGAGACTCGTCAGGGCCATGTTCAAGATAGCTGATGACAGCATCCCAGTGCGCCAGTGCCGCAACGTCTCCAGCAGCGGCAACTTCAGCTGCCCGTAACGTAGCGATCACGCCAGCATCTTCGCCGTATTGGCGCATCAATGCGATGGCCGCCGTTTGAGCGTCTCTTTTATCGTCATTTCCGTCAGTCATTATCGCCAATGCTCTGCGACCCAAGGCGTAGGCCGAACATGCTTATACACTTTTTTGTACCATGGGGCGCGCCAGTTCCCATCTCTTGCTTCATCGGGGTCGGGGCGACCCGTAAACGCTACGATTCGCGTTTCTGAAGGCAGGGCCGGGGTTCTGATCCAATTCATTGGAAATGATGGCATCAGCGAGTGTTTGAAAGACACGCACCAAGCCTCGGGCCAATAAATCTTTTCTGGAATCATCGCCGACACGTACTGTTGGCTGGCTCTGAATTCAGCATGAACCGCGAGTGGATCGGTTTGATAATGCTCGAATATATCGGTGTGTTGGCCGACAACCCATTTATAAACCGAAGTGTTGCCGATCCCCATTCCCTTTTGAGTCCAGTTTTCAGCGACGCAGAATTTTCCTGGCTCAAAATCAAAGAAGCTGTTGAGGTTCCCAGTCACGATTAAATCGACATCCAGAAAAAGCACCTCTTCGCCTTGCAAATCTGCCAAATTGTTCTGCCAAAGGGAGATTTTGCGCCAAGGCCACCATTGGTACTTCTCTGGCAGCGTAATAGGCGGCAAGGGGCGAAATTCGACTTCATCAATTAAGCCCATTTGGCTGTCCGAGAAGCATATAAACCGGAGATCGCCTTCATAGTTTCGGCGCACCATTCGATACAGTCGATTGGCAAAGTCTGCGGGATAGCGGTCTCCCCATTTCATACAGATGACGGTGCGGCTCATAAACCCCAACTTGTACTTATAGTTACCTTATGCAATCCATTGGTGTGACAGCTTTGGTGACGTTTTTCAGATCGTGCGCATCCAATCACATTCCGCCGACGTATACGGGAAACACAAAGCGTATCAATGGGGTCCAACATTTCCGCCGAAACCCATCCGTCAATTGTTTGGCTCCGCCGTGATCTCAGATTGCAGGACAATCCGGCTTTGTTTGCAGCTCAGCAGCAAGGCGGCCCTGTCTACCTTGTTTATGTGTATGAGGACAGTCAAACGCTAAGACGTACGGGCGGCGCAACCAAATGGTGGCTCGACAAATCACTGCGCGCACTCACGAAAGACGTGGAGAAACTCGGTGGCAGACTGATTCTCAAGCGCGGCGATGCCGAGTTAGAGCTTATCAAATTGAGTGAGCAAACAAATGCGCGCTCGGTTTTCTGGAACAGGCGGTATGGCGGCGCGGAACGCGAGATCGACGCCGCAGTAAAGAAGAGCCTTCAAGCCAAGCAAATCCATGTCGAAAGCTTCAATGGCAGCGTGCTGACTGAACCCTGGACGCAAAAAACCGGATCGGGCGGATACTACAAAGTCTTCACGCCCTACTGGAAGAATGTTCGAAAAACATACACGCCGCTCATTGCGCACCAAGCGCCGTCGCTTCTGAACGATCCAACAGGCGTTGAAAGTGATACATTAAGCGATTGGGGTTGGCACCCATCGAGTCCGGATTGGTCAACCGGATTTAACGATATCTGGACACCGGGCGAAGTTGGAGCGCACACGCGCTTGGCACGCTTTATTGAGCACGGCTTGTCGAACTATAGCGAAGATCGAAACCGGCCCGATCTGGACGTGGGCACCTCTGGCTTGTCTCCCCATTTGGCAGCGGGCGAAATTGGGCCAGCACAAATCTGGCGAGCCGTCAAAGATCAGATTGATGCCGGTACCGTCAATGAGGATGCTGCTTGGACATTTTTGTCTGAGGTGGTCTGGAGAGATTTTGCTTACGTCTTACTGTTTCACAATCCAAACCTGGCCTCGGAGAATTACAACCGCAACTTTGACAGGATGGCGTGGCGCGACAGTCCACGGGACCTTGGCGCTTGGCAGTCCGGCCAAACCGGTTATCCAATCGTCGATGCTGGCATGCGGCAACTCTGGCAAACAGGTTGGATGCACAATCGTGTCCGAATGATCGTCGCGTCCTTTTTGACCAAGCATCTGCTTATTCCGTGGCAGCGCGGAGAGGACTGGTTCTGGGACACTCTAATCGATGCAGACCCGGCCTCAAACAGTGCCAGCTGGCAGTGGACAGCAGGGTCAGGCGCCGACGCCGCCCCCTATTTCCGAGTGTTCAACCCAATCACGCAAGGTGAGAAGTTCGACGCGACCGGTAACTACGTCAGGACCTGGTGCCCAGAGCTCGCAGAGTTACCCCGGAAGCACATGTACGCACCCTGGGAAGCCAACCCCCAGACGCTTGAAGACGCGGGCGTTCGTCTAGGAACAGATTACCCGATGCCGCTCGTAGCGCACAAACAAGGTCGTGATCGAGCGTTGGGCGCCTACAATTCCCTGAAAGAAAAGCGAGACCAAGCATGAAACGTATAGCTGTCATTGGTTCCGGCATTACTGGCTTGGGCGCAGCCTATGCGTTGAAGGACACCGCGGACATTACAATTTTCGAGTCGCGCGACCGAGCTGGCGGACACGCGCACACGATCGATGTCGATTATGACGGCCATCCACTTGCTGTGGACGTTGGGTTCATCGTTTACAACCAGACGAACTATCCAAATTTGGTCGGCTTCTTTGATGCGCTAGGCGTTGAAACGCAGAAAAGCGACATGAGTTTTGCGGTATCAAACCCGCAAGGCTTTGAGTGGGCTTCGTCGGCAAAGGGACTATTCGCCGACAAACGAAACCTCTTTCGACCCCGGTTCCATAATTTCTGGCGAACGATTTTGAAGTTCAATGATATCGCACGCGCAGAACTTGACGCCGGCGAAATCGGCGACGCGCCGCTCGGGTTTTGGTTGGAGAAGCATGAATTCAGCGACGATTTTATCGAAAACTACGTGCTGCCTATGGGGGGCGCGATTTGGTCCACACCTGAAGCAGAAATGCTCGACTACCCTGCGCTGAGCTTTTTCAAATTCTTCGACAATCATCGATTAATGCACAAAGAACGCCCCAAATGGCGAACGGTCACTGGCGGCTCTCGGACCTATGTTAATGCCGTGTCAGAGGCACTTGGCGCTCGGCTTCGCCTATCCACACCAATCGAGTCTGTTGAACCGTTCGGAAATCGCGTCATGGTAAAAACCCATAACGGCGCGAACGACGTATTTGACGAAGTCATTATGGCGACACATGCCGACACCACCCGAGAATTGCTGAAACCGTCCTATGAGAATTTGCGCTTCCTACTCGGCTCCGTTGGGTATCGTGACAACATCATTTATGTTCACAGAGACCCGAAATTGATGCCGGCGCGAAAAGCGGCTTGGGCGAGTTGGAACGTTCTCAAGCAAGACCAACCTGAAATCTGCCTGTCCTATTGGATGAATCGGCTACAAGCCTTGCCTGAGCAATTGCCCCTCTTCGTCACGCTCAATCCAAAGGATCCACCCGCCGAGGCACTGACGTTCGGCAAAATGGCCAAAGCCCATCCGCAATTTGACTCTGCCGCACAAGCAGCCGTGCGCGGGTTGAAACGGCAGCAAGGGGAAGACCACATTTGGGTCGCCGGCGCATGGATGGGTAACGGATTCCACGAAGACGGTTTGCTCGCCGGTTTGAATTGCGCGCTATCTCTTGGCGGACGGGTTCCATGGCAGACTGAAAACACAGAACTGGTGCCGCCTTTGGCACAGAACCCCAAGTCTGATACAATCCGACTTGGAGTTGCCCAGTCGTGAGTGCCAAAACTGACCCCATCTGCTTGTTCGCTGGACATACGATCCACCAGCGTTTCGTCCCATTCGGGCATCGGTTTTCCTACCGATTGGATTTGGTAGATATCGATTTAGACGCGCTTGCGGAAGCCAATCAAACTAGCACTTTATTCAGTATTGATCGCTCCAACCTCTTCTCATTCCGACGCACCGATCACGGTGATCGTTCCGGAACGGGCTTGCGTGCTTGGGCGGAAGAGAAACTGGCGTCAGCGGGCGTTTTCCTGGACGGCGGAGCGATACGCCTCCTCACTTTCCCTCGCCATGCCTTCTACAAATTCGCGCCAATTTCAGTCTGGCGAGGTTATGGACCAGACGGACTGCTTCGAGGTGCTATTTACGAAGTGAACAATACGTTTGGCGACTCGCATTCCTATGTCGCTGCAATTGACCCGGATCAAAGTCGGCACCGTCACGCCTCAGAAAAACGGTTTCACGTTTCTCCCTTTTTCGACGTCACTGGGACATATAAATTCACGCTAAGAGAAGATGCTCAAAATTTCAGCCTACTGGTTGAAAGCAGAGACCCGACCGACGCGAAAGCTCATCTCGCGACACTCAAAGGTCGCAAAGTGCCCATGAATTCAGGTGCACTTATGCGCATCGCCACGACAAAACCCCTTTCTAGTCTGAGTGTTAGCCTCGCCATTCATTGGCAGGCTGTAATTCTCTGGTTGAAGGGAGCAAAGTATCATCGGCGTCCCAAACCTCCCGAACGCGCGATCTCAATCGCGAAGACGGAAGCAGGATAGCCCGGAGCAGAGAGGCAAATATGAGCTATACAACACTGGACCACATGCCCGAGCCCGACATTGACCGGATTGAAGCGTCTAGCAGTACGCTTCGCGCGCTCACGGGTGTCCCTGCGAGCTTTCGCATCGCGGCCATGATGCTTTTGCGCGCGCGCAAAGGCCAAATCCGCTTTCGACTACCAAATGGACGATTGCTTGTCTTCAATCATGGAATCGACGGACCGCGGGCCGAAGTTATCGTCCACAAATATGATTTCGCCCGACGGGCTATGGGGGGCGGAGATATCGGTTTTGCTGAAAGCTATATGGATGGCGAATGGTCGACCCCCGACCTGACCTCTGTGCTACGCTACTTCGCCGTCAATTTTGAGGCGGCAGGCCAGCTTGCGGTCGGCGGCAAACTGGTTAGAGCGCTGAACAAAGTCCGCCATGCCTTCAATCGGAACAGCAAAACGGGGTCACGCAGAAACATCGAGGCGCACTACGATCTCGGCAATGAGTTTTATAGCACTTGGTTGGACTCAACCATGACGTATTCGTCGGCCATATTTGAGCAGGAAGGCCAGACGCTCGAACAAGCTCAGCACAGTAAGTATAAGAAAATCGCAGACACGCTGAATCTGCAACCTGATCAGCATGTATTGGAGATTGGGTGTGGTTGGGGTGGTTTCGCTGAACATGTCGCCACCGAGAACCAAGCCAAAGTGACTTGTCTTACGATATCGCCTTCGCAACGTGAGTTCGCTTTGAAGCGAGTCCATGAAGCAGGTTTGTCTGAGCGTGTCGAAATTCGATTGGAAGACTATCGCGATCACATCGGTCTCTACGATGGAGTCGCCTCCATTGAAATGTTCGAAGCTGTCGGCGAATCCTATTGGCCGAGCTATTTCGACAAAGTCCGCACGAGCTTAAAACAAGGCGCGGCAGCAGCGCTTCAAATCATCACAATCGACGACACAATTTTTCAATCGTATCGAAAGCGCGCCGACTTCATCCAGCACTACATTTTCCCGGGTGGAATGTTGCCAAGCGAGAGTGCGCTGCGCCAACAGTGTGACCGCGCCGGACTTGTTCTCAAAGACACGTTTTACTTCCGCGAGGATTATGCGGAAACACTCCGACAATGGGCGCAGCAGTTTGACCTGCAATGGCCAAGCATCCAACGGCTTGGATTCGATGAACGTTTTCGGCGCTTGTGGATGTTCTATTTGAGCTATTGCGAAGCCGGCTTCATCCAGGGCCGAATAGACGTGGGTCAATTCACACTTGCCAGAACGACCTAGAGCCCGGTCGACTAATATAGATCCTGGAGAACATATTCGATCGACTGGTCGCGGACATCAAAGGTCAATTTTACCCAGCGCGACAGGTCGTCATACCAAAGATCCACAGTGAGATCTGATTTAAGGCGATATCGGGTCGCTTCGACACTGGTATCACCAACTTTGACCATCTCTCTCCCGAGACGTTCAATTTCATATTCAATAATCTCTCCCGATTCGGTCGAAACCATTTGATCGGAATAAACTTGATTGCGGTTCCAGTGGCTGGACGGAACAATGCCTAGGTCAACAACGCCATCAAACTCGGAGCCCGCTACTTGTAGACCTGAGCTCACGGTTTGGGCTTCGACGGTCGTTTTTTCTCCGTCATTGTTGCATGCCCCTGTGAGGCCGACCAGCTCGCCATCGATCCAGCGTTCTTCGCTTTCGAGGCGATAGCGATACAATGTGATCGGTCCCAAGCCAGCTGATAGTTTCACGTCAGTCTCAACCGTCAACGCACCGGTATCATCTCGGCTAAACTCAAGCCGATGATGACCGAAAGGCTGCCCTTTCCGTAGCACTTTGAAATCAATCAGTGCGCCGTCTGTGGGTGTCCAAGCCTGAGTCGTCGCTTGCGCAGTCAGTTTCGCATCTTCCGCCTGCGCGGATAAGCTTAGTCCAACTACAAGACATCCCATCACGAAATGCTTCATCAACTAAATCTCCAGAACGCCGTCCGTTCGCGCGCCACAAAGCAAATGCACATTTCTTGGCCCTGCGCTGAAGGTCGGTGGGTGATACCAGGCCCGCCGAGCACGAGATCCCCACGACGGTACAAGCCGTTGCCATCGTCAAATTCGCCTTTGAGCACGACCGTCGCCTCTATCGCCGAGTGGTTGTGCTGAGGCGCTGACTGACCTGGGTCAAGCCGCATAAGCTGCCCTTTGTCTTTGCCGCGTTTCGCGTAATGAACACCGGACAATCCACGCTTCCACGGCACCGTGTCAAATGAACTACATGCCATTTCCAGCGCTTCTGGAAGGTGTGCGCGGTCTGTCGCCGTCGCCGCTTCATCAGACAAGGCATCTTTCGTTGCCCGCCAGATCCGAACTTTGTTCTCGGCCTCTGCGCTTAAGATGGTGTGCAGCTCAGCAGCAAGCGCCATGTCCGGCGGCAGAGCACCAGATACGAAATCCAGAAGGAACGAGTCGTAAGTATCAGATTTCATTGCAGCCTACATTTTTTCTAACGTGAGTTATTACGCAGCGGGAAGCCAGTCGGATCAGTGATATGTGTTGAATTGGAGTGATCTGCACCCTAGCTTCCGGAAAACTCAGACAAGGCGGAACATGTCCAAGAATTCATCGGTCCTGGAGCTCATCGGCAATACACCTCTATTGCGTCTTAATCGGCTCTCTGAAGAAACTGGCTGCGAGATCCTCGGTAAGGCAGAATTTCTGAACCCTGGTCAGTCGGTGAAGGACCGACCAGCGCTCGGAATTGTCCGGGCCGCCGAGCAAGCAGGCACACTCAAACCAGGCGGAACGATTGTCGAAGGCACGGCTGGAAACACAGGTATCGGCCTTGCCATGGTTGGCGCTGCGCTCGGCTACAAAGTCGTCATAGTCATGCCGAGAACGCAATCCAAGGAAAAGAAAGATGCGGTCCGAAACCTCGGCGCGAGACTGATTGAAGTGGACGCGGTGCCCTACTCCAATCCGAACCATTATGCGCGCTATTCTGGGCGCTTGGCGGAAGAGTTAAACGAAACCGAACCCGCCGGCGCAATCTGGGCCAATCAATTCGACAATGTGGCCAATCGCGATACACACTACGCGACAACCGGCATGGAAATCTGGGAACAAACAGACGGCGAAGTTGACGGTTTCGTTTGCGCCGTTGGCTCGGGTGGCACGCTGGCCGGCGTTGCCAAAGCGCTGCAGGAGAAAAGCGATGGCCGTGTCAAGATTGGCATCGCTGACCCCGGCGGCGCCTCCTTGTACGAATATTTCCGCAGTGGAGAGCTCAAATCAGAGGGCACATCCATCACTGAAGGGATTGGGCAAAGCCGCGTAACGGCGAACATTGCAGAGCTAGAAGTCGACTATGCCTATCGAATTCATGATGCTGACGCGCTACAAACCATCTATGATTTGATTCAATATGAGGGTTTATGCCTCGGCGGGTCTGCCGGCATCAATATGGCGGGCGCGCTTAGATTGGCGAAGGATCTCGGCCCCGGGCACACTGTCGTGACGATTCTTTGTGACTTCGGCAACAGATACCAAGACAAGCTATTCAATCCCGAGTTTTTGAGGTCGAAGGATTTACCGCTTGCGCCTTGGATGGAGAACACCGAATGAAACACTCGTCCCCATTGGTCAGCGCGGCATGGTTGAAGGAGAATCTGTCCGCGCCAGACGTTCGCGTTGTTGACGCGACTTGGATGCCACCCTTCTTGGTTGGCAGGACAAGCGGACGCGATCAGTACTCCAGTGGTCACATACCAGGCGCGGTGTTTTTTGATATCGACGACATCGCTGATCCCGACACCGAGCTCAGCCATATGCTACCTGACCCCATTCTATTCTCTAGCCGCGCACGAAAGCTAGGGCTCGGTGACGGCAATCATATCGTCGTTTATGACAATAACGGCTTCTTCGCATCTGCGCGGGTTTGGTGGATGTTTCGTGCGATGGGTCATCGCGATATCTCGGTATTAGATGGGGGTTACAAGGCCTGGCTCGCGGCCGGAGGGGATGTAGAAGACCTGCCGCCGACCGTCACAGAGCGCCACTACACAGCGAGAATGCGCGCCGACCTCGTTCGCAATCGCGCAGAGGTCAAAGCGGCCAGCGACTCTGGATCCGAAACCATCCTTGACGCCCGCAGCAGTGGTCGATTTGACGGCACTCAGCCTGAGCCGCGAGAAGGTCTGCCATCGGGACACATACCCGGCAGTTATTCCGTTCCGGTCGAAACACTGATCGGGCCAGACGGAAAAATGATGCCGCAGGACGCGTTACAAGACTTGCTCGCGTCCTATGCCGGAAAGCCAATCGTCACGACGTGTGGTTCCGGCGTTTCAGCGGCGGTGATTGCGCTCGCCCTTGCCCAAATTGGGAACCATGATGCGGCAGTTTATGACGGATCATGGAGCGAGTGGGGCGCACATCCAGAGAGTGCCATCGCAACCTCATGAAGGAACCAACCCGGCTTCTTCACCCAAAAGGCGGAGGCCGCCTTTATCCAACGGTCAACCCGCCAATCGAACGTGGTTCCTCGCTCTTGCTCGGATCGCGACAAGCACTGTACGGCGCCGATACAACCTATGGCCGGATGGGACTGTCCGTGCAGCGGGAGCTCGAGGCCTCACTTTGCGACTTAGAAGGCGCAGAGTTTGCCCAACTCACAAGCAATGGACTTCAAGCCTGCGCACTCGCGATTGCCAGCTTAGTGCGCGCGGGAGACCACGTATTGCTCGCCGACAGCTTGTATGGTCCCACGCGCCGTTTTGGGACCAGACGCCTGCGTGAAATGGGCGTAGCTCACACCCGTTTCCCAAATGACATCGGCAGCAATATCGCAGAACTGGTCAGACCCGAGACACGTTTGATCGTGCTTGAGTCGCCCGGGTCTTTGACGTTCGAACTGTCAGATACACCTGCAATCGTAGATGTCGCTCAATCCCGGAACATCTTGACTGTGTTCGACAATACATGGGGCGCCGGCGTAAACCACAAACCCTTGGCGCTCGGCGTTGATGTGGTCATCCAAGCACTTACTAAATACCCGATCGGACACTCAGACGCGATGGGTGGAGCTGTTCTGACGCAATCGAAACACCTGGCGGTGCGGATCAAACACTGTGCCCAAGATTGGGGACTCAGCCTACAACCTGATGATGCGTACTTAGCACTTCGAGGCCTGAAAACCCTTCATGTTCGTTTGAAAGAACATGAACGTAGCGCCTATGAAATCGCAGCCTGGCTCGACGGTAGAGACGAAGTTGACCAAATCCTACATCCGGGACGTTCTGATCATCCGCAACACGAGATTTGGAAACGCGACTTTTCAGGCGCCTGTGGCTTGTTCTCAATCGTCCTGAAACCAGCGACAGACGCTCAATTGGATGCCTTTTTTGAATCATTGCGCGTGTTTGGGCTCGGCTTCTCTTGGGGAGGCTTCGAAAGCTTGATCATCCCTTGCGATGAACAATTAGACCGGCGCAAAGAAGACCCGATTCACAACCGCCAAGGAACGCTCGTTCGACTGCAGATCGGGCTTGAGGCGACAGAAGATTTGATCGCAGATCTCGAGCGTGCGTTCGAGGCAATGAGGACGGCTTAGTCCGCCCCATGCTTCGCTGCCGCAATTCGATCACGCGCCATCCGATCAGCGACGGTGTTTGTTGGCTCACCGCTTTCGTCTGCTTCCGCAAAAACGTCGGACAGTGTCTGCATCAGCGTATCGAGCTTTTCAGTCACCCATTCCGACGTGTAATTTCCTGAAATCTCCCCCGCAACATTGATGATGCCGCCGGCATTGATCACATAATCTGGAACATAGAGAATGCCCGCGTCAGCAACCTTCGAGCCCATTTGTGAGGTCAATAATTGATTGTTGGCTCCACCAGCAATGACCTTACAGGACAAACGCGGCAAAGAGCCTTCATTGATCACCGCTCCCAATGCATTCGGCGAAAAGATATCTGCTGGGACATCGTAAATGTCTTCGGGACCAACAATTTGTGCGTCACACCGCTCAGACACGTCACGCAGCAAGTCTTGGTCGATGTCGGTCAGGACGAGCTTCGCACCCGCTTCGGCGAGGTGTTCGCAAAGATATCCGCCCACATGCCCTACGCCTTGAACGGCGATCGTGCGATCCGACAAATCGCTCGTACCAAATACCCGCGCCGAGGCGAGTTGAATGCCCATAAAGACCCCGCGCGCGGTAACGGGCGACGGGTCACCGCTGCCTGGCGCCCCTTCGATACTCAATCCCGCCGCAAACTCCGTTTCGCGTGACGCAACCAAGATGTCGTCAGTCGAAATGCCAACATCTTCCGCTGTGTAGTATGCGCCTTGAAGGCTCTGAACGGCGCGCCCGAATGCCTCGAATAAAGCTTCGGTTTTGCCACGCTTGGAGTCGCCCCAGATCACGGCTTTGCCGCCCCCAAAAGGAATATCCGCCATCGCGTTCTTGTAACTCATGCCTTGGGAAAGACGCAGCGCATCGGTCAGCAGTTCCGGCCCTGACGCATAATTCCACATTCGGGTTCCACCCGCCGACGGGCCGCGCGCCGTGGAATGCACAGCGATCACGCAACGCAGTCCACTCACCTCGTCATGAAAGAAGTGAACACCTTCATGCGCGTCAAAGTCAGGATGATCAAACATAAGCGAGCCTTTTTGAAAGCCGAAGCGCTGGCGTTTACTGAATTGGCAATACCCGTCAACTCCGCAACATCGCCGATATCCTTAGGCGGCTACATCAAAGAGCCTATGCGTGATCGCATTTCCGGAATCACATCGGTCTCAAACCACGGATTTCGAACCAGCCAACGATTGTTACGCCAGCTCGGATGCGGAATGGGTAGCAAACCATCCTCAAGATGGCGCCGCCAATCTCTGACAATGTCGGTCAGCGATTTTCGGCGCTCGTTTGGCAGGTGCCAATTTTGGGCGTATCGCCCAATCAAAAGAACCAGCTGTAGATTCGGGAGTTGCTTCAGGAGGTGGGAACGCCAAGTTGAGGCGCAGCGCTTGATCGGTGGTAAGTCGCCTCCGTTCCGATCATAGCCTGGGAAGCAGAACCCCATTGGCATGATGGCAACTTTCTTGGCGTCATAGAACTGCGCATCAGTGAGACCCATCCAGTCGCGCAAACGGTTTCCAGACGGGTCGGTGAAAGGCAATCCGCTCTGATCCGCGAGATTTCCCGGTGCCTGCCCTGCAATCAGAACAGACGCGTCCTCAGAAACTTGAAAGATCGGATTGGGCGGACGAGTCAATTCATCTGCACACAGACGACAAGCGCGTATTTCCGTGCTCAGCGATTGGAGATCGAGATCAACTCGACCTATATTTCCGCTATCAGAATGAATGGGAAGACGCACCATGTCAGACACCGCCAAAGACGTAGACCAAATCATCAAGCCACGAGAGAAGGATCTTGGAGATGGCTTTGTTGTCCGCAGGGTTTTGCCATTTCACAACCGAAAGATGGTCGGCCCGTTCGTCTTCTTTGATCACTTTGGCCCCGTATCTTATGCGCCCGGTATTGGGTTTGATGTTCGGCCCCACCCGCATATCGGCTTAGCAACTGTCACGTATCTTTACGAAGGCGCGATCAGGCACCGCGACACTGAAGGCAACGATCTTGTCATCCGTCCGGGCGCTGTCAACTGGATGACAGCCGGTCGCGGCATTTGTCACTCCGAGCGGACGCCGGACGAAGAACGGGCCAATGGCCAATCCATGCATGGGATTCAAACCTGGGTCGCGCTGCCAAAAGACTATGAGGATATCGCGCCGGACTTCGTCCACCATCCGGCGGAAACGCTGCCACGGTTTGATCTCGGCGGTGCGGATGCGCAAATTCTCGCAGGCACGGGTTATGGACATCGTTCACCGGTCTCCTTTCCTTGGCCAATCTGGTACATTGGCGGCAGCGCCGACGATGGCGCACACTTCAACGTCCCCGCATCCGAAGCCGAGGAACGGGCCTTCTATCTTGCGACGGGGTCGGCGAAGATCGGTCAAATAGACATTGAGCCGGGTCAGATGGCGGTTTTGACACCGGGCGTCGACGTCGACGTGTCACTTAAACCCGGAACAAGATTTATGATGTGCGGCGGCGCGACAATGGACGGACCGCGAAAGATAGAGTGGAACTTTGTGGCGAGTGATCAAGCGAAAATCGATGCCGCAAAAGCCGATTGGACGGACTCGATTCAACGCGATTGGAAAGGCACCATATTTCAGTTGCCGGAGGGCGAGACTGAGTTCATTCCGGGGCCGTGGAAGACGTAAAAAGGTCTGTGTCACTCGCTTGTCCCGTGGAAAGCGCTGTGCCAAACAAACTCGATCATACTTTGCGAGTGGGGACTTTCATTGCGCTGGATCAGCTTTCTAGTCGCAGCAGTGCTCGTCATGTTGAGCGCATGCAGCGGCGACAGCCGTGCCGATATGGTGGCGGTTCCATCCGGTCCCGCGACATTGGTTTCGGCGCGGGATTTGCCCATGCCGCTGCCGGCATCGACGTCACCTGACATTACTCCAGGAGACATTCACGAGCGGATCCGCATCCTCTCCGACGACGCATTTGAAGGGCGCGCGCCCGGCAGCGATGTCGGCGAAAAAACCGCCGATTGGCTGGCAGCGGAATTCGCTCGGATTGGGGTTCGTCCGGGTGGCGAACGTGGGAGCTGGTTCCAGCCCGTCGCAATGGTTGAGCAAACGCTAGATGAAACGGTTTCTGAGCTGGTCATCACCGGGCCGAATTTCAGCAAGTCATTAGCGCTGGGCGAAGATGCGGTGATGTGGACCAAGCATCAGGATCAGCACGAATTCGTGTTTTCCGGATCGGAGCTTGTATTTGTGGGGTATGGTATCGTCGCGCCCGAATATGGCTGGAATGATTATGACGGCCTCGATGTCGCTGGCAAAACTGTTGTCATGTTGGTCAATGATCCGGGATATGCACGCGGAGACGAGCTCTTTCGCGGCGAAGCGATGACGTATTATGGGCGGTGGACGTACAAATTCGAAGAAGCCGCGCGCCAAGGCGCCACTGGGGCCATCATCATACATGAAACCGCGCCAGCCTCTTATGGTTGGAATGTTGTCGCCAATTCCTGGTCGGGCGGACAGTCTGACCTCGTCCGTCCCAATCAGGGGACAGATCGCGCCATATTTGAAGCCTGGATGTCCTATGAGACAGCCGCATCTGTATTTTCGTCTGCCGGCCTCAGTTTGGAGGATCAGAAAACTGCAGCCAAGCAACAAGGATTCCGCGCTGTCGCGCTCGGTCAGCATCAAGCGAGTGGCCGGCTTGTTCAAACGCTGACAACCAAGGAATCCCGAAACGTCATTGGCACGCTGCAAGGAACGGATGCGGCAGACGAATATCTCCTCGTGATGGCGCATTGGGACCATTTGGGGCGCAAGCCCGCCAGCCGGAGTGGCGGACCAACCGAAGACTTTTATCGAGACGAGATCTTCAACGGTGCGGTGGACAATGCGACCGGCATGGCCGCGATGTTGGAGATTGCTGAAGCCCTCGCCGTGACAGAGCAGAGGCGATCAATCCTGTTCCTCGCGGTTACGTTGGAGGAGTCTGGCTTGCTTGGATCGGCTTACTTTGCTGAGAACCCAACCGTATCTTTGTCTAGGACGGTTGCAGGGCTAAACATTGACGGTCTTCTGCCCCTTGGCAAAACGCATGACATGACAGTGATTGGATTTGGGGCGTCGGACCTTGAAGACATTTTGGCGGCACATCTCGCTGAACAAGGGCGCCGGATCCTACCGGATCAAAAGCCGCAAGCTGGCTATTTCTACCGATCCGACCATATTTCACTCGCCAAGAAAGGCGTTCCGATGCTGTATGCCGACAATGGAATTGAAAAAGTTGACGGAGGCTTCGCAGCTGGGCAGGCTTTGACGGAGGTCTATCGCGCCCAACGCTACCACAAACCAATGGACGAGTATGAAAGCAGCTGGGATGTGTCAGGCATGGTTGAAGACAGCAACACCTTACTGCAAGTGGTAAAAGAAGTCGCAGCCTCTGATACGTGGCCAAGCTGGTACCCCGGCAATGAGTTCGAAGCGGCGCGTTTGCAATCTTTGTCTGAGGCGGATTAAACCGACATGTTGTCCTACCAACACGGTTATCATGCCGGAAACCGGGCAGACTGCCTGAAACACGCCGCCCTGCATGCCATTCTTGAGGAAATGGCGAAGACGGCGCACCCGCTTCTCTATGTCGAGACACATGCCGGTCGAGGTGCGTATGATCTAACCGGCGCTCAGGCTCAAAAGACGGGTGAAGCGGCCTTGGGCGTGTTGGCCCTGCCCAATACTGACGAGGCGCCGCCCGCGCTTCGCCCGTGGTTGAAGCATATCTCAGCCAGCCTGCCGAAACGATATGCGGGATCACCACAATTAGCGTCTGACCTGCTGAACGCCAAGTCGCGAGCGGTCTTCTTTGAAAGGCATCCCGCCGAACACAAAGCCCTAAAAACCGCTCTGTCGGATGCAGGCACACAGATTCAAATCCTGAAGGAAGATGGCTATCGCGGCACAATGAGGCTGCAACCGCGACGCGGCGAATCAATGCTGATCCTGCTGGATCCAAGCTACGAAACCATTGCTGACATGGATGCGCTCGCCAAATGGGTTCCGCGTGCGCTGACGAAATGGCCGAATGCCCAACTCCTCATCTGGCTTCCGCTGTTCGAAGACGAAAGGGAAAGCGAGTTTGGCGCGTTTCTATCGGAGCTCGATGAAGGCTTCGTCGCGGGCGCACGCTGGCCGGTTGGTTCGGTCGGAGACAGCGCGCTTGTTGGGTCCGCTGTGGTCGGCTTGCGAATAGGCGGCACCGCCGCCGCGCGTTCGTTCGACATTGCAGCAAGTTTGGAAAATCTATGGGCCGCGACGAGTTAGGCCGCAGCTTCGTCTGTTAGACGCCCCGTATTTGGGTCCGACAAAACATCCGTCGGCCTGATGTATGTCGTTTTGGGCAACACAAAGGTTGCCGTCGTTCCTGTCCCGACGCGGCTCTTCAAGAGGACATCGCCGTCATGCAAGCGCGCCAAATGGCGGCACAAGGTCAGACCGAGGCCGGTACCGCCGCGCCCAGCCTTACGGGCGCTGTGGCTTTGATAAAACGCTTCAAAAACTTGCTCGACTTCGTCGTCTGGGATCCCCTCCCCGAAATCGCGAACCGCAATAAACGGTGATCCCTCACGATCTAAGCCAGCACGGATGATGATCCGTTCGTCTTCGCCTTGGTACCGTATGGCATTGCTAAGCAAATTCATCATCACGCGCTTGCAGATCGACTCATCGATCCTGAGGCTTTTTAGATCAGGTGAAACTTGAATATCGAAGACGGAACGATCCTTGATATGCTCAAAGCTCGCAGCAAGGTTCACTGTAGATTCAATCAATTCCGTGATCTCGACGGCAGACGGTTCGAGTAGAAACTTGTCGAGACCGACTTTCGAATAATCGATGATATCGTCAATCAATTGCAGCAAGTGTGCGCTGCTCGAATTGATGCTGTCGGAGTATTCCGCAACATCTTCCCAACTCAAATCCACCTTTGAGTCACTTGCCATCAACCTTGAGAAGCCAAGGATGATGTTTAGCGGCGACCGTAGCTCATGACTCATTGTGGACAGGAAGCGCGTTTTAGCGGCGTCGGCTTCTTCGGCCTCTTTCCGGGCTTCAACCAGTTCACGTTCACGCATCTTCAAGTCGGTAATATCTGTGTGGACGAGAACGTAGCCGTCATGAGGCGCGGAATGGCGCGCCTGCAATAACCAATGGCCACCCTGCTTGATGGTCGTTGATCCAAAGAAATTGTCGCTCTTATCTGGCAGGCGCAGATTGTCGCCAACGAGTTCAATATGTCTCTGGTTGGCGAGAATCAGGCGATCGTTTTGGTCGAAGAAGGCGAAGGCGTCATTTGTCGATTCAATCGCGTCAAGCATTTGCTGTCGCGCCGTGTCCGCGTCGACTTCTCGTTCAATCATTTCTCGAACGTGGTGCGCGTTTCGGGTCGCTCCGACAATGACGGCAAACATTAGGGCCGTGGTCAGAAAGCTGATTGGCATGGCGTAGGGTGAATCTGAGAACAGGTTCGCCATGTATACCAGCGGTATCGCGCCAAACAGGAAACGTATCGAAATCCGGCAGACTGGACCAAGGATCGCAACCGTACCGGCACACATGCCGGCAATTACGAAATTCAAGAAGAGATGCGACAAATGATTGTCATCATTGAAGATGAAAGGCAGCGCACCCCACAAGATACCAAGGACGATTGACATCGTCTCAGCTTTTCGAAGCAGCCGTCCTGAAACCTTGTCCGGCATTTTCGTTCGGTTGAAACGTATGCCTGCAAGAAGCTGCATAACGCAGAACGCGGTCATCACGCCGTACCAGGCGAGGAGCCGCCAAATGTCGACCACAGCCATGTAGGACAGTGCGACAACGGTTGCATTTCCGAAATTGACAAACGCCATCGGCAACATCAGCCGAACGAATTGCGCTTGCATTTCTCGCAGCATCTTTTCATCTACTACCGATTGGGGTGCTGGTAATGGTAATACCAGCTCCTTCAAGCTATTGAGGGTAGAGAATTTGGTCTGCATCCCGATCCGTTAACACGAATCAGTTAATCTCGATCTTTGCGCACGTTTCGGACTGCAACGATAGATGAAACAGAGTGTTAACACTTAACCGGTGGGGTGCCGGCCCGGTCAAGTGAGTGGTGTTCGATCTGTGACAAAAACGGTCTCCATTGGTATTGTAGGTGGCGGTTCGGCAGGCCTGAGTCTGGCCCGCTTTTTGAGCGAAGATCCATTGATCAGGGTAACCATATTTGAGGCAAACGCTCAGCCAGGTGGTAAGTCTTTGACCTTGGAGCGCGGCGGCACACGCGTTGAAATGGGCACGTGTTACACCACAACCGGTCACAAAATCGTTTTGAAATGGATGAAGGAACTCGGCATTGGCTTGGCGCCCGTCCGTCAGATCAAATTCGACGGCGCCAATTTCGAAGACTTCGTGAATGCGGGCCCTGGCGCTCCCACGGCCTATCAACTCGGCAAGTACCTATTGCGTAGACACGCGGTTCTGAAGGGCTTGGAAGCGATACCCGCCAAGCCGTGGGCACTTGAAGAGGCCGCAATGCCCGTCACGGAATGGCTCGACAAATACAAGCTGCCGAAAGTCTATCGGCTTTTCCTCCGTGGTTTCACGAATATGGGCTATGGTTTTTTGGACTCATCTCCCACACTCCACGTATTGAGGTGGATGGATTGGCACCTGATCTGGTCGGGACTGAGAAAAAAACTGCAAATGCCGCGGCAGGGCTGGACGGAATTCTGGCTAAGGTTGAGCGAAGAGCTTGATCTTCGTCTCAATATGCCCGTTACAGCAGTGACGCGAACGCCTCAAAATTCCGTGATAACGACGGCAGATCAAAGCCAGCATGTGTTTGATCATGTGGTTTGCGCCATCCCCGTAGACGATTTCGTCGCCCTGACCAAACCAACACAGGAAGAAGCGCATATCGCGGACGCCGTGCAGTGGAACCGATACGCGACAACATTGTTTGCCAGCGACAATTGGTTCGACGGACATCACATTGAGTCATTCAGCCAGGCGCTTGTTCCTGGAGCCAAGATTGGCCGCGTCTTGTCTGCTCGATACGATGGCGACGTGCCTGAACTCGGCGGGCAACTCTACCTCAGCGGGCAATTTGCCGGTGAATATGACGATGGCGAATTGGCCGAACTCTTACGTCAAGACATGGCCGAGCGCGGCGTGACCGTCACGAATGTGATCTATCAACAAACTTGGAAGTATCACGCGGAGTATAGTCCCGACGCGATCGAGAACGGCCTCGTCGGAACAATGCGGGACATGCAAGGCGAACAGAATACCTGGTATACAGGTGCAACGTTTTCCCATGAATCAATCAACCACATCGTCAACTTCAACGAAAAGCTGGCCCAACGCATGACTGAGACTGTCAATCA
This sequence comes from Pseudomonadota bacterium, assembly GCA_038534315.1. Classification (GTDB taxonomy): domain Bacteria; phylum Pseudomonadota; class Alphaproteobacteria; order Caulobacterales; family Hyphomonadaceae; genus Henriciella. Next base: position 2,062 of record JBCAWZ010000010.1, on the reverse strand, counting down.
GATTCAAAGAGAGTCAGCGGCGACTGAGCCCGAATCGTGAACCTATTTCTCCGTCTTCTTCGTGTCTTTTTCGTAGCTCTGTTTTCGCGCGAACGTGTCGATATGCTGAAACCGACCCTGCTGCAATTTCGAGTCTTCCTGACGGACCAAGATATGTTCGCACATATGACAAATAGCCGATATTTGTCGTTTGGAGACCTCGGGACGATCAATTATATGGTCCGCGCCAAGTTTTGGCCGGTTCTGCGGAAAAATGGATGGTTCCCCGTCATCTGCGCGCAGCATGTCGTGATCAACCGAATGCTGCGACAACCGCAGAAATTTATCTTGAAAACTCAAGTCGTGGGATGGGATGACACATATGTCTGTCTGCGCCACTCTTTCTTGCGGGACGACACGCAGCACGCTGAATTGCGCGTCGTTGCGAGATTTGCAAGCCGCAACCGGAAACGTGTGGATACGGACCAAGTCATGCGCTCGATGGGCTTCACCCATTCCAGCCCCGATATTGACCAGCAATATTTGGACATGATCGCTGAGGTTCGCGCTGGTCGGGAAACAGTCAAAAGCGCGCCACAGGTTGAAAGCCAGAGTCCATAATTCTTTTATAGGTTGATTTTTATCCATTTACTTTCCTATAAGTAGCGTATGGAAGACAAACCCGACAAGATCACTTGCTCAATGCTTCGCCGTGTTTTCCAGTTCGAACTGGAAATTCTTCAGAACGCGCTTCTCGTTCTAGAGGACTTTCGAAAATCACCTATAACCCAATGCTCCGATGACTTTCTACGCATTGAGTCTTTGATCGCACTCTCTGAAGCAAAGGAGGCGGCGTCAAATCTCACGGCTGTGCTTGCCGCCCTCCACCGCAGCGAGCGCTAAACGCCACTTGGTGTGGGCTGATACAGATCGAGTGAATACGCGTGGTCACGGTTCACGCCGTTCGATCCAGTCCGAATCGCTCCGCCAGCATTTGAAAATAGGTGGTCAGCTGTGTCCGCAGATTGCCGCGCAGGAGCTCGTCCGAGAACTCGCTGAGTTCCGACCGCGCCTGCTCAAGCGACCGCCAAGGGTGATCCTCATCGTCTGTGACGTGAAGCCGTACCGCGATGCCGCGTTCAATATTTGCGCGCTCCTCGCCAGACAAGCACTGCGGCGCCTCCAAATAGACCAGTCTTTGCGATAGTCGCTTGAAACGGGGATCCTCAAACGCGTACATCAGCTTCGCCCTGCCAGGCCAATCGGAACGGTGAAAAGCCTCCATGCGCGCTTCATCGGTCCGACTTGGAAACCCCTCATAGATCAATTCCTCAAGGTGAACCGGTTTCGACCATTCTGGCTCAGCGGCGGTATGTGCTTCGACCAACTGCTTGCAAAGGCTCGGCTCTCCACTCAGCTTCTGCGCGTTGGCAATTTGCTGCCCATCCGGGCGCATCGACCAAAATGCTTCAGCCTCGTCCAATGAAAAGACGACTGGAGCCTTATTGGTCGCGAGCGCCCGCACAGGGCGAGGCGATGTCTTCACCCACTTTGTTAGGGCTGGTTCGTCCAACTTATCTAGCGCGCGCCAGTCGCTTGCGAGATCGGCCATGATGGCATTCCGGGCATTGGCACCACCGCGGTCAATCCTCTGTCCCCACCACAATGCTGGTTTGCCATAATATTCAACGATCAAAACAGGTGAACCAGGTTGTAGAAGATCAGCCGTTTTCGCCTTTGCTGCGCGGGCAACGGAGGTGTCCCAAAGCCTCGGCAATCGCTCGCGGATGAGCGCGGCAATGTGGATCGTCGCCTCAACATCAGCCAAAGCGTCATGCGCCTGAGCATGCGCGAACCCATTTGCTGGCGCCAACCGATCGAGCTTGAAACTTGGCGCATGTTTCTCATTCAGCGGCACCGCAAGCGTATTTGGCGCGAGTCCAAACGCCGCTTGCGCCAACGCCAACACATCCATGCGGGCATTGCCGTTCGAGACCGTTAGATAAGGCGGTTGTAAACACTGCCAGAATGCACGGTGGAGGAAGGGTTCATCAAACTTGATCGAATTGTAGCCGAGAAAAAT
>JBCAWZ010000009.1:0-74469 GCA_038534315.1 Pseudomonadota bacterium | reverse complement strand
ACCGTTTGTCGCTTCGGCGACAAGGCAATTTAGTCGGAAAGCCGTTGGGTCCGCCCAGCGGCTTTTTGCTGTTTGGGGTTAGCGACCCAAGACGCACTAGGACACGACAACACTCTTTTAAGAATGCCCGTGCAATGAAGCGGAAAGGGAGAGTGCGATGATAGAAGTGTTGTTTGCCGCCAGCTTTGTTTTGCTTTGTGCGTTTGCGGCCATTCGTGATCTCAACACCTTGACCATTCCGAATTGGTTGAACGGTTGGATCGCATTCTTGTTTCTGCCAATGTGCGTCGTCGCGATGCCCGGCTGGGATGTTTTTGGCATGCACATGCTGGTTGGCCTGATCGCGTTTGCAATCGCAGTTCTACTGTTCTCAATGAACGTATTTGGTGGCGGCGACGCAAAGATGATCCCAGCCGTCGCGCTTTGGATTGGGCCGTCCGGAATGATGAGTTTTGTGGTTTTTATGGCCATTGCGGGCGGCGTGTTGACCATCTTGATCGTGGTTTTGCGAGGGGTGCTGCCGCAACCGGCAACTCCGGGCTTTGCGTATGAAACACTGACCAAAGGGGCAGGAGTTCCTTATGGCGTGGCGATCGCTATCGGCGCGATTCTCGCTGCGTCTCAATCTCCGATTTTATCACCTGCGCTCAGTCAAATGGGTCTCTTCGGTTAACCATGCCTTAGGAGGCGACTGACAGTATAGAGCCAACCGGCACAGTTTTGAGCCTTGATTTCTAGAGGGAATACTCATGTCTCCGATGCGCATTATCATTCTCGTGGTGGCAGCCGTTGCGGCCGTTTTGGCCGCGCTGCTCGTGCGCAGTGCGACGTCCGACTCAGGTCCTGCTGAGCGGTCTGAACCCGTCGAGCGGATTGTCGAGGTCCAAGTCTCTGAGCAAAAAGTTTTGGTGGCGCGAACAGATCTGCGGGTTGGCACGTTGATGACGCCGGACGATTTTAAGTGGGCCGATTGGCCGGATCGAACCATCAGCCCAAACTTCTTCACTGAAGAAAACGCCCCCGAGGCAATGGAAGAGTTGACGGGCAGTGTTGTGCGGTCAGCCTTGTTTGAGGATGAGCCGATCATGCCTCAAAAAATTGTGCAGAAAGGCGAAACCGGTTTCATGGCTGCCCTTTTGCGTCCCGGTTGGCGTGCAATTTCGGTCGAAATTTCTCCTGAGTCCGCCAGTGCGGGATTTATCCTTCCGGATGATCGCGTCGATGTGATCCTGACGCAGATCGTTGAAGTCGATACCGGCGCTGGGAAAGACGAATACACTTACACCGAGACCATACTGCAAAACGTTCGAATTCTTGCGATCGATCAGGCATTTACGACGATTGATGGCACGCCAACTATGGCCGGATCGACGGCAACTATGGAGCTGACACCAGATCAAGCAGAACGTATCGCGACCGCTTCGAGAAGTGGGGCCTTGTCCTTGACGCTTCGCAGTGTCGCTGACGCGGACTTTAACAACGGGGACACCGTTGCAGAAGGTGAGATTTTCGGGACGCTGAATGGGGGAACTTCCTCCGTCACCGTCTATCGACGCGGAAACGCGACAGCCGAGGGAAGTTGATGAGACTACCGAACCTTACAATCAAATCTGGTCTTTTGGCTGGGTGCATGCTGTTCGTGCAATCGGGCGCAGCGGGTCAGAATCTAATGAGCGTGAGCATTACCGATCCGGGGACAAGTTCCGTGTCGCAAAGTGTGAATCTGGGTCTAAACAAGTCTACCGTTGTTGAGTTAGAGCGACCGGCAGCGGATGTGGTGATTACCAATCCAGCGATTGCCGATGCGGTGGTTCAGACGTCACGTCGGATCATATTCCGAGGCGTTGAGGCGGGCCAGACGAATGCGTTCATATTCGATGCGAGCGGCCAACAACTTCTAAACCTGGAGATCACTGTCGCGGTTGACACCTCGAGCTTGCAGCAGATTATCTCGCGCTACGTGCCCGATGCGCGCGTCTTAGTCGAAAGCATCGGCGGTAGCTTTGTGATCAAAGGCGAGGTCGATAGCCTTGTGCAATCTGATCAGGTGCTGCGGCTGGTTGCAGCTTACTCGGGTGAAGAAGAGCCCTTGATCGTCAATATGATGTCGATTGCCGCCAAAGACCAGGTGATGCTTGAAGTCCGTTTGGTTGAGATGCAGCGGACACTGGTAAAGCAGCTTGGTGTCAATTTGAATGGCTCAACGAATTTCGGTGATCTTGCCAATTTGGTAGAGCAACAATTGTTTGCGGATCTTCCAGATGACGACATCACCGGAATTGTTGACACTGGAACGACAACTCTTGCGGCGGGTTTGCCTTACACCAACCAGTTTGCAAGTGAGTTCGCCAGCGGTTTTAACGTGGCGGGTGCATCTCTTGGCGGTTTGAACACGTCGTTCGGTTACACAAATTACGATGGCGACGACTTGCAATCGCGTGTCGGTCTTACTTTGGATGCGCTGGAGCGTATTGGCATCGTCCGCACGCTGGCAGAGCCAAACATCACGGCGGTTTCCGGCGAGGCTGCGAACTTCCTCGCTGGCGGCGAGTTTCCAGTTCCGGTTGGACAGGACAATAACGGCCGGATCACAATCGAATTTAAGCCCTTCGGTGTTGGGCTCGCCTTTACGCCATTGGTTCTATCTGAAGGCCGTATTTCGCTGAAAGTTTCGACAGAGGTGTCGGAGCTTTCCAATGTTGGGGCATTCCAGGGTCAGGCCGTGGCAGGCATCGACGCGGATGGCAATCCGATAACGGTGCAAACGATCACTGTGCCTGCGCTGACTGTGCGTCGCGCGGAAAGCACAGTCGAATTGCCCTCCGGCGGTTCAACAATGTTGGCCGGCCTCATTCAATCTCGAACTCGGCAAACGATTGATCAGCTCCCTGGTCTGAAAAAGTTGCCGATTTTGGGCACTTTGTTCCAATCGCGTGATTTCCTCAATGAGGAAACTGAGCTGGTCGTGATTATCACGCCATATCTGGTGGACCCGACTGCGAAAGAAAACCTGCAAACACCGGCCGATGGATTCGTCAACGCTTCTGACCTGCAGACGGTTTTCTTCGGCAAGCTCAATGCGGTGTATGGAGACGACGGCGCCGACTTGTCGCCGGCAACGTACAAAGCCCCCGTCGGCTTTATTGAGGAATGAAGGGCAAGATGATGCGGACACGGATTCTTTCGACAGCGATGATTGCAGTCACAGGATTGGCCCTATCGGCCTGCCAATCGAATGATGGGCTTAGCCATGTTCCTGAAAGCTATATGCAGGGCTCTTCGTTCGATCGATATGACCTTAGTGCAACGCAAAAGACCGAGATGATCGAGATCGCACTTCAGCCAGGTGATAGCCAGCTGCGTCGCGAAGAAATCTATAAACTCGAAGCCTTTTTGTCGCTGTACAAGTCAAATGGTCACGGGCCTTTACTGGTCAGTATTCCAGACGGGCAGGTGAACGAGCAATTGGTCATTTCAGCTGCCGCCGAGATTCGGGACATCACTTGGAATGCCGGCGTCGAATACGATCAGATCGACGGTAGCGCTTATGATGCTGGGAGCCAAGCGACTGCACCGATCCTGATTGCATTCACGCGCTACCTGGCGGATCGCCCAGATTGTCCAACTTGGGCGTCAATTGATGCCGCTGACGGCACTTCGAACAATGATACACCGGTGCTAGGATGCGCCGTCCGAACGAATATGGCGGCGATGATCGCCGACCCCGCCGATCTTTTGGGCGTGCGAGTGCTCGACGAAGACGATACCGGCCGCCGTCAAGAGCAGCTGCAAAGATGGCGTCTAGGCCAAACAACAAATGCTGAACGATCCGATGATGAAACCGGCAACGTTTCATCAGCGGTGGAATAACGTCCTATGCAAGGAAAGTGCGGAAGATGAAGGAAGAAAACGCTCTATTCGACGACGATTTCGATGTCGATTTTGATGACGATCTCGATTCGGCGCTTTCTAGCGTGTTCGATGAACCGGCCCCGGGAACGGATCGGGACGTCTCGGTGAACCTTGATGCTCCGATGAAGGAGCTTGAGGAGGGCGAGTCGTATTCGCCGGACATGTTTGGTGATCAAGGCGAGGGTGGCGCCCGCGCGATCCCCGCAATCCATGCGGTGGCGTTTTGTGAAAGCTCAAATACGTCGCAAATGGTAGAGAATGTTGCCGCTGATCGGCGCATGTCACAAGCTACAGTTGAAATTCATCAAGGCGGTATGCTGGCAGCGATCGAGTATCTTAGTCAGAATCCAACACCGAATCTCTTGATCCTGGAATCGTCTGCACCGACTGCGACGATGGTCGCGCAGGTTGATGAGCTCGCCAGTCACTGCGAAGAAGGTGTCCAAGTCATGGTGATTGGCGCCACCAATGACATCTCTTTGTATCGTCAATTGGTGGCGCGCGGTGTGAGCGAATATCTCGTGCCACCGGTGTCGCCAGTTCAGGTTGTTCGTTCGATCAGCACCTTGTTTACCGATCCAGATGCGCCGTTCGTCGGCAAATCCATTTCGGTGATTGGCGCCAAAGGCGGCGTAGGCGCGTCGACAATTGCGCACAATCTTGCTTGGGCGCTGTCGGAAAATGCGCGTGTGAATACCGCCCTGATCGATCTCGACCTGTCTTTTGGCACGACGGCACTGGACTTCAATCACGACGCCAATCAGACCGTCGCCGATGCGCTGTTGGCGCCCGAGCGTGCCGATGACGCCGTCTTGTCTCGTTTGCTGGCCAAAGCGACCGACCGACTATCACTGTTTGCTGCGCCTGCATCGGTATCTCAGGTCATGGAGATTTCGCCAGATGCTTATGCCACAGTCATCGATGGTGTTCGGCGCCTGATGCCTTTTGTGGTGCTCGACCTGCCGCATTCCTGGTCGCAATGGCTTTATAACTCGCTGGTCGCGTCCGACGAGGTGATCTTGATTTGTCAGCCCGACCTCGCTTCGCTGCGGAATGGCAAGAATATAATCGATCAAATCAATGCGAAGCGGCCAAATGATGCGCCGCCTCGTCTCGTCCTGAACATGTCGGGCGTGCCGAAACGGCCGGAAATTCCGGTCAAGGACTTCGCAGCCGCTATTGGCTTGGAACCAGATATTATCCTGCCATTCGATCCGCAGCTTTTTGGCACCGCATCGAACAACGGGCAGATGATCTCTGAAACGGATCCAGCATCCAAGTCGGCGCAAGCAATCGATTATCTGGCTTCTGGCATCACGGGACGCGAAGTTGTGCAAACGCAAAAATCGTTGCTGACGAAACTCCTCGGAAAATAGAAGGGCTGAAATAGGATGGCATTTGGCAAGAAATCTGCCGCCGTTGCAGTCGCGCCCGCTCGATCGCCGGCGCCTGCACCTGAGCCGGCTGTCCAAAAGGCGCCGACGGCACCAAAACCAGTTGCGATAGCTTCGACGCCAAAAGGCGGTGATGGTGACGTCAAACTGAAAACACCCGAACCGGTTGCCGAAGAACAAGTCACCAAGGTGATCGATCGTTCTGACGAGTATTACGCAACCAAAACAACGATCTTTAACGCTCTGATCGACACCATCGATTTGGGCCAGCTTGCGCAGCTTGATCAAGAGAGTGCGCGCGAGGAAATCAGAGACATTATTGTCGAGATTATCTCCATCAAGAACGTCGTGATGTCGATTTCTGAGCAGGAATTGCTGCTTGATGACATTTGTAACGATGTTCTCGGCTATGGCCCGCTGGAACCTTTGCTCGCTCGGGATGACATTGCGGATATCATGGTGAATGGCGCGGACCTTTGCTACATTGAGGTCGCGGGTAAGATTGAACGCACCAATGTCCGTTTCCGTGACAATGCGCAGTTGATGAACATCTGCCAGCGAATCGTTAGCCAGGTCGGCCGTCGTGTCGACGAGTCGAGCCCGATTTGTGACGCTCGTTTGCTTGACGGGTCTCGGGTAAACGTTATCGCGCCACCGCTGTCGATCGATGGCCCTGCACTGACCATCCGGAAATTTAAGAAGGACAAGCTCAAACTATCAGACTTGGTGGGCTTCAATTCAATTTCAGAAGCCGGCGCCGAGATCCTGCGCATCATTGGGCATTCTCGATGTAATGTGTTGATCTCCGGTGGTACCGGTTCTGGTAAAACAACGCTGCTAAACTGTCTCACAGCGTTTATTGAGCCTGGAGAGCGCGTCATTACGTGCGAAGACTCTGCAGAGCTTCAATTGCAGCAGCCCCACGTGGTGAGGCTGGAGACGCGCCCCCCCAACATTGAGGGCTCAGGCGAAATTTCTATGCGCGACCTGGTCAAAAACTGTCTGCGGATGCGGCCAGAACGGATCATTGTGGGTGAGGTTCGTGGGCCAGAAGCGTTTGACCTCTTGCAGGCAATGAACACAGGCCATGACGGCTCGATGGGAACATTACACGCCAACACACCGCGCGAAGCCTTAAGCCGCGTGGAATCAATGATCACGATGGGTGGCTTCCAACTCCCGGCCAAGACAATTCGGGAAATGATTGTTGGTTCGATCGACGTAATCGTTCAGGCCTCTCGGCTTCGTGACGGGTCTCGCCGTATTATGTGTATCACTGAAGTCATGGGCCTCGAGGGTGATACCATCGTTTTGCAGGATTTGCTGAAATACGAAATCGACGGCGAAGATGATGATGGCAGAGTGAAAGGTTCTCACAGAGGAACGGGCATTGGCCGCCCACGCTTCTGGGAGCGCGCTCAGTATTACAATCTTGAGAGGGATCTGGCGACCGCGCTGGATGCGTTGGAATAGGTTATGCAACTCGACAACAACACACTTTTTATCGTTGTCGGCGCAGGGTTGTTCTTGCTCGTGCTTCTGGTTGGCTTCGTCCTAACCAGTGGCGAAGCTGGGAGCAAAGGCGTCAAACGCATGAAGCAGCTTGATGCCGGAAATGGTACAAGCCGCAGTTCGAAACCCGAACGGAACGACACAAACAATCAGCGCCGCAAAAAAACGCAGGCCATGCTCAACAAGCTTCGCGAGGAAGACCAGGCGCGGCGCAAATCGCTTGTGGCGAACAACAATATCGAAGCCAAGCTAACCCAAGCTGGTTTAGATATGTCTCCGAGCCTGTTTTGGATTGTATCGGCCGTGCTCGCTCTGATTTCCGGCGTTGGTATTTGGTACACTGGCGCGGAAGGTCCGCCCCCGGTTGCGGGGATTGAGATCAAATCGCGGCCTGCAATGATCGTCGCAGCGGCGATCGCTGGGGGCATCGGTTTTCCGCGATGGGTGCTCGGCATGATGGCCAAGGGCCGCAACAAAAAAATGATGAACCAGTTTGCGGACGGAATCGATATTATTGTCCGTGGTGTGAAATCGGGCCTACCGCTCGCCGAATGTCTTCGGATCATTTCCAAGGAGAGCCCGGCGCCGCTGGGCCCGGAATTCAAGCAGCTCACCGATAATATTCAAATGGGCACAACGCTCGATCGCGCGTTACACCAATTTTACAAGCGCGTGCCGTTGCCGGAAGTGAACTTCTTCGTGATCGTCCTGTCGATCCAGTCGAAATCGGGTGGTAACTTGTCGGAAGCGTTAGGCAATCTGTCGATCGTGATCCGCTCCCGCAAGATGATGCGCGAAAAAATCAAAGCGCTGTCATCCGAAGCCAAAGCGTCGGCGATGATCATTGGTGCACTACCATTCGCTGTCGCCTTCATGGTTTATCTGACGACACCCAGCTACATCATAGAGCTGTTCATCACCTCAACTGGGCACATGATCCTGTTTATGGCGTTCTGCATGATGTCGGTCGGCATCCTCGTGATGCGAAAAATGATCAGTTTTGATTTTTAGGAGGCCGAGTTGGACAGTTTTGCGCAATCTCTGAGTGACCCGGCAACAATGGCGTCTCTTCTGGCGGCCGTCGCAATGTTCGCGACGATCACCTCGGTCATGTTGCCAGCGCTAAAGGGCGACAAGCTTGAAACCCGTCTCAAACAGGTGACCGAGCAGCGTGAAAAGCTGAGACGAGCAAGCCGACAAGCTCTGGAACAGAAGGGCCTCAAACGGGAAGCAAAAGGCACGATCAGCGACATTACACAGACTCTGGATCTGCAGAAGATGCTGGAAGATCCAAACATTGAGATGAAGATGGAGCAGGCCGGATTACGGGGTCCGCGTCCTCTCATGATCTTCTACTTCTGCCGTTTTGCGTTACCCTTCATTTTTGCGCTGCTCACCTTTGTCTACGTCTTTTTTGTCAACGATCTCGGCATGAGTACGCAGATGAAATACGGCTCGATCATCTTCGGTGCGGCTGCAGGCTTTTATGCGCCGAACCTATATGTCGCGAACATCGCCTCCAAACGGCAGAAATCACTTATGCGCGCCTTTCCGGACGCATTGGACATGATGCTGATCTGTGTCGAGTCCGGTATGTCGATTGAAATGGCGTTTGCAAAAGTTGGCGCTGAAGTGGGTTCGGCATCGCCCGAACTTGCGGAAGAATTGCAGCTGACCACAGCGGAGCTCGCTTATCTGCAGGAACGTCGCGCCGCTTATGAAAACCTCGCGCGTCGTACCGGCCATGAGGGCGTCAAAGCGGTAACGATGGCGCTTATCCAGGCCGAACGTTACGGTACGCCACTTGGTGATGCATTACGGGTTATGGCCAAGGAAAACCGGGACATGCGGATGTCTGAAGCGGAAAAGAAGGCCGCTGCTTTGCCGGCTCAGCTGACCGTTCCGATGATCTTGTTCTTCCTGCCGGTCTTGTTCCTGGTGGTTCTGGGGCCAGCCTATATCAAGGTGACAGCCATCCAAGGCTAATCGGGTAATTCCCGCCGATTTCCGGCAACCCGGTTAGCGTCGCTGCTAGACTCAGGACTCGGCTATTTGCGGGGCCGCAAGGTCAAAGTTTGCTTTGGTGCATCGGGTTCAGGATCGAACGCTTCGCTGACCGGCTCGACAACAGGCTCCTGCGTCGGTTCCGAACGCTGGACCCCCATCAGAGACTCTAGAGCCATCCGATTGGCTTGCGCCGTGCGCTCCGGCATAAATGGCGCAACCACCTTCATCTCTTCGAAGCGGCCTTGTAGGCCTAGGATAAGGGCGAGATTTTGTCGAACTCGCACGTCTGCACCTGGCATACTGGTCGCTCGCGTCAGAACCACTTCGGCATTCTCCAAATCCCCGGACAAGGCGAGAGAAAGGCCGTAATTCGAAAGTGTAGACACACGGTCGGGCTGACGCTCTAAAGCGATCGAATAGGCCTGCTGGGCTTGTTCGTGTCGTTCCAACTGATCAAACGCCAGTCCAAGTGCAGCGAGGGGGCTCGCTTCTGTTGCTGGTGCAAAATCAGCTGATCGCGCAAGAACCGGGACCGCTTGTTCTGGTTTGCCCTGGGACAGCTGCGCCCGGCCATATTCCAAGTAAAGCTCCCAAGACGTTGGGTGTATGGCGATCGCTTGTCGCGCGATATCTTCAATCCGCTCATAGCTGTCGATACCGCGCAGTGCGCGAAGCAACGATATGGTTGAGTTGAGGTTTGAAGGGTCTTTTCGGTACTCTTCGTTCCAAAATGCCGCGCGCGTGAGCGGATCAGCACGCTCCGCGGCCGCCATCTGTTCCGGTGTTGCGGGTGCAGACGCCTGGGCCATCGCTTGTGCAATGGGATCCATCGTCGAGGCAGCAGGCGGCGGTGGGGGTGCCGACGAACTGGCGCAGCCTGCTACGACCAGCAAGAAAAGCAAAGGTGTGACAGCGATCGTGCGATTGTCTCTGGACATGCCGCGGGCTCCTGAGCTGTAAGCGAACACACTATTCGCCTGACTCAGGTCAAGATCAGGTTAACGGATTGAGTGATCGCATTAACTCCAAGGGTGCAAAATGGCTGATTATCCCGCATTTCTAACGCAAGCTGAGACAGCGACGCCGATCTATTTGTGTACAAGAGACGAGTGGACGGCTGACCCAGACCTACCAGAAGCGCTTCATAATGCGGCGATGGCTCAAGCCTTTGCGGCCGGGGCGGGGGAGCGCGTGCTGCTTGCGGGTGAGGGCGGGCGGTTAAGCGGAGTCTTATTCGGGCTGGGTGCTGGCGGGGATGCGCTCGCCGTGGCGGCTTTGTCAGCTCGACTGCCGGAAGGCGCATATGAGATTGTGGCGCCTGGACCTTTGAGCATGGGGCAAATCGCTGCCGGTTGGGCGGATGGCGCGTATCGCTTTTCCCGGTATCTCAAAAATCCGTCCAAGCCACCGCGACTTCTTCTCTCGCAGGACGCTGATCCGACGGCTCTGATCAATGAAGCCCGCGCGATACATCGCTTGCGTGATATGGTGAACACCCCGGCTGAAGATATGGGACCTGCCGAAATTCAGGGTCAAATCTCTGATTTGGCGGAGCGGTTCGGCGCGACACTGGAGACCCTCACGGGCGACGCGCTCTTGGCGGAGAACTACCCAATGGTGCATGCCGTTGGCCGTGCCGGTCCCCTGGCGCCCCGGATGATGCAATTGAGTTGGGGAAGTTCAGCCCATCCAGAGCTGGCCATTGTTGGTAAAGGGGTCGCCTTCGATACAGGCGGACTGAACCTCAAGACCGGCAATTATATGCGTTTGATGAAAAAGGATATGGGTGGCGCCGCACACGCCATCGCCCTTGCCGAACTGGTAATGGCGGGCAATGTGCCCGTTCATTTGAAGCTTTTGGTGCCAGCAGTTGAGAATGCGATCAGCGCGACAGCATTTCGTCCCGGCGACATTCTGGACAGCCGCAAGGGGCTGACCGTCGAAATCGACAACACAGATGCCGAAGGGCGACTCATTCTGGCTGATGCGCTGACACGTGCTTCGGAAAGCGACCCGGATTTAATCATTGATTTCGCCACTCTGACGGGCGCAGCCCGCGTCGCCTTGGGACCCGACCTCGCGCCCTTTTATACCGATGACGACGCTGTGGCCGACGCCTTGCTTGAGGGCGCCGAAAGGAGCGGCGACCCGATATGGCGGATGCCTCTATGGGATGCTTATCTAGCGAATTTGAAGAGCCCCATCGCAGATCTGGTGAATGCGGCGTCGGATGGTATGGCGGGATCGATCGTCGCTGGGATCTTCCTTAAACAATTCGTCGACGCACCGCGCTGGGTACATCTTGATGTGTGGGCCTGGCGGAAGGGAAAATATGGGCGTCCTGAAGGCGGTGCCGCATGTGGTCTTCGGGCTTGCTGGGCCATGCTACAGGCGCGCTATACCTGATTGGGCGGGCCGTTAAGTAAATATTGCGGCCCTGGACCGGAGCGCGCGGCGCGGTCGTCCGGATTGTAAAGTGCGCATCGCTTCAAGGACAGGCAGCCACAGCCGATGCAGCCATCGAGTTGATCTCGAAGGCGCTGCATCAGCTGGATGCGATGGTCTAAAGTTTTTTGGAACCCGCGACTGAGACGAGACCAATCACTTCTTGTGGGCGTGCGCGCTTCAGGCAGCGTCGATAGGATCTCCCTGATTTCGCGAATCGTGAACCCGAGCTCTTGCGCGATCAATACAAACGACAATCGCCGAATGTCACCTGCTGTGAACTGTCTTTGGCCACTTGGCGTCCGATCAGGGGTCACCAGGCCTTTCTCTTCATAGAAGCGAATTGCCGAGACAGCGAGGCCGGTTCGGTGCGCGACGCGGCCAATAGAAAATCCCTTCTTTGCCATGAGAGTATCCTCCAAAAAAGCCCTTGATCTCAACTAAGGTTGAGGAATTAAGAAATAAAAATCAACATAAAAATAGATAGGAGATGAAAAATGACACTTGGAAAACTCGAGCATGTAAACCTCACGGTCAGCGATCCGGATCGTACGGCGAAGATGTTGGAAGATGTCTTCGGTTGGACGGTGAGGTGGAAAGGTCCGTCGCTCGGTGGTGGCTACACGGTGCATGTTGGAACCGAGGACGACTATGTTGCGTTGTACGCGAACCCGAAATCAGAAGCACGCGAGGGTGACTCGTTCACATTGGTCGGCGCCGTAAATCACCTCGGTGTGCTGGTAGACGATCTCAGCGTTTTGGAAGCGCGGGTGAAGCAGGCTGGATTGACCCCTGTCAATCACCAGACCTATGAGCCAGGTAGCCGCTTCTACTTCTTCGACCAAGACAAGATCGAATATGAAGTCGTGAGCTATGCCTGATGCGGTCTAAGCGTCTGCAAGTTCGAGCTGGCTGAGTGCGAGCGTGACATGATCAACGAAGAGGCGTGACTTGCCGCGTAGGCGCCCGCCGGTCCAAACCACAGAAAGCGGCAGGTCGGCGCCGCGCCAGTCGGGCATCACGCGCACCAGTTTTCCAGCTTGGACTTGCGGACACACCAACCAATCCGGCGCAACAAACAGGCCCAGCCCGTCGACTGCACCTTGAAGCAGCGTGTCGCCGGACGAGCCTCGAAACCGCCCATCCATACTAATTCGGTGCGTTTCATTGGTGTTCGGATTGTAAAGGGTCCACTGTTGTCCCTGCAGCGACTGTCTAAAGACGAGCCCTTGATGTGCGCTGAGTTCATCTGGGTGCTGCGGTGCGCCGAACGTCTCAATGTATGATGGCGCCGCCCAAATACCGCGTTGTGCCACCATAAGCCGTTTTGCCATCAGGCTAGAATCATCGAGTTCGCCAAGCCGGAAAGCCAAATCGACACCTTCGGTCACGAGATCGGTATAGGTATCATCGGTCATCAGATCGACGCGGATATGAGGGTAAGTCGCCAGGAAGCTGCTGATCGAAGGTGTAATTACCAAGTTTGCCAGAGAATGCGGCGCGCTGATCCGCAGCATGCCAACCGGTTCATTGTCCAGCCCGCGAGCTTCCGATTCAGCCTCGTCGAAATCGGCCAATATGTCTTGGGCCCGATTGTAGAAACGTTGCCCAGCTTCTGTGAGGCTGAGGGCACGTGTCGTCCGTTGAAAGAGTTCCGCGCCAAGTTGGTGTTCCAGATCCTGGATCCGGCGCGACACAGTTGGTTGTCCAATGCTGAGATCGGAAGCTGCGCGGGAGAAGCTGCCAGCATCGGCCACACGCAAAAACAATCTCATCGCATCAAGTCGGTCCATATCGCGCCCCTTAAACCTGCTTATTCAGAAATCGCATCGGGCATATGGCGATGCTGTGTGTAGGCGCGCAAGGGGGCGGCCTCCATATCGTTGGGGTCGGTCGCAGTGACCGCCTTTTATCACCCCCTTCTCACGAAAGGAGACCTCAGATGACCAAGTTTACTGTCCACTCCCCAGAGTCTGCGCCTGAAGGCGCCCGAGACTTCATTGCCGGTGTCGAAAAGAAAATGGGTTTTGTCCCAAGCCTTTACGGTGTGTTCGCGGAAAACCCTACCGTTCTCCATGCCTATACCCAACTCTCTGATCAGCTCGCCAAATCGGGTTTGAGCCCGCTCGAGCAGCAAATCGTGACGATCACCGCAAGTGTTGAAAACCACTGCCATTTCTGTGTCGCCGCACACACAACCATTTCGGAATCGCAAGGCCTTGATCTCGTTGTGATCGCTGCGGTTCGAGAAGACCGCGCCATCTCAGATCCCAAATTGGAGGCGCTTAGACTGTTTACGAAGAAGCTTGTCTTGGACCGAGGTTTTGTTTCGGATGCCGACGTCGATGCTTTTATCGAGGCTGGATATGATAGCTCGGCCGTCTTAGCCGTCATACTGGGCGTCGCTCTGAAAACCATCTCGAACTATACCAACCATGTCGCTGAAACGCCGGTCAATGAAGCGTTTCAGAAGCATGCCTGGAGCCCTAAAACCTGTGGTGCAGTGGCAGCAGAATAGGCACGCTCACAATCTGCTCCCTTTTATGTGACCCCGGCTCACGCGCCTGTTTATAGGCAGTGATCACCGGGGTCCTTAAGTTTGAGGAAACAAGAGGGAATAACATCATGACCACGCTCGCAAACACTCAAACGCCCCCAACCAACCTGTTCCAACGGGCTCGACACTATGCGCCACATGCCATTGCAGGCATCGCGTCACTCGTTTTCTTGGACAGCCTCCGGTACAAGTTTACCAACGCACCAGAGACGCAAGTCATCTTCGGCAAGTTAAACGATTGGGCCGCAAGCTTTGGCGCCGAGGGCCTGTTCGCACAAACGGGCCTGTTTAGCCAATACGCCATCGGGACGGCTGAACTCGCGGCATCTGCGCTGCTGCTCATCGGAATCTTACCGGCGTTTCGCCGCTTACAAGCGATTGGCGCTCTAATCGCTTTCGCGGTGATGAGCGGCGCCGTAAATTTCCACCTTTGGACGCCACTCGGAATTGATCCAAACAATGATGGCGGTGGCCTCTTTATGATGGCGGTCATTGTGTGGCTCACTTCGGCCGGCTTGCTCTATCTTCGCCGAAAGGAACTCGCCGCGATCGGCTCAGGCCTCAAATCAACTCTTTTGCCAACCCAGTAAGCTCGCACTTTTGAGGAGTTCTAAAATGTCACTTCGCAAACTTATCGCCGTGGCGCTCATTGCCACCACGCCTGTCATCATGGCCGCGCCAGCCGCTTATGCCGACAAGGACCCAATCTATACGGGCCGCTTCTCCAACCTGGCGGTTCAGGGCCATGATCCCGTCGCTTACTTCCAGCAAGGCAAGCCGATTAAAGGCGACAAGGACTTCACCAGCACCTACCAAGGCGCCAATTTTCGGTTTGCCAGCGCTGAAAACCTTGCCACATTTGAGGCGGATCCTGAAAAGTATGCGCCGCAATATGGCGGTTATTGCGCCTGGGCTGTCTCACAGGGCTACACCGCAAAAGGGGACGCGGACCATTGGGCTATCGTCGATGGGAAGCTCTATCTGAACTATAATCGGTCTGTTCAAGAAGACTGGAACGCAGACCGTTCTGGTTTCATCGAATCCGCCGACGCCAATTGGCCGACTGTGCTGAAATAAGCAGGCTTTCCCCTTGGGCCACTGACAGATCGGCCAGAAGCCCCGTGTGACCTTTCAGGGTGGCGCGGGGCTTCGACTATGCGTCGCGTTCTGCCCATGTTTTCAGGATATGATGCGCGACCGCCATGGGCGGCGGACAATAAATGTCGGGATGGGTGCCGGCGAGGACCTGCCGGGCATCGTCTCGGCTGATCCATCGCGCCGCCTCCAGCTCGTCCTGCTCGACGGCGATGTCCATCGTATCCGCTTCGATGATGATCCCGATCATCAATGAGGATGGGAAAGGCCAGGGCTGGCAAAAGAGGTATTCGGCGTTCTCCGGATTTGATTTGATACCGGCTTCTTCCTCAAGCTCGCGTGATGCGGCCTGCTCCACCGTTTCTCCCGGTTCGACAAAACCCGCTAAAGCAGACCAGAAACCGGCGGGCCAACCGGCCTGACGGCCAAGCAAGCATTGATCATCCTTGACGGCCAGCATGATCGCCACCGGATCCGTGCGAGGGAAATGTTCAGCTCCGCAATTTGGACAGACCCGTTTCCAACCTGCTTCGACGGACTCGCTCTGCGATCCACAGCGCGCACAGAAGCCGTGTGTCCGGTGCCACTCAAATAGGCTTCGCGCGGTGGCTGCGAGGTTTGCTTGCATTGCAGATAAGGTCGATGCGGCCGCGCGCATATCTTCGAATTGCCCAATGCCCTCAACCAAT
The DNA here is from genome assembly GCA_038534315.1 of Pseudomonadota bacterium. Lineage (GTDB taxonomy): Bacteria > Pseudomonadota > Alphaproteobacteria > Caulobacterales > Hyphomonadaceae > Henriciella. The sequence continues at coordinate 58,858 of JBCAWZ010000009.1, read as the reverse complement.
GATCCGGCGGGGTCAAAGCTCTCAGGAAGGTCTAGGGCGAATATGGGTGATTCGTTCTTGTCCTCACCGAGGAACACCCAAAGCGGATTTTGCGCCAAGGCCCATGCTTCTGGCCCCATCCAAACCAGCGCTTTGCCATCGAGCGCTAAAAATGGCTCGCCGGCTCGAAATAGAAAAATCAAAACGTCTTTATCGCGCTGATTGGTTTCTAGCCAATCCGCGTCCAATCGCCTGTGCGCGGCGCGTTCGATGGGTTTTTGGGCGAGCGGGATATCATTCGAAGTCGTCATTGAAAAACCCATAGCAGCCTTCGACCCCTTGTCACCTGGACTTTGAAACGCGATATGGAAGACAGGAGGCTGGCGGCGGACGGATCCATCGCCAACCGGGTCAGGTCGGGAACGAAGCAGCCCTAACGATTTTCGATCCGGGTCGCTGTCCAGTCTCCGCTTTATTTACTCCCAAGACATCGTATCGAGTTTGTCGAACCAGGCCGTTGCCGCTGCAAGGTGAGCCTCGCGTTTTTCGACCGCCATTTTGCGAACCATGGATACCATCATGGCCCAGCGTGGATTCTTTTCGAGCGCGTCGGCGTGCTCCCAGATCCAGCGCCAATAGAGGCCATCCCAAGTTTCGCACCACTCGCCCTTTCGGTGATTGCTCATCTTTCGGACATAGGCCGATCCGGAGAAATAGGGCTTGGTGGTGATCTGACCGCCATCGGCGTTTTGGCTCATCGCATAGGCATTGGGCACCATCACCCAATCATAGGAATCGACGAACATTTCCATGAACCAGCGATAGATGTCGTCTGGATCAAACTCGCATAAGAACATGAATCCGCCGAGCACCATCAGACGCTCAATATGATGACAATAACCGGTTCGTAGGATACGTTTTATGGTATCATCAATCGGCGCAATGCCTGTCTCACCGGTCCAAAAACTCTTTGGAATCGGGCGTTTATGTTGCCAGTGATTGGTGGTGCGCATTGCAACGCCCAGCTCTTCATAAGTGGCCCGCATAAACTCCCGCCAGCCAATAATTTGGCGCAAAAACCCTTCGACTGAGTTCAGTGGGAAGTCGCGTTCGGCATGGGCGGTCAACGTCGCTTCGAGGATGTATTGCGGTGTCAGTAGACCGATATTGAGCATCGGGGTGATTGCGGCATGCCAGAGCAAAACCTCATCCTCAAGGATCGCATCTTCATAGGGGCCGAACCTGTCCATACGGTCACTTAAGAAGTTTTGGAACCAAGCCTCGGCGTCGTCATGACGGGTCGGCCAGAAGATTTCATCGAGCGATCCCGGGGCGTCCGCAAAGTCTTCGAGCACCGAATCCCGGGCTTGCGCCTCAATGGCGTCTAATCTGCGAACGGCGAGTTGTGGGACGTCTGATTGCAGCGCTTTCGGGACTTTTTTGCGATTGTCCTCATCGAAGCTCCATTGGCCGCCAACGGGCTGCTCACCGTCCATAAGGACATCGAGACGTCGCCGCTGTGATTTGTAGAACGCCGCCATGAACCAGCTTTGGTGTTCCAGGCGCCAATGCAAATTGTCTTCGACCGTGTTGAGGAACATTGGCGTAGCGCGCCGAACCAAGTTCAGGTCGCCCGCTGTACAATACTGAGCCAGCCGTTTGTTGAGCGAAAAGTCGACAGGGTCTGCAACGTAGATCGTATTGACGCCATCTTCAGCGAGCTGATCGACGGTCTGTTTGAGTAAAGGCGTTTCGGCTTGATAGGCGATCAGCCGAACCCGATACCCTTCCTGTTCGAGACGCGCTTGATAGCGTGCCATGCTGGCCCGGTGCAACCACAGCTTCTGTTTGTGAAACCGCATTGGATATTGTGGGTCTCCAAAAAAGAGTGGGTCTTCGATCAACACAATTTGATCAGGGCCGTCAGACAGCCCCGGATGTTGCGCGAACAATTGGTGTGGAAAGATCATCAATGCCGAACTCATACCGCTGAGGTAGCGTGCTAGCCCATTGCGGCCAGCGACAGATTGCTGTCATAGATAGGCTGGATGATGGACGAGCCGACGGATACCGAACGGGACACCGAAACATTCTCCATGTTTGGTGACACGGACCCCGTAGCAGGCAGCGACGATGCCTATCAGGTGTTGGCGCGCAAATATCGTCCGCGTCTGTTTTCGGATTTGATTGGTCAGGAGGCAATGGTGCGCACACTGCGCAACGCCTTCGAAACAAGCCGAATTGCGCATGCTTTCATGCTGACCGGGGTGCGTGGCGTCGGCAAAACCACGACAGCGCGTCTTTTGGCGAGAGCGCTCAACTATTCCAGTGATCAAAAAGACGCCCCTAGTCTCGAGCTTGACCCGCCTGGGATCCATTGCGCGGCGATCATGGCTGGCAACCATCCCGATGTGCTAGAACTGGATGCCGCGTCACGGACCGGCGTCGCTGATATGCGCGATTTGTTGGACGGCGTTCGCTATGCGCCAAGCTCGGCGCGATACAAAGTCTACATCATTGACGAAGTTCATATGCTGTCCACGCAATCATTTAACGCGTTGCTGAAAACGCTCGAAGAGCCGCCGCCGCATGTGAAGTTCATCTTTGCCACAACGGAAATCAGGAAGGTGCCGGTGACCGTGCTCTCGCGTTGTCAGCGCTTTGATTTGAAGCGTCTCGACACGCTCGCACTTTCGGAACATCTCGGCCGTATCGCCAAAGCGGAAGGCGCCAATGTGTCGGCCGAAGGGCTGACCTTGATCGCCCGTGCAGCCGAAGGCTCTGTCCGCGACGGCCTGTCGATCCTTGATCAAGCGATTGTTCAGGCCATAGACGGCGATGAAGTCGGTGGCGATGCGGTCCGAGATATGCTCGGCCTAGGCGATCGATTGCGCCTGCTCGACACGTTTGAATATGCCATCGACGGCAAGGCCGATGATGCCCTGACCGAGATAGCAAACCAGGTGCATGCGGGTGCAGATCCACTGGTTCTGCTGAAAGACTTGTTGGAAATCGCTGCGGATATCGCCACAATTCAGGCCGCAAGCGACGCGTATGAATTACCAGGCCCGGCCGATTGGACCCAACGGACGCGGGGCTTGGCGCAGCGGGTCTCGGCGGCGCAGGCGCAGCGATTTTGGCAGATCCTACTATCGGGCTATCGCGATACGCAAACGGCTCCGGAAGCAGAGACTGCGCTCAAAATGGTGGTGTTGAGACTTGTCACCGCAGCGCAGCTGCCGTCGCCAGAAGAGGCGGCGCAACGCTTGGCGCAAGGAGGGGCCTCGAGCCCTGCGGGAAAGTCGACACCCCATAGCGTTGTTGCGGCCACGCCGGCCGCGCCGACAGATTTTGCCACCATCGTGGACTTGCTCGCGCACGAAAAAGAGCTGCTGCTTTGGGGCGAAGTGCGGCAGTATCTTCGGGTCGAATCCTATGCGCCAGGAAAGCTGGTATGCGCTGTCGCGTCCGGGGCGCCGTCGGATTTGCTGCGACGGTTAAGCGATACATTGGAACGGCTGACCGACGCGGACTGGGTGATCGAACAGGCGCAGACCTCTGCCGAGACGGATAAAGAAAGGGCGGCAAGGCTAAAGGCTGAGCGGCTCGCCTCCGCGCGCGCTTTGCCGGATGTCGAACGGGCGCTTTCGGCCTTACCGGGGGCAGAAATCATTGACGTGACAGACAGCGCAGACCTTGATCCGGGGGCCGAGCCAGACAATGTCATCAATCTGTCTGCACACAAGAGAGGGACGACTCAATGACCGATCTGACCAAGATCATGCAACAAGCGCAGGAAATGCAGGCGAAAATGCAAGAGGCGCAGTCAAAGGTTGAAGCCACCGAGGCCGAAGGTGTCGCGGGTGCTGGCATGGTTCGGGTCACATTGCGGGGCAAAGGTGAGCTGATCTCGGTCCAAATTGATCCGTCTTTGATGGGCGATGATGCCGAGATATTGGAAGACTTGATAAAAGCGGCGCACTCCGATGCCCGCAAGCGGTTGGACCAAGCCATGGAGGATGCGATGAAAGAAGCGACGTCGGGGCTTGGGGGAATGATTCCCGGCTTCAAAATGCCATTCTAAGCTGCGTCTTACGTATCAGTGATCGATCGTGGCTGTTTCGGGAACAACGGCCAAGGCGGCTTCGAGCTGATGTTTCGCTGAACGGGTGAGGGCGTGTTCGAACAGAGTTAGGTGATGTTGCATCGCGCTTTGCACGGCGCCAGAGCCTTCGTCACTGTCTTGTCCACTCTCTCGAAGATACTCCAAATGGTAGCGCATAATGATCGCAATATTGGTGGCCAAACTAGGGATCTCTTTCTGTTCTAGCGTCAGATGACCCGCTTTCTTCATGCCATGTAAGAAGGCCTGAAACTGGTCTTGCGTATCGCGGTAGATGCCAGGGAGGCGCTGCAGCAAGCGATCGGTGTGCTCGCCATAATCGGCCTGATCACGGTACAGAAATCGGAATCGCCGAATTTCTGACATCAGCGTTTTCAGCATATCTGCATAATCGATCAGAATGCGGTCCGGATCGCTTGGCAGCCGCGCCAGCCGAGGTTCGACTTCATCCAAAAAAGCGTCTGTAAGGGCTTCCAACAGAGCGCGCTTATTCTTGAAATGATACCAGAGATTGCCCTCGGCAATGCCACAGGCTTTGGCCAGGTCCGCAGTTGTGACATTGCCGAACCGTTCTGCGTTGAACAGCTCACGGGCCGTCTCCAGAATGCGATCACGGGTCTTCATACTTGTTTGGCATGCACCACGACGGGGACATTGGTATAGCCCATCACAAAGTTGGACAGGACGCGCTCGGGTTCACCGACAAGCTCGATCCGATCGAAGCGATTGAGAATTTCTTCCCAAAGAATGCGCAGCTGCATTTCGCCGACCCGATTGCCCATACAGCGGTGCACACCGAAGCCGAACGACAAGTGCCGGCGGGCATTAGGCCGATCAATCCAGAACCGATCTGGGTCTTCAATCACGGTCTCATCGCGATTTCCAGATACGTACCACATCACGACCTTGTCGCCCTTCTTGATGTGCTTGCCGCCAAGCTCCACATCTTCAAGTGCCGTCCGCCGCATATGTGCCAGTGGCGTTTGGTAGCGGATGATTTCTGACACCATATTCGGGATCAGTGTTGGGTTGGCTTTGAGTTTGGCGAATTCGCCCGGATTCCGGTTCAATTCGACCACGCCGGCGCTGATCGAGTTCCGAGTGGTGTCATTGCCGCCAACAATAAGCAGCATCAAATTGCCAAGCAGCTCGAGCGGATTGTCGATCATATTCTTGGTCTTTGGATTGTGTGCCATCAGCGAGATGAAATCGAATTTCGGCGGCTGGCTGGCGCGCTCCTGCCAGAGGCGCATGAAATAGGCGAGGCATTCATGCAGGATCCGCTCGCGCTCCTTCATGTCGACCTCGATGCCGACTGTTTCCGATGTTGTCGTAACATCTGACCAATAGGGCAGCAGATGACGATCCTCAAACGGGAAGTCGAATAAGGTTGCCAGCATTTGCGTGGTCAATTCTTTCGACACTTGTTCGACCCAATTGATTTCCTCACCGACCGGAAGCGCATCGACAATATTGCAGACTCGTTGACGGATGAGTGCCTCAATGTCGGACAGTTGCGATGGCGCTACAGCGGGCGAGGCCGCCTTGCGCTGATCAACATGTTTCTGTCCGTCCATCGCAATGAACATTGGCGTATTGAAGTCCGCAGGGGCATCGCCAATGACGATATCGCGATTTGAGGAGAAGACTTTGTGGTTCGAGTCGACTGCAACGATGTCGTCATATTTTGTCACCGACCAATACGGACCGAACAGGCTTTCCGAGCAATAGTGGATCGGGTCTTCGTTTCGCAGGCGGCGAAAGTATTCGCCGTGCACATTTGCTTCAAACAGTTCGGCCAGCGACACGTCCAGTGTCTCTAGGGGTAAGCTGTTCGGATCCGGAACTCCAGCGGCCTCAAAGTCGCGCAACGTGTCTGGCATAGTCTCCTCCAAGTGTTTTTTAGGGTAATAACCCTAATTCTTGGTGGTGCCAAGTTCCATTCGAGCTCTTGCCTCACCGCGCGAGTCCGACACATTAGTCAGCATGAGCAACACTGCTGCGGGACCAGAGATCCAGAGAATGATCGATTTGATCGCCAGACTGCCAGGTCTGGGGCCAAGATCGGCACGCCGTGCGGCGCTGTTCCTATTGAAACGGCAGGATTCGCTGCTGCGTCCGCTTGCGCAGGCATTGTCAGATGCGGCGGATAAAATCACGCGCTGCAACACGTGCGGAAACTATGACACGCTTCAACCTTGCGCGATCTGTCAGGCACCGGGGCGTGATGACAGTGTGATCTGCGTGGTCGAAGATGTGCCGGATTTGTGGGCGCTGGAGCGGGCCAGTGTCTTTCGAGGCCGGTACCATGTGCTCGGCGGGGTGATGTCGGCGCTCGACGGCGTGGGACCGGAAGATCTCACCATCGGCTTATTATTGGAACGCGTCCGGACAACGTCGCCGCGAGAGGTCATCTTGGCGCTGAACGCAACCGTTGATGGCCAAACAACCGCTCATTATATCGCAGAGCAGTTGGAACTAGAGAACACGACTGTGACGCGCTTGGCGCATGGTGTGCCAGTTGGCGGAGAGCTGGATTATCTCGACGAAGGCACGCTCGCGACAGCGCTGCGGTCGCGTCGCGGTCTATAAGTTCGGCTCAACTTTGTAGACCGCACCATCCAACCCATTCGTCGCGAGATACACCCCGCTCGGTGTCGACAGCACGTCGCGATAGCCAAGGGGCACATCAGCCAGCAAGTCTTCCTCGCCGAGAATGCCGCCTTCATCGTCAATATCGACGCGGACCAGTTTCATTCCTTTTGGGCCATTCATCGCGCCGATTAGAAGATCGCCAGACCAGTCGGCAAACGCTTCAGTTGTGACCAGCGCCAATCCTGAAGGAGCGATGGAGGGAACCCATTTCGTGACCGGCTGCTCCATGCCGGCAGCTTCGGTTTCCTCGGTGATGATCGTCCCGTCGTAATTGATCCCATACGTGATGGTAGGCCAGCCGAAATTGGCGCCCTGCTCAATCACGTTCAGCTCATCGCCGCCTTTTGGTCCATGTTCATGCGCCCATAAAATGCCGCGAGCTGCATCATATTGCAGACCCTGGACGTTGCGGTGACCATAGCTCCATAGCAGCGGGTGACCGGTGTCGTCCGCAAATGGATTGTCTTCCGGCACGCTTCCGTCCGAATTGATCCGGGCAATGGCGCCATGAAGATTGCTGGGATCTTGGGCTTCATCCATATAGCGGTAGCCGTCGCCAAGACCGATGGCGAGCGTGCCATCTGGCAGCACAGCAATGCGGCCACCGAAATGGAATGTCGTTTCGCGCTCGGCGGCGGTAAAGATCTCTGTGACCTCTTCAAGTACCGAAGCGTCATCCGACAGCATCGCGGAGATCACAGCGGTTGTGTTCGTGTCGCCCATATCCTTTGCGTAACTGATGTAGAGCATCCGCGACTCGGCAAAATCTGGCGCGAGCGTGAGGCCCATCAGCCCGCCTTGACCATCGACCAGAATGTCATCTGGTAGACCGGCGATCGGCGCGTCAGTGAGACCGGTTTCAGTGATCAGACGCAGCCGTCCTTCGCGCTCCGTCACCAGCAAATTGCCATTGGGTAGTTCGACCATATCCCATGGAAACTCCAATCCCTCAGCAAGCGGGACAAGCTTTAACCCGGAGTCCGACACCCAAGCGCCATCGGCATCTGGCTCTGGTGCGCTTGCTTCTCCAGTACAGGCGGCGATCAAAGCGGCACCTGCGGCAACCATCATAAGGCGATACATATCAGTTTCTCACATCTTCCCATAAGACAGAGATAATCGTGGTCGCGCCGAAAGGAACCATATGGCGAACAATGATTTGGTTTTTCATTCGAAGGTGTGACCTTTTCGCAGACCAAACGCGTTTCGGAAGTTTACATCATCCGATCCGACTCGGCCAAAGCCCCGCGCTTTGAAGCAAAAGCGTGCACAGTGTTTGTGCAGGGCTGTGTTTGAAGTTGGACCATGGCGCGCCAACGTCTTGCCCGAGCGCAATGGATGACTGATGACGCGGAACTCTTTTCGAGAGAACCCATTTCCAGTGGGTCCATCATCGGAAGCGTGATGTAGAGATTGGGAGGTCAACATGTCGGCTCGTTCGGCCCTCGTGCTTTTTTCAGGTGGCCAAGATTCGACGGTTTGCCTGGCCTATGCGCTTGATCGTTTCGACCGGGTTGAGACCATTGGATTCGACTATGGTCAGCGGCACGGCATCGAATTGGAATGTCGCCAAACTGTTCTCGGTCGCATCCGCAAAGATCTCCCGGCTTGGGCGGACAAGCTTGGCGAAGATCATATGGCCGATCTGACGGGGTTCGGACAAATCAGCGAAACTAGCCTCACACGAGATGCTGAGATAACGGTCGATGAGGCGGGTTTGCCATCGACCTTCGTGCCGGGGCGCAATCTGATGTTTTTAACATTTGCCGCCGCCGTCGCTTGGCGGCGCGGTATTCTGACGATGGTCGGCGGTATGTGCGAGACCGACTATTCTGGATATCCAGACTGCCGACGAAGCACGCTCAATGCAGAAGAGTTGGCGCTGCGCCGAGGCATGGATCGGCCCTTCGTTATCGATACGCCGCTGATGTGGTTGGACAAGGCCGAGACCTGGGAACTTGCCGATGACCTTGGCGGGGACCGACTGGTGGATATCATTGTTGAGGACACTCACAGCTGCTACTTAGGTGACCGTTCGAAACGGCATGCTTGGGGCTATGGCTGTGGCAAATGCCCAGCCTGCGACCTCCGTGCGAAGGGGTACGAAAAGTGGCGGGGTCAGCTGGCGGCTTGAAAACCTATAGCGTCAAAGAGTGCTACGTCACTCTGCAAGGCGAGGGAGCGCAAACCGGGCGCACTGCAGTCTTTCTTCGATTTGCCGGATGTAACCTGTGGTCAGGTCTCGAACGGGATCGCCTGTCCGCCATCTGCAAGTTTTGCGACACAGACTTTGTCGGCACAGATGGCGAGAATGGCGGAAAATTTGTCGGCCCAGATGCTCTGGCGGCGCACGTTCGATCGATATGGGCTGCCGAAACGGGTTTGTCCGGGACACCCTATATCGTCTGCACAGGCGGTGAGCCTTTACTGCAATTGGACCCGCCAGCGATCGCGGCCTTCCACGCTGCTGGCTTCGAAGTGGCCGTTGAGACAAATGGGACGCTACCGGCGCCGTCTGAGCTCGATTGGATCTGCGTTAGTCCGAAGGCAAATGCGGATTTGGTCCAGATGCAAGGCGACGAATTAAAGCTGGTTTACCCGCAGGACGAAGCCGAAGCGCAACCGTCTAAATTTGAGCAGCTGCAGTTCAAGCACTTTTTCCTGCAACCCAAAGATGATACGGCGACCGCTGAGAACATCGCGGCAGCGGCCGCCTATTGTATGAAGCATCCAAAATGGCGACTGAGCTTACAGACACACAAGCTGATCGGACTGCCTTAGAGGTTGCCGGCCAGTGCTTTGAAATCACGAAAGCGGTGAATTTTGAATCGGCGCATTACATGCCCGATCATCCCGAAGGGCATCCTTATCGTAATTTGCACGGCCACAGCTTTCGACTCGAAGTGACGATTGCGGGCGAAGTGCAGCCTGGCGCGGAATGGGTCGAAGACTTTTCTTATGTGACCGATGCCCTCCGTGCCGTGGCGGCTGAGCTTGATCATCGCCTGTTGAACGAGATTGAGGGCCTGTCCAAGCCGACCTTGGAACGGCTCTGTGTGTGGATTGCCAATCGCCTGAAAACCAAACTCCCCGGATTGCGCCAAGTCGTTGTGGCGCGCCCGAGCCTCGAAGAACGCTGCGCCCTGGTGCTCGACTAGTCGGATTTTTTCTGACCAGCCTGCTTCACGGCGTCTGCCAGGCTGGCACGTCCGCTTCCGGGTTTTAGAGGTTTTGGCTGCGACGCAGCTGGTGCCCATCCAGATACCCAAATGATTTCAAAACTGGCGCAGACTTTGCCATCTGGCTCGCTGAACTGCTCGAAATAAGCCTCGGCCAGGGTATTCAACAATCGCCGCGACAATGGTCGGCGCCCGCCATCGCCCTGCGGTGTGAACGCGGCTTGTTCGCCCATGCCGCGAAGATCTTCGATCAGCTTTAGCGGGTGGCTGTACCTCACAGTGACATGCTCGATATCGACGACCGGCAGAGCAAACCCACTGCGCTGCATCAACGCGGCCATGTCCTGCAATCCTGGCAGAGGAGACAGTCTTGGACTTGCGCCGCCCAATATCTCCGTTTCTGCGGCGATCAAGCTTGTTCGGAGTTCCTTCAGCGTGCCCCCTCCGAACAGACAGCCAAGGAAGAGGCCATCCGGTTTCAAGGCGTGGCGAATTTGGATCATCGCGCCGGCGAGATCATTCGTCCAATGTAACGATAATAAACTCACAGCGAGGTCGAAACTGGCGGGTTTGATCGGCAGCATGTCTTCATCGGCGACGATGGTCGGTATACCCAATGCCTGTGACCGTTTCGCCAAGCCGGGCGATCGCTCTAGAGCAATGGCGGTTCTGACCTTGCCATGCTCAAGCAAAGCCTGCGCAGCGAGCCCGTTATGGCTGCCAACATCCAGGCCATACTCGAAGTCCCGCGACACATCATCGAGCCTTTCTAATAATTGAGTCGACTCGCGTACCAAGAGAAAGGCATACTCATCAAAACGAGCAGCGGCCCGATCGCGGTTTTGCGCGACGAGGTTTCTGTCAAAGAGGCGTCTGAGGGATGGGTCGACCATAATGAGGGATATGCATTGGGTTGCACAATCGGCAAAGGCCGGATTGCGGTCAGTCACAGATCTGATCTGGCCGGCACGATCGCTGATCACCGGTCAACCAACAGCTGGTGGTGTGGGTTTGAGCCCGAAAGAGCTGCGGGAACTGACCTTTTTGAACGGCGGCTGCCGAAGTTGCGCCCGCCCACTCAACGTCGAATATGGTGACGAGACACAATGCGTCGTCTGCCAAACAGAGCCACCAGCCTGGACCGAGGCCAGATCTGCGCTGGCATATGATGATGTCTCCAGTCGGCTGATCCTGGATTTGAAACATGGCGGTCGACGCGACGGTCTTCCAATCTATGCCAACTGGATGGCGCTGATAGGTGATGATGTCTTGCAGAAGACAGATTGGTTGGTGCCCGTGCCATTGCATTATCAACGGCTTGCAAAACGCGGCTTTAATCAGGCGGTTTGGTTGGCGCAGGCGGTCGGCCGGCAGTCTCGGACGCTGACTCTGATAGACGGTTTGGTGCGAAATCGGCCGACGGAAACACAGAATGGAAAGTCAGTGCGGCAGCGGCGACAGAATGTGTCTGGCGCGTTCGCGCTCAGAGAAAGTCGCGCCAAACGTGTCGATGGTGCCCGCGTCACATTGGTCGACGATGTGTTGACCACCGGAGCGACCGCATCGGCTTGTGCAAAGGCGCTATTGCAGGCAGGAGCAGAAACAGTTCACGTTCTCACGCTCGCGCGCGTTGTCAGAGAGACAGACGTCACCATATAATCGGAGTGTTTTGTAAAGGACGCCCGATATCTAATGACAAAAGTAACGGTCTATACGCGTGCATTTTGCCCCTATTGCTCACGAGCGATGAGCCTGCTGTCGCAAAAGCCGGTGAGTGTTGATGAAATCGATGCCGGCATGAGCCCGCAGCTCAAATCAGAAATGATTCAGAAATCAGGTGGCGCTCAGACGTTTCCGCAGATCTTTGTAGGCGACGTTCATGTCGGTGGATGTGATGAGCTCTTCGCCCTCGATCGTGCGGGTAAGCTAGATCCATTGATCGAGTCCCAGGGGTCGTAAGTGATTCGCTACGCGCTCATCTGCGGTGAATGTGAGCACGAGTTTGAAGCCTGGTTTGGCTCATCCGATGCGTATGATCAGCAAAACGGGCGCGGCCTGATCAATTGTCCAGCCTGTGATGGCACAGCGATCAGTAAGCAAATCATGGCGCCTGCGGTTTCGGGAACCAAACGGTCAGCGCCTCCGGATCCGCAGAAAGTATTCGGCAAACTCGCCGCTAAGGCGCGTCAGCACATTTCGGACAATTATGACTATGTTGGCGGCGACTTCGCGTCGGAAGCGCGCGCCATGTATTATGGCGATAGTGATCACCGTCCGATCTGGGGCGAGACGACCTCAGATGAACGCGAAGCTTTGACGGATGAAGGGGTTCCAGCCGAACCCTTGCCGCCCGCCTTTGTTCCGGAGCGTAAACCGGACGATAAGGACATCAATTAGGCCACCAAATTGGCGCCTTGACTTCGAGCGAGGCTCTGCGTCCTGTTCACTGAGGAGGGTGCCGCCATGTCTACAAATGTTTCGGTTGCGATTTGGATTATTGCCGCCGGTGTGATCGTCGCCGCCTTGTATCTTGGTCGCGACATTTTCGCTCCATTCGCTTTGGCGGTGTTCTTGTTTCTGATCATTGAAGGCTTTGCCACCGCGATCAACGAACAGGTCAATGCGATCAAGCTGGGGATAGCGCGTATCATCTCCATTCTGTTGGTGATCGGTGGCTTTGTCGGCTTCTTGGTGATGCTGGGGCAGGGCATCGCCCAGTTTTCGGGACAGGCCGGTGATTATGAGTCCCGGATCAATGATCTGATTTCTTCACTCTACGCCGTCATCAGCATGAACGAAGCGCCGACCCTGACCGAGCTCCTTTTCAATGAACAGGGACAGCGCTTTTTTGGCACTTTGGCCAATGCGGTGAGCGGTGTCACCGGTGATTTGGTGCTCATTCTAATCTATGTCGCATTCCTATTTTTCGCGCAAACGGCCTGGCCGCGAAAGTTGGATCAGATCTTTCCTGATCCCGAAGGGCGAACGCGCGTCCGAAATATCGGTGCTGAAGCACGCCGCAGTATCGAAACCTATCTTTGGATTCAGACGGTAATCAGTGCGCTGATCACGGCGCTGACCTTTGTTACCTTGCTGGCGCTCGGCGTTGAGAATGCGATTTTCTTGTCTGCACTCATTTTCGTTCTGAACTATATTCCAACAGTCGGCTCGATCGCCGCCGCGTTGGTGCCGCCACTCTTTGCTATTGTGCAGCCAGATGTTCCAGCGTGGATCCCCGGTGATGGACCTATGGATTCCTATGTGTTTGCCGTGTTGGTGTTTGCTGCGGTGAGCTTTTGGCAGTTTAGCATCGGTAATTTCATTCAGCCGCGCGTGATGGGCAACACACTCAATTTATCGAGTCTTGTTGTGCTCCTATCTCTCGCAGTTTGGGGGGCGATTTGGGGGATCCCAGGTATGTTCTTGTCTGCCCCACTTACAGTATTGGTGATGATCTTATGTTCGCAACACCAGTCAACACGCTGGATATCTGTACTTCTCTCTTCAAATGCAGATTCCGTTCCAGAAGTCATTGACAAATAAAAACTATTCTGTATTAAAAAATCATAAGTAAAAATCGTGTTGGGGGAGAATTCCACACCTACTTGTTTTATTGACGGCACTTCTTGCGAGCTGCCTATCCATTGAATCTGACCGCCGCGTGCGTCCCCCCACCCAGCCTGCGGTTTTGGTCAGTAGGGCCCGTCAAGCATGTCCCCGCTTGGCGGGTCCGCCTTATCCGGCGTGACACGCATTCACGGTCGAACACTGTTGAGTGGCCGCACACCAAATGGGCCACAATAGGCCTAGCGGAGCTCTGACATGAATTTGCGGACCGCGTCAGCGGCAAGGCTGAGCTGCGCGAATCCTGGATGGCGCGCAATATAGGTCTCGATTTGGCCACGTGTTTGGCTGAGCGCGTCTGCGTGCTGAGCCAACCAAGTGTCTGTGTCGCCGACTGTGAGCGCGTATTTCGTCGCTAGGAATTGCTGCGCTTTGACATCTTGCTGAAGCCGCCGGGTTGCCAATCTGGCCCAAGTGTCGAGTTCGGCCATCACATCATCTGCCAAATGGCTAAGCTGGGTGGTGCCAAGCGCGAGTCCCAAACGCTGAAATGCGACAAAGGTTGCTTGCAAATCGCTATGCGTTTCAGCCGCGATGCGGGTGAGGTGTGGAAACGCTTTGAAGAACCGCAAACGGGCCAAGTCTTCGGCCAGTGCCTGCGGTGCGCCGCCCTCGGTGAAGGCTGCAATGTCCCCATCGAGTTGCGCCCGATTTGGCGGGCTCAAGCTCTGTGTGATGTGATCTTGCAGAGTCTTGAACGGCGCTTGATAGCGCTTCAGCGTGTCCCCGATGGGTTGAAGCGTGTCTGTGTCCATCAGCGCTTCTGCAAGCGAGCCGACACTCTTTGCCAATCGGTTGCGCAATCTAATCTGCGCGTCGCCTGGCACTTTATTATCGAGATCATTGATCTGGACTTCGATGCTTTCGCAACCCGCCAAGATTTGTGCGACTTCGAGTGCGGCAACCATGTCCGTCGGTGCAGCGTTCTTGTCTTCACAGCGACGCCGGAACAGCGCCGGACCGCCGAGATCAAGTGTTCGATTGCTCAGCACCGTTGCCACGATTTCGCGTTTGAGCCGATGCGCCGACATCGCGTTGTCCATGCTGTGCAAAGCCGACGGAAAGTATGAGGTCAGTGTCTCATTGAAATATGGATCATCGGGCAAATCAGTTTCTAGCAAATCGTCAAACAAGACGATCTTGCTCCACGCCAGAAGCACAGCAATTTCCGGACGCGTCAGTGTTTGGCCGAGCTCCTGCCGAGTGTGCATATCGGCTGAGTCTGGCAAACCTTCGACGTCACGATTGAGCGCGCCGCGCGCCTCCAATGACAGCATCAGACGCTCATAAGCTTCGTGATCTTGCGACGCTCGGCTATGCGCCAGGCTCAACCCAGCGGTTTGGTCATAATTGTGGCGCAGGACGTGCGACGCGACGCTGTCGGTCATGTCTGCTAGCAAATCATTGCGGTTTGCCGCGTCCAAGCTGCCATTGCGGATCGCCTCGAGCAGCAGGATCTTGATGTTGACTTCATGGTCAGAACTGTCGACCCCGGCGGAATTGTCGATCGCGTCTGTGTTGACCGCACCACCTTTCAACGCAAACTCGATGCGTGCCGCCTGGGTCATGCCGAGATTGGCGCCTTCGCCAATCACTTCGGCGCCGACGTCAGTCGCATTGACCCGGATCGCGTCATTACCGCGATCGTCTGCGTCAGCGTCGGTTTCCAAACTCGCCTTGATGTAGGTGCCAATGCCGCCAAACCACAAAAGCTCAGTTTTGGTCTTGAGTAAGAGATGGATCAGCTCGTCTGGCGTGAGCGTGTCTGCGTCACATTCGAGCAAGGCTTTCATGGCTGGTGTGAGTTCGATTGATTTTGCGGAACGTTCGAAAATGCCGCCGCCTTCAGAAATCAGTCGACGATCATAATCGTCCCAGCTTGAGCGTTGCAGATCAAATAGCCGTTTGCGTTCGGTCCAACATGCGCCCGGATCTTCCGGATCTGGATCAACGAATATGTGTCGATGGTTGAAGGCCGCGACCAGTTTGATCTGTTTCGACAACAACATGCCATTTCCGAAGACATCGCCGGACATGTCTCCAATACCGATAACGGAGAACGGGGTGTCCTGGATGTTCTTTCCGCGTTCGCGGAAATGCCGCTTTACCGCTTCCCACGCACCGCGGGCGGTAATTCCCATGGCTTTGTGATCGTAGCCGGCGGACCCACCGGACGCAAAAGCATCAGACAGCCAGAAACCCAACTCATCACTGATGCCGTTGGCAATATCAGAGAAGCGCGCGGTTCCTTTGTCAGCGGCGACCACCAAATAAGGATCCTCGCCATCCCAAATGACGGTGTTTGATGGCTGCACCACACGGCCTTCGCGAAGGTTGTCTGTCAGCCCCAGCAAACCAGAGATAAACGTCTTGTAGGCGGCGACCCCAGCCTGTTGTCGCGCCTCAGCTTGATCGCGCTCGATCTGTGTCTTGACGAAAAAGCCACCCTTAGCACCGACCGGAACGATAACGGAGTTCTTGACCTGTTGCGCTTTGACCAGGCCGAGCACTTCGGTGCGAAAATCATCTCTGCGGTCTGACCAGCGGATGCCACCGCGCGCAACCTTCCCGAAGCGACAATGTACGCCTTCAACATCTGGACTGGCGAGAAAGATCTCGCGCGCCGGTTTTGGTTCTGGAACATCTTCCAGCGCCGCTGTAGCAATCTTGAAAGAGATGTGCGCCAAAGCCGCGCCATCATGATCTCTTTGATAGAAATTGGTGCGCTGGATCGCTTCGATCAGATCTGCCAATCGCCTCAAGACGCGGTCATGGCTGAGCGAGGTGACATCGCGCAAAGCGTCGTCAATCTGTCCGCGAATGTGGCTGGCGGCGTCGGCACGGGCGCTGAGATCCTTACCAAGGCCGGGATCGAAGCGCGTGGCGAAGAGCCCAATGAGCTTAAGCGTAATCTCTGGATAGTCTTTCAGCGCTTCGATTTGCGTCTGTCGCGCCGGATCCATTCCAGTCTGCTGGCGATAAGCGCATAAGGTCCGGCACAAAGCGGCTTCGCGCCAATCCAGACCGGCATTCAACACAAGACCGTTAAAGCCATCATTTTCGGCGTCGCCACTCCACACCGCAACAAAGGCCGCTTCAAACGGCGCTTGGACGGAATCCAGATCAATATCTGCTTGATCGGCCCGTCGCAGCGACAGTGCATGGACCCAATATGTGTCAGGCGCATCGGCTGAGAGTTTTTCGCTGGGTTCAATTGGGAACCCCGACTCAAACACAACGAACAGCCCCATCCGCTCAAAAATCGGGACACAGTCGGACAGAGCGATGGGCCCGCTGGCGGAATAGATCTTCGCCCGCATGGCGTTTGATGGATCGCCGTCGTTCCGATAGGCGCGCAGCGTGATCGGTCGCTCTGGCGGAAGGCCAAGCAAGATTTCCACGTCGCGCATCGCGCTTTGCGGCGCAAAAGTCTCTCGATAGCCAGCCGTAAATCCATCGACAAAGAGCGGCGCGAGCGCGCCAACCGATCGATCAACCGATTGCGACAAGGTTGCAGCGCGAAATCGGCTGCGCCAGGTTTTCGACATCTCAACCAGACGCTGTTCAAGCGCAACCAGATCGGGATTCGGTGGCGTCTCCGGCAAGCTGATTTCGAACAGAACGCGGACCAGGTCACTGCCGACGAATTTCGGCTCGAATTGGACCAGCTCGCCGTCATAAGCCGCTTCCAATTCGTGTCCGATCTGCTGCCTCAGGGCGGTGTCATATGCATCTTTTGGAACGAAGGTGACGACGCTGACAAAACGGCGGAACTGATCGGGGCGTGCGAATAACCTTACGCGTGGACGGCCATTGAGGTTCGCCGCGCCAAGAATGGTAGGGGCGAGTTCCTCAGCGTCGCTTTGGAACAGTTCGTCTCGTGGCCACCCCTCAAGCACATTTGTGATGGCTTTTTCTGTGTGGCTACCGGGTAAGGCTTTGGCCAATTTCAGAACATCCAGTCTGCGTTGGCGCAGAAGCGGGATCGACGTGACCGACTGATTGTACGCCTCTGATGTATAGAGACCGAGAAAACGGGTCTCGCCGGTTACGCGGCCATAGGCATCGAAATGTTTGACCCCGACATAATCTGCAGCGACGCGCCGATGCACCCGGCTGAGCAGGGTCGCTTTTGCCAAGACGATCGGCTCGGGTTCCGACAAAAACTGGCTGATCTCGTCAGTCAGGAGCAAAGGTTCGGCGCCCGGTTTTAGCACATTGCGTTCAGAATCTCGCAAAATGCCGAGATTGGATCCGTCGACCATTTCCGGCTCTGCGGGGAGCACGGCGCCCGTCTCATCCGTGAGGAAGGTGTAATCGCGCGCGCCGAGAAAAACGAAATGTTCGCGGCTCAGCCAGCTGAGAAAATCAACCGCTTCGTCTCGAAGGCCACGGTCAATTCGATCATTGGCGCGCAATTCTGAAATGCCATATTCCATCTTCTCTAAGAGCGCGGAATAATCGCTGGTGGCGAGATCGACATCATGCAGCGTTAGTTCGATTTCCGCCAATAAGCTTTCGCCCTCAGTGGGCGACAAATCTGGCAAATGGACTTGAATGAGTGACCGATGCTGGCCAGACGGCATTTGTACAATCGGATGGAAGAGCGCGTCGACGGTCAGACCGAACGCTGCGCAAGCGCCCAAAAGCGAATCGACCAAGAAGGGTCTATCCGGACCAATCACTTCTAAGAGTTGGGCGGCGCCTTGTTGCCGCAAACGAAACGCTGAATCCGCTTCATCAATGGTCTGAGCCCAGTCCCAAAGCGGCTCGCAGAGCTCGTCCACGCGGTCGCCGAAATGCGCCAGGATGGGGTCTGATTGGAATTCAGCCTGAAATTGGCTGCGCAATTGCTCGAAAGGTGCCGAATCTGGAGTGATTTGGTCCGCCATGAACCCCTCGCTTGCTGATCATTAACTCTCTTAGGACAAGAAAAGCGTAGCCACAATTCGTGCTTACAGATCTCTTGTAAGTGCTTTGCCGAAACAGCGAATATAGTTAGGGGTTCCGCGATGAAACGGCTTTGGCATTGGCCCATAGATCCGCTGGCAAGAACGGTTCGTCTCGCCCTTGGCGAGAAGAATTGGACCTATGAGCCTGTGGTGATTCGTCCGTGGGTCTCTGATTTGGAGCTCGCGGCGCTGGCCCCTGGCGCGGCGGCGCCGGCTTTGCTCGACACGGATGCCGAAGTGCGTGTGACAGCGATCGGTAGTCTCGCAATCTGCGAATATATCGAAGAGGCTGAGCCGAGTCCGCGCCTCTTACCGTTTACGGCGCCGGAAAAAGCAGAAGCGCGGCGACTGTGGCAATGGGCTGAGGAGAGTTTTTCCGGTATCAATAACAGCCTGTTGGCGGAACGCATCTCGCAATGGGTTCGACGTGAGCATGCGCCAAATAGCGCGGCATTGCGCCAAGGCGCACATGCGCTCAAGAACCGGATGACTTTCTTGGATGCGATTGCAGCTGAGCGCACCTATCTGGCAGGACGCAATCTTAGCTTCGCCGATTTGTCTGTCGCGGCGCACTTGTCGTCCTATGATTATTTCGGTGATGTGCCTTGGGACCAGACCCCGGATCTGAGAGACTGGTATATTCGAATGAAATCGCGGCCGGCTTTTCGTAGTCTTCTGACCGACCGCGTAGAAAATGCGAAGCCCGTCAAACATTATGCCGACCTCGACTTCTGATCAGACCGATACGCCAGAACGCTGGCTGAAAGACTGTTGCGACAAGTTGGGGTTCGACAGTGTCGGAATTTGCCGCGCTGACGAAGCCTGGGAGGCGGGCGATAGGCTGGAAGCCTTCGTCGATGCCGGCCGGCACGGTGAGATGGACTGGATGGAAAACACCTTGCAGCGGCGCAAAACGCCGACCGCGATGTGGTCTGATGCGCGCAGCGCCGTTGTCGTTGGGCTCAATTATGGGCCGCCAACCGATCCTCTACAGACGCTGGACTGGGGCGATCGCGGCAACATCTCCGTCTATGCGCGCGGCAAGGATTATCACGACGTTCTAAAAAAGCGCTTGAAACAACTCGCGAGAGACTTCGCGCAACGTTTCGATGTGGATGTCAAAGTCTTTGTCGACACCGCGCCCTTGATGGAAAAACCACTGGCGGCAAAAGCGGGGCTCGGCTGGCAAGGCAAGCACACCAATCTGGTGTCGCGGCCTCTCGGCTCTTGGCTGTTCCTTGGCGTGATGTTGACCGATGCCGATCTGGTCGCAGATGTCGCGGAGATCGACCATTGCGGCAGCTGCCAAGCTTGCCTGGATATTTGTCCGACGAAGGCTTTCCCGGCGCCCTACCAGCTCGATGCCCGACGCTGCATTTCCTATCTGACGATCGAACATTCCGGACCGATTCCGCACGAATTCCGCGCCGCCATGGGCAACCGGATCTATGGCTGCGATGACTGCTTAGCGGTCTGCCCTTGGAACAAATTTGCCAGCGTCGCTCAGGAAAGTGCGTTTTGGGCGCGATTGGAGCTCGACCTGCCATCACTCGCAGATCTTTCGGCCCTGGATGATGTCGGCTTTCGCGATGTCTTTGCGGGATCGCCGGTGAAGCGCACGGGCCATGCGCGCTTCTTACGAAACGTTATGATCGCGATTGGCAATTCTGGGGACACGGCGCTGATTGAGACCAGCGTGTTGCCCCGGCTTGATGATGCCGAACCTCTGATCCGCGGCGCGGCGATTTGGGCGTTGCGCGAACTCGACCCGGAACGCTTTGAGGCGGAGCGCGTGCGACGCGTGGGTTTGGAAACCGACCCGAACGTCCAAGCGGAATGGCAGAGCAGGGGCGTGGCCGATGCGTAGGGTCACGTCGACTCTTGCGGCACAGCCAATGTTGTGGGCGCTACGCTTTCTCTTCGGCCTGGTCATGACGGTTCATCTCTACGCTTTGATTTTGGCCTTTGTGCCGGTCACAGCGACGGCCAACATGGCAATTCGGTCCGTTGAGACCGGGACGTTGCGCCAAAACTGGACGCCGCTGGAAGATATGTCGCCACATTTGGTGCGCGCCGTTATCGCGGCTGAGGACACGCGTTTCTGTGCACATGAAGGCATAGATTTCGGGGCCATTGAACAAGCCTTGGAAGAGCGTGAAACCAGCGGACGGGTGCGCGGCGCATCGACCATCACGCAGCAAACGGCAAAAAATGTCTTCCTGTGGAATGGCGGCGGCTGGGTCCGTAAAGCGCCTGAAGCATGGATGGCGCTGTTCATTGATCAGTTCTGGGGAAAACGGCGCGTTATGGAGGTCTATCTCAACGTTGCCGAATGGGGCGATGGCCGTTTCGGTGCAGAAGCTGCGGCACGCTACCATCTTAACAAAACGGCGGCGCAATTAACGCCCTATGAAGCGGCGCTCCTCGCATCCGTTTTACCCAGCCCGAACAAATGGCGTGTGCGCAATGCCGGGCCATATGTCCGCAGCCGGGCTTCGACCTTGGTCGCGCGGATGCGAACGGTCGACAGCCAAGGCCTGGATCGCTGCGTTCTAGGTTAGTCGACGCCGTTCTCGCGCAAGCGTATCGCCTCGCGAATATCGCCGCGAAGCACGAGATAATCCAAATTTTCAGGCTCGCGCGCCAGCAACACGTCTAGATCGGCCTGAGCGGCGGCGTAGTCTTCTGTTTCGAGAAAGGCGCTTGAGCGGAGGTAAAAGGCTTCGGTCTTGGTGGGGGCAAGCGAAATGGCCTGACTCAAATCATCAATCCCCAACATCCAGTCTTCGAGCGCCAACCGGGCTGCGCCACGATCAATGTAGATATCTGCATTATTTGGCTGAATATTGAGGGCGGCTGAGAAGGCTGTCACAGCGGCTTCAGGATAGTTCGATGACAGCCAGGCATTACCGGCCTGGGTCATATACAGGGCACGATTTTCCAAGCTAATCGGGTCCGGAGCGTTGGCCAAAGCTTCGAGGCGTGCGGCGCCTTCTTCGGTTCGCTCCAGCGCAATGAGAGAAATGGCATTGCAATAGCGCGCCTTGGGCCGATTGCCGTTCGACAACCAGGCAAGGCTGTCTTCATAGGCTTCTTCTGGAACCGTCTCGACCTTTTCAATACACGTGTTCAAGCGGGCCTGTTCGTCCCGAGCATTCAGGGCAATCGCGGACTGCGATAGTGGCAAAGTGGCGACGAGCAATACCGTCAGTGACATGAACTCAACCTTTCTCTACCACCCTCTGAAACCTTAAGCGGAGCCTTGACCAGCGCAAATGACAGATCCGTCAGATCCCCTGTTTCTGTTTGGTCCCGGCTATAGCGCTCAAGCCTTGGCGCGCCTTTGGTCCGGCCCAATCTTTGGCAGTGTCCGACCAAGCAGTAATCGTGCCGGATTAGACGCGCTCGAGATCCAACCGATTTCCATTTCCGACGAAGGCGCAATCCGTGAGGCTGTGCGGGGTGCGCATTTGGTCGTGTCAGCGCCACCGTCGGAGACCGGCTGCCCGGCGCTCAACACAATTGGTGCAGATGCGGCGAAGACGCTCGCCAGCGTGACCTATCTATCGACCACGGGGGTCTATGGTGATCGCAAGGGTGGTTGGGTGGCTGAATGGACAGAGCCCCGCCCGGACAAGGACCGCGCCAAGCGCCGCCGTGCCGCCGAGCTGGATTGGCAAAAGACGGTCCCGGACGCGCGTCTGGTTCGGTTGCCGGGGATTTATGGACCGGGTCGCTCAGCCTTTGATCGCCTGCGGTCTGGGCGCGCGCAAAGGATTGTGAAGCCAGGGCAGGTCTTCTCCCGCATCCATGTCGACGATATTGCGGACGGCGTGAAGGCGCTGATCCTCGCCGACACAAATGGGGTTTTTCATCTGTGTGATGACCTGGCCGCGCCGCCACAGGATGTGATCAGCTATGCGGCAAAGCTCATAGGTGTCGATCCGGGACCGCTCATCCCATTTGAGGCGGCGGACCTGTCAGACATGGCGCGCAGCTTTTATAGCGAGTGCAAACGCGTCACCAATGCGCGTGCAAAAGCTGCGTCTGGCTGGCGGCCGCGCTACACAACCTACAAAGACGGATTATCGGCGATCCTCGCGTTGGAAACCGGCGCTTAAGGTGTGATCACCACTTTGCCGACAACCTCACGGTTCTGCAGCATCGCGAAGCCATCGAGCGTTTGCTCTAGCGGCAGGGTCGCATGCACTTGTGGCCTGGTTTTGCCGTCTCGCGCCAATTGCCAAATTGCTTTGACGTTCTCGACACCGCGGTCCGGAAATTGGCGGCCATATTCGCCGGCCCGCACGCCAACGACCGAAAAGCCTTTGATCAGAGGCATATTGGTCGGCACGGTGGCAATCCGGCCGGAGGTGAAGCCGATCACCAGCAGGCGACCATTAAAGGCGATGCAGCGCACCGACTCGTCGAACACATCTCCACCGACTGGGTCGTAAATCACATCAGCGCCGCGACCACCGGTTAGGTCTTTCACTGTCTGGCGAAACCCATCTGCCGTGTTGATAACGTGGTCGGCGCCATAGGCTTTCACTTTCGCCAGCTTTGCGTCCGACCCGCCGGTCGCAATCACCGTTGCGCCGAGCAGCTTGCCGACATCAACGGCCGCCATGCCGACACCACCGCTCGCGCCGTGGACCAGCAGCGTTTCTCCAGGTTGAAGATTGCCGCGCCGGACAAGCGCAACATAGGCAGTGAGATAAGCCGCTGGGTAGCTTGCCGCTTCTTCAAAGGAGAAATTGCTTGGGATGGGTTGCAAGCCCGCAGCTGGCACGCTGATGAACTCGGCAAAGCCACCAAACCGGCTGCCGCCACAGACTTTATCGCCAACCGACCAGCCATCGACATCTGGGCCCAAAGCGGCGATCTCTCCGGCCAAATCCATACCCGGCGTAAACGGTGGTTCGAGCTTTAGCTGATACTTGCCTTGGCACAGCAAAATGTCAGGGAAGTTGACGCTTGTGGCCTTAACGCGGAGCAAGACTTCGCCCGGCCCAGGGACCGGTTGCTCGACGTCACGAACCGCGACGCCCGACAGATCGTCCGTGATTGCCTCACACACCAGGGCTTTCATGAGATCAGACCCAGTTCTGTTTTGACCATGTCGGCAATCTCTTCGCATGCTTTCCGCGCCGCAGGGGCGATATCGGTAAAGGCGGTAAATCCGTGAGTCAGCGAGTCATAACAAACATAGCGGACAGAAACGCCAGCATCCTCCAATTTCTTGGCATAGGCGGCGCCATCGTCGACCAAGGGATCAAACCCTGCAGTTGCGATGATCGCTGGCGGTAACTCATCCAGTCGACGCTCAAAAGCGGGCGACAGATGCGTGTCGGATTTGTCGAAATCATCCGAAGGCAAATACTGTTTCATGAACCACTGCATGGTGTCGGCCGACAGCGGATACGTTTCGCCATAGGTTTTGTATGACTCGAATTCGCTGACCAAATCCGTGGCGGGATAAATCATCAATTGCAGATCGGGCAGGGGTTTTTCCTGGCGCAGCATTTCTTGTGTCACGATGGCGGTGAAGTTGCCGCCCATGCTGTCACCGCCAATCATGGCTTGGCCGGCAGGCGCGCCCAGCGACGCCGCATTGCGCAAGGACCAATCATACGCATCGATACAGTCTTCCAGTCCAGCTGGGAATTTGTGTTCTGGAGCGAGCCGGTAATCGACAGAAATCACGGCGCAGCCAATCCGTGTGGCGAGGATCTGACAAAAGGTGTGACATGTATCAAGATCGCCGATCACCCCGCCGCCCATATGGTAGTAAGTCATCACAGGTTTTGCAGGATCTTGTCGGTCTGGACGATATATCCGGACAGGGATCTTGTGTTTGCGGCGCGAGGGTATGTCCTGATCCCGCCACGAGACGCCCGGTTCGGCAGGCCCCATAAACATGGCCAGACCCTGCTTGCTCGCGGCCTGCGCCACAGCGGGCTCGAGCGATGACATTGGCGGCTGCTTCGAGGCACCATGGGCGATCAGCTGCAGATTTGCATCCAATGTGCGTCCCCCAAGCTCGAGCGGGGCGCCACCCGACAAACGCCGTTTGATGCCATCCGGCAGCTTCATCATCACTTTGACGATGGTGGCCTGTAAACTCATTGGCTTGCCTCCTCGGCGCTAGCTATTGGCGTTGGAGGATACATTCTGCAAGCCACCAAGCAGCAGCTGGGTCGCAAACTGTGCGGTGTTTTCAGCGTCGATGGGGCGACGGCCAAGCATGAGATCGCCGATTTCCCGGGCAATCCCGATCGCCGCCGCTGTCAAATAATCAATGTCGATATCTGCAGACCCCGATGCTTGCAGAATAGTGGTGATATCACTGTGAATCTCGCTCGACACGGCTTTCATTTCTGGTGTGTCGATGCGCACGCCAACCAGAGCCAGATGGGGTGTCCCATCGAGAATGGCCTGATCGTTTTCTCTGGCCAGAAAGCCGAAATAGGCACGGTACGCGCTTTCGATATAGGTCTCCAAATCACTCGCTTGTTCGCGGACGCCGCGTAGCAAAGGTCTAAACCTGCGGACGCTGTCGCTCGCCAGAGTTTCGAACACTTCTTCTTTCGATTTGAAATAGTTGTAGAAGGTTCCAGACGCGAGATCTGTTTCTCGAATAATGTCACGAATCGAACATGCATCATAGCCAAGACGCGCAAAGACGATTCGTGCGGCGTCTAGAATCGCCTGTCTATTCAGCTCTTTAGCGCGTGCGCGTTTGCCGCCTTCAATGATCGGCGCTGCGATCTCAGCCATCCGTCTCTCCACTCTCTGCCTACCATGCTCAGATTGGTGACGGACCGTCAACTTTTGTCTCAGCATCACGTGCAATTGCCCGCTGGCGAACTTGAAACACGCCCCAAAGCATCCTCAATCCGATTAGGGCCAAGATGCCCCAAAGCGGTTGTCCGAACGCGATCAGCGCCGCCATCCCGGCAAATAAGCCAACATGTAAGATCATGATCCGGCCATACGGCGCCATCATTTCCTTTTGCACCTCTGCGCGCTTGTACGCGCCATTGATGAGATAATCGGTCACGAAAAGGATGATCTGCAGGAGGATTATCGCACCCAGAAACACTTCCATATGCGCGCCGCTGCCGAGTGCAGCCGTGATCAGACCGAAGGGGTCTGGGAAACCGATTTCGGCGTCGAGGCCGGTCGCAAAACTGAAAACGAAAACGCCATGCACAAAGCAGAACAAACCGTAGTGAACGATGAAGAACGGACCTGTGAGCAACATGCCGATGGCGCCGATCGGATGCTCAGACATCGATGCTGCCGTCATTCGAGCCAACGCGACAACGCCAATGACCAAATTCTCGAGCCAGTACAAAAACACCAAGGCAGCGGCGCCCCAGCCGAGGCTCAGCACGGCAAACAGGGGAAACAAATCGACCAGCAAGATGGCAAGGGCAATTGGGTCGCGATAGATTCGGATCAACTCATCCGGATTCAACCAGTTCAACATTTCGCGTCCCCAATGGACAGTCTGATTAGCTAACCGTGTTCAGCCCCGCCCAAGCTGGAAAAGCTAGGGGATTGTGGGCTTCAAGTCCAAACGACTTTCTTGGATTGTTATAACTCCCGGTCAGCACCTCATAATGCAGATGCGGCGCGGTGGCGTTGCCCGTTGCGCCGATCTTGCCGATCGGCACGCCAAACCCGATCTTGGCGCCGGTGCGAATTCCGGGCGCAAAGGACGAAAGATGGGCATAGCGCGTAAACACACCACGGCCATGATCGATGACGATTTGTTTGCCGAAGCCGCGCGCTGTGTTGGCCTCGCGAATGATGCCGGGGGCCGCTGAGTAGACCCGTCCTGGCGGGTTTGAAAACAAATCGACGCCCTTATGGGGGCGGCCATAGCGCGGTCCAAATCCGGACGTCAGGCAGACATCATTGGCAGGCGCGGTCGCCAATGCGACGCCATTCACCACAATCATCGGCGCATAGCCGAGCACACGGTGATCGGTGCTCGCGCGGGGCTGGTTTGTGATCCCTCCGCGGCACAAAAAGAGATTGGCGTTTGGTTGGAACGGTCCCTGTTTGCTTTGTGTCACGGGCGGTCGGGCCGTTTGGACCTGGGTGTGCGCGGCCGGATTAAAAGCGGGCGGCACTGCGCGGGGTGGCACGGATGACGACGAGGCACACCCGGCAAGGGCAAGAATAGCGACTGCTAAAATGGCGGAAGCACGCATCAACTAACTCTACTTTTTAATTATCGCTTCAACTTACCACAGAAAGCTGAAGCAGATTTGAACAGGCGACACGTCTTGCAATTTCGTCGCCATCATGGCGTTGGAGCTCGCCCTGTTTAGGCCGAGACCGCCGCGCGTTTCTGGCCGCGTTCAATTTCCTTCATCAGGTCGCGGCAATAGGTGTTGAAATCGACCTGCATTGTGTGGCGCGCGGCCTGATAGAAGTGGCCCATATGAACCTCTTCGTCCGCTGCGATGATACGGTCCATCTCCGCCGCGTCCGGAAAGGCGTACTCCCCGGTCACTGCTTTGGCGCAGAGTTTGGATTGTTGCTCGGCAAAGTTCACCAAAGTTGGCAGGGGTTGTGCCAGCGCCAAGAAGAACAAATTTTCATAGCCGGGCTTCACCATCCTTTTGTAGAGCGGGAAGCGATTGTCGGTCGGCGTTAGGTCGTCAGCGTCGAAGAATGGGAAGCTGACATTATAACCGGTTGCCCAGACAATGGCGTCAATCTCTTCGCGAGAGCCGTCTGCGAACACGACCGCGTTCGGCTCGAACCGGTCGAGCGCGCCCCGTGCGGTGATGTCGCCGCAGCCAACCCGAGTGAGGAACTCGCCGGAGACAGAAGGGTGTGCATCGAGCGGCTCATGATCGGGCTTTGGCAAGCCATAATCTTCGGGATTTCCAAGCGTTTTCTTGATTGTCCGACGCGCCAATGCGCGACCCATACTGGTCGGCATCCAGGCCGGCAGCACCGCTTTGTCCGCCGGCTGACCATTCATATATTTCGGCAGCACCCAGACGCCGCGCCGCATGGAGATGAAAAGTTTCTTGGCGATCGGGCGCTGTGCCAGCTCGGATGAGATGTCCATCGCCGAATTGCCTGCACCGACGACAAGCACACGCTTGCCACGGAAGTCATAGGGTTCGAACGGATCGCGATAATGGTGCGAATGAACCTGATAGCCTTCAAAACTGTCTTTGCCGGGATAGTCCGGCGTGCGCGCATCCCAATGGTGACCATTGGCGACAAAAACCCATTGATAGGTGTGGGTCTCGCCATTTGAGAGCGTCACATCCCAATCGCCATCCTCGCGCCGGGCAGCCTTTTCGACCGACGTATTGAATGTGATGGTTTCGCGTAGTCCGAAATGGTCGACATAATCGTTGAAATACTGAAACAGCTGGCTGTGATGTGGGAAGTCCGGCCAGTCCTCCGGCACAGGGTAATCCTCAAAAGCGAGCCGCCATTTTGACGTGTCGATGTGCAGGCTTTCATAGCAGGACGAGAGTCCATTTGGATTCTTATAATACCAATTGCCACCAATATTGTCTGACGCTTCAAAACAGTCATAGGGTACGCCATAATCTTTCAGGCGCTTGGCCATGGTGAAGCCAGAGCAACCGGCGCCAATGATGCAGGCTTTTCCCTTTACAGACGCGTCAAATGCCATATCCACCCTCTAAATCATGTCGGATCAGTGTGGAAATGCTATCGACGTTTACGCGAACGTCAACCGAGGACAGGCGCGATGAACCCTGAACAGCTGGACAATTTGGAAGACCGGATCGCTCTGATGCAAGAGCATATGGAGGGCATGACCAAAGTGGTGCCTTGGGCGCGCGAAACAGGCTTTCAAGTGACCAAGATTGAAGTCGGTCGGATCTGGGGCCTGCAGCCCTTTTCTGAGCATCTGATTGGCGATCCGACCGAACGCGTGATTCATGGCGGCGTGATCACAACCATGCTGGACAATCTCTGCGGTATGGCGTGTTCAGCGGCACTGAAACAGTTTCGCTTCGTCGCCACGCTCGATTTGCGGATCGATTATATGCGTCCGGCGGAGAGCGATCGCGACATTATCGGTGAGGCGGAATGCTACCATGTGACGCGATCCGTCGCCTTCACCCGTGCCTGGGCGTATCATGAAAGCCGCGACAAGGTCATCGCCACCGCGCAGGGCGCCTTCGCCATTAACAAGCCGCGGCCGGCCGAAAGCTTGAGCAAAAAATCATGACCCGAGGCGAACAGTTAGAGGGCTTTTTGGCCGGTGTTCCGATTGTCGAGACGCTCGGAATGCGCTGCGACATCAAGGGCGACGACATGACCACGGTCTTGCCCTTCCACAAAAAGCTGATCGGCAATTTCACCATTCAAGCGCTGCATGGCGGCGCCATCGGGACATTTCTGGAGCTCACCGCCATGGCACAGCTTTTCCTCGAATCGGATGTTGAGCGACCGGCGCGAACCATCAATACCACGATCGACTATCTGCGGCAGGGCAAGGCAGAGGATCTCTATGCCCGCGCCTATGTCGTGAAAATGGGGCGGCGCATGGCGAGCGTCCGTGCTGAGGCGTGGCAAGCCGAGCGCGACAAGCCGGTGGCCGCCTTGCTTGGACATTTCCTGCTCAAACGCGACACGGATTAGACAGGCTCTCCACAATTTGTCGTCTATGAAAATGTCTTGGCTTGAAACCGCTTAGACGCCGGTTCGGCGAATAGTCGCTCCATTTACCCATCAATACAGCTCGCGCGCATCGTATTCTTCACGAGATTCCTTCACCTCTTTCAAGTTGCCCGCCGCCCAATCGACAAGCGGCTTCAAATGCGAAACGGCAGCCAAGCCGCGCGGCGTGATCTCATAGTGAACTTCAATCGTGCGGCGTTCGATAACCTGCCGGGTGAGGTAGCCATCCCGCTCAAGTTGGCGAAGGTTTTCGGTCAGGACACGCTGCGTGATGTCGCCGATGAGACGGCGAATTTCTGAGAAGCGCTGCGATCCGTCTTCAAGCGAAAACAGGATCAAGGGACGCCACTTGCCGGTCAGCGGTACGATCAAGGTGCGGATCGGACACTGCGCGCATTCTTCATCATTGGTCACGGTTATCGGAAGCATACCTGGTATCCTTTAAGTGCGTTATTGTAACTAGGTATACATACGATACGGTCCTGGAAACTCAAGCAGATGATCGCATCGAAAGGCCAAGCCATGCGCAATATTCTCCAAACAATTCTGATAGGAGCCACTATGATTGGCACTCATTCCACCGCACTCGCTGATAGCCAAAAAGAGACGGTGCTGGCCGCTTATGAGGCGCTTTTTGTTGACTTCGATACTGAGCGTACGGCTGAAATGTTGACGGAAGACTATATCCAACACAACCCAGGCGTGCCGACGGGACTCGCGCCAATTTTAGGCGTTCTGCCAGTCCTTCAGGAAAGCGGGCTTTCGCCGACCATTCATCGCGTGATCGCCGAAGACGACCTGGTCGCGCTCCACGTGACCTATAGCAATGCAGAGTTCTTTGGCGCGCCGACCTTGATTGGGTTTGATATTTTCCGTGTCCAAGATGGCAAAGTGGCCGAGCATTGGGACAATCTTCAGCCGCAAGTCCTAACGACCGTCTCCGGTCGCTCGATGACGGATGGACCAACCGAGATCACTGACCTCGAAAAAACCGCCGCCAATAAGGCGGTCGTTGAAGGGTTCGTGACCGATGTTTTTCTCGGCGGTGATCTGGAAAAAGCCGCGGACTATATCGCGTCAGCGCCGGGGGCATATCACCAGCATAACCCAACCGTCGCCGATGGTTTGACGGAGCTTGGTGAGGCCCTCATGGCGAAAGCGCAAATGGGGTTGGGATACACCATCTCCAAACTGCATATGACGATCGCGGAAGGCAATTTCGTCCTCACCGTCAGCGAAGGCAAAGAAGGTGACACGCCAACCGCATTCTACGACCTCTGGCGCGTCGACGACGGCATGATCGTTGAGCACTGGGACGTCATCGCCGAAATTCCCGCTGAAATGGCGCACGAAAACGGCAAATTCTAACTCATCCATTGCGGCGATCACCGCATTCGATGGTTCGCAATAATAGATACTTTTCAATGGAGACTTTATGAAACTGGTTCAAAGGCAAATCGCCGGAATCTCGCTCGGGCTTGCAATGTCTTTAGGCGCGGCTGGATGGGCCTCCGCCGATCACCATTCATCCGCATCATCCTCTATGAATGAAGAGGTCGCGGAGATCGAGACACAAAGCATTGTAGACGTGCTAAGGCGCTATGAAGCTTATGCAAATGCAGGCGACTATGAAAGCCTGGGCGGTCTCTACACCGCAGATGGCGTGCTGTTTCCCGATAGGTTTGACGTGTTTCTTGGCGCTGAGGACATTACCGGCTTCTATCAGTTCGCGTTCAATGCGCTAACGCTCGACATCGATTTCAATATCGATCCGGCAAACATCACGGTGGCCGGCGATGTCGCTTATGCAACCACCGATTCGGCTGGCACGCGTTACATTAAAGAGGCGGACATGACCGTGCCTGAGGTCAACCGTGAGCTTTGGGTGTTTGAAAAGGTCGAGGGCGAATGGAAAATCGCCCGCTACTGTTTCAACAAGAGTGAGTGAGCCCAAATTGATCGCGGAACGCATCGATTAGTCCAGCCTGACGCTAGCGCGATCTAATGCAATCCCGCTGGTTCTGGTGTCACCCCAACCCACTTGCCTGACGACGCTTCAAGGCGAAGCGACGGGCAAGCTTTACCTGAAAATCCGACAAAACCTCTTGGAGTAAATATGTGCTCAAACGCTTTTTTCGAACAGGACCCCCGAGACAGTCGGGATCAATTAAGGGCTCAACAAGCATGACAAAAGCCTGGATACTCAAGCCTGGTCAAGGGGCAGATTCTCTTGAGCTGAAAGACATAGATCACCGTCCTCTGGGTGACGGTGATGTTAGAGTTGCGATCAAGGCCGCATCCCTAAACTCGCGCGACCTGATGATCGCGGGCGGACATTCGCCCCTGCCAGTGGCTGAAGAGCTGACGCCCCTCTCCGATGGTGCCGGTGAGATCGTCGAACTCGGAAGCCGGGTTTCGAATTTTGAAATCGGGGACCGAGTGGTCAGCGCCTTTAATCCAGCTCATTTGGACGGCCCGTATACGCCAGACATGGAGCCGAGTGCGCTTGGCGGTGTGGCGCAGGGTGTGCTGGCTGAAACCGTCGTGTTGCCCGCCAGCGCGCTGGTGAAACTCCCGGCAGACCTCTCATTTGAACAAGCGGCCTGTCTGCCCTGCGCCGGCGTCGTCGCCTGGAATGGATTGTTTGAATCCGGCGCCTTCATGCCTGGGCAGACAGTATTTGCGACGGGAACGGGAACGGTGTCCTTGATCGCGCTTTGCCTTGCCAAGGCTGCAGGCGCCAGGTTTGGTCTAAGCTCCGGCGATCCTGACAAGCTCGAAAGAGCCAGCGCATTGGGTGCGGATTTTGGCGTGAACTATCGTGCAGAACCAGATTGGGACCAAGCCGTAAAGCACGCCACGGGTGGACACGGCGCTGATATCATTCTCGAAAATGCAGGTCCGCCTTCGATTGCAGCGGCGGTGCGCGCTGCGGCCCAGGGCGGGCGCGTCGCCCAAATTGGCTTCAAAGCGCCGGAAGGTCCCCCAATCAACGTGCTCGACATGATGCTGGCAAGCGTTTCTGTAAAACCGGTCATGGTTGGGTCACGTGCGATGTTGGAGCGGTTGGTTCAGATGGTAGCGATCAACAAGATCGAGCTGCCTGTGGAAGCGACCTTTTCCTTCGCACAAGCGCGTGAGGCTTTTGACGCTGCATTAGCTGGCGACTCGTTCGGCAAAATCATCATTTCAAACCCTTGAGAAAGAACAGAATGACCCGAGAACTTGAAGGAAAGCGCGCGCTCGTAACCGGTGCGAGCCGCGGCATCGGTGCAGCCATCGCAAAGCGATTGGCAGCTCAAGGTGCCAATGTCACCCTCACCTATGTTGGATCAAAAGATGCTGCTGAAGCCGTTGCTGCAGAGATCAACACGTCCGGCGGGATTGCCCGCACGGTACAAGCTGACGCGATGACCCCTGGCGCGAGCCGCGCGGCGGTTTTGGACGTTGTCGAGGCCACCGGCGGGATCGATATCTTGGTCTCCAATGCGGGTGTAAATATTTCCAAGCCGCTCGATAACATCGAAGATTCCGATTATGAAACAGTGTTCGGCGTGAATGTCCGCGCCAATCTAGAGCTGATCCGCGCAGCGTCAGAACTGATGACGCCAGGCGGCCGGGTCATTCTGATCACTGCGACGATTGCCAACAGCTATTTCGCGCCGGGTCTCGGACTATATGGCGCGAGCAAAGCGGCTGCGAATGGCTTTGTTCAAGGGTGGTCGCGTGATCTCGGACCGAAAGGGATCACCATCAATGCGGTGGTGCCGGGGCCCATCGATACGGACATGAACCCCGCCGATACCGATCTCGCGGATCATTTGCGGAGCATGGTGCCCCTTGGTCGATATGGCACGCCCGACGAAGTCGCCGCACTGACGGCGTTCCTTGCTGGACCAGATGCAGGCTTCATTACGGGTGCTCGTATGATCATCGATGGCGGGATGAATGTTTAAATCCCGAGGAAGCCAGCCGCAGATGGGACGTATTTGATATCGGACATTTCCTACTCAAACGCGACACGGATTAGACAGGCGTCAGGCTTTCCGAAACATCGCGCATCGGGAAGCCTGCCCCCTCCGCAGTCTGCGGAGGGGTTTGGGTAATCGCTGGTTTGAGCTTAAAACTTCGCGCCGAAGCGTACTCCGTAGAATTGCGGCGCGCCCGCGATGAAGGTTGGGATGCCAAACGCGTCACCCGTATTGCCCGCATCGATCAAGTACTCTTCGTCGAACAAATTGGTGACATAGGCGCTTACAAAGAGCGTATCAGTGACATCTAGCTGAGCGTTGAAATTGACCAGAGTGTAACCATCCTGGCTGATCGCATCGCGCTCGGTATTGTCGAAGAAGACTTCCGATTGCCAAGTGGCGCTCGGCACGAGCGAGAGTTCACCCACTGGCGTGTCGACCAAGAATTTCGCGGCAAGAGAGGCGGTTTGGTCTGGCGACAAACGCAACTTATTGCCGGAGAATGGCGCACCAACTTCTTCGTCGAAACGGGCTTTGTTATAGCCGTAAGATGCCGTCAGCGTGACAGAGTCGGTCGGCTCGAAGCTGAGCTCTATCTCTGCGCCTTCAGCGGTTGCGTCGCCCGCATTGATTGGTTCGAGGAGGCCTTGTTCATTCACCTCTGTTGTTTGGAAGTTGCTGTAATCATAGTAGAAAACAGACGCGTTCAAGTTTAACTGATTGTTGATCAGGCTGCTCTTAAAACCGGCTTCGAGCGCATCAACGATTTCAGATTCGAGCGTGGTGAAACCCGCTTGCGGGCTACCTGCTGAGGCTGTGATCACTTCCGGGCGACGGCCTCGCGCGGCGTTCGCATAGACATTCACAGTGTCCGAAACTTCGTATTTTGCCGCAACACGCCAAGTGACATCATCAAACTCATCGCTGGCTTCAATCAGGCCGCCGGTGTCTTGAACGAACAATCCGGCGAATGTGACATTGCTTGGGCCTTCCGGGAACTCGACGAGTAGGCCGCTGGTCTTTTCATCAGACGTGTAGCGAACACCGCCGGTCAGCTCTAGGCGATCCGTGACGTCAAAAGACACGTCGCCGAAGATTTCGTAACTGGTTGTCTCACCGAAATTGGTGAAGATCTCATTGTGGATCGGCTTGAGCGGGACGATCGAACCGTTGAGATCGAAAACGGTGAGGTTGAAGTCCGGAAGCGTTTCCACATCTGGCGCCGTCGGTGGAATGATGGCGCCGCCGAGGAAAGCTTGCACCGCGCGCTCATCATAGGTGAGCGGAACCTCCTGGCTACCATCTTCGTCGAAGTAGTTGACGCCGACAAAGCCGCGCAGGCGTTCATTGACATCGAAGTTCAGGCGAAGCTCTTGGCTAAACTGCTCGCCTCGCGCGTCTTCCCCAAACACGAAGAGCGGGAGATCGAAGCCGTCTGGGTCGAACACCTCCAGACTTTCAAACTCGCGATACCCAGTGATCGAGGTCAGGCTGAGGCTGTCTGAGAAGTCATAGGTGGACAGCAAAGTGACACCATAGACCTCTCGATCGAGGCCGAGATCTTTACCGCCCAAAAAGTTCCCGAAACTGTTCAGGTTTGCGGGGTCCCAAGCTGCGGTCGACGCGCCGGGGGCTGGCTCAAACGCGCCAGACTTAAAGCTGGTGCCGCTGGGTGTGTCTTCTTGATAGTTCGCGATCAGGTCGAAGCGGAGATCGTCATTCGGCGTCCAGGTCAGGCCACCGCGAAGGGCGATCATGTCTTGGCTGTTAAAATCATCTTCGTTCGGATTGAGGCTTTCGACATAGCCGTCGCGTTGGCGTAGGCGGCCGGACAGACGAAATGCCAGCTGGTCATCGACGATGGCATTTGTGACGTGACCTTCGGCGAAGACTTCATTGAGATTGCCGACACCAACCGTGGCCGACGCGCCAAAGTCAAATTGCGGCTTGGCTTGAATGACGTTCACGCCGCCAATCAGCGCGCCGCGCCCGAACAGGGTGGGCTGCGGTCCTTTGGCAACCTCAACACGTTCCAGGTCGAACAGTTCGACCACAGATCCGCGTGAGCGCGAGATTGAAATGCCGTCTTGGAAGACTGCGATTCGGGGTTCGATGTTTGATTCGCCGCTATCGGAGGTAATGCCGCGGATCACAAAACCTGGATTGTTCGGGCTCTGCTCTTGAACTTCGAAACCTGGCACGAAACGGGCGAGCTGATCGAATTCAGCAAGGCCAAGATCTTCAAGGGTTTCCGAATCAACGGCGCTCACCGCGACGGGAACATCGCGCAAAATCTGTTCGCGCTTTTGAACCGTCACAGTGACCGTGTTCTGACGAAGTTCGTTCCCTTCGACAGAACTGTCTTGGGCCAGGGCAGGTGCAGCGAACGCAGCCAGTAAGACGGCCGACGCTGTGGTGAATAGCATAGTTTTCATGGGAGGCTCCGAACGCTCTTTGAGCTGTTTGGACGCCGCGTAATCAAACTATGTAACGGTCAAACGACGTTTTTTTGTCGTTCTTGCGACAGTTTATTCGTATGCGGATGTTTTGCGGCGACTTGAGTCTTCTGACAAACGTCTGCTTTTGTTCCGTTTGTAGAGGGGTTGAGCGTTTTTTTTCGAGGCCGTTTTGCGCCGCACGCTTAAATGATCTCGACCGCTCTCAGCGCCCTGAACTCACACTTCGAAAGGCCGATCCGACATTGGCGATTGGATACCAAGCTGATACCCCGCTGATCCGACATTGAATCGGATTGGATATGCCGACCTCTCAAGCTTCATACCTGACTTACGGCCAAGTTATCCGCCTGTCTGTCCCTGTTATGCTGGCACAGGCTGCGATCGCCGCGACCGGCGTCGTCGATACCGCTGTGATGGGTTTGGTCGGTACAAAAGCCGATCTCGGCGCGGTCGCTGTGGCCAGCGTGGCCTTCTCATTTGTGTATTGGGGTTTTGGCTTTCTGCGTATGTCGACAACCGGCCTCGTGGCACAAGCTGAGGGCCGCGGCGAACAGGCTGAAGCACGGGCGGTGGCACAGCGCGCATTGTTGCTTGGAGGCGCGATTGGCCTGATCTTGCTGGCGCTGTCGCCAATCCTAAAACCTTATGTATTTCAACCCTTTGGGGCTGAGGCGCTGGTCGATCAATTGGCTTCGGAGTATTTTGCGGCGCGAATTTGGGGCGCTCCGGCGCTGCTGATGACCTATGGCATGATGGGATGGTTGCTTGGCACGGGCCGCACCGGAACATTGCTGGCCATGCAAATCGTGATGAACGGCGTCAACATCGCCCTTGATGCCTGGTTTGTCTTGGAACTGGGTTGGGGGCCTGCCGGGATCGGAGCGGGCACAGCGATTGCCGAGTGGGCCGCTGTTATTTTTGGCTTTTTTGCTATTCGCGGCGTGCTCAAGCCAGGTGGTCGATTGCGTGATGGACACGCTCTGCGAGCCATGTTGACTGCCAATCGCGATATCCTCATTCGGACATTGGCGATGCTGTTTTGCTTTGCCTGGTTTGTCCGATCTGGCGCACAGCTTGGCACAGCGGAGCTTGCCGGGAACGAGGTCTTGCTCCAATTCATCACCGTGTCCGCCTTCATTCTGGATGGCTTTGCATTCGTCGCTGAAAAGGAAGTTGGCGAAGCGTATGGCTCTCGTAATCGGGCGCGATTGCTCCGTGCGATGTGGATCACAAGCGTTCTGGCTTTCGCATTTTCTGTATTAATTTCGGGACTTTATCTGTTTGGCGGTGCGGCTGTGATCGAGACGTTTATCGCCGATCCCGACGCGCGTGCGATCGCACTGACCTATCTGCCGTATTGCGCGCTGGTGCCTCTGATCGGTGTCGCAGCGTTCCAGCTTGACGGCTTTTTGATCGGCGCGACGCAAGGTCAGGCTTTGCGCACGGCAGCGCTCACCGTCACACCGATTTATGTTTGCCTCGACATCGTGTTGAGATCTGAGTTCGGCAATCACGGCGTGTGGCTCGCTTTTTTGGGCATGTATGTGGTCCGAGTGATTGCGCATGGCTGGTTTATTCCACCCATGATCAGGAAGACGGGCGCAGATCCACACCCACGGCATCCGACAGGGACTGAAACCCATCGCGAGACAAACGCATCCGAAGAGTCGCATTGATCCGCGAGATCAAATCAAGGCCGTGATAGGTCAGCGCAGTATAGATCTGCACCGCCTGCGCACCGGCCCGAATTCGCTCATAAACGGCGTCACCACTATCGATGCCGCCGCAGGCAACAAGGTCGAACTGGTCGCCAAACTCTCTCGCGAAGTGCTCCAACATTTGCAGCGATAAGCGTGCCAATGGCGCCCCGGAAAGGCCGCCGGCTTCTTGCTTCGCAGCGCTGCGCAGGAAATCTGGACGTGAGACGGTGGTGTTGGAGATGATCAAGCCGGACAGCCATGCGCCGCTTTTGCCCAATTCGTCTGTAATCGCCGACAGCCCGTCCGTATCCAGATCGGGCGCGAGCTTCAGAAAGACCGGTGTTGTTGTTTCGCTCGCTTGCCAGATGGCCTTGGTTCGGGCGAGCAAATCGGCCAGCGCGTCTCGTCCGTGCAGGTCTCGAAGTCCGGGCGTGTTCGGGCTGGATATGTTCATTGTGACATAGTCGACCAGTGGCAGAACCACCTGCAATCCGGTCTCATAATCTGCAATGAAATCGCTGCTGTCCTTGTTTGCCCCGACATTGGCGCCGATCGGGCCATTCGCCCGTGGCCGTTGGGATTTTAGATTTGCCGAGACTTTCGAAAGCCCGTGATTATTGAACCCTAATCGATTTATGACGGCTCTGTCTCGAACCAGACGAAAAACGCGTGGCTTTGGGTTTCCGGCTTGGGGCTTTGGCGTAACGGTGCCGCATTCGACAAAGCCAAAGCCGAGGTGTGTCATTGCCGCCGCAACTTCCGCGTTTTTGTCAAAACCTGCAGCTAAGCCGACGGGGTTCATGAGCTTCAGTTTTGAGCGCTTCAGCGTGATGCCGGTTTGCCAACGTGAAGGGTCCTGGCGCGGCCCTGCAAGCCCAGATTTAAGGCCACTCAGCGTGAGAGCATGGGCCGTTTCGGGCGGTAGCTGCTTCACAAAAGGAAGAAAAAATTGTGCTAGGCTCATAACTGGGGCGCCTTGGGTCGCAGGGTCTGGGTGGACCAGTCTTGACCTCGACGCAAGTCACGCTCGCTACGGAAAATTAGTTAAGACTAGAAAAGAGACATCAATCAATTGGTAGGAGAAGCCTGGTAAGACCCGCCAACGCCTCTTGGAGGGGGACATGACAGAGCCTGCAAAACTAAATCACCAACTCTGGTATGCGATTGACCATCTCGCCGAGATCAGGGGATTGTCGACCTCGGGATTGGCGCGTCAGGCGGGTCTCGATCCGACGGCGTTCAACAAATCTAAGCGCCTTTCACGGAACGGCCGGCCGCGCTGGCCGTCGACCGAGAGCGTTTCTCGTGTGATTGTTGCGGCTGGCATGAGCTTTTCGGAGTTTGCCGAGCTGGTCGATAAGGCGCCGCCATCTTCCTAGTCATATGGATTTGCCCAAAAAAGGCGCAACTCCTCTGCTTTTCTCACTCTCGCCGACGCCCCTGAATTGCTGTGTGGTGGAACAGGTGTCATTGAGGCGGATTCGTGCGAAAGAAGAGCCATTATGGACTGGGACAAGCTAAAATCGTTTCACGCTGCCGCAGAAGCGGGTAGTTTGACGGCTGCAGGAGACCGATTGGGAATCTCTCAGTCGGCAGTGTCTCGGCAAATTGCTGCGTTGGAAGAGCAGCTTGGGGTTTCGCTCTTTCAGCGGCATGCGCGCGGGCTTGTGCTTACGGACTCCGGGCACACCTTGTATCACTCAACGGGCGAAATGGCGTCGGCGGCACAAAGTGCCTCAGCGGCATTGAAAGACCAACAAGATACCGCTCAAGGTGACTTAATTGTTACGGCGCCGGTTGCGTTCGGTTCGACGTGGCTAGTACCCCGGCTGGGACGGTTTGTGGCGCAGCATGCTGATTTGAACATTGATCTGCGATTAGACGATGGCGAAAATTATGACCTTCTCAAGCTTGAGGCCGAATGCGCCATTCGCCTTTGGGCTGCGGACAAAGCAGACCTGATACAGAGAAAACTCGCTACGGTTCGCACCAATCTGTACGCCTCGCCAGAATATGTCAGCGCGCATGGTCTGCCAAGCT
This sequence comes from Pseudomonadota bacterium, assembly GCA_038534315.1. Classification (GTDB taxonomy): domain Bacteria; phylum Pseudomonadota; class Alphaproteobacteria; order Caulobacterales; family Hyphomonadaceae; genus Henriciella. Next base: position 19,481 of record JBCAWZ010000009.1, on the reverse strand, counting down.
CGCCACAAGATCTCGATCATCATCGCATCGTCACCTATGGTGATGCCGACAGCCCAATTACACAGATGTCCTTTGCACAAAGGATTGGCCGAGATGATTCTGGGCCCCGAAAGGCCTCCCTGACCGTCAATAATGTACCGGCCATGCTGCGCGCAGTGGAAGCCGGTTTAGGCATTGCGGACCTGCCGGATTATATGGCGAGTGCTGTGCCATCTTTGGTGCGGGTCTTAGAGGATTGCTCCGGGCCAAGCTTTGATTTGTACTTCGTATACCCGAGCGATTTGAAACGTTCGAAACGCGTCGCCGCTTTTCGAGACTTTTTGACGTCTGAAGTCGAGGCCTTCCGATCATCAGCGCTCAGACGTTAGCGCGTCTCTGCGCTCGCAGGGCGTTTTTTGCTCTAAAATTGACGGAAGTGACAATTGATTGATCAGCTACTGCGAAATAGGGGCATATATGTACTTTATCTGATGCCGATGGCTTGAACGCTGTCGTATAACCTCCATATCGACTACCGGTTCTGACCGATCCAATCATTCCTCCGATTGGGCGTTTCCTCCCTATCAGAACCGAGACTTACAAACCCGGTGCGTTTTCGCACCGGGTCTTTTTTAGAACGGTACGCCATCGTCTGCGGAGCCTTTGCTCCCACGGGCAAGCCCGGCAAACTCGAATAACTTTGCATCATGCAAATGGCTGGATCGAACTGTGGTCAGTGCTTTTGCCATGACTTGGCGGACGCCTGGTTTTCGTTTTTCCCAATCGTCGAGCATCGCTTTCATCGCTTGGCGCTGAAGCCCGTCCTGAGATCCGCATAGATTGCAAGGGATGATTGGAAACTTCATATCGGCTGCGAATTTGGCGAGATCCGCCTCAGCACACTGAATCAGTGGCCTAAGGACCATCACGTCTCCCTCGTCGTTTAGTAATTTCGGCGGCATCGCTGCCAGCCGACCGCCATGCACCAGATTCATCATAAAGGTTTCGAGCGCGTCATCTCTATGGTGGCCAAGCACGATCGCTTCGCAACCCTCTTCTCGGGCAATCCGATACAGAATTCCGCGCCGTAGACGGGAGCATAGCGCGCAAAAAGTCTTATCTTCCGGGACTTTATCCGTGACAATCGAATAAGTGTCTTCAGTTACGATGCGATGGGCGACGCCATTTTCGGTGAGCCAATCAGGCAAGACATGTTTCGGGAATCCGGGCTGTCCCTGGTCCAAATTGCACGCAAGCAGATCAACCGGCAACGCGCCTTGCCATTGAAGATCAAGCAACACGGAGAGCAGGCCATAGCTGTCTTTGCCGCCTGACAAACACACCAGCCATTTCGGTCGGTCGGACCGCTTACGATCAATGAGGCCATAGGAATCTATGGTCTGGAGCGCGGTACGAACCAGCCGCTTACGCAGCTTTTTGAAACGCACCGATCCTGGCGCCGTTGCAAGCAAATTCGGAATTGTATTGATCGCGGTGTCCGCCATACCTGCTCATTGCGCCTCTCGGCGTTCAGATCAAGTCTGAAGGTTTGCCGTGCGCTAGGCCGCTTTCTTCCAATAGTCTTTCGACGAGGATTTGCCGCCACGTTTTTTCTTGTCCGCTTTCTTGGCTTTCTTCGACGGTTTGACGGGACCGAGGGCATAATACTCTTTGGCGCTCATCCAGCCACTGCGGAGCTTTTTATGGTTCGGCGCGTCGCTGCCACTCCGCGGGACTAGCATCTCGTTCATAATCGGCTTGTAGCGACGGACCAAGTCTTCTTCCACTCGCTGGCGCTCATCCTCTTGCTTGATGATTTTGAAGTGCCGCTCAGTTGCGTTGTATTTGTACAGCGCTTTGTACCACTTTTCATGGTCATCCAGCCGGTCTGACAGGTTTGCCGCCTTGCCGATGTAAATCGGCTTCAGCCAGAAGAATGCGGTGCGGCGTACCATGACATAAATCCCCGGATCTTTGGGCAATTGTACCTCTGATCGGGTAATCTTGAACCGGTACCGTTCTTGGCTTTCACCGCGCCAGACGTGCCAACCATAGGGGATCACGAGTCCACACCTTTATCCTCAAAAGTTAATATTTGCCGCCAAATTGTTAACCAAACTCTAAGGCCGCCTTCGCGACAGGTGCGAAACTGCGCCGATGAACCTCGCTGGGACCCAGACGAGATAGCGCTTCCGCGTGCATTTGGGTGCCGTAGCCTTTATGCTTCGCGAACCCATATCCGGGATGCTGTTTGCAGAGATCGATCATGAGACGGTCACGTGCGGTCTTCGCGAGGATTGATGCGGCGGAAATAGCCGGCTCCGATAGATCTCCTTGAACGATGGCACGTGCAGGTGCTGGCAAAGCGTTGGGCAAGGCGTTGCCGTCAATTATGATCGCATCCGGGACGACGCTCAAACCTGCAATGGCTCGGCGCATTGCCAGGAATGTCGCTTCTCTAATGTTCAACTGATCGATTTCGGCTGCAGACGCCCAGCCAACGCTCCAAGCTGCGGCTCCCTGTTTGATCTCTAGTTCTAGTTTTTGGCGCTTGGCTTCGCTCAGCTTCTTTGAGTCGGTGAGGCCCTCAATGGGGCTGTCAGAGCGCAGAATTACAGCGCCCGCGGTAACCGGCCCGGCCCAAGGGCCTCGTCCGGCCTCGTCGACACCGCATAGACGCGTTATGGAAATCATGACTAAAGACAAAACCGATTCTGGGGGACACGCCATGTCAGATGCCTACGCCATTCAAATTACCGAAACGGGCGGCGCTGAAGTGCTCAAAAAGGTTGCCATTCAAGCGCGCCAACCCGGACCAGGCGAAGCGTTAGTGCGGCAAACGGCGGTTGGACTCAACTTTATCGATACCTATCACCGTAGCGGCTTGTACCCGGTCAAGCTGCCTTTTGTTCCGGGTACAGAAGGCGCGGGCATTGTCGAAGCAATCGGTGAAGGCGTCGATACGATCAACGTCGGAGATCGCGTCGCCTATCTTGGGGTTGGTACTTATGCATCGCACTATACCGGGGCCGCGAGCAGTATGGTGAAATTGCCGGATGATCTTAGCGAGGAGACCGCCGCAAGTGTCATGCTCAAGGGCTTGACGGCTTGGATGCTGCTGTTCGAAGTGCGTCGTGCGATGCCCGGCGACACCGCTTTGGTCTGGGCGCCTGTTGGTGGGGTCGGCTCGTTGTTGACGCCCTGGGCAACGGCAATGGGCGTGCGCGTGATTGGGATCACATCAACTGCAGACAAAGCCGAAAACGCGCTCAAATTGGGCGCGACGGATGTGGTCTTTTCGACAGATGACGTGGCTGAAAAAGTGCGTGGTTTGACCGATGGGAGAGGTGTGGACGTTAGTTTTGACAGTGTTGGCAGATCGTCTGCTCAGGCGTCGTTGGACAGCTTAAGGCCTCGTGGATGGTGGATCAGTTTTGGCAATGCCTCGGGCGCGGCGGATCCGATTGCACCTGGTGTGCTCGGTCAAAAAGGCTCGTTGGTGTTGACGCGACCAAGCCTATTCGCATTCGTCAACACACCGGACGGACTACGTCGCGGAACAGCAGCGCTGTTTGGGGCGCTCAAAACCGGCACGATCGAAGCGCAAATCGGTCAGCGTTTCGATCTGTCGGACATTGGAGAAGCGCATGCCAAGCTCGAAAGTGGCCAAACCGTCGGAGCGACGGTGCTAAGACCCTGACTTCAAGTCTCGGGTCACCTTTGCGATGATGCTCGATACTCGATACTTGTCGTCGTCTTCGCCATCGCTCGGCACTTGCGCTTCATATGCCGCCTCTATGTCCTGCCAGCGTTTCAGCGCCCCGTCGCGCGCGACGCGATGAGTCACGATCAGAAAGTCGCCGTTGAGCGTGCCTCTAATCGCCGCTTCAGCGACCTCAAATGGGGACATGCCATGGGCCATGACGCGTTCACTTACGGCGCGCGCTTCCTGTCCGGGCTTGGGTGCCCCTTCAACTTGGCTTTGGTCAAAGAAACCGGTCTTGACGATGCCGGGACACAGAACGCTGAGTGAAATCGAGTCTGGCAGTTCATGACGCCACACATCTGCGAGGCCGAGTATAGCGTGTTTGGATGCGGTGTAGAGACCCGCGCCGGCATGTTGAAAACCCAAACTGTGTTCTGACGCTGTTAGGCAAATCCGGCCAGCTTGTCCCTGATCTATCCAGTGGCGGGCAAAGACTTGTCCCGTTAGCCATTGAGACTTCACATTGATGTCAAATACCGTGTCGAACAGATCGGGTGATGCCTTGGTCAAGCGACCTGGAGCGCCGACTCCCGCATTGGCGAAGACGAGATCGGCTTTGCCGAAGCGAAACAGAGTCTGCTGCGCAAGATTGGCAATATTATGGGGTGAGGCGAGATTTGCGACAAATATCGATGATTCTGTCTCCAAGGCATCGCCGAGCTCATTCAGACCTTCTCGATCGACATCGCACAATACGAGCTGATAGCCCCGACTAGCCAATCCTTCTGCAATCGCGCGACCAATTCCAGATGCGGCACCGGTGACCACCGCAACGCCGGTCATGAAGTTGGCTCCAAATCCATAAGCAGTGCAGGATCAATGTAAAAGTCGGCTGACCGATCTTCGCTTCCAGTATTGCGCCATTTAACAGCCCAATGCAGATGCGGACCGGTGGTGCGTCCAGTGTTGCCAGATGCACCCAATCGGTCCCCAACGCGAACCTGATCGCCGACACTAACTTCAACCTTGGACATATGCATGAACACAGAGACGAGGCCATCGCCGTGATCCAGAAAGACCGTGCCGCCTTCATAATACAAGTCTGGATCGCCAAGCGTTACCGTGCCGTCCGCCGGCGCGCGAATTTCTGTTCCAATGGGGACTGCGATGTCATACCCACGATGGATGGACGTGCTCTCGCATGGCTCACCATCGACGCCGACACCGATATATTTGCGAGCGGGTCCAAACGGTGATGATGACGGGCCGATTGCCGGTCTCAGAAATCCAGCGCTCGCTCCTGGACCGTCGTGGAATGTTTTGAATGCGGCTTGCTTCTTGACCCAACTCCGCCCCGCATGCGCCTTTTGCGCATCTGTTCGCGCGTCGACTTTATCACAGTCTAACCCAGTGATCGTCCGGAACGGATCCGTCCGGCGTTCGATATCAATGGTGACCGGCGAAATATTTGGGGTGTCACTGGTGATTGTGATTTGCTCCGGCGCATCGCGGCGAAGTCCAATCGTTGCTGTTCCATTTTCCTGAACTGGGACCCGAACGATCAGATTGTTCTCCGGCCCAATCAGGCTGACCATATCACCCTCTGGAACCGAACAGACCAACAAGCCACCTTGTTGCGTTGCGCCTGAACACGCCATTTGCACTGGCGATTGCGCTGATGCGAAAAGCGGTGCGCACAACGCACTGAAAAGAAGGACAAGGCAGCGCACGGGCTAGTCCTTCGCCAGCATCCGCTCAGCCGCTGCTGCGGCATCAATGTAAGGTTCTTGCAAATCGACACTCCAATAACGCAAGGCTGCAAGGGGGATTTTGCGTCCGGTCACCGCGCAAATGACGTAATCACCTGGACTTTGCAGCTCCAGGTCAGAATCCAAGTAACGCACCTTAGCCTCGCCGGGCAGACGATCATTTTTTTTCAGCATCAAAACAATATGCCTCAGTTTGATGACGGAGAAAAGAGAGGGCGTAGGAAGTTTATGCTTTGTTCTGCGGAACAAATGTGGTACATCAGTGAAATAAGAGGCTGGTGTCTAAGATGCCAGCGCGATATGGACGAAAGGGATCGACTCATGGCCAAACCAAACCTTCATTTAGTCGACAAGGAGGCCGGCGTGGACAAGCAGAAAGCTCTCGAAACTGCTCTATCGAATATTGAGCGGTCATTCGGCAAGGGCTCAGTGATGCGACTTGGCGAAAAGACGACGATGGATGTTGAGGCCATCTCGACCGGATCGCTTGGTCTCGACATCGCGCTGGGCATTGGCGGATTACCAAAAGGACGTGTGGTTGAGATTTACGGGCCTGAAAGTTCAGGCAAGACGACTTTGTCGCTGCATGTTGTTGCAGAAGCTCAAAAAAATGGTGGCGTTTGCGCTTTTGTGGATGCGGAGCATGCGCTCGATCCTGTTTATGCTGGCAAGCTCGGTGTCGACCTCGATGATTTATTGGTGTCGCAGCCGGATACTGGGGAACAGGCGCTTGAAATCGCAGACACATTGGTTCGATCTGGCGCCGTTGATGTCTTGGTGATCGATTCCGTTGCCGCACTGACGCCGCGGGCCGAAATTGAAGGGGAAATGGGAGACAGCTTGCCTGGCCTTCAGGCGCGTTTGATGAGTCAAGCGCTTCGCAAGCTGACCGGCTCGATCTCAAAATCGAACTGTATGGTTGTCTTCATTAACCAGATCCGGATGAAGATTGGCGTTATGTTTGGCAGCCCGGAGACAACTACGGGCGGCAATGCGCTTAAATTCTACTCCTCGGTGCGTCTCGACATTCGCCGTATTGGTGCGATCAAAGACCGCGACGAAGTTGTGGGTAATCAGACCCGTGTCAAAGTTGTCAAAAACAAAGTCGCCCCACCATTCCGGCAGGTTGAGTTTGATATTATTTACGGTGAAGGTATTTCGAAGACTGGCGAGCTGATTGATCTTGGCGTGAAGTGCGAGGTGATCGAAAAATCTGGATCTTGGTATTCCTATGGCGCGGATCGAATTGGGCAGGGGCGTGAGAAAACACGGGCCTTCTTGAAGGAAAATCCCGTGATTGCGGATGAGATTGAGTTGGAGATTCGAAAACGGTCGGGACTTTTGTCGGATGTCTTGCTGGTTGAAGGCGCCCCGAGCGACGATACGGATGAAGACGCGACGGGTACCGGCTAATGTCTTGCGTCTATTCTTAGAGACACCCATTCTAAGATGTACAAGATAAGCCGCCGGTTCGTCACCGGCGGCTTTTTTTGATATTTTCGTCACGCAAAGGGGCGCGCGGTTATGCACTGCTTGGCGACGTTACAAACTCATCATATATCCATTGACGACGATGGGCGGCGTTTGGCCGACGGCACGAAAAAGGGTTCGAAATGATCGGCGTTAATCAGCTTCGCGAAACGTTCCTGTCCTATTTTGAGGACAATGATCACACCCGGCTGCCATCTGCGCCGCTTGTGCCGCAAGACGACCCGACTCTTCTCTTCGTCAATGCGGGAATGGTGCCCTTCAAGAACATTTTTACTGGCACCGAAACGCCGCCAGGGCCTCGCGCGGTGACATCGCAAAAATGCGTGCGCGCCGGCGGCAAGCACAATGATCTCGACAATGTAGGCTATACTGCGCGCCACCATACGTTTTTCGAAATGCTCGGAAATTTTTCCTTCGGAGATTACTTCAAGGAGCAAGCGATCACGCTGGCTTGGGATCTGCTCACCAAGGAGTTGGCGCTTCCGAAGGAAAAACTCTTAGCGACCGTCTATGCGGAGGATGACGAAGCGGCGGCTCTCTGGAAGAAAGTTGCCGGATTTTCAGACGACAAGATTATTCGTATCAGTACCAGCGACAATTTCTGGTCCATGGGCGATACGGGACCTTGCGGCCCATGCTCGGAGATCTTTTATGATCACGGGCCGACCATTGCAGGTGGGCCGCCTGGATCACCAGACGAAGACGGTGATCGGTTTATTGAGATCTGGAATTTGGTCTTCATGCAGTTTGATCAGTCGGCCGATGGTACGCGTCAGGTGCTGCCAAAGCCGAGTATCGATACAGGCATGGGGCTAGAGCGGATTGCGACCGTTTTGCAGGGCGTCCACAACAATTACGATATTGATCTTTTTCAAGCGATCATCAAAGCAAGTGAAGACGTTTATTCGCAAGCAGCAAAAAGCGATCAGTTGCCATCTTTCCGGGTGATCGCAGACCATTTGCGAACGTCCGCATTTCTTGTGGCTGATGGTGTCACACCCTCAAATGAGGGTAGAGGTTACGTGTTGCGCCGGATTATGCGGCGTGCCATGCGCCACGGCCATCTTTTGGGGGCGCGCGAGCCGGCCATGTACAAGCTTGTGCCAACCCTGATCGAACAAATGGGCGCGGCCTTTCCAGAGCTCGGTCGCGCGCGCCCCGCAATCGAGGCGGCTTTGGAAGGGGAAGAGGCGCGTTTTCAGGATACGCTCGGACGCGGATTGGCCTTACTCGATACCGCCAGCGCCGATCTGGCCAAGGGAGACGCATTGCCCGGTGAGACAGCGTTCAAGCTGTATGACACATATGGTTTTCCGCTCGATTTGACGCAGGATATTCTACGCGGCCGGGACCAAACCGTTGACGAAGCGGGGTTCAATACCGCGATGGAACGGCAGAAGGCAGAGTCCCGAGCACAAGGTTTCTCATCCGGTGACAGCGCCACCAGCGCTGTCTGGTATCAAGTGCGAGATCGTGTTGGTGCGACGGAGTTTCTTGGCTATTCGGCGCTGTCAGCTGAGGCCGAGCTGGCTGCGATTTTGGCCGATGGTATTGAAGTAGATCGTCTTAAATCTGGCGAACAAGGCGAACTGGTCTTCACGTCGACGCCATTTTACGCGGAAAGCGGCGGTCAGGCCGGCGACCATGGTCAAATCAGTTTGAGCGATGGGAGTCGCTTCGTTGTACGCGATGTTGTCAAACGCGCGGGCGATTTGCATAGCCATATCGGCGAAGTGGTCGATGGCGAGATGACGCTCGGCGCCAAAGCTCGCTTGCAGGTGCAGTCTGACCGCCGTGCGCGCGTTATGGCCAATCATTCCGCAACACATTTGCTGCACGCGGCTTTGCGCAGTGTGCTTGGCGAACATGTCACGCAGAAGGGATCATTGGTTGAAGAAGACCGGCTGCGTTTTGACTTCTCGCATGGTGCGCCGTTGACCGCTGCCGAGGTCGAAGCGATTGAAGATCAGGTGAATGCGGTGATCCGTCAGAATCACGACGTCGGGGTGCGTGTGACGTCACCAGACAAAGCGATCGAAGCGGGCGCGTTGGCGCTGTTCGGTGAAAAATATGGCGACGAAGTTCGCGTGCTCAGCATGGGAGCTGCCCTTGAAACGCCAGAAGCGCCATACTCTGTGGAGCTGTGTGGTGGCACGCATGTCAATCGGACCGGCGACATAGCATTGTTCGTGGTTACCAGCGAAGGCGGCGTGTCCGCAGGGGTCAGACGTGTTGAAGCGGCAACCGGAGCAGAAGCGCTGAACTTCTTGCGCAGCCGGGTCCAGATAGCGGTGGACCTCTCAGAGCAACTCAAAGTGCCGCTAAAGGATGTCCCTCGTAAGGTCGTCGGTCTCAACGACGAGCGTCGCCAACTGGAACGCGAGCTCGCTGATGCCAAACGCGCGCTCGCGATGGCCGGTGAGGGCAGTGGTCCGGCAGGACCGGAAGACATCAATGGTGTGAAATTGCTAGCGCGCGTTGCTGATGGGGTTGGTGGCAAAGACCTGCGCGCGTTGGTCGACGAAGCGAAGGCTCAAATGGGTAGCGGAATCGCTGTTTTCATTGGCGTCAACGACGGCAAGGCGGCTGTCGCTGTCGGTGTCAGCGACGACCTAACCGATCGATATTCTGCAGTCGACTTGGTCAAATTGGCCGCGGAAAAAGTGGGCGGTAAGGGCGGCGGCGGGCGGCCGGACATGGCGCAAGCGGGCGGGCCTGATGGAACGCAGGCTGAAGACGCACTGCAAGCTGTGCGGGCCGCGCTCACCGGCTGATTATGCGGGTTCGAGAAATCTAGGTTCCGGATCGCCTGGAGCCCAGCGCGGATATTTTTTCATGATCCGCTGGAACCGCTCGGCTTCGATGTGGCCGTCCAACCAATGCCGCAAGTTTGGCCAGTTCTGTGCGTCGAACCAGTTTCGATCCGTGTTTGCGAACTGACGGACAAACGGGAAGATGGCAATGTCGGCCAGGGCGGTGTCCGTACCAAACAACTGGCCGTTCTGGCTTAGTCTGTCCTGCAGCATGTTTAGGAAAACCGCAGCTTTCACGCGGTGTTCTTCGGGATCCACACCATCATAGCGGTTGGCATATTTGTATCGATCCAGATGGGGTTTGAATTCTGTTTCGCAGCACTGAATGAGGTCGATCATTTCGGTTAGCTGCGCGTCGTCGATCGGTAGCCAAACTTCTGGATCGCTTTGCTCGAGGGCCCAGCGCATAATGTCCAAGCTTTCGTCAATGACATCACCATTTGGCAAGACCAACACCGGCACTGTGCCTTTGGCAGAGGCCTCGAGCATCGCGGCGGGCTTGTCCCGCAGCACGACTTCTCGCAATCGGCAAATCAGACCGGCCGTCGAGATGGCAAGTCTGGCCCGCATCGCGTACGGGCACCGTCGGAACGAATACAGAATTGGCAGATTGGCGTCGGGCATCGGTGCAATTATCGGCGTGGGGTCATGACCACTTCATCGCCGATATGGGATTCCCCTCGTTCTGCGGCAAGTCGAACTTGCTTTTGACGTTCGCGCAGGGCCGCCAATTTCTCAGCGCTGTGCGTGCCGTGGCAGCGCGGACAAGACACACCGAGTTCAAATAAAGGGCTTTGTCGGTCTTGCGGACTGATCGGGAAGCGGCAGGCATGGCACAATTGGTAAGGCCCGGGTTTCAGGCCATGACCGACCGAAACGCGATCATCGAAAACGAAGCACTCGCCGCGCCATAGGCTTTGGTCTTCCGGAACCGTTTCGAGGTATTTCAATATACCGCCCTGGAGGTGGAAAACGTCATCTACGCCGGCTGATTTGACATACGACGTCGCTTTTTCGCAGCGGATACCGCCCGTGCAAAACATTGCGATTTTTGGCTGACGTCCTTCTGCTTCGAGGGTTTCCCGGAACCGCTCAAACCATTTGGGAAAGTCCCTAAAGGCGAGCGTTTCTGGATCAATCGCGCCGTCAAACGTTCCCAGTTCAACCTCATAGTCATTGCGTGTGTCGATCACCACCGTATCTGGATCCGTGATCAGTTCGTTCCAAGCGTCGGGCGCGACATAGGTGCCGACCAAACAGGTGGGGTCTGTATCCGGCACGCCCATTGTCACGATTTCTTGTTTCAGTCTCACTTTCAACCGCAGAAATGGAAGCGTATCCGTCGAAGACTCCTTGGCTTCTAGATCTGAGCATCCGGGAAGCCTGCGCAGCAGCTTCAGCGCTTCGTCCATTCGGTCCGAGGGGCCCGCGAGTGTTCCGTTAACGCCCTCAGCTGCAAGCAGAACGGTTCCGCGGACGCCAAGACCGCGCAAAGTCTCGAAGAGATCCTTCTGAAGCGCTGACGGATCGTCAAAGCGGACGAATTTGTAAAAGGCGAGGACGCGAATATCGGACATGACGCGGATATGCCAGACTGGGCCAATCCCGAAAAGACCATGTATGCCGTCGAAATAAAAATGACGCAGGCGTCAACTTCGTATATAGAGGAAACGCAAACCAGCGAGGATCGCCATGACAACCGACGTGTTAAAGCCCATCAGTGACCTGCCCAGCATCCCCGAAACGTTTGATCCGGACGTTGATACCTACGCGTTGCTAAGAGAATTTCAGTCGAAAACACCGCTGGTTCGAACGGAATTTGGCTTCACCTTGGCGCTCAAGAACCGCCATATGGAACTGGTCACGAGCGATGCGACCCGACAAATCGAGACGGAATCCAAAATGATCCAGGGCATCACAGATGGCCCGATTTTCGAGTTCACTCGGCTTGCCATGTTGTTTGCGAATGGTGACCTTCACAAAAATCGGCGGACCCCGGTCGCGCGAACATTTGCCTTCAAATTGATGGATGCGATGCGCCCGAAGATCCGTGAGCTTGCAGAAGAATTGGTGTCAGAGCGAATTGGGAAGGGGCCGATCGATTTCCTGGAAGAGATCGCGTCGCAGCTGCCTGCCAGGATTATTGCGAGCATTCTTGGTATCCCAGATGACGAAGTTCCGGTCTTCCGCAGATGGATCCAGGATTCGGCGACCTCGATTGGAATCATCGATGTTAATGATCGTGATCGGATCGAACAAAGCTTGAGCGAGTTTATGGATTATGTTGGCTCGCTTTTGGACGACCGGCGCAAAAATCCGCGTGAGGATTTTCTGACTGATTATGTGAGAACCACGGCTGAAGCTGGCAATCTCAGTGAAGCCGAGATCCGCACACAGTGCCTCGGACTGATCTTAGCTGGCTCTGACACGACGCGCGCATCAATTTGTATGATCCTATCGGAGCTTCTGCAGCGACCGGATCAATGGGGAGATTTTGTCGCCGATCCTGACGGTCTGAAACGCGCAGCGGTCGAAGAGGGGCTGCGGTTTCAGCCGGTGATCTCAGCTGTTCCTCGTATCACACTGCGCGACATTGAAGTGGATGGGTATCTCATTCCTGAGGGTTCGGTGTTTGCCATATCCGTTGTCGCCGCCTTGCGGGACCCCGATGTGTTCGAAGATCCTGACACATTCAACATCCACCGGACCGATCAGCAGCGCTGGCACTATGTGTTTGGCGCCGGTGCACATCGCTGTGTTGGCGAGGCTTTGGCTCGCGCCGAAATGGAAGAAACGCTTGCGGTCATCGCCCGCCTGGCACCGAATACAAAATTGGTTGGTGATCCGCCAAAATATGGTAGCGGCGCGATACGGCCGATTGATCAGATGCAAGTCGCCTTCGAAGCTTAGTTGGTTCAGCCGAGCCCCAGGCTCGCGAGGACGGTTTCCGTATCTGCGCCCAAAGTCGGCGGATCGAGTACTGTGTCCGCCGGCGTCTTCGAAAAGTCGACCGGATGCTTCATGCTGCGATACGGTCCTGCTTCCGGGTGATTTCGGGTCTGAAAGAAGTCGACGGCCTTCAAATGCTCATCACTGAGGACATCAACCATTTGGTTGAACTTCATGGCCGGGATGTTCGCTTCACCCAACAGGTCTAGCCATTCTTCAGTTGTTTTGGTCGCCGCCACTTCGCCAATGATGCCGTACAAATCGTGGCTGTTCTCTGTACGCGCGGCATATGTCGAAAAGCGCGGATCATCGAACACGCCGTGACGGCCTCCCAATTCAAAGAATTTTTCCCACTGGTCGTCCGAATACGGGACCAGGGCAATATACCCGTCAAGCGTCCGGTACGGCTTGCGATTGGCGTTGACCGAGCGCGTATAAGCGACTTTTCCATTCCCTGGCAAAAAGGTTTCGCCATAGAGGTTCTCAACCATGTTGAAGAATGTGAAACACTCCAGCATTGGGACCGAGACGAATTGGCCCTCACCTGTCTTGCTGCGATGATAGAGTGCCGCCAGCGTCGCATAGGTTGCAAACAAGCCAACAGTTTTGTCCGCCACCAAACTCGGCGCATAGGCAGGTTCGGATCCGTCGCGGAGCGTGCTGAGATGGGCAAATCCCGAAGCCGCCTGGATCAAGTCATCATAGGCTTGGCGCTTTTCATACGGGCCGTCCGCACCAAAGCCAGCACAATGGACGTAGATGATTGATGGATTGACCGCCTTAACGCTTTCATAGTCGAGCCCCAAGCGGGCCATGCCGCCGAGCCGAACGTTGTGAAAAAAGACGTCGGCGTCTTTCAGCAAGGCGAGTAGGGCCTCTTTTCCCTTTGGGTCTTTGGCATCGAGTTGGACCGATTTTTTGTTGCGGTTCAAACTTGTATAGATCGGTCCAAGATCACCGGTCGGTGATTTGCCAGCATACCGCATCATATCCCCGGCTTTGCCTTTCTGACCGGCTTCAATCTTTGTCACCTCAGCGCCAAGATCGCCAAATATCAACGTCGCGAAAGGGCCGAGTACCACGCTGGACATGTCGATGATTTTTACGCCGGCAAGTGGGCCTGGCCGCGCTTGATCTTGAGTCGTCATATCGGTCGCCTCCCTGTTTTCCGTTTTATTAGAGCATCATGCTCAAGCACCCAAATGGGGTTACTCGACAAAGTCTACACTGTTCACGTCGTCAGTTTGTTCACTTCGAATACGCGCGCCGATTGGTGACACTTCTTCCAAGAAGCGTGGCAGCGCCGTCGCGCTCGCATTGCCAATAAAACGCTGTCCAGTCGCGGTGCGCGCGAACACAATCGCTTTTTGCGGTCCGTCTTTCCCGTACGCGACCGTAAAGGACTCCAATACGCCGTCGCTTGGCGAAGGGTCGATCTCAACCTGTTCATCCGGTGTCGCCATAGCGTCGACTTCCACGAATTCCTCAGGCTTGGTCGTTGACCAAACTGCAGCGGCTTCTTTTGTCATCCATCCGCCATTTGCCAGGACCAGGCCGAACTGTCCGCGCTGCGCGCGCATCCGATCTGCCATCGAAACAATTGCATGCAAGCTATAATTGTTTCCGGGACCACCAAAATAAGGAAGGCCGCCGGTCACGGTTAGCGGACGGGGATCCTGTGTGTGATCGATGCCGAGTACATTCATCGACGAAAAAACAGCGCACGGAAAACACGAATATAGATCGAAGACGTCTATCTGCGCCGCCGATTTGCCAGCCTGATCGAGGGCGCGGTTGAGTGCGATATTCATCGCCCATGATCCATTGAGTTTCGGACGAACGGAAATGTGATCGTCGCTGGCTTCGCCCATCCCATGCACATAGACCCGCTTCGCAATGGGCACGCCGAGCGCATCTGCTTTGGCATCTGACATTAGGAGGACGGCCGCCGCTTGGTTCACATTGTCCTGTGCCATCAGCCATTTAAGAAAGGGGTCCGCAAAAGGATAATTGTCTTTGCTTGGCGTTGCGAGGAAGTCTTCGTCGAATGTGCTCGTATCGAATTGCGCCTTCGGATGCTGGCTCGCCACAGCTGCAAATTTGGCAAACAAAGCGGCCATTGATGCGCGGTGCTGGCTGCGAGTCTCGCCCCATTCATGGGCCAACACATTTTCAAACACACCGTAGAAATAGGCCGGCAATACCATGCCATGTTTGATTTCGGTCCGGCTCAGCAGCATCGGTCCTGGTCCGCGGTCTTCAAAGTCGAGTTCGTCTGCGTCTTTCCAATCCAGTTCGATCCCGGCACGTTTCGCTTGCTTCATGGACCGGTTCGCTTCTGATCCTGTGATCAGGGCAATTTCAGATTCGCCACGATAGATGCGACCCGCCATTTCATTGACAAGTTGCTGACTGCTTTGACCGCCTGCGACCGCATAAATGGCATGTTTCGGTTTGGCGCCGATATCGCGTGCGATCGTCCCCGGCAAATTGCTGTTCTGACCGAAAACATAACGTGGCTGGCCGCCCGATTCCACGGTCAACCTGGCAACAGCGAGCGTGTCGATCTCGCTTGCGTCAATACCGGCATCGGCGAGCGCACCACGGCTGGCCGCAACGCATAGATCTTTTGGTGAGGGCGCTTTGTCTGCACCGTCGGTCGTTTTCCAGTGATCAGTGACTTGGTCTACGCCAACCAAAACGGGCATTGCGCCTTTTGCCATTTGGGCCTCCATCGATTGCCGGTAGCTGTAGGCAAATCAGGACGGCCTTCCAATCCGTGCCGTTGGGTCAGGAATAATCCGCGATGCGGGATAAGAGCCGGCCGCGGAACTCAAAGAACGTCGCACCGAAGATTTTGATCGTCTCGCCGGCTTTCACGCCATTCGGCAGATCGACCGCAGCTTTGCCCTCGAATTCGATTTCTGCCGCCGCTTTTCCCTCGCCAATGACAAGGTTCGAGACCTTCTGGCGGCGATAAGAAAACGCGTTTCCGGACAAGCGCGCGACTTCGCCCATATTGTCTCTGCCTTCAAGCCGCATGGTTTGGCCAGTGTTCGAAATGTTTTCGAACACGACATCCTCGGTCACACAGTCCAGCATGCCATCAATATCGCGCTCATTGTAGCTAGCAATGTAGCGATTGATGATGTCTTCGAACATGGATCACCCTCCCGACCTACTGCCTAAGTCGGACGCGCGCGCGGAATTTTCAACAGTTTATGTCTGTACGCCGCAGCGCTTTCTTTAGGATGCCTGCGCAATGTTCAGATCTGTATATCCGCCTACAGGCGCAAAACGGATGCAGTTGCGGCCAGACTTTTTGGCGTCGAGCAGCGCTTGGTCTGCGGCGGTAACGACATCCTCCGGTAGATCGCGACCAGAGGACGAAACGGCAACACCGAGGGAAGCGCTCATTCGGACGTCGGCTTCGTTGAGCGTGTAGGTTTCAGCCAAAGCGCGTTGCAAACGTCGTGTCAGTGCGTCGACGGCGAAGAGGGTTGTGAGGCCGTAACAAACAATGCAGAACTCATCGCCACCTGTCCGATAGGCCGTATCTGTTGCGCGAATGAGGCCGGATATCCGTTCAGCAACAACTTGCAGCGCTTCGTCGCCAGCGCCGTGTCCATAGGTGTCGTTGACCGGTTTGAACCCGTCCAGATCCACCGCGATCAAGCAATAGCCCTTGTCGTTCTTCGCCGAAGACAGGTCTTCAAGGCGCAAATCGAAGCTGCGCTTATTACCCAAACCGGTCAGCGCATCCGTGTGTGCAAGTTCAATGACGCGTTCGGCGGCTTCGACACGTTCTGTGACATCGTCCACGGTGCCGAAGAAGCCTTTCGTGGTGCCGTCCTCGTCCCGCAAAGGCGCGCCTGATAGCTCGAGCGTGAACACACGTCCCTCAATATCAGTATATTCACACAGCACACCAGAATAGGGTTGCTCGGTTGCCAGGGCGGTCATCAAACGCTCTTTTTGATCTGGAGCGAGTTCGATAAAGCTGAGATAATCTCGCCCAACCAGTGTCTTGCCGCGACTGACAGTCTGCTTCAGGCGCCCCTCCAAATAGGTCACTTGTCCGTTGATATCGGTTTCCCAAAACAGGTCGGCAGCCAGCGCCGAGAACCCTCTAAGGCGGCGCAGCGTCACGCGCTTCCGCTCATTCTCTTCCTGTAGAGATTTCAGCGCGGCATTCACAGCGTGCTGCGTCGGCCAAAATATGATCAGGGCTTCCAGAAGGATGACGAGAATGGCGGCGTTGAGCAGCCATCCGTGAATGTCGCGGCGCTCACTGGCATTGCGATTGGCGACCGCTTCAAACCCACCGACAATCATATAAAGATGGTTGAGAAACCGGTCCGTTCCAATCGCGTCGAGTGCCGCGAGATCGGCAGGGCCTTGCGGTGGATTGACTTCAAGTTTGCGCGCTTCTGCAATGAAGTCGACGATTTGTGGGGCGACGGCATCTCGCCCGCCAAAATAGACCTGGTCCAAAATTGGATCGTTCGTCGCAATGGCCGCAAGATCAACATGGATCAGTTCGAAAGCGTCTACGCTTTCAGCATAGGCTTGTTGGCTCTCAATGGAGGGTTTGGTGACCAGGTGATGCGAAAGGTGCAAGACGCGCTGGCTGAGCATGCGGAGCTTGCCGCTTTCGTTGATCAAGGCGGCGTCGCGGGCGGTGCTACTCAGAGAGTGGAGCGCTGCATAGTGGCTGGTGCCGAGCAGAACCAGAACCACACCAAGCGCAAGCCCATACCGGATCCAAAGCCGGCCTGGCTCGACCCTGCGCAGATACCGCCGCTTTAGCCAATGTCGAAAAAGCCGCCACCGACGCTGCATGTGTTTTCCCCCGGATCTTTTTTTGCTCCTGATTTGATAGCAAAGCTTGGTTGCCTCAGCGTCTCGATCGGGAGGTGGATTTTTGGGTGGATGGTCAGACTTCGTTAAGGCGTCCGACCGCTCTATCCCATTGCGTTTGCGGGGCCGGCATGACACATAGCCGGACTTCACTTTTCAGGGAGACAAAGGTCATGTCGCTAAGCGTTGCGGTTGTCGGTGCCACGGGGAATGTTGGGCGCGAGCTTTTCAATATTCTCGACGAGCGCAGATTCCCCGCGGACAAGGTTTACGCCGTCGCATCACGCCGGTCACTTGGTCGCAAATGCAGCTATGGTGACACCACTCTGTCCTGTGAAGACATTGAGCAGTTCGACTTCTCAAAAGTCGACGTGGTCTTGATGTCCGCCGGTGGAAAGGTGTCTAAGGAATGGTCGCCTAAGATTGCCGCGGCCGGAGCGATCGTGATCGACAATAGCTCTGCCTGGCGTATGGACCCTGATGTGCCCTTGATCGTGCCTGAGGTGAATGGCGAAGCGGTCCTCGGATACGCCAAAAAGAATATCATCGCCAATCCGAACTGCTCAACCGCTCAGCTCCTCGTCGCCCTGAAGCCTCTACATGCTGCGGCCGGTATCAAGCGCGTTGTCGTGTCGACCTATCAATCGGCCTCAGGCGCTGGCAAAGCCGGTATGGACGAGCTGTGGACGCAAACCAAAGGCATGTTCGTCAATGACGCACCGACGCCGGAAGTGTTCACAAAACAAATCGCCTTCAATGTCATTCCGCAAATCGACGTGCCAATGGAAGACGGCTCTTTCAAGGAAGAATGGAAGATGCGGATGGAGACCAAAAAGATCCTCGATCCAGAGATTGAGCTCGTCGCAACCTGTGTGCGCGTGCCTGTCTTTGTTGGTCACTCGGAGTCTGTAATGGTCGAGCTGGAGGATCCGCTCTCTGTTGAAGATGCTCGCGAATTGTTCCGCGAAGCCGATGGCGTCGTGCTGGTCGACAATATCGAAGAGGATCAGTTTATCACGCCGATCGAATGCGTCGGCGAATGGGCGAGCTACGTAAGCCGCGTTCGCAAAGACCCGACGGCTGAAAACAGCCTGCTGTTCTGGAATGTGTCGGACAATTTGCGCAAAGGTGCGGCCCTGAACGCTGTGCAAATTGCTGAAGAACTGATCAAACGCGGCGTGCTGACACCAGATTTGGCGGGCATCGAAGCTTAATCCATTGAGCGAGCAAGCACCGCCCCGACTGCTATTTGTGTGTCTCGGCAATATTTGCCGCTCACCGACCGCGGAAGGCGTGGCGCGCGCTATGGCGTCTTTTCAAAGGCTGGACTGGCACATTGATAGTGCTGGAACCGGCCCTTGGCATATTGGTTCACCGCCAGACCAGCGGATGACGGCAACCGCGGCGAAGCGCGGTATCGAGCTTTATGATTTGCGCGCGCGACAAGTCGAAGCCGACGACTTCCACCGGTTTGATTATGTATTCGCCATGGATCGGAACAATCTCGCGCGACTGCAGGAGATGCGGCCTGCTGGGGCGCCCGCAAACCTGCAGCTCTTTTTGGGCGAGGGTGAAGTGCCAGACCCCTATCATGGCGGGCAGAGCGGTTTTGACCACGTCCTCGATTTGATTGAATCCAGGATGCAGCAACTGTTCGAAATGGTGCGAACCGCTTAGTGTCAAATCCCGGATCGGACCGGTATTTCCCCCTTGCAATGCGCGCAAGAATGCGGTTTATCCGCGGTCTGGTCGGGCGGCATTCGCGCGGCTTACCCCCTTTAAGGATGCGGGCGTAGCTCAGGGGTAGAGCACAACCTTGCCAAGGTTGGGGTCGTGAGTTCGAATCTCATCGCCCGCTCCAAAATTACCAATAAAATCAGTTGCTTCTGAGCGGTCGCCATCAATGGTGTTCTC
>JBCAWZ010000008.1:0-81053 GCA_038534315.1 Pseudomonadota bacterium | reverse complement strand
TATAGCCAACATCATCTCGGTTCCGCCAATGGTCGACCGTCTTCTCGCCGAACGGCGTGTAATGCTCCCGCCAAAGCCGCGCGCGCAATCCGTTTAACTCAGAAAGGGGGCGCGTTTACGCCAACGTACAAGTTGGATTCTGAATCACTTTTGCTTGTCTGCCCAATCCACAAAAACGGTAATCAATTCTTGTAAGTTGTTGGGGCCGCAATGACCCACAAAGCGTTTGTCCTCAACCCAGCAGTGAACCCAATCATCGTTGTCTTGCCGCTGAATGGTCAACTTTTTGAATTCTTCGCCCTCAAGTTCTGTGTCGGCCAAATCGATTGCAAGTGACCAACCAGGATTATCGACGTTGTCTATAGATATGCCGTAAGTATGCTCCCAGTCACCATTGCATTGCGAGGCGTACCAATCCTGAATTCTAAGAAGTGCGCTTTTGTTGCTTTGATTTGACATTATTGAATAGTCGATTTCCGTCTTTGCGGTATTTCTTCGCTGGTTGCAGGTCGGACCCCACCAGGAATGTCTTTCTCCGTAAGAAGGGTTGTTCACCGCATCTACAAGCTCCTCATCACACCACCGGATCAATCAGAAACAATTGTTATGTCTTGCAGTCCGATCTGATTGCAGGAACTTGGACAGTAGACATCGGTGCCGCAGAAATCAGCATTCAGTCTTCCTGTGATCACCACCTTTGCGGCATCGTGACTCTGCCATTTCTCAAACTGCTCCTGGGTAAATTCCAGCGCCAAGCAATGCGAATCTGTTCTGATTTTGTCGCGTGCATCCCTTCGCGTTGCATACAAATTGTGATCCTCAAAAGCTGCGATGAGATAACCAGAGACAGATATCGTCGAGCCATCCAATTCAGCAGAACTTGTGATGGCTTCGTTGACCGATAGATGTTGCGGATTAGGGACGACGCTGCACGCAGGCACAAAACAAAGCGGCAACATTGCCAATCCGACGTATTTCCGCAGCTGCAGTCGATGTAACCGTGGCATATCAGTTTTACTCCTCCTGCGTTCGGCGGTGGAACCTGTTTAGTTGCCTCCGAGTGTCTCGTCTTTCTTTACGGCCCAATTTTCCTGATAGCACTCTCGCGCGGAACTGTCGGTCAACCTTTTCGATAACAATGATGTTTCCATTGTTCACAATATTGTTTGGGCGGCCACCACCCGTTCAGCGCGACGCGCCAAGCTCGCCTTAGATCGCCGTCATAAGTATAAGATCCGCCAAACCCAGACCCGGTCCAACGGTCACTGACAGGGCGTTACTCCAAGTGAATGTACCCTGTGGGGTAGGGAGTGAACCGAGGCTCGAAGTGGTTCTGCATTCTCGCGTCGATCACCTCGCCTTCCGACGACATTTTCAAAACAATTGATTCCCCGGTGATACCTTCGACATGTAGCTCAATCCAACAATTCGTAGTCTCGTTAACAAAATAGCTAAAGGCGTAGACGTCACGTTCATTCCGGAATTTCGGATCCTCCCAATAATAGGCAATAGCTGAAGGCGCATGGACCGCGCATGAATCCGAGTGCCTGACATTTAGCCAAGTTTCATCGTCTATGGAGACGGGGTATCCGTTTCCTTCATGTTTGAGGGGTTCGCTGTTTGAGGAGCACGCTAGCGCAACTGAACTAACGACGAGATACATCCAAGTTTTGGACACCTGTAAAGCCATAAATTAGTCTCCTCGACCGCCACCACCATAATACCGTCTCCGTTCTTCTTCACCAACGGCGCTTCGATAAGCATCAGCAATTTCCCTTGCGCGCTCTTCGTGAGGCGCAAGGGACTCGTCGGCAAATTCGCCTCCAAACTTGTCGTGTGTACCCTGATCCTTTTCATAGCTATGACCAAGCAGTTCATGAGCGAGAATTGACTCAGGCGAAGCTTCTACCGTTTCTCCATCTTCGTTCTTGAACGTTTCCACGTAGGATGGATCGAACAGGGTAGTAGTATCGTTTCCTTCGCCGTTGGTCTCGCCCGCTCGATTCCTATACCCAGATACGTTTTGCGCCCTTTTCGATCCATCAAAACGGGCCGGCAATTTGATTTCGTGAGTATTTTCTGAGTTTCTAAGCGTCTCAACCCTATCTGCCAATTGTGGATCAGCCGCAGCGATCTTATCGATCATACCATTGATCCTCTTTCTGTAAGTCGGGGTCCCCTTGATGACGATTTCCTCCCCCGTCGGATCAATCGCATTCACCGGATCATTTGCGACATAGGCATAGAGGTTGAGCTGGTCTTGGTATCCGATGGGATCGGTGGAAAGGAAGCGCCCGATAACGGGGTCGTAATAGCGCGCCTGCATATAGGTGAGGCCCGATCGATAATCTTGGACATGCCCTGTATAGCCAACATCATCTCGGTTCCGCCAATGGTCGACCGTCTTCTCGCCGAACGGCGTGTAATGCTCCCGCCAAAGCACGCTGCCAGCGCCATTGGTCGACGCTATCGGTGACCCCTGAGCGTCAAGATGGGTAAATTGCAGCGTGCCATTGACCAGCCGCAGCGTAGCCCCACCCGCCGACAGGTAATGGGTGATTTCATTGCGCCGGATGTCTTCCTGATAGACAGGGGTGCCGGTCAGGGCAGAATAGACCCAGTAAAAGGTGTGGCCATTGTCCACTGATTTTACCCGCTTCAGATTGCCGTCATAAGTATAAGATCCGCTAAACCCAGACCCACTCATAGACACGGGCTGATTGGCAAAATCGTAGCCCAACGAAACGGGCCCGTTGTCTGTGACGTTGCCGCGGGCATCGTGGATAAAACTTCGGGTGCCACTGGCACTGTCAACGACCTGGTCGACACGATTGGTGGCGGCATCATAGGTGATGTCAACCGTCCGCGCACCGAGCGTCTTGCCGCGGATAACAAAGGTAACATCGTTCAGGCACGCCTCCTCTCCGACCTTGTTGAGCTCACCGATGTCAGTACTGAACTCCCATGTCCGGCCATCCGGAAGGGTGACCGTTTTGAGTGCTGAATTGCTCGAATGATAGCTATAGGTCCAAATGCGGCCGTGCGCGGTCGCCGACGAAATGCGCGTGCCGGAATAGGTGATATTGATCTCGCGGCCATCACTCGCCCAAATACGTGTCGGTCCGTAATTATTGTATTGGAATTGGACCCAGTTGCCATTCACATCTTCGATTCTTGACGGGAAGAGAACATTGTTTTCGGTCGGGTATGGCCCCGTAATCGTCGAATAGGGGCCCGAATGGTAAGTGTGCCCCGTGAACTTTCGGAAGGTGTCAAAGTGATACTTGTCACCATTTGGGGCGGTCACGAGGAAACCCTCGCCCCCTGTCGGAATGCTGGCAATGCAGTCGACCAGCCAATTGTCCATGGAGACTTTGGTTGGTGTGTTGGGCAGGAAATGTTGCGTGCTCGCGTTCGGAAAGATTTGGTAGCTACGATTAGGATTGTAGATCAGGCGTTCGCTGTCGCCGGGCGTATAGAGTTTCAGGCCATCCCAATAGGGTTTGTAAGCGACCGGCTGATAAGGGTATTGCGGGAAGTTGTGCGGCTTGTCAGAGCAACGTGTGGCAGGCCAGCTTGAGCCCGCCAATAGGCGCACACGTATGGACGGGATGTCGACCATCCAATCTGAGAAGCCATTCTGCTTGGTAACATCATAATAGGGCGTTTCTGCGCGGCGCCCGAGCCGAACGGGGATGTCAAAATTGCCCGGGATGTCGATGTCGGTGTGCCGGAAGGTCAGACGCCCCGTATCGATGTCGATATGGTCGCCGAGCAAATCATCATCATGCGCCTTGATCGTTGCGTCGACGTTCTCCGAATAATAGTGCTCCAAGAAATCACCTCGGTCATAGACTGTCGGCCCCGATCCCCATTGTGCAAGAGCAATTGGCGTGGCGAGCAGTACAGCACTGATGATTGTCACGAGATGGCAAAAAGTAATTCTTATGAACAAATTCGCTTTTAGAGGTATGTTTTGGCCTTTTATGGATACCTCTTCATTCATTATATGATATGTATAGTTCATAATACTTGCCCAAAGACTCTTTTTACTTCGTTTTTATTATCGCTTGACTGGTTTTTTAGTCAAGGAAGAATGGTGGCGGTTGCTTTGCTGGCATATCCACAGCACGCAGGGCTCGCCGTTTTGGCCTACATCGTTGATCTCGGCCGATTTGATAGGAATGATGGCGAACTGGTCGTTCTGGCCGTCTGTGTTTGGGTGCAGGCTGACGTCCGCAGCATAGCGTTTTTCCAGCATGGCGGTGCATTCGATCCTGAGACGCGGCGTCACCGCCAATCGGATATCCCCTGCTCGCTTGCAATTTCGCGCTGACCGGATTTGATGTGAACAACATCGACCTGCGGTCAGTGCAGGCACACATAGACGGCGCACCAAAGACGCCGCGTTCACGGAGGAACCAGCCCAGATGCGCAAGCTCACCCAATCCCGATTCGCTTCACCGCCAACCCATCGCCGCTTGGCGAGCAGTCTCTTGGCCGGCGTCGCGCTCGCGGCCTGTGCCCAAATCCCGGTCTCAGACGATGCCGCGCTGAGGGACACATCCGCAGCAGAAATCGCCACGGAGACCGACACAGTCGAAACGTCAGCGCCGAATCCAACCCTCGAAGTGATCGCGAACGGGGCAAACATTACTGGCGCAAATGGCATCTATTTCGGCCCAGACGGGCTGCTCTATGTCGCCTCTGTGGTCGGCTCTGACCTGACGGTGATCGACCCAGAGACAAGCGAGATTGTGAAACGCTACACCGCTGCAGACGGAGTCTTCGGTCCGGATGATGTCGCCTTTGCCTCGGATGGTGCGTTTTACTGGACCTCGATCCTGACCGGTGAGGTGGCCGGCTTTTCCGCCGACGGAGAGCGGATCGTTGCGGCGCAGCTGTCACCGGGGTCCAATCCGATCACCTTCTCCGACGATGATCGGCTCTTCGTATCGCAGTGCTTTCTCGGCACCAATGTCTATGAGCTCGATCCGGCCGGGGTCGAGGCGCCGCGTTTGATCGCCGACGATCTCGGACCGGGCTGTGGCTTGAACGGCATGGATTGGGGACCGGATGATCGGCTCTATGGGCCGCGTTGGTTCCACGGCGAAGTGGTCAGTCTGGACGTCGACACAGGCGAGCGGCGGGTCGAGGCCACCGGTTTTACCACGCCTGCGGCCATCAAGTTTGACAGCGAGGATATCTTGCATGTGCTCGATACCGGTACCGGCGAACTGATCCGCATGGAGGCGGATGGCAGCAAAACCGTTCTGGCGACGCTCACGCCCGGCCTCGACAATTTCGCCTTCGACGCCGCCGACACTGCCTATATCTCAAGCTATACGGACGGCTTCATCAAACGCGTCAATGCGGATGGTAGCCTGACCGAATTGCAGCCTGGCGGTATGGCGCATCCGGCTGGCCTCGCTGTCATCGAAGACACGGTCTGGGTCGCCGATATCAGTGCCATTCGCGGTTATGATCGCAAGACCGGCGAAGAAGTGGTCACCCAGCGCAACATTGTCGGCGTCAGCGAACTGGGCGGGTCGATCAATCTGTCGGCGGATGATCACGTGCTCGTCCTGACGTCTTGGTTTGATGGCGATGCCCGCGTCTGGGATCCAAAAACGGAGACGCGGCTGGCGCATGTTACCGGGCTGTCAGGTCCGGTGGCCGCGGTGCGCTATGGCGACGGGCTGGCGGTGGCGGAGCACGGCACCAGCGCGGTGACGCTGTATGGCGACGGCGATCCGATTGTGTTGGCGTCCGGGCTGCCGGCGCCAACCGGGCTGCAAGTGGTTGCAGGCGCGCTTTATGTTGGCGACCGGGAACGCGGCGAGATATTGAAGATCGCACAAGACGATGTGGCGCTGGCCGAGCCTGAAATCATGGCCAGCGGCCTCGCCGCGCCAGAAGGCTTTCTGTTCACAGAGACCGGCCTGGTCGTGATCGAAGCCGATGCGGCGCGCGCGATCCACATTGACGCGAACGGCGACCGACGGGTGCTTGCAGAATTCCCCGCAGGTTCACCGGCCGCGCCAGGTCTGCCGCCCTCTCAAGTGTTCAACGGCGTCGCCATGGACGGCGATGGCAATCTCTTCATCACTGGCGAGGCGGATCGCGTTCTTTACCGCATCGCCGCGCCCTGGTGAGGCCAAACCAAAATCCACTGCATACGCCGTCACATCGACAGGTCGAGCTGCCGGTGCAATGGTCCAGTCGAACCAAAAAAGAAAAGACGTTCAGGAGGAACACCCATGCTTGCGACACAGAATTTCGCGGTCCCGCCGCTGCCCACGCTTGTCTTTGGACAGGGCACCAGCCTGCAATTGAGCGACCATATTCAAGCGCTGGGTTTGCATTCGGCGCTGATCGTCACCGATAAGAATCTGCATGCGACCGGCGTGCTCGATCCCGTCATCGAGGCCCTGAAAACAGCGAACATCCATGTCGATGTGTTTGATGGCGTCGAGCCCAACCCAACCGACAAGAATGTCGAAGCCGGCGCAGAAATGCTGAACAGGCTCGGCGACGCTTGTGTGATCCCAATCGGCGGCGGCTCCTCCATGGATTGCGGCAAAGCAGTGGCCCTGCTCGCAGCAAATGGCGGCACGCTGGAAGCAATGCAACAAAACCCAGAACCGGTTCCCGCCAAGGCGCCCGTCATAGCGGTACCGACCACGGCTGGCACCGGCTCTGAAACCAACAATGCCTGTGTCATCACCAATTCCGGGATGGGTCGGAAAACCTATGTAATACACCCCAGCATCCGGCCGGCTTTCGCCATACTCGACGCAGATTTAACGCTCGGCCTGCCGACTTATCCGACCGCAACCTGCGGTTTTGATGTGCTGACTCATGCCGTTGAAGCCTATGTGTCGATCGCATCGAGCGCGTATTCAGACGCGATCGCGCTCGACGCCATTCGCAAAGTCGCCAACAATCTGCGCGCAGTCGTCGAAGACGGCAGCGACATTGAGGCGCGTTCAAACATGCTGCTCGGCTCCGCCCAAGCCGCAATGGCGTTCAACGTTGCTGGGCTCGGATCGGTGCATGGCACGGGGCACGCTTTGTCAGCCAGGCTGAATGCGGCACACGGCCAGACGCTCGCGACGATGCTGCCCCATGTTATGGAGTTCAATATGTCCGAACGAGCCGACAAATACGCCGAGGTTGCTCGCTTGCTGGCGCCGTCAAAAGCGGCCACCGGCAGCGCGGCAATCGATGCTGTCCTGCAGCTGCGCAGCGATATCGGCATTGAACGCTCGATCAAAGATCTTGGCGGCGAAGGAGATTTACTGCCGGTTTTGGTCGAAGATGCCGTCGCCGACCCGATCAATGGCTTCAATCCGAAACCGGTCGATCCAGATGTGCTGGAAGCGCTCTACCGCGCCGCGTGGTAGCCGGCTGGACGCAGCAAGTCTCAGAGCGGTCGCCGACCGAAAAAGCACAGTCCATCCCGAGCGAAAGCGCCGCACTGTGAGACGTCATAGCCGTCGATCGCGGTTCAGACGCCCTGCTTCATGCGCTCCGCCGCCAGACGCGCCGTTGCTTCATCCGTGCAAATCTCCAGCAGCGCCAGACCGTCAATCATTGCCAGGATCATCGCTGCATCCGCCTGGCGAGACTCTGGCGTGCCACCCTCTAGGCGTGCTTCGATCCAAGTCAGAAAACCAGACGCGATCAGTTTGACGATTTGCTCAAATTGTTCAGGCTCTCGCAGCACGCCCGCAATGGCTTCGGTCCAAAGCCGAAAATAGGGTTTGGTGTCCGGCGCCAAGGTCAGATCCGTCACCGTACGGATCAGGTCCGTCATGGACAGGGTCGTTCCCTCCGGTACCGCCATATCAAGCGCCAGCGTAAGATCCGCTGCGATGAGGCCGAATGCTGTGTTCAGCGCGTCGGCTTTATCGTCGAAATAGTACAATAACATTCGGTCGCTGACGCCGGCCGCCGTGGCAAGCTGGCGCAAGCTCGCACGAGACAATCCCGTATTCAGCAAATGTTCTTTTAAGCGCAGGCCAACATCTGTGCGTTGCTGATCTTTGCGTGCCATTCAATTTCCTGTTGTAGCGATCGCTACAAAACTGTAAGAGAAAATGTAGCGACTGCCACAAAAAGGAGGTTTACGCATGTTTTTATTCCGATTGATGTTGATCGCGTTTCTCGCTGTTATTGCTGTTTATACGGTGATTGTGGGGATGAACCATGGCTGGAATTTGGTTCCGGTGTTTTTCGATAACGTCGCTGCCATGAGCTGGTCAGGCCAGTTTAATTTGGACTTTATGATCTTTCTTATCCTGTCCGCCAGCTGGGTGATATGGCGCAACGGCATCAATGCAGCCGGACTTGGCCTGGGCGCGGCCGCGTTGTTCGGCGGCATGCTGTTCTTATCGATCTACCTGCTTGTGCTCAGCGTTCAGCCCAATGCGAGCGTGCGCAGCATTATGCTTGGGAGGCACAATTGAGCGCAAACGCACACAAAACCTGGCTCAAAGTCACCGCGATTATTGTCGGTTCATTTGGGCCAATTTTCTTCCTTGGCACCATGTTGGACACCTCAGAACCGGCTCGATGGAGCCTCGATTTACTGAGCTGGCCACTCGACGGCAATATCTCCTATCAACATCCGGACACACACTTTCTATCGGCCCTTACAGGGGGCTTCCTGCTTGGCTGGGGGGTGCTGATCTGGTGCCTGTCCGCTTGGGTCTATGACGCCGCGCCAGACGGCGTGCGCAAAAGTGTGCTGGTCTCAGTGTTAGCATGGTTTCTGCTTGATAGCGCCGGGTCGCTAACGTCCGGAAACGCGACAAATATTGCGTTCAATCTGATCATTTTGATTGTCGCTGTTGGGCCGCTCTGGATCCCCGCCAAACCAAAACCGACATAGCGGCGTCCCCGAATCTGCTGTCGTGGGCGATGCGAAGGAGCCGGGTAGGAGTAACTCTGGGAGGAGCGACCCAGCCCCTTCGCGCCCCAAATCAGGGCGAACCCTGAGGAGGCATTCCATTCAGTATAGCGCGAACACACAACTTTTGGTTCAGGCCAACATCACCATCGACGTCTCGTCTGCAACTGCGCAGGCTTGTTGCTAGCATAGCAGTGACGGGGCTCCAAGAGCCACAGCGTGGATATCGTAAATCTGTATTAACGATTGTCCCCTATACACAATTACCCTACTAAAAGTTGGTGGCTTGATCTGAGGGGAGGTTGAGTGAAGCAAGGCTTGTATCGGATCAGCCTCCAGACGGGGCTCGGCGCGGACACCGCCGTCGTGGTGCTCAATGACGGGCGCATGCTCGGCGGGGATTCTCGTTTCGCTTATATAGGGGACTACACGTTCAGCGGTGACAGCTTCTCAGCCCAACTCTTCATTCGGCAAATTGGCGACGCGCCGGGCATGGCCACCGCGCTCGGACTCCTACCAGTAACGCTGCAACTCAAAGGCAAGATTAGCGGCGACCATATCGATGCGACGGGTGCAGCCCACGAATATCCTGAACGCGAATGCCAAGCCGAATTCGCATGGCTTGAATCGTAAGCGGTTTTTTTGCCCATTCGAACATTCGCATGGGTGACAGCCGATGCGCAGCCGACTTATGACGCAGGGCATGAAACTCATCAATCTACGCCTGTATCCGATTAAATCTTGCCGCGGCTTTTCCGTGCCGACCGCAACGCTGAAAGCCCGCGGCTTTGCCGGCGATCGGCGCGCCATGATCGTCAGTCAGAAAGGTGTGTTCCTGACGCAAAGAACGCATCCCAAACTGGCGCAGATCATTGCCACATTGGACGGTGGCCTAACGCTAACCCTTGCAGGTCAATCTATGCCCGCGCACTTCACCGAGTTCCGCATGCAGGTCCAAGTGTTTTCCGATCAGGTTTCGGCTGTGGTCGCGACCGAAACCGTCAATGCCGCGCTCTCGAACTTTCTCGAAACCCCGGTCAGACTGGTCAAGATGGATCACGCTTCTGTGCGGGACACGGATCCCGACTTTGGTGGACCCGGCACGGTCAGCTTCGCGGACGGCTTTCCGTATTTGATCACAACCACAGCCTCTCTCGATGCCCTTAGCCGAACCGCCGGCGACCCGATTCCGATGGCGCGGTTTCGGCCAAACATTGTGATCGAAACGGAGACGCCCTGGATCGAAGATGATTGGACTGTTCTGACCCTTGGCGATCAGGTGTTTGACCTGGTCAAACCCTGTGCGCGGTGTGTTGTCCCAACGCTCGATCAGGAAACCGGGGAAAAGGTCGGGCAGAGCACAATGGAAGCTTTGGTCAAAACCCGCGCCCGCGCCGAGCCTTGGGGCAATGGCGTGTTCTTCGGTGTCAATGCGCATGCACGAACGCCCGGTGGGGTGTTGTCCCTCGGCATGGATGCGATCGCGGAGTAGGTGCCGGGTAGTCTCTCGATGCAAGCCTGAGCCTTACACTTTCAGAGCTGGAGGCATCGCTCGGGGCCAATTTCGCGCGCCAATTGCAACATCCAAATAGGCTCACTGTCCTAGGACCAATGTCCTTATCCAACACCTCTCGGTTTGGTCTTATACTGTTTCGCATGCAAGACCTCAGGCGATTGCCAATCGAAGACAGAAGGGCGCTCGCCGAGGACGCTCAGCGGCGCACCGAACTCGGCGACCCGCCGTGCGGACCGGCTTATCGCAGCGTGGCGCCGTCAACAGCGCCGATCCCGAGCTATCGACGCGCTTCGGGAGGCGGCCATTGAAGCGGGCGAACGTGATCGACCGATCCCCCTCTTTGATCCCGTCACCGGCGAAGGCATGATGACCATGGAATGGGTTAAGCAGGCCTCGGATGAAGATCTTATCACCTATATCAAGCGCAAGACGGGAGAATCAGACTAATGGCGCCTTGAGCGCGGACCGCAGGAGACGTTGATCATGCCAAATTTTTATCTCCTGACAGGGTGTTCAGGTGCAGGAAAGTCGTCTGTGTTGGAGGCCTTATCTACCCAGGGCGTCGCGACGATTGCGGAGCCGGGTCGGCGCATTGTGCGCGAGGAAAAATTAACCGGTGGCGACGCCCTTCCCTGGACCAATCCGAACCTGTTCGCGGAACGCGCCTTGGCGATGGCATCCGATGACTTGCATCACGCCGCCACCCGCTTTGACCGGGAAGAGCCTGTCTTCTGTGACCGCGGCCTGGTCGACGCCGCCCTGGCGCTTGAGCGAATGGGAGGCGTACCCGCTGACAAATCCCTTGCTGGACATCCCCGCTACGAAGAGCAAGTCTTTTTGTTCGCGCCGTGGCCAGACCTCTATAAGACCGACGCCGAACGCCAGCATAGCTTTGATGATGCCATTGAAGAATTTGACGCCATCGCAGCTGCGCTTCCGCGCTTAGGCTATACACCCATCCTTGTGCCGAAACGAGATGTTGAAGCGCGTACGCAGTTCATTCTCGACCACGTTGAAGCGGCATAATGCGCCTGCCAACCGAAGTTGGGATAGAGACGAAACGTGACGGCGCGCAGCAAATTACGTCAAACTCGCCGGCGTGCCCGCCACCAAACGATTGAGCAGTTCAGAAAACTGCTCTCGTTCCGATTGGGTCCAGCGGTCCTCAAAAATGTATCCCGCATGCATGGCGAAAGTCGCTTCCGCATCTTTCAGCTTCCCGGCACCGGCTTTGGTCAGCACCACCAAGGCCAGCCTAGCGTCCCGAGCGCCGGTTTCTCGGTCAACCAGGCCAATTTTCTCCATTGGCGCAACCATGCGTGTAATCGTCGACGCGCTAACATGCATTCGTTTCGCCAGCTCAACACGCGGAAGTCGGTTTCCCGGCGCGTGGTTCAGCTGTTTTAGCAAGAAGTACTCGTTCACGGACAAGCCGTGTACGGCGGCAAACGCTCCCGAAAGTCGGGCCCGAAGCTCGTCGGCGCTTTGCATCAAACGCAGCGCATTGATTGTATCGATCTGTGTCATGGCGGCCATATATTGCGTATTGCTTGCATATGCAAGCGTTCTGCAATAAAGACCTTCGAACCAATCCCGAGGATCTGCCATGAATTATGAAACGCTTTTTTCCACGGTCGGCCTGATCGCAATGTCAGGCTGGATCGCGCTGCTATTGTCGCCAATCAAACCGAAATGGTCTGATCTGTATGCTGGGCTTATTGCGCCGCTTGTCTTGTCCGCTGTCTATATCTGGACCGTATTGATGCCCAACACGTCTGGCGGAGGCTTTGGCAGCTTCGCTGAGGTTTCACAATTGTTCACCAGTCCCAATGCAGTGATGGCGGGTTGGATCCACTTTCTTGCATTTGACCTGTTCGTCGGCGCATGGATCTGCCGCCGAGCGCGCCAAGAGCAAATCAGCTTCTGGCTGGTGCTCCCGACATTGCCGCTCACCTTGATGTACGGCCCAGCGGGTTTTCTGGCGTTTTGCGGGGTGCGAGGGGCATACAAAATCGCCCGCTCAGCAAAACCCGCCATGTGATCTCACGCCATCGAAGCGAGCTCTTCGTCGTAAGGCGCGTAAGAGTTTTTCAACGTTGCGTGATTGAGCAGCATCTCGGCCACTTGTGTCTCGCCCGAAGCCTCAAAGATTCGGGTGCGAACCCAGTAGGATTCAGTCCGCCGGCTCTCTGCCAAAGCGACAATTTCGCGTCGAATCAAATAGTCTTCACCGACAAAGAGTGGCCCTTTGATGAGACGAATTTCTTGATCCGCAAACAGACCGACTGCGGGGCCTTTGACCGGAAAGGCGGCTGCGCGGCTGGAATATTCCGCCAATACGCTGATCATCTCGAGCGGAACAATCGGCCGCCCCCAAGGCGATGCATCTGAGTACCAAGGCGACGGTTCAGTGATCTTGGCGAGTTTCTGGTTGAGCGAAAACGGATACAGTTTTCCCATATTCTGGTCTGGATCCATCCGGATCGGCTCGTCTTCAGCGCCGGTCATTCCGACCGATAGCTCGCTCAATATCACCAGGTGCTCAGGCGGTCGCAGTTTCGCCATTCGGGCTTCGAGCAATGTTTCGCCATGCGCGGGCCCCAAGCTCGCACTGGCCTCAAGGACCGGTGTTCCGTCGGCCTTTTCGGCCCAGACTCGCGTGGATGCTGCACCCGGCTTGAGCGGCTCAGCAAACGCCCGGACCAACTCGCCTTCGACCACCATGTTTTGGTAATGCGCCGACAGACAGCCGCGCTCAAAAAACGCGTCACCGAACACTTTGTGAAGCAGCGGGGCGAACTGGCTAAAATGGGTCGGACCCTCAATTGGCCCGGCACGGAAGCCCAGCTTCTCCGCCATGTTATCATCATGGATCGAACTGTGTCCGCCATACTCTTGCTCCGCCAACATCTGCTTTGGCTCGCGCAGCGGTCCAGCAATACTGAGCGGTGTCTCAAAACCCATATATTCCTCCATTTTTGGACTCAGTTTGGAGGCGGCCAATCCCTCTGTCCAGCATCGGAATCAAGCGTCGGCCGTCTCGATACGCGCCTTCAGGAAGGTGATCACTTCGCCAAGCTTTTGTTTCGTCACCCCATCATCGTCATCAACGAGGTCCGCGGTTAGGACTGAATGCGGGAGCTTTAACGGGCCGTCGGGATTGCGATGCTCATCCGCTATGACATGTTCTTGGAACCGGTCCTCACCAACCAAGTCGCGAATGGCGTCGAAGCGCGCCGCCTTGCACAGTGCATCCCCCTCGAAGCGCAATGCCATCACATCAACATCGCGCTCGTTCGCAAGCTGCGCCCTCTCGTCCTGTGTCATTTGCAGGCCACCATCGCGATTTGCAAATGGCGTCGACGCCGGCAAGCCGGGCTGCGACGATATCGGAGCGGTGACCCAGGGGTCGAGCGCGAGGGTCAGCGCGAAATTACCAGACATACACATGCCAATCACGCCGACGCCGGGACCGCCGGTTTGGGCGTGCATGGCTTTCGACAAGGCTCGCAACCATTGTGTGATTGGACCGGGGTCATCTTTTGAGAAAAGATGGATCTCACGGCTAATGCATGCCTTCATGAACAGCGCGCCCGGCTTGGCGGGCGTCGGCCTGGTCTTGTTGCCAAACATGTCTGGCGCCCAAACCGTGAAGTGTTCTGCGAGCCAATTGGCCAGGCGCCAAAACTCAGGCGACATGCCTGGCAGTTCATGCATCAGCACCACGCCAGGACCCGCCCCCTTGGTGAAGACCGAGTGGTTTATGCCGTCATGTTCGAACAAAAAGTGTTCATCAAAATGCGCCGAATTGGCTGTGCCGAGCGTGATCAATTTGTAACCCTCCCCAAGAGACACCGACTCTAGCGACAAAGACTCACAGGTATCAATGCAAAGGCGCGGAAGCCCTGACGCGAGGTTCGTGCTTGATTCCAAGCGACGCTTGATTTCTCTGTAAACAAAAAAGTGCAACAGCGCCGGAGGAACACAATGGCAAAAGCTTTGAAGCAGCACGAACAGGTCGATGCTGCGTTTCTTGCAGCCGATTCAACGCCGCCGCATGTGCGCCAGCGTTTAGCCGTTCCAGCAAAACTGGCATGGGCGGCCTTACTGGATGCAAAAGCCTGGTCCCAATGGCTGCCAATCGAGTCGGTGACATGGGACAGCCCTGAACCATTGGGTGTGGGTACCCAGCGCACGGTGGTCGCCGGCGGGCAGACCATTGAAGAAACCTTTTACGCTTGGGAAGACGGTCATCGCATGGCGTTTCGTTTCGAGAAAACGAGTCTCCCGATTGCTGCCGGCGCAGAAGACTACCGCATTGTTGAGGCGCATGGTGGGTGTGAGCTGCGCTGGTGGGGCAAGGCCACCGGCTTTCCGCTCGGCTGGCTCGTCGGGCGCCAGCTCAAATCCGGGATTGCCAGCGGTGCGCCCAAGCTCGAAGCGCTGATCCAGGCCAACCCAAGCCGATTCGGCGGCTAGAGGGCACATGATATGACACCCGACATCCGCAATTGGAACGATATTGATGCCCCTTGGCTCACGGCTGTTTTGCAGCAAGACGGGATCGACGCTGACGTCGCTGCTTTCACCAAAGCTAAAGTGGGCACAGGCCAAGTCGGCGACTGCGTGCGCTTCGTCCTAGACTATGCGGGGACGGCACCCGAAAACGCGCCGAAGACCATTGTCGGCAAATTCCAATCGGAGTCCCCGGACAGCCGCGCCACCGGAATTCAGCTGCTTAATTACTATCGCGAGGTCAGATTCTACCAGCTCCTGCAAGACAAAGCGCGGATCACGACTCCCTATTGCTACTTCACGGACATGATCGAAGAGACGCATGAGTTCGTTTTGATGATGGGCGATTTGGCGCCGGCCGAACAAGGCGACCAGCTGGAAGGCGTGGGGCTGGACCAGACCCGACAAGTGCTGACCGAAGCCGCAAAGCTTCACAGCGCTTTTTGGAAAGATGACTCGCTTGATCAGTATCACTGGGTTGGCGGCACGAGCCAGGCGGAGAGTGTCATAAGTCCGGAACTGTTGGCGGCGGTTTGGACCGGGTTCGAAGAGAGATATGGCGATCGTGTATCGGCGGACGCTTCGCGCATCGGTTCCGGCATCGGGCGCAATTACGAACGCTGGGAAGAGCTGACGTCCGGCCCGAAAGGCCTGATGCACAGCGATTTCCGACCGGACAATATGATGTTTGATGCGACTGGCGCGCAGGCACCGGTGACGGTCGTCGATTGGCAGAGTTTCAACTATGGCGGATGCGCTGCGGATGCGGGTTATTTCATCGCGGGCGCCGTCGCGCCAGAACTCCGGCGCACGCATGAAGACGCCCTGCAAGCCCACTACCTCGATGCCTTTGAGGCCGAAACCGGCGAAGCCTATCCCCAAGATGTGTTTCAGCGGCATTACACAATGGGCGCCTATCAGCTTTTCCTGACGGCCTATTTCGCAGCAATGATGGTCAAACAAACCGATCGCGGCGACGACATGTTCTTCAAGATGCTGAATGGCGCGGTAGATTTGGTGATCGATCGAGACTCTTCTGACTGGTTTGATTGAGGCGCACCACGCTGCCTTCCCTGCAGCGCCCGAACCCTCTATGTCAGCAGTTCCCAGAGTTTAGGAGGTTCCCATGCCCGCACCCGTCAGCGACGCCGCACTCGACCAGATTTGGCGTCAAGCGCGCACACATAATGGATGGACGGATGATGCGGTCCCAGAGACGCTGATCCGCGCCGTTTATGATCTGACAAAAATGGGCGCCACCAGCGCGAACTGCTCACCAGCGCGATTTGTGTTTCTGCAATCTGATCAAGCCAAGCAGCGCCTTTTGCCGTTTCTTCTGGGGACAAATGCAGAGAAAACAATGGCCGCCCCCTGGGTGGTGATCATCGCGCACGATCTCGAATTCCATGAAAAAATCCCTCAACTCTTCCCGCACAATCCCGGCGCGAAAGATTGGTTTGCTGACGATGCTCATCGTGAAACGACCGCCTTCCGAAACGGCACATTGCAGGGCGCCTATTTGATGCTCGCCGCGCGCGCAATCGGGCTCGATTGCGGACCGATGTCTGGATTCGACAATGCTGGGGTGGATCAGGAATTCTTCTCCAAGGATGACGCCACCAAGAATTGGCGATCGAATTGGTTGTGCAATATCGGCCATGGCGATGACAGCCAGCTGTTCGAACGCAGCCCACGCTTGAGCTTCTCCGAAGCCTGCCAAATCCTTTAGACACCAGTGATGCGGATCCTGGCTCTAAACACGGCCTGGGCCGGATGCGAGACCGCGCTGATAGATGGCGATACCTGTCTCGCTGAACGCTCGGAAGAGATGGCGCGCGATCAAGATTCAAGATTGCCTGGCCTGGTTCAGGAAACCATTGCCGCTTCGGGTGTCGCACTCGCCGAACTGGATCGACTGGCGGTCATTACCGGTCCAGGTAGCTTCACCGGAATCCGCGTTGGCGTCGCCTTTGCCCGCGGTTTGGCTTTGGCACTCAATATCCCATGCCTCGGCGTGACCAGCCTCGAGGCTGCACTGCCAATCGGCGAGCCCGGATCATCCATGGTCTTGCTCGCGGCGCAAAGACGCCCACCCGATCTGACCTATTGGACCCAGGGCTTTCGAAATGGGGTCGCGACCGGCATGCCAGATGAAGTGGCTCTGGATGGATTGGTCGACACGCTGACCGCTCACCCACACGCTTTGTTCGGTGACGGCGACAGCCTAAAACAAGCGGCGGCGCACCTCAGCGTCACCCCGGCGCGGCCGCGCGCGCGCATCGCCGCTCAGCTGGCCCTAAGCCGAGACCCCGACACGGCGCCTCCAACGCCGACCTATGTGAGGGCGCCCGATGCCAAACCGCGACACGCCGCCAAACCGTAAGTCCGCGCTTGTGCGATTGAGCGTCTCTGACGCAGATCGGCTTGCCACACTTCACGCAGCCAGCTTCGCCGCGCCCTCGGCCTGGTCGGCACCCGATTTCTCTCGTTTCCTGAAACTGGACACTTGCATGGGTCTTGCGCTGGTCAGTGACGATTTCGTACTGGCGTTTGCGCTCTTCCAGGGCGTTGCGCCCGAAACCGAGCTGCTGACACTTTGCACGCATCCATCTCATCGACAGCAGGGACAGGCGGAGCACTTGCTAAAGGCAGCCGAAAACGCGCTCAGCCAGGCGGGTTTTAACCGCATCTTCTTGGAGGTGTCAGAGCGCAATACAGCCGCCATATCGCTCTATCGGAAGCTTGGCTTTATTTGCATTTCGACCCGCGAATCCTACTATTCTAACCGAAACGGCAACACAGCCGCGCAGATCATGGCGAAGGACTTCGCTGGACAGACATAAGGGAAAGGGCCATTTAACGGCTATGGACCGACTCGAAAAAATCTGTGCCGAAAAAGGCCTGCGCATGACGGACCAGCGCCGTACCATTGCGCGCATCCTGTCCCTTTCAACCGATCACCCGGATGCGGAAGAGCTGCATCGCCGTGCGAATCTCGTCGATAAGTCGATTTCGCTTGCAACCGTCTATCGAACGGTAAAGCTTTTCGAAGAAGCCGGCATCATTGAAAGCCATGATTTCGGCGATGGTCGCGCACGCTATGAGCAAGTGCCAGAAGAGCATCATGATCATTTGATCGATGTGAAATCTGGGCAAGTGATCGAGTTTCAGAACGAACAAATTGAACGGCTGCAAGAAGAGATCGCGCGCGAGCTTGGCTATAAGCTGGTTGATCACCGTCTAGAGCTCTACGGCATCCCTATCGACGCAAAAGAATGAGCCCACAGCCTCGCCAAGCGCCTTACTTGATCGCAATCACGGGTGGCTCAGGGTCCGGCAAATCAACGCTCGCGGAAGAGCTGCAAACCGTCTGCCAGGACAAAGGGCTCGTGATCTTCAATGAAGATGGCTATTATTGGCCAATGGCGCATTACGGGCCAAGCGACACCGACGCCCAACGCGCTCAAATCATTGCGCGAGTGAACTATGACGATCCTGCCAGCAAAGATACGAAATTGATGGCGCGGCAGCTGGCCGACTTGAAGACAGGCAAGATCATCGAACAGCCGATCTATGATTATGATCGGCACGACCGCGACCCCGTCAACACGCTGACCATCACACCGGCGCCGATCATTCTATTTGAGGGCATTCATGTGCTTTCAATTCCAGAATTGGAGCCGCTGATTGATCTCTCTGTGTATGTCGACACGCCAGACGATTTGCGCTTAGCGCGGCGCATCCGAAGAGATGTCGTGGAGCGCGGTCGCGAAATTGGGGGTGTGCTGCAGCAATATCTCGGCACGGTTCGCGCCGCGCATTATCGCCACACCTATCCGGCCATGTTCGAAGCGGATCTGGTGGTCGCCGATGAGGGGCTTCCGGCGTATGGCCAAGTCCGCCCAAATGGCGAGGCCATCGCTCGTATGCTGGCGCCAATCTTGGACCGCCTTCGGTCGGAGGGCGTGCTCTAGAGAAAGCTCGCAATCTCACTGAGCGGCTTTTTGACCAAGGCATGTTTGGGCACCATGGCGTCCTCCGCAGGGTAGCCGGCAACCAGGATCAAGAACGGTT
Organism: Pseudomonadota bacterium; assembly: GCA_038534315.1. Taxonomy (GTDB): domain Bacteria; phylum Pseudomonadota; class Alphaproteobacteria; order Caulobacterales; family Hyphomonadaceae; genus Henriciella. The sequence goes on along the minus strand of JBCAWZ010000008.1, from coordinate 62,034 downwards.
TTTCCGTTTCGGGTCGGCCACACAAGCCGTTTAGAAATTTCATTGGATTGGGTGTGTGGACCAAAGTTGCTAGTCCCGCAGTATGACAGGCCGCAATCAGCAAACCGGTGGCGATGCCGACGCTCTCATTGATGTAGTAGTTCTTGCGGTCTTCCCCCTCGCGAACGCCGCCGCGTCTCTGCGCAAAAATACAGATCAGCCAAGGCGCGATGCTCATATAGGGTTTTTCAGCATCGGTTCCGATCGGCGCCAGGGCGTCGATCCAATCTTGTCCAGCCCGACCCGAATAGAAGGCGCGTTCTTCGGTTTCTGCAGCGATCCGGATCTCCGATTTTTTCTCAGGCGAACCGACACAAGCGAAGAACCAGGGCTGATGGTTCGCGCCACTGGGCGCAGAGCCAGCCGTCAACACGCATTGCTCAATGACGGTTTGCGGAACGGGAGTGTCCGAAAACGCTCGCACAGATCGGCGTGTTTGCATCTGGTCATGGAAAGCGATAGCGCGCGCCTGCATCTCAGCGAGGCTATACTGCGGAAACGCGGCGCTCAAAGGTTCGTGCGTTTCGGGAGACGTCTTCATCCGCGACCAGCATCGGCACCCATATTGTAGGCGCGCTTCATCCACTCATTGATCTTGTCTTCGCTGGCATCCTTGGCGGTTGCAAAGTGCGCGTAGCGGTTCAACTTCACCCCCGTGAAGCCGAGAATTTGGCGCTGGATCCGGTTCTTATGCGGATTTCGGTAGGCCCACTTGATAAAAAAGCCTGGCGTGTCAGCGGTGACCAGAACATCTGCGGTTCGGCCCTCAAGCAGCTTGTCCCACCACGGGCCTTTTTCGCGATAGGCAAAGGTGATGCCTGGCAGAAATGTACGATCAATCACGGCTTGCATCTTCGCCGGCATACCTCCCCACCACAACGGATGCGCCCAAACCAAATGCTCGGCCCATTTCGTGTTCTCGATAAATTCGGTCAGGACCGGCTCATGCTCTTTGCGCTGTTGATAGCCAAAGGTGAGATCGAGATCGAAATCCATCTGATACGCATTCATCCGTCGGATCTCTGCGCCTTCGCTTTCCGCACCCCGTTGATACGCGTCGGCCAAGCCGTGCGACAAAGACGTCTCGCGAGGATGGCCGACCCAGATGAAAAGACGGCGCGCCATGTCTATTCCTCAGGCAGTTCCGGAACGCCAACAGCGTGGAACCCTGCATCGACATGGATCACTTCGCCGGCGATGGACTGACCCAAAGGTGACAGCAAATAGAGGGCACAGCCCGCGACACCTTCCATGCTGGTATCTTCTTTCAAGAGCGACCAATCCTTGCCGGTACCCATCAGGGATTTGCCGCCGCGAATACCTGCCAGCGATAAGGTTCGCATGGCGCCCGCCGAGATCGCATTGACCCGAATACCCTGCGTTCCAAGGTCGCGCGCCGCATAGCGTGTGGAGGCTTCTAGCGCTGCTTTCGCGACGCCCATGACATTATAGGACGGTACCGTTCGCTCAGCCCCGAGATACGTCATGCAAATGATCGCGCCACCATTCGGCATCAATTCCGAGGCCCGGCGCGAGGCGTCGATGAAGCTATAAACGGAAATGTCCATGGCGCGTCGAAAGCCTTCCCGCGTGGTGTTTGCAACCATCGACCCTTGCAACTCATCCTTTCCTGCGAAGGCGATGGAATGGACGAGGAAATCGATTTCACCCCACTTATCCTTCACCGCTGCAAACGCGGCATCCATACTCGCATCATCGGTGACATCGGCTGGCACCATAAGATCCATCCCGATGCTCTCGATCAGAGGCCGGACGCGTCGTTCCAGTGCTTCGCCTTGATAGGTGAAGGCGAGCTCGGCGCCTTGCGCAGCCAATTGTTGCGCAATGCCCCAAGCAATCGAGCTCTTATTTGCAACGCCCATAACCAGCCCGCGCTTGCCGGCCATTAGGGTCCCTGTCGGCATTTCACCAAAATCTGACATCACTGTCTTCCTATTCAAATGCTTGGTCGCATGGCTATGCGCGGCCCGAGTCGGCGTCAAGCAGACGTCGCGCTGCCCGACTTGTCGACCAATCCGACCCGCATATCTTTTGCGGTGTAAATCATTGTGTCGTCAGCATAAACGCGCCCATCAGCAATGCCGAGGATCAGCCGACCGCGCCGCACGCGCTTCATATCGATTTCATAGCGAACCAGTTTTGTGTCCGGTGTGATTTCACCGGTGAAGCGGACCTCGCCGACACCCAGTGCGCGGCCTTTGCCCGGAGAACCCGACCAGCCGAGCCAATAGCCCACCGCCTGCCACATCGCATCGAGACCAAGACAACCTGGCATCACAGGGTCGCCTGGGAAATGGCATTCGAAAAACCAAAGGTCTGGATTGATATCAAACTCGCCGATGACGTGGCCTTTGCCAAACTCACCGCCATCGTCCGAAATTTCGGTGATCCGATCCATCATCAACATCGGCGGCGTCGGCAGTTGCGCATTGCCCGGACCGAACAGTTGGCCCTGACCAGATTCTAGCAAGTCTGCTTTGGAGTAAGCGCTTTGCGGTGTGTGGTAGTCACGCGGATCATTCATCTTGGCGGTTCCATCCCAGCCCAAAAACAACCTCGCCTGTTAGCGAGTGCCGCCAGAAGGAGCAACCCCAGACACGGTTCTACACAGCGACTATTGTGCGTCCGCACCCCAAACATGATCTTCTGACACATAGCCTGAACGCCGCCCAATTTGTACCGCACACCAGCTTTGATCGCAGCCGCGATACTTAACGATCAGCCCTTGTTTGAGCTTCGCCTGATCGGCACTGTCCGCACTCGGATGCTTCTTGAGCACGGTGTCCTCCTGGATCAATAGATTTCGTTCGTCTTCAATCATGCGCGTTTGCATCCAGACTTCATCGCCAGCGGCATCCCTCACACGAACCCAGTTGTGGGTCTCGCGGACCACGATGACGGGAAGGCCCTCTTTTTCATAACGCCAAAGGATTTGGTGTTGCAGGCTCGGCCCCTGCCGGCCGTTGACCGCATCATATCTCAGCGTGCCAAACCGCGGCACGGCCTTGCCGGAAAATCGGCTTTGCTCAACGCGCTCCGTCTCTCCATGTGCCGATGGGACATGGCTGAAACCGCTGAGAAGAATCAGGGCCAGGGCTGGACGCGCAAGACAGAATAGTGTCATTCGCCAGTTTTGGCCTAGTTGGATGAATCGCTGGTAAAACCACGCATTGGCGGAGGCCGATCGGTTTGCTAAGCGATAGAAAAAGGAATGAATATGTCTGCTAAGCGCCTGAAAGTGATCGTCACGCGCCGCCTCCCCGATCCGGTCGAGCTGCGGCTGAAGGAGCTCTTCGATACCGAACTAAACGACACGGACGCGCCGATGGATGAAGCGCAGCTTGTTGACGCTGTGGAACGCGCAGACGTTTTGGTTTCCACCGTAACCGACCCGATCGATGGACGCATTCTTGCGCGCTCCGGAGACGCTCTGAGACTGATCGCTCAATTTGGCGCCGGCGTCGATAATATCGATGTGCAAACCGCGGTTCAGCGCGGAATAACCGTGACCAACACGCCAGGCGTCCTGACCGACGATACTGCGGATGCGGCAATGGCGCTTATCCTATCCGTCCCAAGGCGGCTCAATGAAGGCATCCATATGATGGAAGACGGCGGCTTTCCTGGATGGTCGCCAACTTGGATGATGGGACGCCGCCTTTCGGGCAAACGCCTTGGCATTATTGGTATGGGCCGGATCGGACAGGCGGTCGCCCGGCGCGCGCGCGCTTTTGGGCTTCAGATCCATTATCACAATCGCAAGCCCGTAGCCCGTCATATCGAACAACAGCTCGAAGCGACATATTGGGACAGTCTAGATCAAATGCTGGCGCGGATGGACATTGTTTCGGTTCATTGTCCACACACTCCTGCGACTTTCCATCTGCTTAATGCGCGTCGTCTGACGCTGATGAAGCCGGACGCATTCATCATCAACACAGCGCGCGGCGAAGTCATTGACGAAGCCGCCCTTGCCCGAGCGTTACAGGACGGAACGATTGCTGGCGCTGGTCTGGACGTATTCGAACGCGAGCCAATGGTGAACCCACAATTGATCGGTATGCCGAACGTCATCCTGCTGCCGCACATGGGGTCTGCGACGCTGGAAGGGCGTGTCGAAATGGGCGAAAAAGTCATCATCAACATCAAGACATTTGATGATGGTCATAAGCCGCCAGATCGCGTTATCCCAGCAATCCTGTAAGCTTTAGTGCACGCTCATTGGCAGCAGCGAGTGCGCGGCCGCGGCGGCGAACGCCTCTTCGCGACCTTCTACGATTGCGAGCTTCTCGCCCTCACCATTGGTCAGAACAAAGAGTGACGCAGGGTCCGCAACAGAGGACAAAGCATCGTTTGGCAGTGCCGCTAGCTCATCGTCTTCGATGGCGCGAATGTAAGCAAACTTACTCGCATCAATTTGGTTGATGATGTCGTCTATATTCGTATTCATATCACATTCCCTCTAGTTCAAGACAGGATCTGAATGGGCTTTGCACTGGGTCCCATCATGGCGACCCATCAGCGCTTAAGCCCCGATAAAAGAGATGTGGGGTGTGCGACACCTGCCATCAAGGGCAGGACACGTGTTGGTTATGTGATTGGTGGAGCCAGACGGAATCGAACCGACGACCTCTTGCATGCCATGCAAGCGCTCTCCCAACTGAGCTATGGCCCCTTAACAGGAAGTCCGCGAAATACGTGGTCGGACGTTTGGGATCAAGACCTATTTGTCATCCTTGGGGTCGCCGTCAACATCGATGTCGTCAGCATCTGGCTCACCAAGTTCATTGTCATCATCTAATTCGATGTCATCATCACCGAGGTCAAATTCGTCTTCTTCATCGTCGAGCAGATCGTCATCATCATCGTCATCGACGCCATCTTCAGAAAACCCGCTTGGGACTTTTCCAGGTGCAGCATCTTCATCCGCATCACTGTCAGCGTTCAGGTCTAGTGCGACTTCGTTATCATCGGTGCTTAGCTCGCGCGCGACCTCTTCGGAAGAATCCTCTTCTTCGTCATCATCATCGCCAACCGTTTTTACAGCAGCTATCTCCAGCTCGTCCTCGTCATCTTCTTCTTCGTCTTCAGGTACCGATGCTTTGGCTGCTTTGGTACGGATTTTTGTTTTGGTTGCTTGGACGGTCTCGTCAGCCGGATCAAAGGTGTGTCCGCACTTCGGACAGGTCGCAGGCCGCTTGTTGAGATCGTAGAACTTAGACTCACAATTCGGGCAGACTTGTTTCGTACCCAGTTCTGGATCAGCCATGTCGCACTTTCTCACTGATTGAAGATTGCTGGCGCGCTTGCCAGAAACGCCGGTCCCTGTCAAAGCGCTTTTGTCACGCAACCCCTAACCTTTTTTGTTGTTTATGGTCTGGACGTCTCATCCCGTTCCGCAAATTGCCGGAACACTTCGCGCACCTGGCGACAAGTCTTGTTCGCACAGAGCCTTGATTCTTGGCGGCTTAGCTGAGGGTCGATCCGAGATTACGGGTCTGCTTGAAGGCGACGATGTGCGCCGAACCGGCGCTGTGATGGCGGCGCTGGGTGCAACGCTCAAACAAAAGGGCGATGGGCATTGGATCATCGACGGGGTCGGCGAGAACGGGTTAAGCCAACCCACCAAATCTCTTGATTTTGGGAATTCGGGCACCGGCGTGCGGCTTATGATGGGCGTATTGGCCGGCTATGGCATTGTCACTGAATTGGTTGGCGATGACAGCCTGTCTGCCCGCCCGATGCGTCGCGTGATGACACCGCTTGAGGAAATGGGCGTGAGCTTTGGTGGATCCAACAATGACAAGCTGCCATTGACGCAAACCGGCTGTGCCCGTTTGAAAGCCATCACATACACCCCGCCGCAAGCCTCGGCCCAGGTGAAATCCTGTATCCTACTGGCCGGGCTACGTGCCGATGGGTTGACCATTGTTCATGAATCCCACCTAACGCGTGACCATTCTGAACGCATGCTGCGGGCGTTTGGCGTTGAAGTGATTACCGCTCCACAAGGCCACGGCCAATCTGTCAGCATTCGGGGAGGTCAGGTCCCGATAGCCCGCGACACAACTGTTCCGGGTGACCCGTCTTCGGCCGCGTTTCTTGCAGCTGCTGCGCTGCTGTCGCCGCGTGGCGGTGTCCTGATTGAACGCGTCATGTCCAACGCCACGCGCGACGGCTTTTTCCGCGTTGCCGCAGAGATGGGCGCACAGATTGGCGCCGAAGCACAAGACGAGGAAGCCGCGGGAGAACGCCTCGTCGATATGAGTTTTGAGACCAGTCCGCTCAAAGGGATCCAGGTCCCCGACGCCATCGTTCCGAGCATGATTGATGAATTTCCAATCCTCGCCGTTCTTGCCGCATTTGCCACCGGTGAAACGCGCGTGACGGGCGCTGCCGAACTCCGGGTCAAAGAGTCTGACCGAATAGACGCGGTGGTGGACATGCTTCGGGTGAATGGTGTTGAGGCGGAAGGAACGGCGGATGGGTTTGTGGTTCAGGGCTGTGGCGGACCGGTTCCAGGTGGCGGTCTCGTGGAGACGCGGCACGATCATCGAATTGCCATGAGCGCCCTGATCATGGGAACCGCGTCGCGCGCGCCGATCAGCGTCGATGATGCGAGCATGATTGCGACCAGCTATCCCGATTTCTTTGCCGACATGAAAGAGCTCGGCGCAGACATTCGCGAGGCATGATATGATCATCGCCATCGACGGAACCGTTGCATCAGGAAAAGGCACGCTGGCGAAACGGCTAGCCGAACAGCTGGCGCTTCCACATCTCGACACGGGCGCACTTTACCGTTTGGTCGGACGCGCCGCGCTCGAACAAGGGCTTAACCCTGCAGATGAGGAAACGATTGCCGCGATTGTACCGAGCCTCGACTTGAACCAGACGAGTGATCCCGCATTGCGCACGGGTGAAGTTGGTCAAGCCGCCTCTAAAGTTGCGGCCCTAAAAACCGTTCGGGCCGCTCTGCTAGATGCGCAGCGCGCCTTTGCGAACCAGCCTGGCGGAGCGATTTTGGACGGCAGAGATATTGGCACTGTTGTGTGTCCGCAAGCAGACGTGAAATTGTGGGTTGAGGCCGCGCTCGAAACCCGCGCAAAGCGGCGCCATAAGGAGCTTACTGCGAAAGGCGAAACGCTTACGCTTCAGGACATGATCGCCCAGCTGAAAGAGCGCGACGAGCGCGATCGTGACCGCAGCGCAGCGCCAATGCGAAAAGCCGCAGATGCCGTCTTGATCGATACGACTGATCTGACTATAGACGCCGCTGTGGATAAAGCCCTGCAGATTGTCGAACAGGCAAACCACCGGAAACACTAAACAATACGGTTTTCTGGTCCCGGCTTTTGTCCCACCGCAGCAACGTCTGACCCCGGCAATTCCGCCCATGGGCAGTGAACCACGTTTTTAGCTGCGTCCTTTGGAGACCCTATGACAGATACGATGAATCCCTCGACGGACGACTTTGCGTCCTTGTTCGAGGACAGCGCTGGCGCCGCCACGCTTCAAGAAGGCCGCGTCGTACCGGCCACTGTGATCGCCAATAATGGCGACTATCTCACGCTCGATGTTGGCCTGAAAACGGAAGGCCGCGTCCCCGTTAAAGAATTCTTGCTGGAAGAAAAGCAACCAGAGCCCGGCGACATCGTCGAAGTATATCTCGATCGGATCGAGAATCTCATGGGCGAAGCGGTATTGTCACGTGACAAAGCCCGCCGCGAAGAAAGCTGGATCAAGCTGGAAGACAGCTACAACAAAGACGAGCCTGTGCGCGGTGCAATTGTTGGCCGTGTTAAAGGCGGCTTCACCGTCGATCTCGGCGGTGTCAGTGCCTTCCTACCCGGCTCGCAAGTCGACATTCGGCCCGTTCGAGATGTTGGCCCTCTGATGAATGAGGTTCAGCCATTTGCGATTCTGAAAATGGACCGTGCCCGCGGCAATGTTGTTGTCTCGCGTCGCGCCATCCTCGAAGAGAGCCGCGCCGAGCAGCGCGCTGAAATCGTCGGCAATATGGAAGAAGGCGATGTCCGTGACGGCGTTGTTAAGAACATCACCGATTATGGTGCGTTCGTCGATCTTGGCGGCATTGATGGCTTGCTTCACGTCACAGATATGAGTTGGAAGCGGGTCAATCACCCAAGCCAGGTCGTCAATGTCGGCGACACGGTCAAGGTACAGATCATCAAGATCAATCCAGACAGTCAGCGCATTTCGCTTGGTATGAAGCAGCTTGAGTCGGATCCATGGGATGCGATCGAGTCGAAATACATGATCGGCACACGCCTGACCGGACAGGTTACAAACATCACCGATTATGGTGCGTTTGTTGAGCTGGAAGATGGCGTTGAAGGCCTGATCCACGTCTCAGAAATGAGCTGGACCAAAAAGAACATCCACCCCGGCAAAATCGTATCGACTTCGCAAGAAGTCACAGTTGAAGTGCTCGACGTGGATTCCGAGAAGCGCCGGATCTCGCTCGGTCTCAAGCAGACACAGGACAATCCTTGGTCTGCCTTCATGGCGGAGCACCCCGCTGGTACAGAGATCGAAGGTGAAGTTCGGGGCATCACCGAGTTCGGCCTCTTTGTTGGTCTTGGTCCAGAGCTCGACGGCATGGTCCACATCAACGACATCGCCTGGGACAAATCTGGCGAAGAAGCGATTGCCGACTTCAATAAAGGTGACACCGTCACCGCTCGGGTTCTCGATGTAGACATTGAGAAAGAGCGGATTTCACTCGGCATCAAACAGCTCTCTGGCGATCCGATCGAAGACAATGTTGCGATCAAGCGCGGCGCTATCGTGACATGTACGGTCACAGATGTTGCGTCTGGCGGTATCGAGATTGAATTTGGCGAACCGCCAATGCAAACCTTCATCCGCCGCTCCGATCTGTCGCGCGACCGCAGTGAGCAACGCCCTGAGCGTTTTGCTGTTGGCGACAAAATCGACGCGAAAGTCACGTCCGTTGACAAATCGTCACGTCGTGTGTCCGTCTCGATCAAGGCACTCGAGATCTCGGAAGAGCAAGAAGCTGTTGCGCAGTACGGCTCCGCTGATAGCGGCGCATCGCTCGGCGATATCTTGGGTAAAGCCCTGGCTGGATCAGATGAAGCCGAAGGCGACGCCGAACCCAAAAAAGCGAAAAAGTCGAAAACGAAATCGACGGAAGACGAAGACTGATTTCGCTTCGGCGAACATAACAATGTGGTAATCCATCGGAATCTGCGACAGAGGCTCTAGTCTCTGTCGCATTTTTTGTTTACGATCAAAGACATGCTGAGGTCTGAACTGATTTCCAAACTGGCCGAAGAGAACCCGGATCTAAAAACCGAGGATCTCGAACGGGTCGTGAGCGTCATCCTAGACGAAATTTCTGAGGCATTGGCCAAAGGTCACCGTGTCGAGCTTCGAGGGTTTGGCGCCTTCTCCATTCGCCAAAGGAAAGCCCGCAAAGGCCGGAACCCGCGAACCGGTGAACCCGTTGAAGTTACAGCGAAAACTGTTCCATTCTTCCGCCCCGGAAAAGAATTGCGCGCCCGCGTGAATGGCGGCGTCGACCCGGAATCTCGCTAAGGGTGAAAGATTTTGACACTGGTGGTAATTCGTTAACTGGCGGCGCGTATGGTCAATGCCAGTAGAGTGGGTAGCGTGTTAGGGGTAGCCAATTGGCTGCCCCTTTCGTTTTCGGTCCTACCGGCGACGCAAATAAACATACCAGGCCCCCCGACCGCCATGGCGAGGATGAGCTTGCGCATATCCGCTCACCAAATGCGCAGCTTCGCGCTGTTCCAGCCATCTCAGGAAGTTGCGCCGAAGGACACCCTCGCCTTCCCGTCCCTTTCCAGTAATCACGATGACACAGCGTTCTCCACGGGATTGCGCGGTCGACAAGAAGGCCGGCAGCAAGGACCAAGCACTGTCCTGAGTGTGACCATGCAGATCGAGTTTCGCACCAAATGTCTGCTGGCCGCGGCGAACGTTCCGCTCCGCGCTCCGGTCCTGGGGTTTTGTTGGATCCAGCGTACTCGCTTGGGTCGGTTTGGTTGCACCTACTTTGACCTTTTTGACGGCCACATCGGGCTTTTTTCGCGATTTGGATTCCGGCGGCTTCGGCGGTTTTGAACCAGCCATTGGACGTACGTTGCGCATGGCAGCGTGCCATTGTCGCAATTCATCTTCGGTCGGTTTGCGTCCGCTCATAATCCGGATCTAGGTTCAATTCGCGGCCAATCCAAATACGTCGCTGCGAAATTGAACCTGCGTATTGCCAAGCATGATCCTCCTGGCCAGCGGTCTCGGTAACAATATCCACATCCGACCCGGAGCATTCAAGGTTTCCGCAGCCGCGCCCGCCGCGCGACCGGTACCAAAATAAACATCGCCTCGGACAACACCGCGAATAGCGTTTCCGGTGTCCTGGGCAATCAATAGACCGGACCAATCTCCACCAAGCCCGGGCGCCGTCGTTTGAACAAACATCGGGACACCAAGCGGATGAAGACTAGGATCTATCGCAATGGACCCGAACGGGGTAAGCGGCACACCCAGCGCTCCGTCCGGACCAAGCGATGGGTCACCTTCTGGCTTCTCAATGAAGAATACAAATCTCGGATTAGCATTCATGGCTTCGCGCATCTGATGAGGTGGGGCGCGTTCCATCCATGCCGCGATTCCGGTCATTGACGCTTCGCTTCGTGAGATCCAGCCCCGATTCATCAACCAATTGGCCGTGGACGCAAACTGATGCCCATTATTGGCGCCGTACGCTGCGCGAATGGTCGAGCCGTCGGGAAACAATAGTCGGCCCGAACCCTGGATCTGCAGAAAGAACACATCCGCAGCACGCGCATACGCAATTGGCGTTACGCCCGATGAGGTAATTTCGGCCCGTGTCGGATAGGGTCTGAAGCGCCCATCAGAAAGTTTTTGCTGAACCCGCCCACCCTGCTCGATAAGATCATCAGGTACGGCCGGCACAGGTTCTGTAAATGGTCCAGAAGGTCGCCGCCGGGCCTCATAAGTCGGTTCAAAATAGCCGGTAAAGCGACTCTCTCCTGCCGGATCCACCACTTCAAGCGGTGTCATCAAGGCTTCGAGCGTTGATCTTGCTCGGTCGCCTCGCAGGTCAGATTGCACCGCAAGACAAACAGATTGCCAATCTCGCGGAGTGCCCGCCCAGCGCGCCGACAGGGATATTGGCTGATTAGAGGGACGTGCAGCGAACACCGAACAGCTGCGGCGCAAGGCCTCGACACCCGCACTCAAATCCAGTTCCGACCAATTCGGAAGCGCCGCGTACGCGCTCGCATCTAAACCTTGTTGCGGCGCACGGACGGGTGCTGTCCCATACTCCGGCACTGTGTTTCGGGGAGACGATGCGCACGCCGATAGAACAAAGACGCACAAACCTAGAATCAGCTGTGTTGGAACCATGTTGGGATTTTTGACGCGATTGGCGCGAGTGGTCTAGTACCACTTTCTGATCTCAGGCCGTGTCGACGTCGTCCAATACCCAGTTCGGATCATCGGTGCGAACAGAGCGCTTAAACGTCCAGAACTCGTCTGATCGCGACGTACGCTCGCCATCCCCGAGCTCCGCTTCAAACTCTATCGTCACGCGCGCGATTCCCTCTTCGTCAAGGGAAGCTTCCGCAACCTCCGCCTTTCTCAAGCGAAGCAATTGCATGCCTTCTTCGTTGCGGGTTTCGCGTTCCGTCAATGCGGCATCCCAGGCTTCATAAACGTCATCATCAAGCAAAGGACGCAAAGTATCTCTGTCGCCGCCGGCAAAGGCACCAACAATCATCTCGTAGGCGCGCTTTGCACCCTTCAGGAATTCTGTCGGGTCAAACGTCTGATCAACATCATGGATGGCTTCCAGCCCCGCGGCGGCCGGACCGGTAAAGGTCGGCTTCAAGGCCTGGACATTGTTCGACTCATTGATCGGCGAGTCAGCCGCTGGGTCCCCGACCGGCGCAGGTGTACGATCGCGGCCAGCGGGTGGGCCGCTGTCCTCGCCAAGCGTGACATAAAGGCGCCAGCCGATAAAAAGGGCAATTGCGGCGAGTAAAACGAATTCGATCATCGAGGATGACATGCGCACTTTCTCTGTTTCTCTTCGCTCCATATAGGACCTTTATGCAGAGTGCCACCACCCGTTGCGCCCATTTGTCGTGCGTGATAGGCGCGAACATCCGAAATTAGCCGGCGGCACCCATGACAGATATCCCAACAGACACCCAAGCGCCGAGAGGTCCGGTCATTGCCGTGATGCGGCAGTATATCAAAGATCTCTCTTTTGAGAATCCCGGCACTCAGCCGGAAGATCAGCCAAAAATTGACCTTGGCATTGATGTCAATGCGACCCCGCAAGCCGGCGAAGCGAACCAGTTTGAAGTGACATTGAAACTTCGTGCACGGGCCGGGACAGAAGATGTTACACTGTTCCTGATTGAGTTGGATTATGCTGGAACCTTTAGGCTAGAAGGGTTTTCGCAGTCGGACCTTGAGGCCGCCCTACTGATTGAGTGCCCGCGCATTCTGTTCCCATTCGCACGCCGGATCATTGCAGACATCTCATCGGATGGCGGCTTTCCACCCCTGCGGATCGACCCGGTTGATTTCGCGGCGCTCTATCAAAGCCAACGCCAGCAAGCCGCCCAGCAACAATCAGCACAAGAAACAAGTCAGGCGTAACGCGACCAGATTGCGTCCTGGCCAAGTGATTTGACAAATTCGGCATGCGCGGCGCGTTCATCAGCGCTGAGCCGATCGGTTAACGGGGTGGGGCGTTCTGTCGCTGTTTGCGAGCCCAATTCAACTGGGCCGGACTGGCTGCCGAAATCAAAACTGCGCGCGCGACCGCCAAGCAGCTCTAAATACACTTCGGCTAAGAGTTGGCTATCGAGCAGCGCGCCATGCAGCGTTCGCGCCTCGGCATTCACATTGAACCGTTTGCACAGCGCATCAAGACTTGCCGGTGCACCGGGAAACCGCTTGCGCGCCATACCCACGGTATCAATCCAGCGCGCCTCCTCGATCGGGGCGCGACCTAATCGAGCGAGCTCTGCATTCAGAAATCCTCGGTCAAACGCGGCATTGTGTGCGACAAGGTCTGCCGCTCCCACAAAGTCCAAAAACGCATCAACGATTTCCGGCGCATCAAAAGTTGGCTTATCGACAAGCATCTCGTCCGTAATGCCGGTAATCTCGATCGTCGCTGAGGATACGGGTCGGCCAGGGTTGATGTAGGTTTGAAAAGTGTTGCCGGTGGGAACGTGGTTGATGAGCTCGACCGCACCGAGTTCGATTATGCGGTCGTCGCCCGACCAATCAAGTCCGGTCGTTTCGGTATCGAATGCAATTTCGCGATGCGCGGTCATACCGTTCCTTCTGCCAGCGATTCGAACAGTTTGATGATGGCGGAAACATGGGATCTTGTGAACTCGAAGCCCCAGGCTGTGGATATGACAAAGTCTGCCCGCGCTCGTTTCTCGGCATCCGGGGTCTGACGCTCGAGTATGCTCTCGAAATCTGCCTCGGTCATTCCGGGTCGTGCCAGAACGCGTTCCCTCTGGATCTCAGCTGGGGCGGTCACCACAGCGACAGCGTCTACCCGGGTATGACCACCCGTCTCAAACAGAAGCGGAATGTCTAACACAGCGACAGCCGCCCCTGATGTTTCCGCTTGTTTTCGAAATTCCAACTGAGTCTGACCAACCAAAGGGTGCACGATCGCCTCAAGATCAGCCATCGCTTCGGCATTGTTGACGACCAGCGCGCGTAGCGCCACGCGATCAATTGCGCCGTCATTGACGACGCCCTCAAACCGTCGAGACAGGGGGTCAACCGCAGCGCCGCCCGCTGCATAAATCGAATGCACGGCGGCATCGGCGTCATAGACCGGGACGCCAGCCGCTTGAAACATCGCCGCGGTGGCGGATTTTCCCATACCAATTGAGCCGGTCAAACCAAGATACATCATGCTCTTCCCTCCACGGCGGCACGGCACACGCGTAGCGCTGATTCAAGATCGGGCTGTTCGCCAAACCAAATATGAAAACTCTCTGCTGCCTGCGCGACCAACATGCCCAGCCCATCTTCCGTTCGCCAGCCAGCTCGTTGGGCTGAAGAAAGCTGCGCGGTTACAGCTGGCCCATAGGAAATATCAAAGAACAGACGCTGCTGACCTGGTGGCAAGGCAAGTGTTTCGCCCTGATATCCAGCACCCGACGCGTTAACCACAAGGTCTGCCGCATCGGATTCCTGGCCAATACCCGCCAATCCTCCGGCGCGCGCCGCTCCGCCCGTGAGGGAATTTGACAGTTCGACCGCGCGTTGCTCCGTCCTGTTAAGGATAATAAGGTTTGCACCCGCCCCGTGGAGCGCTTGGACAACAGCACGAGCGGCCCCACCTGCGCCAATGACGAGAATGCGGCGTTCCGAAATCGTTTCGATACCTGCGAGGCCAAGGGCGGTCAAAACGCCCGGCGCGTCGGTATTGTCGGCATGCCATCCGCCTTCAGGCAACGCCGTAAGCGTGTTTGCAGCACCGATGAGCTGAGCTTGTGGACTAGCGCTCTTGCTGATCTCCAATGCGGCATGCTTGTGCGGCATCGTCACATTTACGCCGATAGCGCCCTCAGCGCTCAAGCGCGCCAAGGCTTGAGCTGCTTGTCCTTGTGGCACGAGCAGCCGATGGTATTTTGCATTTAGCCCGGCTGCATCGATCCAAAGATTATGAATTGTCGGCGATAAAGACTGCTCGATTGGATCGCCAATAACATAGAGATTTTGCATCATTCGGCCAAAACGCCCCGAACGCGCAGATAATCCAAAAGCGGCAAAAGCGGCAAACCCAAGATCGAGAAATAGTCACCCTCAATCTTGGAGAATATCTGTGCCCCCATGCCTTCCAATTGGTAAGCGCCGACGGTCGACAAGATTGCGTCGCCGCACCGCTCTAAATAAGATTCGATAAAGGCTTCCGAAAGCGGGCGAACCGAGAGCTTTGGTCTCGCCAAATGGCGCCAAACCGGCTGGCCGTTCTCCGCAACGATGATGGCGGTTTCTAATGTGTGGGGCCGACCAGAAAGGCGCCGCAAATGCGATCGCGCTTCCACCATATCCTTGGGTTTATCGAGAGCCTCGCCCTCTAGCGCCAACATTTGATCTCCGCCAATGATCAATCCAGGGCGCTGTCGGGAGATTTTCAGCGCCTTCATCTCTGCCAAAGCCATGGCTTGGTCGGCGATCGAAACGCCTTCTTTGCGCATCGAAGCTTTTGCGCTGTCTTCGTCGACATTCGGATTGACCGACTCGCAAATGACGCCCGCGCCCCGCATCAAGGCCCGCCGACTTGCGCTTCCGGAGGCTAAAACAATGTTTGTCACAACACGCCTCGCCGCTCTGTCAGTTTGTTGAGGATAGCAGCAGCTGTCTCTTCAACGCTCCGCCGAGACACATCTATCACAGGCCAGCCATGCCGTTGGAACAGGCGGCTCGCCTCGGTCAGCTCTGATTTCACCGCATTCTCATCGACGTAGTCGGTGACGCCTGTTTCGTTCAAAGCAGACAGTCGCTGGGATCGTATTTGTAGCAAACGGGTCATACCGATTTTCAATCCAACGATCATCGGATGCTTAAAGTCGAACAAGAAGGGCGGAAGCGGCATTCCTGGAACCAGCGGAATATTGCCGGCTTTGATACCTCGGTTCGCCAAATAGACGCAGGTTGGTGTTTTCGAGGTCCGACTCACGCCTAACAGGATTACGTCCGCGTTCGCCAATCCCTGAACGTTCTGGCCATCATCATGATGAAGGGCGAAATCGATCGCAGAAATTCGCCGAAAATAGTCATCCGTCAAAGCATACTGGCTTGCCACGCGCTCGCTGGCGGCAATGCCAAGGTGCCGGCTCAGCATATGGATTGAGGGGTCCAGCACCGGGAGAGTCTGAATCCCGCGCTGTCTGCAAAACTGTTCAAGCTTCAAGCGAAGAGGTTCATCCGAAATTGTGTACCAGACAACGCCTGGCGCAGCTTCGATTTCACCCATGACACGATCGAGATGCCGTTCCGACCGGACCAAATAGTAATTGTGCTCAAGCGGTATCGCATTTTCAAACTGCGCGGAGGCCGCCCGCATCACTGCGTTCAGTGTTTCACCGGTGGAATCGGAGACGAGATGCACATTGAAGTAAATTGCTGGTCTCATGCCCAATCCCGTTCAACCTTTCGACGGGTTTGCCTGTTTCCTCAGTTTTCGACAAGCCCTGTGCATCGCCTGTGGAAAGATGCTGTGTTCGAAACAATTGACTCCTCTACCCACAGATCACCTTTGTTCAGAACTGTTTGATCACGGAGCGTTCCGAGCCGCTCATGTCCATCCTGCCAAGAGGGGTTAACGCAACCTTTCCAAAGCGTTAACGAAGTATGAATAAGCAGGTTTGCCTGGGGAGAGCCTGTGGAACAGTCTTGGAAATCGCAAAATGCCCGGACTTTTCCACGCGACTCAATTGGTAATAATGATTAGGTCGGAAATGAATTTCCTAAAGGAGTATCGCAAGCGATGGACACAGTGACGCGACCGAAGCTGCTCAATGTACTGAGTGGCATACGCCAAGATCCCGTCCCAGTATGGATGATGCGTCAAGCGGGGCGCCACCTACCAGAATATTTGGAATTGCGGAGCCAAGCACGTGATTTCCTGAACTTCTGCTACTCTCCCGCTCTCGCGGCGGAGGCCACTATGCAACCGATTGAGCGGTATGACATGGATGGCGCCATCCTATTCGCAGATATTTTGCTCGTGCTCGACGCACTCGGCCTTAACGTGAAGTTCGAAAAAGGCGTCGGGCCGATTGTCGAGACCGTGTCAGCCGGCAAACCCCTTCAAACAGCGAACGCTGAAAAAGCTGCTCAACGGCTTTCACCCGTATTTGAAACCGTTACCCGCGTCAGGGGCCGATTAAGTGCCGACAAAACGCTTATTGGCTTCTGTGGTTCACCCTGGACTGTGGCGCTCTACGCGATTGAAGGCCGCGGCGGGACAGATAAATCCTCCGCGCGCATTTGGGCCTACCAACATCCGGAAGCGCTCCAACAACTGCTCGACACAATCATCGATATCAGTGCGCACTATCTTGCCGGCCAGGTGAGCGCCGGTGCCGACGCTTTGATGCTATTTGAATCTTGGGCAGAAGGTCTACCGGAGACGGTTTTCAAAGATTTAGTGATAGATCCCAATCAGAAACTTATTCGTAAGGTTCGTGCCTTAGGTGTGACTGTACCAATCATCGGTTTCCCACGAGGCGCCGGAACTGTGCTGCCGCACTTCGTAAATGATGTCGAAGTAAATGCTGTAGGACTCGATACAGCGATTAGTACAGCATTTGTTAATAAACATATTCCGAAGACTATAGCGGTCCAAGGACATCTCGATCCTTTATTGATCGTTGCCGGAGGGCACGAGATGGACCGCAGAGTCAATGAAATTCTCGACGCGTATGCTGAACGGCCCCACATCTTCAATCTTGGCCATGGCATTCGTCCAGAAACCCCAATTGCCAATGTCGAACGTGTCGTCGAGCTGATCCGGGCGAGAGACGCCTAATGCTCTATTTGTCGATCAAAGCGGCGCATATCATTTTCATGGTTGCTTGGATGGCGAGCCTGTTGATCTTTCCACGCTATAAGTTGCACCAATTGCACTCGACACCGGGCGAACCGTTGTTCGAAACGATGAAAGATGCATCGGCGCGGCTTCGCCGGATTATTATGACCCCGAGCATTATCCTGGTTTGGCTGCTTGGACTGACTATGGTTGGCCTGAATACGGGCCTGCTAAGCCAGGGCTGGATGCACGTAAAACTGTTGCTCGTCTTCGGCTTAAGCGGGCTGCATGGCTATTTGGTGAGTTTGGGGCGGAAAATCGACGCAGGTGAGTCATCAATTTCAATGACCCGGATGAAATTGCTCAACGAAGTGCCGTTTGTCACAATGATCGTCATCGTCATATTGGCAGTGCTTAAACCGTTTTAGCAGCATCAGCCGCTATTGACCTTGCGGCCGAGTGCGCGCATATAAAGATCCGTGCATCCCTGCACCGACGGCGCATTGCGCTTCGACCCCCATACAATTTGAAAAGACAAGGCCGTTCATGCCTGATACGACCACAGAAATCGAGCTGCCATCGCAGGTTTACCTACGCGAGCTCAAAGCAAAATCACCAACAGATCTTTTGGCGTACGCCGAAATGCTGGATGTCGAAAACGCATCTTCGCTTCGCACCCAAGACATGTTGTTTGCAATCTTGAAAGAGCTTGCCGATCAGGAGGTTGATATTATCGGCCGCGGCGTGGTCGAAGTTCTTCCTGACGGGTTCGGGTTTCTGCGGTCGCCGGAATCGAATTATCTTGCAGGTCCAGACGATATCTATGTCAGCCCTAGAGTGATCAAAAAGGCTGGCCTTAAGACTGGTGACACAATTGATGGGCACATCACTGCGCCTGGAGAAAACGAGCGTTACTTTGCCCTTACAGATGTGACATCGATCAATTTTGAATCTCCCGAAAAGGCGCGTCAGAAAGTTCATTTCGATAATCTGACGCCGCTTTACCCCGAAGAACGCCTTCTCATGGAAGCGTTGGACCCAACGAAGAAGGACCGGTCAGGCCGCGTTATCGATATCGTTGCGCCAATTGGTAAAGGGCAACGGGGCTTGATCGTCGCACCACCGCGGACCGGTAAGACAGTCTTACTGCAGAATATTGCCGCTTCGATCGAAGAGAATCATCCCGAGTGCTACCTCCTGGTCTTGCTGATTGATGAGCGTCCGGAAGAAGTCACCGATATGAAGCGATCGGTGAAGGGTGAAGTGATCTCGTCGACTTTTGATGAGCCGGCGACACGCCACGTGGCCGTCGCTGATATGGTCATCGAAAAAGCGAAACGCCTCGTTGAACATGGGCGCGACGTCGTCATTTTACTCGATTCGATCACGCGCTTGGGCCGCGCCTACAATACTACGGTTCCAAGTTCAGGTAAGGTTTTGACAGGCGGCGTCGATGCGAATGCGCTGCAACGACCAAAACGCTTCTTTGGCGCTGCCCGAAATGTTGAACACGGCGGCTCGCTGACCATTATCGCCACGGCGCTGATCGATACCGGATCGCGGATGGACGAAGTGATCTTTGAAGAGTTCAAAGGCACGGGTAACTCGGAAATTGTTCTCGATCGGAAAGTGGCAGATAAACGCACCTTCCCAGCGATCGACATTATGAAGTCCGGAACTCGGAAAGAAGAACTCATTACGGATAAAACGCAACTCCAGAAAATCTATGTTCTTCGGCGCATTCTCAACCCAATGGGAACCGCAGATGCCATTGATTTCCTCTTGGACAAGTTGCGTCAGACCAAAACGAATGACGAGTTCTTCGAGGCAATGAAAAACTAAAGCGTGTGAGCGGGTCGGACACGATCTGTGCACTTGCGAGCGGACCGCCGCCGGCGGCGCTTGCGGTTATTCGGGTTTCTGGACCGCAGACCCAGGACATTGCGAAAGAGATCCTAAAACGTGGTCTCCCCGAACCGCGTCATGCGAGTCTCGACAGGATGGTTGATCCTAAAGGTTCCGAGATTGACGAGGTCCTAGCCATTTTCATGAAAGGTCCCGCCAGTTTTACCGGTGAAGACGTCCTCGAATTGACCCTTCACGGCGGCGCAGTCATCGTTGAGCGCGCTTTGGCCGCGATTATCGAAGCAGGCGCTCGCTTGGCGGAGCCGGGCGAATTCACGCGGCGTGCATTCGAGGCGGGCCGTCTCGACCTGACGAAAGCAGAAGCGATTGCAGACTTGATCGAGGCGGAAAGTGAAGCGCAGCTTTCTCAAGCGCTCAAACAATATGATGGCGCGCTTGCTGATGTGTACGATGAGTGGCGTACAAAACTGACAAACATATTGGCCTTGTTGGAAGCTAGCATTGATTTTCCGGACGAAGACGATGCTCCGGACCAGGTTGATACGCCCACGCTGGGACTGCTGTCGGAATTACAGGACGCGCTGAAGGAAGCCCTGCAATCAGGCCATATCAGCCAACGTATTCGAGACGGATTTCGCGTCGCCATTGTCGGCGCACCAAATGCTGGGAAATCGACCTTGCTCAATCAACTGGCGGGCCGCGAAGCCGCAATCGTCACGGACATACCGGGCACGACGCGGGACATTGTCGAAATTAGACTGATGCTGGGCGGCTATTTGGTTTGGGTGTCAGACACTGCGGGCCTGAGGGATACATCGGATCCGGTCGAGCGAGAAGGTGTCCGACGTGCCAGACGCGCCGCCGAGGAGGCGGATGTTCGGATTTGGCTGTACGACGCATCCGAGAGCCAGAGCCCTGATGTTTCGCCCGGGCCGACTGACCTTGTCATCGCCAATAAGGTAGACACAAACATAGGTGTAGCCGTTTCACGTGAAACGATCTGCATCTCAGCCAAAACCGGAGACGGCGTCGCGACAGTCATCGACAAGGTGAAGGCGCTGATAACCAAGCTGGGGCGGTCCGCGCCGGCGCCAATCATCACACGTGCGCGACATCGACAGGGAATCGAGGCTGCGAGGGCTAGCCTATCGGATGCGTCTCGCCTGTTGGAGCGTGGCGAAGGTGCGGAGCTGGCCGCTGAAGAGGTAAGGCGGGCCGCGCAAGCACTGGCGAGTCTCACTGGCGATGTAGAAACAGAGGCCGTGCTTGGCGCTGTTTTCTCGCAGTTTTGCATCGGCAAATAGGCTGTTTTTCCCGCTGGCTTTCATATATGGACTGAACAGCGATTGGGCAGCGAGTACGCATGAACCGAGATTTTGAAGTTATCGTCGTGGGAGGCGGCCATGCCGGATGCGAAGCGGCGTCTGCCGCCGCGCGCATGGGGGCTCAAACGGCGCTAATCACGCACAAAATCTCGACGATCGGGGAAATGTCATGCAATCCAGCCATCGGGGGTCTCGGCAAAGGGCACCTTGTCAGGGAGATTGATGCATTGGACGGCCTGATGGCGCGCGTCGCAGATCGGTCAGGCATCCAGTTTAGAATGCTCAATCGCTCCAAAGGGCCTGCCGTTTGGGGTCCGCGCGCGCAGATAGATCGGACACTCTATCGTCAAGAAATGCAGAGTGAATTCCTAAATCACGCAAACCTTACCGTCATTGAGGACGGTATTGAAGATCTACTCGTTTCAGAGGACGCAATCACCGGCGTGATTGGTCAGACCGGAATAGAGTATTCAGCAAAATCCGTCGTCATCACGACAGGAACCTTTCTCAAGGGGATCATCCATCGCGGCGCAGAGCGGATTCCCGCGGGGCGATTGGGCGAAAAACCGGCCATCGGCCTCTCGGACCGACTTTATGGACTTGGCCTGCCAATGGGACGACTGAAAACAGGGACCCCTGCTCGCCTAGATGGGCGGACCATTGATTGGGACCGGCTCGAGGCTCAGTCGGCCGATGCAGACCCGGTGCCCTTTTCCTATTTGACCCAGTCGATCCAGGTTCCTCAGATCTCTTGCGGCATTACGTTCACCAACCCAAAAGTCCATGAGATTATCGAGAAGAATATCGAACAATCTGCCGTGTATTCCGGTGCCATTGCGGGTCGGGGTCCGCGCTACTGCCCGTCAATTGAAGACAAGGTCAATCGTTTCGCCCAGAAGTCGCGCCACCAAATCTTCTTGGAACCAGAAGGTTTGGAAGACCATACGGTATATCCAAATGGGATATCGACGTCGCTCCCGGCAGATGTGCAGGCCGCTTTCTTGGCGGAGATCGAAGGGTTGGAAAATGCGTCAATCCTTGAGCCGGGATATGCGATTGAATATGATTATGTTGACCCCCGCGCACTGAATTTTGGACTCGAGGTGAAAGTTCTACCAGGTCTGTTTCTGGCGGGCCAAATTAACGGAACAACGGGATACGAGGAAGCCGGAGCGCAGGGTCTGATCGCGGGTGCGAATGCGGCAAGGCGTGTGCGTGAGGAAGACCATGTCGTCTTCGATCGGGCAGACGGTTATCTTGGGGTCATGATTGACGATCTTGTCTTGCGCGGTGTGACTGAGCCGTACCGGATGTTTACTTCCCGTGCGGAGTACCGACTCAGTTTGCGATCTGACAATGCGGACCAACGCCTGACAGAGCGTGGCCTGGGCTTGGGATTGGTTGGTGCGAAACGGGCGGACGCGTTTCACGTGAAACGGGGTGCTCTATCGGAAGGTAGAGCGCTGCTCAAAAACACCGGGCTGACGCCAAACGAAGCCCAGAAGTTCGGCTGGCGAGTGAACCAAGACGGACAGCGACGTTCCTTATGGGAGTATTTGGCGTACCCGGACATTTCGATCGATGATCTCACCGCGGCTGTTCCAGAAATCTCAAACTTGGCGGACACGGTTCAGACCCAATTGGGCATTGAGGCGACTTATTCCGGATACATCGAGCGGCAGAAGAGCGATATTGAAGCATTGCGACGAGATGAGAATTTGAAAATTCCGCCCGATATCGATTATGCGAGCATCGGGGGCCTCTCAAATGAGGTTCGTCAGAAGTTGGAAGTCGTCAAGCCCGAAACGCTTGGCCAAGCGGCACGCATCGAGGGTGTAACGCCTGGTGCGTTGACGGCCTTACTTGGTCATGTCCGCCGTGCAAACTCGACGCGTGCAACGGCCTAAGATGGCTAACACTGACCGCGTGTATCCTGACTGGCTCATCGAGGCATTTGATGTTCCACGTGAAACACGTGAGAGGATCGAATTGGTCTTGTCATGTCTCGACGACTGGCGGACCAAGATCAACCTAATCGGTCCCTCTGAGTGGGATCATGTCTGGCCACGTCACGTGCTCGATTCGCTGCAGCTCCTACCGACAATCCCGTCCGGACCAGTTCTCGATCTAGGGTCTGGCGCTGGATTCCCGGGATTGCTGATCGCAGCAAGCCGCGAGTCCGGCCCCGACAACCAGGTTACGTTGGTTGAGAGTGTCGCGAAAAAGTGCGCGTTCCTGAATGCCGCGATCAGCGCGGCAAACCTCAACGCACGCGTCTTGAATGCGAGAGCGGAGTCGATCGATCCGTTTCCTGTGGGGAGTGTTACCGCGCGCGCCCTGGCGCCCCTGCCCAAACTTTTGGCGTATGTACAACCTTGGTTGAGCAATGACGCGATCGGTGTGTTTCCAAAAGGAAAGTCATGGCAAGAAGAATTGACTGAGGCGAAGAAAACGTGGACATTCGCCTCTCAGACGATTCCCAGCCATACCAGTGATGACGGAGTCATCCTACGGATATCGGAGCTCAAACGTGCCTGAACAAACTCGAATTCTCGCCATCGCCAATCAAAAAGGTGGCGTTGGTAAAACCACGACGTCAATCAATCTCGGAACAGCCTTAGCGGCCGTTGGGCGGAAGGTTCTCGTCATCGATTTCGATGCGCAGGGCAATGCGTCCACGGGGCTTGGTATTACCCGGCCTGAGCGGACGGTGACCAGCTACAACGTTGTTATTGAAGGTGTTCCTATGCGGGAAGCGATCGTGGAAACGGTCGTACCCCGTCTCGATCTCGTTCCTGGAGATGAAAATCTCGCCGGCGTCGAAACCGAGTTGGCGGATGACCCGCACCGGTCTTACCGCATGCGCGACGCGATTCGAAGCTTTATCGCTGAGACCATGATCGATGGGCAGGTGAAGTATGACTATATGCTGATCGATTGCCCGCCGTCTTTATCGGCGCTGACGTTTAACGCCATGACCGCCGCGCAATCTCTACTCGTACCGCTGCAATGTGAATTTTTGGCGCTCGAGGGTTTGAGCCAATTGCTACGCACGGTCGAGATGGTGCGTTCCGGCCTCAATCCGGAGCTCGACATTCAGGGTGTGATTTTGACGATGTATGACCGACGCAACAATTTGTCTGACCAGGTTGCCGACGAGGTTCGAGCCGTTTTGGGCAATAAGGTCTACAACACGGTGATACCCCGCAATGTGCGCCTATCTGAGGCACCAAGCTTTGGTAAGCCTGCCTTGCTTTACGATTATCGGTGCCCCGGAAGTGAAGCATACATTCGTTTGGCGTCGGAGATGCTGCAGCGGGAGCGTAACCGTGAGGTGACAGCCTGATGTCGCCAGAGCGCGCGAAATCAACACGCCTCGGCAAGGGCTTGTCAGCTCTGATCGGCGAGATTGAGGGCACGGGGTTTGAGTCCGCGGCTGAGGAGCAATCGGAAGCGCCTGTTTCCGAGTTTGGAATTGAACAAATCCGGCCGAATCCGTCGCAACCACGGCGAACTTTCGGGGAAGAAGAGCTCGATGAGCTCGCCCAATCAATCGCGACACGCGGTGTTTTGCAGCCAATCTTATTGCGTCCCGATCCGGACGCTGGGGACCGATACCAAATCGTCGCTGGTGAGCGGCGGTGGCGTGCGGCCAAGAAGGCGGGCCTGTCGACGATTCCGGCCATTGTTCGGGAAGTTGATGAACTCGCATTGCTGGAAGTGGGCATTATTGAAAATGTTCAACGCACGGATCTAAACCCGATCGAAGAAGCGGAAGCCTATGGCGCGCTTATCAAAAGATTTGGGCGCACCCAAGAAAGCCTCGCCGAGAGCGTCGGCAAGAGCCGAGTTCACATATCGAACACGTTGCGTCTTTTGAACTTGCCGGAAGCGGCGCGTGAATATCTGCGAATTGGTCGTATTAGCGCCGGTCATGCGCGTGCAGCATTGGGCGCGCCTGATCCAGGACCGGTTGTCGAAATGGCCGTCGCGAAAGGGATGTCGGTTCGCGAGGTCGAAGCGCTGGCCAAAAGGCTTCGAGACGATCAAGGTGGGATGGACGC
This sequence comes from Pseudomonadota bacterium, assembly GCA_038534315.1. Lineage (GTDB taxonomy): Bacteria > Pseudomonadota > Alphaproteobacteria > Caulobacterales > Hyphomonadaceae > Henriciella. Next base: position 37,096 of record JBCAWZ010000008.1, on the reverse strand, counting down.
GGTTGCGAAACGGCTGCACGCCGTCTCGGACAAAGACGTCGATACAGAAGCACTCGAGTCTGACCTTGCGCGCAGTTTGGGTCTCACCGTCGACATTCGGCATGGCGCAAAAGGTGGAGAGCTTAGGATCAAATATCGGGATCTTGAGCAACTCGATGATTTGTGTCGGAAGCTGACCGCGAGACCGAGTTAGCGTCTTAACTCACCGCCCGTGGACTTCTTAACCGCTGCGATCACTTTCTCAGATACCTGTTCGATATCGGAGTCGGTCAGCGTCTCGTTGATAGGTTGTATTGTCACTTCGATAGCAACAGATTTTTTCCCGTCTTCAATTCCGGTGCCGGCATAAACATCGAAAACGGCAACATCACGGATCAGTTTTTGGTCTGCAGCCTTGGCCGCTTTCGATACGGACGCCGCGGCTGTATCGTCATCAACGATGAAGGCAAAGTCGCGTCGGACGGGCAATAGATCTAGCCGATCGAGAACGGGTCGCGTTTTTGTGGTGCGCGCTTTCATATACGGCACAGCATTTAAGTTGAGCTCAAAGGCGAAGACCGGTCCTTCGACATCCAAGGCTTTCAGTACCCTCGGGTGTAAAGCGCCGAAATGCGCAATCGTCACTTTCGGTCCTAGCTTCAAACAGGCGCTTTGGCCCGGATGCCAATGCGGTTGTCGAGGCTCGTCGACTTGGAAACGTCCTGCCGGTTGGCCGATCGACTCAAGCGCTGCGTAAAGATCTGCTTTGGCACTGAACGCATCGTAAGAATTCTGAGTCTGCCAGTGGCGACGCGTGCTTGGTTTCACTAAGCCGGCGACCGTACTCCGTTGATCCTTGGGGCCGTCACCCCGGTAAACGGGACCTGCCTCGAAGAGCCGGACCTCGCGAGCACCGTGATTGATCGCTTTTTGCGCAGCAATCGCTAGATTCGGCAATATGCTCGGCCGCATCTGATTGAGTTCACTTGCGACCGGATTTGCCAAAGTTAGCGCCGGCTCCCCTCCTCCGAAAAGCTCAGCGTGTTCCTTGAGCATGAAGCTCCAAGTGACCGCTTCTCCCAAACCTCTCGCTGCGAGGGCGCGGCGAATGGTTCGGACCCTCTCTTGTTGGGGCGTCGTTATGTTTTTGCGCCCTGTTGGCAGCGGTGGAAGCGATTCGGTGGGAAGCGAATCATACCCTTCCATTCTAGCTATTTCTTCAACAATATCAGCGGACTGTCGCATATCAAACCGCCAACTCGGGGATGTCAGGTGCCAGATTTCTCCGCTATCCTCGATATCAAAACCAAGCGCTCGGAGCGTTTTCTTCATTGCGGTTGGCTTGATTTGGAGACCAGTCAGTCGGGCGACATCGGAATGTTGGAATTCGACCCGTGAAGCGTTCATGGGTGGATCGCCAACCATTTTCGCCCGTGACACTGAACCTCCCCCATATTCCGTAATTAGGGCAAGAGCGAGATTGAGGCCATGCATGCAGGAGTCCGGGTCGACGCCACGCTCGAACCGGTATTTTGCATCGGAAACAACCCCTGTTGTTCTGCCGGTTTTGGCCGTAATGCTGGGATCAAACCAGGCGCTTTCGAGAAATACATTCTCAGTTTCTTCGGAGACTGCGGTTGAGGTTCCACCCATAACGCCGCCCAAGCCAATCGCGCCGGATCCGTCTGCAATCACACACATGTCCGAAGTGATTTGGTATGTCTTTCCATCCAACGCATCCAGGCGTTCGCCTTCCTTGCCAAACCGCGCGGTGATCGTGCCTTTGATTTTGTCTGCGTCATACACATGGAGAGGTCGAGCGCGGTCCAAAGAGATGTAATTGGTGACATCTACGAGCAGGGATTTCGGCGTGATACCAACACTTCGAAGGCGGGCTTGCATCCATTCGGGCGATGGGCCGTTCTTTACACCGCGCACAAGGACACCGGCGAAGACCGGGCAAGCCTCAGGTGCCTCCAGCTCAATCTCGATTGGGCAATCAAATTTCCCCGCGACTTTTTTCACCGATTCGTCGAGGAACCCTCCAACACCTGCGGCTGCGAGATCTCTCGCGATGCCGTGAACCCCTAACCAATCTGGTCTGTTGGGCGTGATCTCAACATCGATCACAGGATCATTAACGCCGAGCGCGTCGGCGGCCGGCGTCCCTAAAGGGAGCGTTTCGTCGAGATCGGCGATGCCGTCATGATCTTCACCGGCATTGATTTCTTTCGCCGAGCAAAGCATGCCTTGGCTTTCCACGCCTCGGATTTTGCGCGGCTTTTTGTCGAGCGAGAAGTCCAATCCGGGAATGTATGCGCCTAGTGGTGCATAGATCGCGGTCATACCAGAGCGGGCATTCGGCGCGCCGCACACGATCTGCTTCTCACCGTCCACCGTTTCAACCGTACAAATCTGCAAACGATCAGCGTCGGGATGTGGTTTGGCGGCTTTGACTTTGGCAACCGTGAAATTGGACAGTGTTTCGGCTGGATTGTCGACATGTTCGACTTCCAATCCAATTTGAACCAAGCGATCGAGCAGCCCCTCAAGTGGCACCGAGGTCGCCAAATAGTCAGACAGCCAAGAGAGTGTGAATTTCATTAGCTCAGACCTCCGCTTACGCTTGGCGTTTGCCAGGGTCGGAATCCATAATGCTCAGTCCAGACTGGATCTGCCTCGAAATATGGACGGAGATCCGGCATACCGTATTTGAGCATGGCCAACCGATCGATGCCGACGCCGAAGGCGAAACCTTGATATTCGTTCGGGTCGATGCCGCAATTTTGCAGCACGTTCGGATGCACCATACCGGACCCCAGGATTTCCATCCAAGAATCCCCCGCGCCAATCTCAATCGTATTCCCTTTGCGAGTATACTTCACATCCATTTCCGCGCTTGGTTCTGTGAACGGAAAGAAGTGCGGACGAAACCGTACTTCAACCGTGTCGATTTCGAAGAAGGCCTTGATGAAGTCGATAAGACACCCTCTCAGATGACCCATATGGATACCCTTTTCGATCACCAGTGCTTCCACCTGGTGAAACATCGGCGTGTGCGTCGCGTCCCAGTCGTTTCTATAGACGCGGCCAGGTGCAATGATCCGGATAGGTGGTTCTTGCGCCTTCATGGTGCGGACTTGAACCGGACTTGTATGTGTACGGAGTAGTTTTGGGGTGTCGCCTTGCTGAGAGTCAAAGAAGAATGTGTCGTGCGTGTCCCGCGCAGGATGGCCTTCTGGGAAATTCAAGGCCGTGAAATTATGCCAATCGTCCTCAATATCGGGACCTTCCGCGACCGAGAAACCCATATCACCGAAAATTGCGGCGACCTCTTCGAACACTTGCATGACCGGATGAAGTGACCCGACTGGTTCTGGTGCCGGGGGCAGTGTCATGTCGAGCGTATCGCGCGCCAATTGGGCATCCAGTTCGGCGTCTTCGAGAACGGTTTTCCGTGCGTCGAGCGCGTCGCTGATACGAGTCTTCAAATCATTAAGTTTGGGGCCCATGTCTTGACGCTCTTCCGGCGTCATCGTGCCCAGCGTTTTCATCAATCCCGTGACGCGCCCTTTTCGGCCGAGCTCGGCGACGCGAACGGCATCAAGCGCTGCGAGATCATCTGACGCTTCAATCGCCGCAATTGCATCAGATTCTAGATTTGAAATGTCGGACATGTTCGGCCCCGATTTGTTGACAAAACGGAGCCGTTTCCGACCCCGCTGAAGCGGTCGGATTAGCGGAGAAAGTGTGGGCTGTGAACCGGCTTCTAAGCCAGTGCAGCCTTTGCTTTCTCCACAAGCGCGCCAAATGCTTCTGGTTCACGGACGGCGAGATCAGCCATAACCTTGCGGTCTACTTCGATGCCAGCCTTGCTCAAGCCGCCGACGAAGCGGGAATATGTTAGATCCTCGTCATGCTCGCGAACAGCGGCGTTGATGCGTTGGATCCACAGACTACGAAAGCTGCGCTTCTTAACTTTGCGGCCGACATAGGCGTACTGACCGGCTTTCCAAACCGCATCATTCGCGGTGCGGAAGGTGTTTTTCCGGCGTCCGCGATAACCTTTGGCGGCTTTGATGATTTTCTTGTGGCGCGCATGCGCCGGGACTTTGTTGCGTGAACGGGCCATTGAGGGGCTCCCCAGCTATCAGTTGAATTTGAGTAAGACGCGCGGTTATTGGCTGTTCGGAAGGAACTTTTTGATAACGCGCTTTTCATCCGCTTTGGCGGCAACAGATGTGCCCCGATTTTGGCGGATATACTTACCATTATGGCTGATGAGGCGGTGCCGCTTTCCGGCGACGCCGTGCTTGAGCTTACCACTCGCGGTAATCTTGAACCGCTTGGCCGCAGCCTTTTTGGTCTTCATCTTCGGCATTTTGATCTCCTTCGCCCAAAGTCGGGCTGATATGATGTTTTGAGCGACGAGGCATGCCGTATCTGGCCCGGCCGCTGCGAAGGCGCGGTTTAAGCGTAAGTTCAGTGGAAAATCAAGCGGTGTGCTGTAGGCAGACCACTTTTAGAGATGACTTTTGGTCGACTGCGCGTAGTTACCGAGGCGCCATGACCATTGTCATTTGTCGACCCTCAAGTTTAGGCTCGAGCTCGACTTTCATTTGCTCATCAAAATCTTCTTTTACGCGCTGCAGAAGCTGCATGCCGAGATCCTGGTGTGCCATTTCACGGCCGCGAAACCGGAGCGTGATTTTCACCTTATCGCCCGCTTCGAAAAATTCGGTGATTTTCTTCGCTTTGACTTCGTAATCATGCGTGTCGATGTTCGGACGGAACTTGATTTCTTTCAGTTCAGCGGTCTTTTGCTTCTTCTTTGCAGCCGCCCGCTTTTTCTGGGCCTCATACCGCATTTTGCCGTAATCGATGATTTTGCAAACGGGCGTGTCTTCATTTGGGGAGACCTCGACAAGATCGAGACCTGCCTCGCGGGCAGCGTCCAAGGCGGCGTCTATGGGCATCACACCTTGTTTTTCACCGTTTTCATCAATGAGTAGCACCTTCGTCGCGCGAATATCGCGATTGGTGCGTGGTCCGGTTTCTTTGGCTCGCTGTGGGCGAAGCTGTGGTCTACGAGCTATGGCTGATCTCCTGTGTTTGCCAATACTGAGCGGGCAATATGCCCTCAATCACTTAAATTTTCAACCGATCTGCTGGGAAAGCTCAGGATCATTGAGGCGGGCGGCATAGACATCCAGTGTCGCGTGCTGCAGCTTCTCAATACTGTAGTTCTCTCTGACAAAGGCTCGACCCGCCTCTCCCATAGCTCGGCGAGCGGATGGTGGCATTTGGAAGAGGGTTCGCAGCGCGCCGGCCAAAGCTTCTCTGCTTCCCGCCGTGACGCGAACACCTGTTTCGCCGTCAATCACCGTCTCCTGCTGGCCGCCATGGTCTGAAACGATCACCGGACGCGCCATCGCTGAGGCTTCGGCTGCGACGCGCCCAAAAGCTTCGGGCCGCTGCGATGGCGCGAGAACCACATCGGCCAGACGATACGCGACAGGCATCTCATCGCAATGCCCGACAATGGAGACCGCGCCACCTAGACCATTGTCGACAATGGCTTGTTCGATACGATCGACATAGCTTTGACGTCCCTGTGGATCTCCAACCAGGATTAAATGGATGCCGTCCTTTTCTTCAGAGCTGAGCCTGCCGAAAGCTTCAATGGCAAGCAGCTGACCCTTCCAGGCGGTGAGTCTGCCGGCGAGCACCACGACCAATCGATCGTCATCGTCAGCAATGTTCCACTTTTGAGCGAGCTCGGAAAGCTGTTCGCCTTTTATGCGTCCTGGGTCGAAGATCGTCAGGTCAACGCCTCGGGGAATGGTCACGATTCGGTTTGGAGCCAGCCCATGAAGCGCGGCCACGTGGCTCGCAGTCCAGTTCGAGTTGGCGATCACAAAATCACCTCGCGCCATCACCGAATTATAGTACTTTTTCGGGCCCATCGTTCCGCTATAGATACCATGATATGTCGTGATGAAGGGTGTCCCCGTTCGGCGAGCAGCCAAGTATGCGCTCCAAGCAGGCGCTCGCGACCTTGCATGCACGAGCTTCACCCGTTCCGCTTCAATCACTTCGCGCAACCGCGCTACATTTCTCCAAACTGTTAGGGGATTCTTGGACGTGAGCGGCAATCGGATCAGTTTGCCCCCTGCTCTGCCCAAGGTGGTCTCCATCCGTCCGCCCTCACTCGCGACCACGGCGCGCCCGCCGGCTCGCGTAATGGCCTCGGCCACCTCGATGGTTGTCCGTTCTGCTCCGCCCGCCGAAAGGTCCGGGATGACCTGTAGGATGGTCTGTCCATTGAGATGAGGCCAAGCGGGGTCTGTCATGCGCAATATGAGACTCTGTTCTGAAGGCGTCGAACCGTATCGTGCGTTGATTGGACTGTCATCGGAGTGTTAGCAGCAAACCCGAACAACACATTTGGAAGGCCAAGGGATGACTCAATATTATGAAACACCGCATGGCCGTCGTCTTGCCTACCGTCACTTTGAGGGGCGAACTGGCGTCACCTTTGTTTGGTTGTCGGGATTTAAGTCCGACATGTCGGGTACGAAGGTCACTCTGCTCGAGGATTGGGCGAAGAATGTAGGAGAAAGTTTCCTCGCTTTCGACTATTCAGGACACGGACTTTCGGACGGTCGTTTTGAAGACGGAACGATCTCCGAATGGCGCGACGATGTGATCGACATCATTTCCGGACTGACAGACGGCCCTTTGGTGCTGGTTGGGTCGAGCATGGGAGGCTGGATGGCCCTTCTTGCTGCGAATGAACTCAAAAACCGAGTGAGGGCGCTCGTCCTGATCGCCCCTGCGCCAGACTTCACTCAAAAGCTCATTTGGGCCGGAATGAAGCCGGACGCCCGCGAAGAAGTCGAGCGAGAGGGTCGAACGCTTTTCCCTTCAGACTACGGCGACCCGTATCCGATTAGCAAAGCGTTGATAGATGACGGGGAGTCGTGGTCGGTTTTGGACGAGCCGATCACATTTGATGGTCCAGTGCGGATCTTACAGGGCATGAATGATGAAGATGTACCATGGCAGCATGCTTTCCGCCTGATCAAAGCGATCACCAGCGAAGATGTGATTTTTCAGCTCATCAAGGATGGAGATCATCGGCTGTCTCGGGACGAAGATATCGCTCGTCTCATTAAATTCTGTTCTGAGCTGTAAAGACTAGAGAATTTGCTCAGCCTTTTTGAAGGCGAGGCCGCAGGGTCAAACTCTCCTGTGGCACGAAGTTTGCTTCATTTTTGATAGTGCGGCGTTGGCGTCCGCTCTTGAGACGTGACGAGGAAGCAAATGGCTGGATTTGTGGCAGGTGCATTCGGTTTCCAACCCAACCGACCCCCGATCCCCAATCTCGAACCGATCACAGCAACAGAGGGTCGTGCCCTTTATGCGATGCGGGGTGTTGCCATTGTTGGGGTGGTTGGTGCCCATGTTTTTACGAACCACACGCTTCTGTCCGCTTTGATCTTCTTGATGCCTGTGTTCTTTTTCCTTTCCGGGTACGTTTACGCCCGACCAGCGAACTTAAGCGAGCACTTGGTCAAACTGGTCGCGAAACTCGTCATTCCATATTTTCTGTTCCTGTTCGCGATTTCGCTACCTGCGAATATCGCAACTTTCAGCAATGGTGGTTGGGAAAGCCTATACTGGCGGCTAACGTGGCTCCTCCGCGGCGGGCAGAATCTTGACGGCGCGTATACGGCGTTTTGGTTCGTTCCGTGCTTCTTTTTTACCTCTGTTCTTTTTGCCATCGTCGAAAGGTATTTGTCTCTCGCTCAGCTGACGTTGATAGCCCTGGTCAGTATGGCGATGGCGACCGTCGACCAGATTTCGCGATTTGGACCGCTGCCATTGGCAATCGAGATTGTCGCGATGAGCTTTCCGATCTTATTCTTCGGATATTGGTACCGACGGCGGACTCTCTCGACCGAGAATGATCGGAAATTTCATTGGGCAGTTACCGTGTTCGGATTTGGTTATCTAGCATTGCTGCTGATCGGATGGGTGCCGAGTTTGAACATGAAATACGCGCATTATGGTTGGCCGGTTATCACAGTCGCTGCCGCAACTAGCCTTGTGATTGCCGGACGACGAATTTTTCTGCTCCTCAATCCAGAAGGGCGACTTTCCTTTGGACTTTGTGTGCTGGGCAAAGCCTCCCTGCTCATTATGTTCGTGCATCAGCCGATTCAACTGGTGTTGTTGCGCGCTGGCGGACTCGAGGCTGAATGGCCAAGATTTGCGCTCGCGCTTTCCTTGTCCATTTTGGCCTACACGATGATCCAAGCGTGGAGTCCTGCCCGCATACTCCTTTTAGGACGGTGGCCTCGACCCGCTGCCAAGCGGACCAACTCGGTGAAAGTGCTAGCGTAGTTTTAACCATAGTGGCTATGCTGGCGGCATGTCAGAATCGATTCGGATCCTAGGAATAGACCCGGGCCTGCGCTTAACAGGCTGGGGCGTGATCGTGCAGGACGGATCGAGATTGAGCCATGTGGCGCATGGCGTCATAGCGATCGATCCAAATCTGTCGCTGGCCGAACGTCTTGGCGGTATCTTTTCAGCGATTGGTGATCTCATCAATCAGCACCAGCCGGATATTGCGGGCATTGAAGAAACCTTGGTAAACGCCAATCCCCGCGGCGCGTTAAAACTGGGTCAAGCCCGCGGAGTGGCCCTTGCGGCGGCTTCCCTTGCGGGCCTGCCGGTAAGCGAGTTCGCGCCACGAGCGATCAAATTGGCGGTTGTCGGGTCCGGTCGCGCAGACAAGGATCAAGTTGGTTTTATGGTGAAGCGGCTTTTGCCAAGAGCGGGTAAGATGGGCGCGGATGCTGCCGACGCGCTCGCCTGCGCGATTTGTACGGCGCATCACAATGGACCGATTGCCCGTGCACGGAGCGCGTCATGATAATTGGGCGTCTTCGGGGTGAGGTAGCGGCGATTGGTGAGGATAGTGTCCTGATCGATGTGAATGGGGTCGCCTACGTTGCCCAAGCTGGGTCCAGGCTGCTTTCAAAACTGACTCTGGGCGCACAGGCCGAAGTGTTCATTGAAACTCGTGTCACAGAGAATTCGATTTCTCTATTCGCATTTGCAAGCGATGAAGAACGGGCTTGGTTTGTAAGGCTTCAAGATGTTCCCGGCGTCGCCGGCAAATCGGCGATGGCATTGGTGGATGTCCTTTCGCCAGCCGAGTTGATGGATGCTCTTGCCCTGTCTGATGTGGCCATGGTCACGCGCGCGAAAGGCGTCGGTAAGAAGCTTGCTGAGCGGATCGTTGGCGAGCTGTCTGGCAAACCCCCTCCTCGCGGTCGCTTTGAGCGCTTTGATGCGGCAGCAAGTGGGAGTGTGCAAGCGCGAGCAGACGCGAGCGCAGTGTTGGCGTCCGGTACTCGCTCAGAGGCAGTGTCCGCGCTCACCAATCTTGGTTACAGTCAAAGTGAAGCGGCGCGGGCAGTCGCGGCAGTTGCCAAAAACGTGCCCGACTCTGAAACGGCAACGCTTATTCGAGCTGCGCTGAAAGAGTTGGCACCGACATGAGCCGAGATGGAACTTTGACGGATCCAGATGCCCAGGTTGGCGAGGCGCTCGACCGAGCTTTGCGGCCTCAGACATTCGATGATTATGTCGGCCAGGATGCGATCAAGGCGAACCTAAAGGTCTATGTTGAGGCCGCCCGTCGTCGGGGTGAAGCCCTCGACCATGCCTTGCTTTTTGGCCCCCCTGGATTGGGTAAAACAACCCTCGCTCAAATCTTGGCGCGAGAGCTCGGTGTGGGTTTCAGAGCGACCTCAGGGCCCGTCATTGCAAAATCCGGAGACCTGGTCGCGATACTGACCAATCTAGAGCCAAACGATGTGCTTTTTATCGACGAGATCCATCGATTGTCGCCGGTCGTTGAGGAGGTGCTCTACCCGGCTATGGAGGATTACGCAGTTGATATCGTAATCGGTGAGGGCCCTGCTGCGCGATCTGTCCGGCTTGATCTTGCCCCCTTTACATTGGTTGGTGCGACCACGCGCGCCGGACTATTGGCAACCCCGCTCCGCGATCGATTTGGTATTCCGCTACGTTTAGATTTTTATACGCCAGAGACACTTTCGACGATTGTGCTGGCGGCCGGGAGAAAGCTCGGTGTTCCAATGACCCAAGATGGCGCGGTCGAAATCGCGAGCCGCGCGAGGGGCACGCCCCGCATTGCGCTACGCCTGTTGCGGCGGGTTCGGGATTTCGCCGAAGCAGATGGCAGTAGCATTGATCGCGGCTCTGCGCAGTCGGCATTGGCGCGGTTGGAGATCGACAAGGATGGTCTGGACGCACTCGACCGCCGTTACTTGGAAGCATTGGTGCGGACCTATGCGGGCGGACCAGTCGGTGCAGATACATTGGCCGCGGCCTTGTCAGAAGCGCGGGATGCGGTCGAAGACGTGATTGAGCCATACTTGATGCAAAAGGGATACGTCGCGCGGACGCCTCGCGGTCGGGTCGCAGCGCCACTGGCATATTCCCGCCTGGGGCTACCAGAGCCGCAAGCCCAGAGTGCTCAAGAAGGGTTGTTTGGTCAGGAGGGTTAGACGTTTTGACAGTTTGCTCGCGTTTCAGCCGGCGGTTCATCCGCCGTCGTAGGCAAGGTCTTTACTGGAAACTCAATGATCTTGTTTCTCAGGTGTCAAAAGCAGTGAGACGCCAACAGAAGCAACAGCCAAACACATGTTAGAAACGGCCCGCCTATTTGCCCAATCCACTTTTGTGCTGATGTTGGGCTTGGCTTTGGGTGCGGCCTGGATGATGGCCATTGTATCGCCGAACGTTGCTCATGATCGACACGACGATCATCGCGCGGAATCTGATATCAAAGCGATGCTCAAAGCGGGCTCTCCGCAGATCGGGTTCATTCTATTGGCCGCTAGCGCGTTCGGGGTGCTCGCAGGGAGTTATGTCTCTGCCGCGACAAGCCTGCTGGCCGCGTTCGGATTTTTCACAAACCGGTGGACACTTGCGAGCCAGGACGAAGACGACGTGTCGCCAGACACGCCCCGTCAGCAGAAAACCAAACGGGTCGTCGCTGTTGCTTTCACGCTGATCTTCACAGTGTTGATTGGTATTTCGGCGATCCTCGCATTGATCGGCATCTAACTTGCCGGCGCTATTCGCGCCCCGTTCTTGAAAATTGTCATACCACATGCCAAAAAGCCCAAAGGCCTGAAGAGGAGCGCCAAGTGCAAGTCATAAATGAGGTCATGCCATCAGACCCAAAGCAGATCGAAGAGATGATGGCTGAAGGTCCTGAGGGACCCATCTTCATGGTGAACCTACTCAAGTTTAAAGACAAAGCTGAGTACGCGGATGGCCGGGAAAGCACGCTGTCCGGCCGGGATGCTTACATGATCTATGGACGGGCAGTCGCTGAGCTTTTACCGAAATTCAACGGCCGGGCCGTATTCGCTGCGGACGTCACCTTTTTGGCTTTGGGGCAAGTCGAAGAGCTTTGGGATGAGGTTGCGATCGCAATGTACCCCAAGCGCTCAGACTTGTTGAGAATGTCGACCTCGCCTGAGTGGCAAGAAATCTCAGTTCACCGGGCGGCGGGTCTAGCAGGTCAACTCAACATTGAGACCGTGCTTCCGGCTGGCCTGGGTGACGGCGTGTTTGGAATAGCAGCAACCAGTATCGGAGACGGAATATGAGCTGGACAGTTCGGGTTTTGATTGGCGTAGCGGTATTGATTGCAGTCGCTTTTGTCGCCTTCAACATGTTTCGGGTTCAACTTGTTGAGCGAGCCTATTTGGCGGCCGTTGATCGGCAGACAGCCATCGACCCATTGTCAGAATTAGAGGATGGCCTTCATGTTTATGTGTGCGGCAGCGGCTCTCCGATGGCGAGCCCAAGCCGAGCCGGCCCTTGCGTTGGCGTGCTCGCGGGTGATCAAGCCTTTATATTCGATGCGGGAGCCGGCGGTATCCGAAAGCTGATGGCGATGCAGTTTCCGGTCGCGAAGTTGGAGGGCGCATACCTTACCCACTTGCATTCAGATCATATCGATGGCTTGGGCGAACTGATGCTGCAAGCCTGGATTGCCGGTACGCGTGCGGAACCCCTGCCAATTTCTGGGCCAATCGGCACTGAAAAAGTGGTTACAGCCTTTACCTCAGCCTATGAAATCGACAAAGGGTATCGGATTGCTCACCACGGAACTGTGGTTGCCAATCCAGACGGATTTGGTGGTGCTCCAAAAGAGATCTTCCTGCCGCTGGGCCCTTCCGTTGCTGAAGTCGTGTATGAGTCCGCAGATGTGAAAATCACCGCGATTCGGGTCGAACATGCGCCCGTCGAACCAGCATTCGGCTATCGTATCGATTACAAGGATCGGTCAATCTCCTTGAGCGGCGATACCATTTATCATCCTGGATTCGTCGCCGCATCACAGGGTGTAGATGTTATGCTTCATGAGGCCCTTGATCCAGAAATGGTCCAGCAGCTTGGGTCGGGTCTCAAAAGTGCGGGGCGCGAAACCGTGTCCAAGGTCATGTTCGATATTCTAGATTATCACGCGACGCCGGAAGATGCCGCAAGAGCTGCAGCAAATGCTGGCGCGCAGGAATTGATTTACTATCACATCGTTCCACCGCTCCCGATGCGAGCACTGAATGCAATTTGGTTGGGCGATTCCGCGGACGAATTTGACGGCAAGATGACTGTCGGCGAGGATGGGATGATGATTTCACTTCCTGCAGGTGAACGCACAATCCAACATTCACGAGCTTTTTGAGCACAAGTGAACCGAAACAGAAAGCCAATTTAAAGTGAGACAAAGCCAACTGACTCCGGATGAGATTGTTGCGCCAGCAGACGGTCGCCGCGCGCGATCCGAGCGCAGTCGGCAGCAAATCATCGATGCGTTGTTCACATTGGTGCAGTCGGGTGAAATGAAGCCGAGCGCGGCGCGCGTTGCCGAAACTGCAAATGTCAGCCTAAGGACCGTTTTCCGCCACTTTGAAGAGATTGATGATCTCTACAGGGAAATGGCCAAGCAATGTAGAGATCGCATCTCTCCCGAGTTCAACAAGCCATACGACGCCATCGACTGGAGAGGCCGTCTGCTCGAACATGCTGAGCGCCGGATCAAAATGTTCGAGGAGATTATGTATCTTCGGATTTGTACTGAGTCGCGGCGCTTTAAATCAGACGTCCTGATGAGTGATTATCAGCGCTTTTTTCAAATGGAGCGGGATGGGCTTGAGCGAGTCCTACCGAGGAAGCCTAAGCTTGGCGTGCGTACCGTTGCTGCCATGGATGTGACACTTAGTTTTGAGTCGTATCGGCGTCTCCGGCAGGAAAGCCAATTCTCTGTCAAAGAGGCTCGATCGATTGTGTTGGAGCTTCTGCGGATCATTGTTGATCGGGTAGACGATTGAGTGGGAGATATTTCGGCGCGGTATTGCTGCTTGTAACCGCCTGCGGCGAGGCGAATACAGGACCCACTGCGTCGATGGCGGATTGCGGTCTCACCCCCGAAAGACAGGGGCAGTTTGTCACCCTTCCCTCGGGCCAATTTATCAAAGGAAATCAACCGATATACCCAGAAGAACGACCGATGCTGTCGCTTCAAGTAGACAGCTTTCAGATCCAAACACATGAAGTGACCAATCGCCAGTTTTCCGAATTTGTAAGCGATACCGGATATGTGACAGACGCCGAGCGTGGCGTTGCTGAAGCGCGTCCCGGTGCTGGATCTGCTGTGTTTTATCATCCTGAGAAAAGCGCACCTGGATCCGATCCTTGGCAACTCGTTCAAGGCGCGAGCTGGCGCACGCCTGCCGGGTCAGACAGTGATCTCGACGGATTGGACAATCACCCGGTTGTTCATGTTTCCCATTCTGATGCAAAAGCGTATGCGCAGTGGGCAGGCGGTCGATTGCCGTCCGAGATTGAGTGGGAGTATGCGGCGAGTCTGGGTTTGCCGGAACCGTCGCGACCCGATTCGGGCGCTTACGGACCAGAGCAGCAGATCCGAGCCAATACGTGGCAAGGCATCTTTCCAATCGCTGATTCCGGGGATGACGGATTTCAGGGCACAGCGCCATCGGGTTGTTATGCGCCTTCCGAGATCGGCCTCTACGACATGATAGGCAATAGCTGGGAGTGGACGGATACGCCCTATGCGCCCGGCAGTCATACGATCAAAGGCGGCTCATTCCTGTGCGCCGATAATTTTTGCCGGCGATACAGGCCAGCCGCTCGACAACCTCAGGAGACAGATTTCTCTTCAAACCATATAGGGTTCCGGATTGTCCGCGACGTGCCAGGCAGTTAATGAGCCGCCTAGGCTTCAAATAGTGGCGCGATGCCAGCGGCTTTAAGGGCGGTATTGACCGGCGGTTTCAAATTCGCTGGTAAGGCATCATGCGCCTGCCGAAGAGCGAGCAAGCATTTTGCTTGATATGGAAAGGTGGGTTGCGTCCAGGCGCGCCCATCGACAATAGCTTCCCAACTCTCTTCACCACCAGCGGTGGCAGCGGCATTTGCCAAAAGGAAGGGTGTGTAGACGCGACCGATTTCCGCCAATAGAGGCGCGAGCGCGACGCGGGCCTCTTCCGGCGAGAACCAGTCATCTTCGGTGACGTCCAGTCCGGAAAGATCGTCGACGCGGTCGAGCCAGGCTCGCACGCGTTGTGAGCGTTCCGCCATCAGTTTTGCGGAAGTTGGCTCGATGATGCCGAGTTGAGTGAGCTGCCCGTAAATCGCAAAATCAGCCGACGACGGTCGACCGCCAAGAACATATCCGCGGTGCTGGATCAGCCCATCCAGGATGTCGATAAATCGGGAATAGCTTTGTTCGATGGTTTCCGCTGTGACATCGTTCGAGCCCACCACATAGAGCCGATCAAATTGGCGTTTGGTGATATAGTCAGACATCGCCTTCGCTTCATCAGCTGGCGCCGTATTGTTTGACCAATATATGAGAATTGGACCGGCATTCACACGATCCGCCTCATGATACCAGCGATAGTGGAACATTGCCTTGGTCAGCCATTCATCGGCATAGTCTTCGAGGAGCTCATTGTAGAATGCCAGCTCTGGATCTGCCGGTATCACCGATCGGCCGCTGTAATCAGCTTCAAGTCTGCGTGTGATCGGTGTGGAATCGACCACCGCTTCCTTTTCGCCCGAGGCTGTTTCGAAATAGAATGTTGGCAGTAGTTTTACCTTTGGCACCGGATAGCCTTCAGGTGGATTGGTATGGCCGCCCCACAGCATGCGATGCGGAATTCGCCGGTATCTGAGTGTCGCGAGCATTTTCCGCGTATAGGGAGACCCTGGTGCGCCCATCAACTCAATCGGATTTTCATATGTCATGCTCAAGCCCTCCTGTTTGGGCGCGACTTGATGCGCGCCCTTTCAGCGTGTTAGAAATCATATGGCAGTGTGAATGACAATAAACTTCGACCGACCATTTGCCGATTTTGGGTCGCGCTACCAGAGGCCGTGGCGTTGCACTTCAGCGCGGCCGACCACCATGTGATGTACTTCGTCTGGACCATCGGCGAACCGCAAATGACGCATGTCTGCGTAGAGGGAAGCCAATGGGGTCCACTGCGACACGCCTGCCGCACCATGAATTTGGATCGCATCGTCTATAATTTGACAGACCTTCTCCGGAACCATCGCCTTGACCGCACTGACATAAACGCGCGCCTCTTTGTTACCGAGAACGTCCATAGCTTTCGCAGCCTGCAATACAGCGAGCCGCATAGCGTTAATCTCGATGCGCGCTCGTGACACCTTCTCCAAATTGCCGCCGAGCTTGATCAGCGGGCGACCAAAGGCTTCACGCGAAGCGCCGCGCTTGACCATCATTTCCAAGGCGCGTTCCGCTTTCCCGATAGACCGCATGCAGTGATGGATGCGGCCGGGTCCGAGCCGCAATTGTGAGATTTCAAACCCTCGCCCCTCACCGAGCAACATATTCTCCTCTGGCACCCGAACATTGTCGAAAACAATGTGCATGTGTCCGCGGGGCGCGTGATCTTCGCCAAACACTTCCATGCCTTCGAGTATCTTTACGCCGGGTGTATCAATCGGTACCAGAATCTGGCTTTGTTGCTTGTGCGGCGCCGCATCTGGACTTGTTTTGACCATCACGATCATGATTTTACAGCGGGGATCGCCGGCGCCAGAAATGTAGAATTTCTCGCCATTGATAACCCATTCGCCATTATCCAGAACGGCGCTGGTCGACACGTTCTTGGCGTCTGACGAGGGAATGCCTGGTTCCGTCATCGCATAGGCTGACCGGATCTCGCCATTCAGCAGCGGCTTCAACCATTGCTCTTTCTGCTGAGCCGTACCAACGCGTTCAAGCACTTCCATGTTGCCGGTGTCGGGTGCGCTACAATTCAACGACTCTGATGCCAATGGATGCTTTCCGAGTTCTGCTGCGATGTAGGCATAGTCCAGGTTCGTCAGACCGGTGCCATAATCGGATTCCGGGAGGAAAAAGTTCCAAAGGCCAGATTCTTTCGCCTTGTTCTTGGCGCCTTCCAGGAGCTCGAGCTGGCGAGGATGCCAGGTCCAGCGATCTTCTTTATCGTCATCAAGGGCAAAGAACTCCTCGGTGATCGGGGCGACATTTTTGTCAATATGATCTTGCACCGCGTCCATTAGCGGGCGCGCTTGTTCTGACATGGCCAGATCGAACAAGTCTTGGGTGTCGGTATGCACGGCGTTTCCTCACTCTTGTTTTCTAGGCGAACTGTAAGGGAGGCAATCTTGGCTGCCTAGACATGACTTGATCGGATTCGACGTTCGCCCCATCCACTAGATATGAAGTGCGCGCCCCAGGGCGAGCATAGCGGCTTCCTGAAGCGCTTCGCCTTGCGTGGGGTGCGCGTGGATCGTATCTGCGATATCTTCAAGCCTGGTGCCCATTTCGATGGCCAACCCAAAACCGGCTGCAAGTTCTGCGCAGCCCTTTCCGACCGCTTGGATCCCCAGGACAAGATGATTGTCGCGTCGCGCAACGATCCGAACAAAGCCATCACTTCGCTCGATTGCCAGTGAGCGTCCATTTGCTGACAAAGGAAACCGCGCTGTAACAATATCAATGTCGTTCACTTTGGCCTCTTCTGGCGACAGCCCCGCACTGACGATTTCCGGATCGGTAAAGCAGATCGCTGGAACAACTTGCTTGTCCCAAAATCGTTTCTGCCCGCTGACAATGTCTGCGACCATTTCGCCCTGGGCCATCGCGCGGTGAGCAAGCATCGGCTCCCCGGTCACGTCGCCGATCGCGTAAATGCCCGACATGGCGGTTCGGCATTGATCGTCGACGCGAATGAAAGGCCCATCCATCTCAATGACAAGGTTTTCGCGTCCCCATCCTTCCGTCACAGGGCGGCGCCCGACGGTCACAAGGACTTGGTGAGCGGTCGCTCTAGCTGACGTGCCGTCTTCGCGATTGAATTCGATTTGACCATCATTGTGGCCAGTTGCCTTGGCCCGAAGCTCGACGCTGATTTTAAGTTCCTTAAGACGCGCTTCGACCGGCTTGCTTAATGCCTGGTCGTAAAGCGGCAGGATGCGATCAGCCTGTTCGACCAGCGTTACCTTTGCGCCCAGCTTAGCGAAGGCCATACCAAGTTCTAGTCCGATATAGCCCGCACCTATAACGGCCAGTGTTTCCGGAACAGCGTCCAAAGAGAGTGCTTCCGTCGACGTAAGAATGCTCCCACCAAAGGGAAGATTGGGAAGGTCTACTGGGGCCGACCCAGTGGCGATGCATATGTGTTCCGCAGAGATTTCGGTATGCTCTCCCGCTGTTGATGTGACCTGCACGGTTTTCCCGTCGAGGAAGCGTGCGTGTCCCTGTACAGTTTTGACTTTTGCCTTCTTGAGGAGGGTACCGACGCCGTTCGTGAGCTGTTCAACAATGCCATCCTTCCAACCAATCGTCCTACGCAAATCAATGCTTGGTTTTGCTGATTTGATGCCAAGCGCGTTTTGTTTGGAAAAATTCTGCGCCTTTTCGAATTCGTCCGCAGCATGGATTATGGCTTTGGAGGGAATGCAGCCAACGTTCAGGCATGTCCCACCGAGTGTTCCTGCCTCGACAATAATTGTGTCCACACCTAACTGTCCGGCGCGAATGGCGGCGACATAGCCACCCGGTCCGGCGCCGATGACAAGAAAGCTACACTTCAGTTTGGCCATTTAGTCCTCGATGAAGATCGTTGCAGGGCTCTCCAGCAAAGCCTTGACCCGCTGAATAAAATTCGCCGCGTCCCAGCCATCGATGACGCGGTGATCGAAGCTGGACGACAAATTCATCATCTGCCGTGGGACAAACTCGCCACCTTGCCAAACGGGTAAAGTGCGCATTTTGTTCACGCCGATAATTGCGACTTCTGGGTGGTTGATCACGGGCGTGGTCACAACACCTCCCAATTTGCCCAGGGAGGTAATTGTGATGGTCGAACCGGATAGTTCTTCTCGCGTTGCGGTTCCGGAACGCGCGGATTCGGCCAATCGGCCGAGCTCGCTGGCGCATTCCCATATGCCCTTCGCCTCAACATGGCGCACGACTGGGACGACCAGACCTGTTTCCGTTTGAGCCGCGACCCCCATATGCATCCCGGCAAACTGATGGAGGACGCCTGAATCATCATCAAAGCGGGCATTCATTTGCGGATGGTCCGCAATCGCGCGGACCATTGCTAACATCAGAAACGGCAGCAAAGTCAGCTTGGTCTGATCGTCTTTGCGGTCACCGTTCAATCGCGTACGCAGGTCTTCGAGCGCCGTCATGTCGATTTCTTCGACATAGGTGATGTGCGGAATCCGGGATTTGGAGCGCGCCATTTGCTCGGCGATTTTCCGGCGCAAGCCGACGATTTTGACGGATTTCACGGTGTCGTCGAGCTGCTGTTTGCCGGAGGCGCGGTTCCGAACCGATGTGCCCCGTAGGAAGGAATCAAGGTCGCTATGCGAGATACGGTTTGCGGGCCCTGATCCGCGGACCCGGCGGAGGTCGACACCCGATTCTCTGGCGCGACGGCGCACGGAAGGCGCAGCCAACGGTTTGGTGCCCGGCGTCACCTGTGATGGTTCAGACTCTGAAGCCTGCTGAGTTACGCGGACTTGGGTTGCGTCACGACGGTGGGCTTGCGGTTCCGTCGCAGTCGTGGGCGGCTCGGAGACGTCTTCCGTGACAGCAACATTGCCGTCGCCCTCGATCTCCATCCGCAGCAAAGGAGCGCCGACCGCGATCTGCTCTCCGATATCCGCACCGAGCCAAATGACTCTGCCATCGCGGGGTGCTGGGATTTCGACTGTCGCCTTGTCCGTCATTACGGCGGCCAAGACATCGTCTTCGCGGACCTGTGCACCAAGCTCGACTTGCCATTCGACAAGCTCGGCTTCAGCGACGCCCTCGCCAATGTCAGGCATCTTGATAACATGCACTCCCATCAGGCTGGCTCCATGGTTTTCTTGAGCGCGTCACCGACCCGCTTTGGGCCGGGAAAATAGTCCCATTCCTGTGCGTGCGGGTATGGTGTGTCATATCCCGTTACCCTTATGGGTGGGGCTTCGAGATGGTAAAAACAGTGGTTCGCGATCAGCGTCACCAGTTCGGCGCCAAAACCACAGGTGCGGGTTGCTTCATGCACGACGACACAGCGGCCCGTCTTTTTTACAGACGCCGCAATTGTCTCCAAGTCGAGTGGCACAATCGTCCGGAGGTCGATGATCTCGGCATCGATGCCCGTTTCGTTTGCGGCTGCGAGCGCGACATGCACCATCGTGCCGTAGGCGAGCACAGTAACATCGTTGCCTTGTCGGCGTATCGCAGCCTTGCCGAGCTCTACGGTGTAATGACCATCCGGCACATCGCCCAATTCGTGTTTTGACCACGGCGTTACAGGGCGATCATGATGGCCATCAAACGGGCCATTATAGAGGCGCTTCGGTTCTAGAAAGATCACCGGATCCTCATCTTCGATGGCCGCGATCAACATGCCTTTGGCGTCGTACGGGTTGGACGGAATGGCCGTTTTAAGTCCGGAAACATGTGCGAATACGGCTTCTGGGCTTTGTGAATGCGTCTGGCCGCCAAAGATGCCGCCACCGGTTGGCATGCGGACCGTCAGCGGTACCGTGAAATCTGCATCAGAGCGATGTCGAATGCGCGCCGCTTCCGAGACAAGTTGATCATAAGCCGGATAAACATAGTCGGCAAATTGGATTTCCACGCAAGGCCTCAAGCCGTAGGCAGCCATTCCGATGGCAGTACCAACGATGCCACTTTCATTGATCGGGGTATCGAAGCAGCGGTGTTTGCCGTATTTTTCTTGTAAACCCTTTGTGCAGCGAAACACGCCGCCAAAATAGCCGACATCTTCACCGAAAACGACGACCCGCTCATCACGCGCCATGGCGATGTCCTGGGCGTCACGAATCGCTTCGATCATGGTTTTGCGTACCATCAGATTCCCGCCTCCTGGCGTTGGCGAACGAGGTGCGGCGGTAAGTCAGCAAAGACATCATCAAACATGTCTTTGGCACTCGGGTGGGGTCCGTCAGAAAGGGTGCCATTGGCTTCCGCTTGTTTTTGCGCAGCGATGACGAGGCTTTCGATCTCAGCCTGCATTTGCGTATGCCGCGCGTCCGACCAAATGCCCTTCCGAACAAGATGGGTTTTGAGCCGTTCGATCGGGTCCCCAAGAGGCCAAGACGTCGCTTCTTCCTTCGGTCGGTAACCAGAGGGGTCGTCCGACGTCGAGTGAGGCCCCGCACGATAGGTGACGTATTCAATCAGTGTTGGACCGAGCCCGAGATGCGCGCGCTCGATGGCCCATTTGGCGACAGCGCGCACTGCGAGGTAGTCATTCCCATCCACTCTTAGTGCCGGAATACCAAATCCGTGACCCCTGGCTGCAAAAGTTGCGGCACGGCCCCGAGCAATCCCTTGAAACGTTGAAATCGCCCACTGATTGTTGACAATGTTCAGGATGACAGGTGGACGGAACGTTGACGCGAAGACCATCGCGGAATGGAAGTCGGACTCTGCCGTTGAGCCGTCGCCAATCCAACCCGCGGCGATCTTGGTGTCCCCCGCGATAGCGGACGCCATCGCCCATCCAACAGCCTGAACGAACTGGGTTCCAAGGTTGCCCGAGATCGAAAAAAAGCCATGCGCTTTTGACGAATACATGATGGGCAGCTGGCGCCCATGCAAAGGATCTGCGGCGTTGGAGTAGATCTGGTTCATCATTGTTACCAGCGGGTAATCTTGGCTGATCAGCAGGCCCTGCTGTCGATAAGTTGGAAAATTCATGTCACCAGGGCTCAACGCGGACTGAAACGCGCATGCGATGGCCTCTTCGCCCAGCGCCTGGACATAGAAGCTCGTTTTGCCCTGGCGCTGCGACACAAGCATCCGTGCATCGAATGCGCGCACCGTCATCATGTCTCGAAGCCCCTTTAGTAGCAGATCATCGCTAGCGTCCTCGGCCCAGTCGCCGATCGCAGCGCCACCATCGTCCAAGACGCGGATGATCTCATAAGCCAGATGCCGGATCTGTTCTGGATCTGAATCCGGCGCGGGGCGTTCGAGTTGACCAGCATTGGGTATGTCGAACCCTGTAAAATCGGGTGTGTCACCTGGCCGACATTCGGGCTCTGGGACGTGTAACTGAAACGGTGATTTGATCGGCATGGGACATCCTGACGAAGTCTTGAGCTGACGAGATAGGCATCTCAATCGTCTTCCCTTTGGCAAGGTATTTCAAGATCTAAAATTGCTTCGAAATCCAAATGTATTGGAAATTCATTTCTCCAAAATACAATTATAGGACAAAAAGTTTCAACAAGCGTGGAAATCGAAATGCAATTTTTGCTCTTTAGATTATTAGGTGGCGAAGTTTCCAAAACGTGTTTGACGATGCGCAAGACTGGCTCCGCAAACACTGTTCCGATACCTGACTATAGTGGCCTCAAACTCTTCAGCGTCCAACGCCCAGAAGGTGTGAGCTAATTTGCTAACCTGATTTCAAGACTTGCCGAGATACTCTTGGGGATGCGCAACGCGATTGTTCAATAGCGACAAGCGGAACAGGTGCGGAGGTCACCATGAATATGGTAATGCGGAGTAGTGATGTTGAGCTCTCCATCATTGTCCCAATGTACAACGAAGCTGAGACAGCGGCGCTGTATTTCGAAACGGTCGTGCCAATCATTGAGCGCGTGGTCGCGACGTATGAAATTATCTGCATCAATGATGGCAGCATGGATAAGACCCTCAGCGTCATCCGATCCGCACGGATGCGTAACGCAAACATCAAACTGGTGAATCTGTCCCGAAATTTCGGCAAAGAAGCGGCAATCACCGCTGGTTTGGATCTCGCTGTTGGAAAGGCTGTGATCCCTATGGACGCGGATCTGCAAGATCCACCTGAACTTATTGAAAATATGGTCGTCGCCTGGAGAGACGGCGCTCAAGTGGTGCTGGCTCGACGTGCCGACAGATCAACAGATGGAGTGCTCAAACGCCTGACAGCGAAAGCGTTTTATCGGGTCTTTTCGAAATTGGCGACGCCCGCGATCCCAACGGATGTTGGGGACTACCGATTGATGGACCGTGTCGTTGTCGAAGCGCTGAAGCAGCTACCCGAGCGCTCTCGATTCATGAAGGGTTTGTTTGCTTGGGTAGGCTACCGTCAAGTGACGATCGATTACACGCGTCCGGCTCGGTCTGCGGGGTCATCCAGTTTCAGCTTGCCCAAGCTGTGGAATTTTGCGCTCGACGGCATCGTCTCATTTAGCTCGCTGCCGCTCAAGGTTTGGTCGTATTTCGGGTGCGTCGTATCATTGGTCTCGCTGCTATATCTCGCATTCCTCGTTTCCAGAACGCTCATTTTTGGCGTCGAAGTCCCGGGCTACGCATCGACGCTTAGTGTCATCTTGCTGTTCAACGGTATCATCTTGATCACGTTAGGCGCCATCGGCGAATATATGGCGCGAATATTTGTCGAAGTGAAACAACGACCAATCTATCTGATCAATGAGATGGAAGGGTTCGAAACTAGGTCGATCCCGATCACCGCCGGAGCCGTCGGGCAAGCAGATGGGTTTCCCAGACCGTGACCTCGTCTAAGACCGCGAAAGAAGCGGTCCTGTTTGCAATTGTTGGGCTGGCCGCATCGGCGCTCCACTTCTTGATCGCAATTTCGTTGATCGAGCGTTTGGGCATAACTGCCTGGCTTGCCAATCTTGGTGCCTTTGCTGCGGCCTTCCCGATTAGCTTAATCGGACATGCGCTATTCACCTTCAAGGCGGACGATTATGGACGTGACCACTGGGTAACCCAAGCAGCGACCCGGCGTTTTTTTATGGTGACGTGCCTCGGCGGATTGATCATCGAAGCAGGTGTCATCGTGTTCGCAGAGATACTCGGCGCGCCGCACCGTATCGTAATCGGTGGGATGATCGTCTTCTCGGCGACGGCGACATTTTTGCTGGGCAAATTTTGGGCGTTCCGAGGCAGGTCGCCAGGCGTGTAAATGGCTTGTTGGCAAAGCCAGGTTAGGTTCGATCAACGGATCGCCGAATTGGTCTACTTGGATTGGAAGATGGACGTAAAAGAAGAAGACATATTGGGCGACGCGGTCGCGGACCATTGGTACTATCGCGCAAAAACAGCTGCCATGCTAAGAGTGCTTGGCAAGTCGACCTATCCGACTGTTTTCGATGTCGGTGCGGGTTCAGGGGTGTTTTCGAAAGCGTTGCTCGCGGACGGTCGCGCTGAAGAGGCCTTTTGCATTGATCCCGCCTATCCCGAGGACAGAAAAACGTACCATGAGGGGCGTGGTCTCAACTTCTTACGATCGCCACCCTCAGCAAAAGCCGACCTCGTTTTGATGATGGATGTTCTCGAACATGTTGAGGATGATGATGCCTTGCTTGCGACTTATGTCGATCAATTGAAACCAGGCGGCAAAGTGTTCGTTACTGTTCCCGCTTTTCAGAGCCTGTGGTCCGGTCACGATGTCTTTCTCGAACATTATCGCCGGTACCGGCGCACAGAAGTGGACGATTTGCTCGGACGGGCTGGACTGAAAGTTCGATTCAGCAGCTATTTTTACGGGTCCCTGTTCCCGATTGCTTACCTGAAGCGCTCTTTCGACCGGATGCGGTTGGATCAGGGTGCGGTCGAGCCAAAGAGCGATTTGTCTCTCGCGCCGAAACCGCTCAACGAGCTATTGGTCTACTTTCACCTGGCGGAACTTGCCGTGATGTTTCCCTGGAATAAGTTCGCGGGACTTTCTGTGGTCTGTCTGGGCGAAAAAGCCCGATAGCAATCCAAAGGCCAATCGAACGTGTTCGGTGTTCGTGGCGGTTTGGCAGCCTCGTGCGAACGGGTCTCCTCTAGCTGAAGTCTGGTCGACTAGAGCGCCTGTGCATTTGTTGGACCTGCAATGTGGAGGCTGCCTCCAGACATCGCTGAAATCACTCGAAGACAAAAATTGTCCACACTGGACAATTTTGTCGCTCGTGGATAATAACCAATTGCGATAACGGAGCGGTGCGATGACAACCATTGTCGAAGTGGCTGAACGGGCGGGTGTTTCCGTTAAGACGGTATCTCGTGTGATGAACGGGTACACGCATGTTTCCAAAAAAACCCGGGATAAAGTTGAAACAGCAATCGCCGATCTCAACTACGCACCGTCCATAATTGCGCGGCAGATGCGCCTCGGCGACACACAGAGTATCGGCATGCTTTATGGCGATCCGAGAAGCGGTTACCAATCAGAGCTGAATCACTCGATGCTAAAAGCTTGCGCTGAGGTTGGTCGCTACCTCGCGGTCGAGCTCTTCGATGAGCGAAGCGGTCAATGGGTCCCGCAAGTTGAACGATTTCTCGACCGGACACAGGTTCGCAATATGGTTCTTGTTCCGCCAATGTGTGACGCATCGGAACTACATGATTTGTTGCGGTCACGAGACGTAAAATTCGTCTTGGTATCACCATCCCGGCCAGTGACGGGCGCAAGCTCTGTGCAGATGGATGATCGTCAGGCGGCACGAGAGGCCACAGATTATTTGATCAAACTGGGTCACCGGCGAATTGGACACATCGCTGGGCACGAAGACCATATAGTTACCACGCTGAGGCGGCTTGGCTTTTTGGATGCCATCGCGGCGGCCGGATTGGATGCGAATGAGGCACAGCTCATTTTGCCGGGACGATTCCAGTTCAAACTTGCGCTTGATCAAGCGAGGAAAATGCTGGTCCAAAAAGAACCACCAACCGCGATCTTTGCAGCGAATGACCAAATGGCGGTTGCCGTAATTATGGCAGCGCACCGGTTGGGGCTGACTGTACCACAAGACCTTTCCGTCATTGGCTTTGACGATACGCCAATGTGCCAATTGATATGGCCAACCCTGACCACTGTGAAACAACCTTATGATGATATCGCGATTGAGGCCGTTCGTTTGCTTCAAAACGCTGATGCCGACCGGCGCGAGATCGCGCGCAGCTTGATTCTACCTCACGAGCTTGTTGTTAGAGAGTCCACTGCTCCACCCGGCGCGGCCACTCTTCCAGGGGAATACAACGTACACGGATAGTTGTTGCCGGAATGACACAAGGATTGTCCTTTCGTGCATTCACAATTGACACCGATGGACAATTAAGCGATCTTCGTGCCCGAGCACGCATGCAATCCAAAGCAGGGTTGGACAATGCGGCCACTCGGGAGGGAAAAATGACTCAATTGACGCTTTCATGGCGGGAATCCGTCAGCGCCATCGCTTTGAGCGCTTTGTTTGTGGCGCCAACCGCTTTTGCGCAGGACGAAGAGCCGTCGACAGCAGATGCTGCGACCGTTCAGACTGCATCCGACGAAGACGCAGTACAGGTCCAGGACACAATCATCACGGTCGGCCGGCGTGTGACCACATTGCAGGATTATGCCGGTACAGCCGCCCTACTCACGGGTGACCAGATAAAGCAGCTTGGCATTCAAAGCATCGAGGACATTGATAGCCAGATCCCTGGCCTTTCCGTTGCGAACAACCAAGGCAATATCGAAGTCTACATTCGCGGCGTTGGTTCATCCAACAATACCGAGTTAGGCGATCCGGCTGCGGCGACCCACCTGAATGGCGTTTATGTTCCGCGCCCATCTGGATTTGGTGCGGCTTTTTTCGACATTCAGCGCGTTGAGGTAAATGTTGGACCTCAGGGAACGCTTCGTGGACGGAACGCCACGGCCGGTTCGGTCGACATTATTCCATGGGGACCAGGTCTCGGTATCACCGAGGGTGGAATTGAAGTTGGCGTCGGCAACTACAATGAAACCTCGCTGGAAGGTTATGCTAACATCGCGGTCACCGAGAATTCCGCATTCCGGATCGCGGGCTACGCTTTGGAGCGCGACAGCTATCTTGAAAGCGTCACGCCATGTAGCGCGGATTTAGGCCTCGATGTTCCAACCTGTGAAGGTGAAGGCGTTGGCGTTGCAGAGGCTGCTGACGATTTCGGCATCCGTGCCGCTTACATGATCGAACCGACCGACACGCTGAGATTCACGCTGACAGGCGACTATCTCGAGAACGCTGGCACCGGGTACACAGGTATCAACTTTGCCAATCCACTTGGAAACGAGATCGATCCAGAGAGCATCGACAATCCGCGCGAAGTGTTCGGTCGGGGTTTCACACCGCGCGAGGATACCGAACACTGGGGTATCAAAGCGCATCTCGAATATGATGGCGACTGGTTCAACGCCGAATACATCGGATCCATGCGTGATCTCGTTTACGATTACGAGTTTATCACGCCAGCAAGCCCGAACTATCCGGGTGCGCTCGATAATATCGGCGCGGGCACATTTGATGATTTCAGCCGAGTTCGTTTCATCACTGACTCCGAATCGACTGTGCATGAATTGCGCTTCTTCTCTGATGAGGGCGACAAAGTCTATTGGACGGCCGGCGCGTTCTTGTTCGAAGAAGATCAGAGAACCTTTCTAGGCACCACGGGTGACCGGAACCCCTTCTTCCAAGGTGTTGAATTCAACCAAACCACGAACACTGAGAGCTATTCTTTCTACGGTGACGCGACTTGGAGTGTGAAGGAAGATTTCCGCCTGACGGGTGGTCTTCGCCATACAAACGATGAGAAAGAGCGCTTCGGGGTCAATGCCCGTTATGCATTCTGTACAATTACCGCGCCGGGCTTCGGTTGTCCCGGTGTAGGTGTCGGTTACGGCACCGAGGGATTTGAGTTTAATGCGCTGGACAGGACGCTCTTCAACCCAGATGCTAATAATGATGGCGAAATTGGTGGGGCTGAATCGATCGCCTTCTTCCTTGACGGCGTAAAGACATTCGGCGACCGGGACGGTTGGGACGATCTCTTCATCAATGGCATGGACCTTCAAGACGCCGGATTGCCTCTTGATCAACTGCCACAATGTGTTGGTAGCGGATTTGTCACAGATACCACCAACAATTGCTCCTTTGATTTTGATGATCCGGTCAACAATCGTTTCCTTGCGACAGTCACTCCATTTTTCTCTAACTTTGCCTTGCAAAGCGGTCGACTTGAGAATGATTTCACCGATTGGCGGTTGCGGGCTGAGTATGATCTGACCCCTGACAGTCTGTTCTATGGTCTTATCGCAACCGGCAACAAATCTGGCGGCTTTAATGACAACATTGAGGGCACGGACACATTTGGTGTCGGTAACCCGGCGCTTGGCGCACCAGCAACTTTCAACACAGACACGCTGGCGCCAACTTACGATCCGGAACAGCTGACGCTTTATGAAATCGGTTCGAAGAACGCGTTCACGTTTGACGATTTCTCGGGCACGCTAAACGTTTCAGCCTTTTACTATGATTACAAAGACCTGCAGTTGACGACTTTGTTGTCCACCGCGCAGGCTCTTGAATTCGAGGGCTTCGATCTGACAGAGTTTGACGAAGATGACTTAGCTAGCCTTGGTGGCCAGGTCGTTGGCTTCACATTCAATGCGGCTGACGCAGAGATTTATGGTGGCCAAATCGAGGGAGGGGTCGACCTTCCAGGTGACATCAACTTGCGTGGTACGTTGCTGATGCTCACACGCGCAAATGTCGTCAACTCGCAAGACGTCCAAGACTCTCGCTACCAGGCTGACGTTGATCCCGGAAACGCGGTAAACCGTCCAATTGACGGCAATCGCCTGCCGCGCACGCCTGAGATTCAGTTCAACGGATCCATTTCTAAGGCCGTCGAAATGGACTATGGCACGTTTGATGGCATTTTATCGGCGGGTTACCGGTCAAGTTCGTTCATGACGATCTTCAACGGCATCGACTACGACACCACCGACGCACAAACCCTGAATGGAAGCGATGGTCGCCTCGACGACAAAGTCGATGCCTATTGGACGTTTGATCTCGGTGCCGGGTACTCGCACGGTTTCGACGACAAATGGCGTTTCGAGGCCTATGTTGCCAATTTGACAGATGAGCAAAAGCCACAGGCGATCATTATCACGCAGTTTGACAATACTCGGTTCTTTAATCGTCCGCGGACATATGGCGCTCGTTTGCGCGTTCGCTTCTAAATCAGAGTGGCGGGGATCGTTTGTGGTCCTCGCCACTTCTTCCAGCCTAGCAACAGGCTGCGCTTGAGCATCGGTGCAAGGCGCGCTCGCCGCCAGAGCTTTTCTGCCAGCCGCAATCGAAGGTGTTTGTATGACCCGGTCCTTACTTTGCTTTACCGCTGCAATCTGCTTTGCGAGCCTACCGGCCCTTGCTGACGATCATCCACAATCATCGCTCTCGAACCCGGAAAACTGGACGCTGGTCTGGGCTGACGAGTTCGAAAGCGCCGCCATCGATCGCACCAAATGGAATTTCGATGTCGATTGCTGGGGCGGCGGCAATGAGGAGCGCCAGTGCTATACAACACTGCCGACCAATGCCGCTATAGCTGATGGCAAGTTGCAAATCATCGCCCAAATCCAGCCTGCGGAAGGCCCTGCGCTGCCTGCGCACATGCGGGCCACCGCGCCGGAGGAAGAACGCGACGCGACCTTAGCCCAACCGTTCACGTCAGCCCGGTTGAACACAAAAGGGCTGGCCGATTGGACTTATGGCCGGTTCGAAGCCCGCGCTAAATTTCCAACCGGTCAAGGCTTGTGGGCTGCGATCTGGATGCTGCCAACCGAAGAACTCTATGGTGCGTGGGCCGCTTCCGGCGAAATCGACATTGTTGAAGCTGTCAATCTGGGGGCGGGATGTCGCGAATGCGACGGCGACATCGAGAACCGCGTCCTTGGCACCATTCACTATGGAGATGAATGGCCAAGAAACAAATACATCGGTGAGCACACCGAACTGCCCCCATCAGAGGACGGCTTTCACACCTATGCCGTCGAATGGGAACAAGATAAGATTGCCTGGTATGTCGATGGCCAACACTATTTGACACTCACCTCGAAAGACTGGTCATCTCGGACATTGTTTGGCGGCGGACCGAAATCAGAGCCGTTTGACCAGCCTTTCCACCTCATCCTGAACCTCGCAGTTGGCGGTCATCTTTCCGAACAAAAAAATGATGGTGGTATTGCGCTCGTTGATTTTCCGAAAACGATGGAAGTCGATTGGGTCCGCGTCTTCCAAGAGCGCCTTGCCAATCCGACGAGTGAAGCGATCGCGCAATGACGCAATTTGAGACCAAGGCAGAGGATCGGATTCCGCTGTCGCAAATGCTCATCTATGGAGCGGGTGCTTTTGTAAATAATCTGCTCGCCGGTTCCATCGGTGCGATGATGATTGTGCTCAATTTGGGCCTCGGTATGAACCCTGCGCTTGTCGGTCTATTGGGCGCTCTACCGCGTCTGTTCGACGCGATAACTGATCCACTGATGGGGTATATATCCGACAACACCAAATCGCGCTGGGGCCGCCGACGGCCCTATATCTTCATTGGTGCAATCCTGGCCTCAATTGTGTTTGTTGGGCTTTGGCAGTTCCCACGCGGACAAAGCGAAGCCTTCTATTTTTGGTATTTCTTGATTGGGTCCTTCCTTTTCTATCTCGCTTATACAGTGTTCGCGACACCCTGGGTCGCGCTCGGTTATGAATTAACGCCAGACTATCATGAACGGACGCGCTTGATGGGCGTCCAGAACTTCATCGGTCAGCTGGCTTATTTTATTCCACCCTGGCTGCTCCTGATCATGCAATATGACGTCGTTTTCGATGATATGGTCGACGGCGCGGCAGGCACAGCGGTCGTGATTGGTATGTTCGTACTTGCTGTCGGCATATTGCCAGCGATCTTCTTGCGTGAACGCACGCACCATCAGATGGGAGACGGTGACGGACCCCGAGATCGCGGATCCTTTGTGCAAAGTGCTGTCCGAAATGTCGTTGGCTTTGCGACCGGGTTTCTCGCAGCGTTGCGCTTTGTCCCCTTTTTGAAGCTCTGTCTCGCAACCTTCCTCGTCTTCAACGGTTTTATTCTCATTTCATCGTTTCAGACCTATGTGATCATTTACTATGTCTTTTCTGGAGACCAGGTGCGAGGGGCAGAATATGCCGGCTATGCGGGCACGGTCGGGACGCTCTCTACGTTTTTGGTGATCGGTTTTGTAACCTGGCTCGGCACACGCGTCGGGAAGCGCACCGCTTTTGGCGTCGCCACCGCTGTGTCGATGGTCGGCTATGGCTTAAAATGGTTTTGCTACAATCCTGATATTCCAGTCCTGGTTATCCTTCCGGCGCCGCTGATCGCCTTCGGCTTAGGTGGGTTGTTTACACTCATGCCTGCGATGATTGCGGATGTCGTTGATCTTGATGAACTCAAATCGGGAGAACGCCGCGAAGGTATGTTTGGATCTATCTATTGGTGGGTGGTCAAACTTGGCATGGCGGCAGCACTCGCTGGCGGAGGAATATTGCTCAATGCAACTGGCTTTGACGTCGCGCTTGAGGGCAATCAAACAGCCGACACAATCGTATGGTTGCGTCTGTTTGATGCATTTATACCCGTGATCTGTTCAGGCAT
Source organism: Pseudomonadota bacterium (assembly GCA_038534315.1). GTDB lineage: Bacteria > Pseudomonadota > Alphaproteobacteria > Caulobacterales > Hyphomonadaceae > Henriciella. The sequence continues at coordinate 6,009 of JBCAWZ010000008.1, read as the reverse complement.
CGCCATTTGGACCGTTGCGACCTTCAGCATCACGCAAAATCGTGCACACGAAGTGCGCGAAGAGCTAGAACGTATCCGTGGAAACAACGCGCTGGCAACGAGCTAGCGTACCATAAGAGTGGGCCGAAATTGCATGACGTCACTAATGGACCGACAGACCTCTAAAGAAGGCGACAACGCGACAGAGGATCAGATTGAACAGCTGATCAAGGCGATGTCATTGGAAGACAAGATCGGCCAATTGCAGCAGGTCGATGCAAGTGGAAATCATTTGTCCGATTGGCTCATAGATGCGGTTCGAGCGGGTCGAATTGGCTCAGTGCTCAATCAGGTCGATCCGGGCCTTTGCGATGAATTGCAAAGGATAGCACGCGAAGAGAGTCCACATGGCATCCCGCTGCTGATCGGGCGAGATGTCATTCACGGGTTTCAAACCGTGTTCCCAATCCCGATTGCACAGGCGGCGAGCTGGAATCCGCAGCTCATTGAGGCTTGCGCACATTATGCTGCCAAGGAGGCGTCAGCACATGGCGTGAATTGGACGTTTTCACCGATGATCGATATTTCCCGCGACGCGCGCTGGGGCCGGATTGCAGAAAGCTTCGGTGAGGACCCGTATCTGACTGGTCTACTGGGTGCCGCCATGATCGAAGGCTATCAAGGCCAGGATCTAAGTTCATCTGATAGAATCGCCGCGTGCGCCAAGCACTTTGTCGGTTATGGGGCATCGGAGAGCGGGCGCGACTATGACGCGACCAACATTCCCCCGAATGAGCTGCGCAATACCTATCTGCCCCCGTTCAAAGATGCCGTCGATGCCGGTGCCGCCACCTTTATGACGTCGTTCGGAGACATTGATGGCATTCCCGCCTCTGGAAACAAAGAAATGCTGCAGCATGTGCTGCGCGATGATTGGGGCTTTGAGGGACTTGTCGTTAGTGATTGGGATTCGGTCCGCCAGCTCACAGTCCACGGCTTAACGGAAGGTGATCGCGATGCGGCCTTGCAGGCTGCTGATGCCGGCGTTGATATGGAAATGGCGGGTGATGCATTTGCCGGCAATCTCGCTGCTCTTGTTCACGCCGGCGAGATTGAGATGCGCAAGATTGACGAAATGGTGCGTCGGGTTTTGCTATTGAAACAGAAGCTTGGTCTGTTCGATGCTGGTAAAAGGCTTGCGTCTCAAACCGCGCAGCCAGATTTGCAAGAAGGCTTTGATCTGGCTTACCAGGCTGCTGTCGAAGGATCCGTGTTGCTCAAAAATGAGCATTGCATTTTGCCGCTCGATCAAGACCAATTGATGCGAGTCGCGCTGATAGGTCCGATGGCTGACCAGCCTTACGAGCAGTTAGGTACTTGGATCTTTGACGGCGACGACAGTCGCAGCGTTACGCCTTATCAGGCGCTCCAAGCAGCGTTGCCAAAAGCGAAGATCGACTTCGTACCCGCTATGGCGTCAACACGGTCGAAAGACACGAGTGGTTTCGAAGAGGCTCTAGTAGCTGCAAGGGAAGCAGATTGCGTGATCGTCTGTGTCGGTGAGGACGCTATCTTGTCTGGTGAGGCGCATAGCCGAGCGGACATTGATCTCCCTGGCGCGCAAGGCGAATTGATCTCGCGTTTGAAATCCACTGGCAAGCCGGTGATCGTTGTGGTTCTTGCGGGGCGTCCGTTGACGCTTCAATCAGTGCTCGATGACTGTAACGCGCTGCTTTTTGCCTGGCACCCAGGAACAATGGCAGGTCCTGCCATTATCGATTTGTTGCTCGGCAAAGTAGACCCTGTTGGCCGGTTGCCTGTGTCACTTCCAAGAATGGTTGGACAGATCCCAATTCACTACAACCGCAAGAATACTGGGCGTCCGCCGTCGCCCAACGAGGTTGTGCACATTGACGATATCGAGACCGGCGCCAAACAAACCTCACTCGGCATGACATCGTTCCATCTGGACGCGGGGCATACGCCGCTCTTCCCGTTCGGTTTTGGACTAGCCTATACGCATTTTTCGATGTGGGACTTGTATCTCAGTGCCGATACTATGCACATGGACGATACGCTGATCGCGGGCCTCCACATGAAGAATGAGGGCGCGCGGCGCGGCAGTCAGACGGTCCAATTATTTATCCGTGACATTGCGGCCAGCCTGACGCGCCCGGTGCGTGAGTTGAAGGCGTTTCAACGCATTACTCTGAAACCTGGGGAAATTCACCACGTGCAGTTTGAGCTGACGACTGAGCATCTCGCCTTCAACCGGCGCGACGGCACGTTTGGACCCGAGCCGGGCGAGTTCGAGGTATGGGCCGGTGCGGATGCGCATGCACACCTTTGCGCGCGCTTTCGATTGGTATCTTAGAGCCGATTAGGCTCGGGCATTGGCGAGGTCTTTTCCCATTTGACTGACGGTTTCTTCTCGAATTGGGTAAAGCAACAATACGATCCCGTTCATCAAGGCAAGCAGGCCTGGAACGATACTGAAAATGATCTGCAGACCGAATAGAGCCTCGGGAGTTTGATCCTGATTGGCGACAAAGCCAACCGACCCCAACAACCAGCCGGCGCCCGCGCCGCCGATAGTCAACCCCATCTTCTGGGCGAACATCGCAGCAGAGAACACCAAAGCTGTGCTGCGCCGACCTGATCGCCACTCTCCGTAGTCGGCGACGTCAGCATACATCGCCCAGACCAATGCGGGCGTCGGTCCGGCAAAGATACTGCCCAAACAGTTCAAGAGGAGCATGAGCGCGAAGGCATCGGCCGGGATGAAAAAGAAGCCCATCACGGTAAGGGCATTCAAGATGGTCAGTCCCATCAAGGCGTTACGCTTACCGAACTGCTTGCTAAGCAAGTTTGTAAACAGGAGGCCAAAAATGAACGCGATGGATCCTGTTGTGAGGAACACCGATGTCTTATCGAGAAAGAGAACGATCGGCGTACCATCGTCGCCAACAAAGTATTTGAAGAAGTGAAACGTCACAGCGCCGCGCACTGCAACGTTAGACAGGGTCAGCACACCGGCCATGGCCATTACGATCCAGGCTCGGTTCTGCAGCAGCACATTGAAATCCTTGCGAATATTCGAGTCCTGGTTTTGAGGTGCGGAAAGTCGCTCTCGCGTCGTGAAGAAGGTGACCAGAAAGAGGACCGTTGCCAGCGAGGCAAACACCAAGAACGTCAATCGGAAGCCGAGTCCTTCATCGAATTCGGGTGCGCCTTGTCCCCCTCCGAACCAGGAGACCAGAGGCCGCGCCGCCATGCTGATGATCAACCCGGCCGAAAAGGCGCCAATGAATCGGTAACTCGACAAGATGGTGCGTTGCTCAGTATCTGACGTCATCACACCCATCAAAGCGGAATAGGGCACGTTGATCGCGGTATAGACCATCATCAGGAGCAGATAGGTGGTGGCGGCATAAGCGACTTTGAGCGGATCACTCAAGCTCGGGGCCGCGAACGTCAAAAAGGTAATCAGCCCAAACGGAACGGCCATCCAAAGCAAGTAAGGTCGGTACTTGCCATGTCTTGTCTGTGTGCGATCAGCCAAGATCCCCATAAGCGGGTCATTGACGGCGTCCCAGATACGAACCGCCACGAAAATCGTCCCAACCGTTGCTGGAGACAGGCCAACAACATCAGTGTAGAAATAGAGGAGCAGAATGTTCACGCCCTGGAACACAATGTTCGAAGCTGTATCGCCCATGCCGTAGCCAAGCTTCTCGCTTAGCTTTGGCTTCACGTCAGATGACTGGGCCAATTCGCCCTCCCGAATTTTTCTTTTTTTTGAACGTATTGTGCTCCAGGCGCCTTGCGCAAGTGCGAAGGTGCACCTCACCGAAAACGCATCAAGAAGAACGCGCATCCATTCCAAAATGCATGGAACCTATCAGCTATCGGCAGGATTGGAGTGCTTGAAAAGCGGGCCGAATTTCTCAAATTATCGAGTAATAAAAAGCTGGAAAATTCCTCCCATACTCATGCATGAGGCTTGGCAACACCATGTCGATTCAAAACCTATCTTATGCGAAAAGCGGGTCCCGCAAATCTGGCCGGCTCCTAACCCTCGCCAAAAATTTGCTGGATACCTTTGGCGGCGCTTTGGCCGCGTCGCAAGCGCCAGATGCGCGCTATCAAATCTTCTTTCGGATGCTCTAATTCAGAACCCGATCCGGCGGCAGTTGATGCTGTCGCTGGATCAGTCTTCCCAGTATTCGTGTTTGACCCAATCGACTTCCATCTCCCAGGTCTGCGCCATTGCGGCCGGGTTGATCTTGGCAAAGTTCAAGACTGCAAAGAGCGGTTCTGGAAAGAGATCCCCCATACCCGCACCTCGATAAATTTCGTCTTCATTCAGGCGGAAGATAAGATCGGTCCCTTGCCACTCGACCGAATAATTATTGTACTCACCGAGAGGGGCTTCTTTGACCAGCATCAGAGATTGCCAATCGCCTCCGCCGCAATAGCCCAAACTTTCAATGGCGCGTGCGGCGAATTTGTCTGGGCCACCGTCGCTATGATGTTCGAAGATGTCGATTTCACCTGACCCAGTGAGTGGCCAGCACACCGTCTCGTCTTCCTCCTGGACCGGTGGTTCATTATTGTAAGCGCCAAGCAGCCACCAGGCTGGGAACATGCCGTCCTGACCACTGTCTTTTACCCTGAGGCGTGCGGACCACTTTCCTTTGACGAACTCTTTTCGGTTCTTCGACGTCAGACGACCGGCGACATATTGGGTATCTGGAATCGCTTCACCAATCTTGTTAACATTTTCCGGGCATGGACGCGCCTCGCCGAGGTCAACGACACGTAGTTTTAGGGTACCATTGCTGACTTCCCGCGTGCCGTGTGCGCCGTCACGAACATAGCATTGGTCTTCGTCGTTGACCCAAAGCAGCTGATCTTGCCAGTTCGCGTCGTCAAACGTGTCGAAATCGTCGAGAAAACTCACTTTCCATCCCGGTGCCTGGTCTAACGCAACAGGGTCCGAGGGTTCAAACGGAATGGCGCACCCACCCAACAGTGTGGCGAACATGATCGCACGCAGTCTTGTGATGATCGAAGCCTCCCGCTGAGCCGGCCTAAGTCGTGTGATACTTTGGTTGGCCGTCCTTATCCCAAAGCCCCCAATAGGCACCAACATCCCCTTCTTTGGCAATCTTCCAAGCCTCATCAAAGCCTTCGAAGTAGAACAGGTCGATCCCTTCTTCCTGGGTCCAGTTAACCGCATCGATGAAGTACTTCATCGCATTACGACGAGACGGTTTCGCCCCATCTTCGTTGGTGCCAATATTCGGCCAGCCCGTTTCTGCAATAATCACGGGCTTGCCATTGGCCATGCGTTGCGAGCGACGATACATTTCCCGCATGTACACATGCGCATGTTCGATCGGATAACCTTCCCAAAATGGATAGCAATTGGTGAGCAACACATCACAGGCGTCGGCAACGCGCGGGTGATTTTCGAACAAGAAGTATGCATCCACATAGCCAACCGGAACATTCGTCGCTGATTTAGCGCGATTGATATAGGTGATCAGCTGGTCCTCGTTCAATTCACCCCTCAGCAGGACTTCATTGCCGATCGCAAGAATACCAGCCTCGCCGCGAGCCGCGATTTGGATGCCATTCGACAACTCAATCTCATTGCGCTCAAAATCATCGTCGATCCAGACGCCGACCATGGAGGTTAGACCCATTTGCTTCGCTATACCGGGTGTCAACTCATTGCCGCGGGTGCAGGAGAATGTGCGGATCCAGTCGATGTGGGGCGCAATAATCGACAGGCGAGAGCGGATCTGTTCGGCCGAAACTTCAGACATGTTGTCTTGGCCATCAATGTAGGGGCTAAAGCCAAGACCGTGGATGCCTTGTGCAAGCAATCTTTTGATTACGAGCGACATGTCTTCGTCGCTCAAAAGGTCGAGATCTATCCCGGTCAAGGGTGATTTGTTTCGGTACGAACTGGACACGCGGCTCCCCAATATGGCTGCGTCAACACATTTGTCCGCCAAAGAC
>JBCAWZ010000007.1:0-84150 GCA_038534315.1 Pseudomonadota bacterium | reverse complement strand
CCAAACCCGGTGCTGCCGAGCAAGCGGTCAACCAAGCATCCGAAGGGTTCGGCGATGCCGCGGCTCAACCGCTAAAAGATCTCAACCTTCGGCGCGACAAGATCCCAGAGCCACTGAAACAGATCCGCAATCCTTATAGCGTTGATCCTTCGATGAGCTGCCGCGAGATTGCGGACCAAGTGACCATTTTGAATGACGTGCTTGGTCGCGATTTCGACATCCCGCCCCCAGACAAAAAGGGCATGGATGAACGTGCCGCAGACGGCGCGTCGTCAGCCTTCTTGGACGCAGTCTCATCAGGTGCGTCGGGCTTTATACCCTATCGAGGGTTTGTCAGAACTCTAACCGGAGCCAATGCGCATCAACGCCGCGTGCTAAAGGCTTATGAACGTGGATCGCACCGTCGCGCCTATCTCAAAGGATTGGGCCAAGTGAAAGGCTGCGCGAGCCCTGCGTCGCCCTTGCCAGAACCTGAAATCGAGTCAAAAATCGTCTACCGCTAACCGGGCTGTGTTTCGGTTTTTGGTTTTGATTTGGTGGCGTCCCATCGCACTGTGAGCTCCCGCCTTAGCGCTTCAAACTCGCCCGCAAGAATGGCCTCTCGGATCGTTTGCATCAGGGTTTGAAAGAATGCGGTGTTGTGCCAGCTCAGTAGCATCGCACCAAGATATTCTCCAGAGCGGATCAAGTGGTGTAAGTAAGCCCGGCTGTAGTCACGGCTCGCTGGGCAGGTCATCGATGGATCTAAAGGCGCAAGATCTTCTGCGAATTTGGCATTCTTTAGATTGATGGGGCCATCCCAAGTCCAGGCTTGACCATGGCGCCCAGACCGCGTCGGCAAGACACAATCAAACATATCAACACCGCGGGCGACGGCTTCTACCAAGTCAATCGGCTTTCCAACCCCCATGACGTAACGCGGAACATCTTCCGAAATATGCGGCATGGTGACATCAAGCGTCGCGCACATCGCATCATGACCTTCCCCCACCGCAAGTCCGCCGATCGCGACCCCGCCAAAGCCTTGCGCGACGACCTGTTTCGCGGACGCTTCGCGAAGATCTGGATAGGTCGAGCCTTGAACGATCCCGAATAAGGTTTGCTTACCTCTGTCACCAAAGGCATCCAAGGACCGTTCCCCCCAGTCTAGGGACAGCTTCATAGAGGCCTCAGCGTCCTCATGACGGCACGGGTAATCTGTACACTCATCGAGCTGCATCGAAATGTCCGCACCAAGCAGACCGGCTTGAATTTCGATTGAACGAGCCGGGGTCAAGCGGTGCGTTGACCCATCAATATGGCTTTGAAACGTGACGCCGTCAGAATCCATTTTCCGTAACTGACTCAAAGACCAGACCTGAAAGCCACCGGAATCCGTCAGTATCGGTCGGTCCCAACCAATAAAGTCATGTAACCCGCCCAGACGTTTCACCCGCTCTGCGCCGGGTCGCAACATCAAGTGATATGTGTTGCCGAGAATAATGTCGGCGCCTGTATCGCGGACCTGATCCATATACAGCGCTTTGACGGTGCCAACGGTCCCAACGGGCATAAAGGCCGGCGTTTGAATGTCTCCACGCGGCGTGTGAAGAACGCCTCGCCTGGCAAGCCCCTCTACGGCCTGGATGTCAAAGGCAAACACGGCCATCAGCTCAAATCCGGAAGCCTGAGCGCGTCAAGCAATGCTTCGCGTGCTAGCCGGCACTCGTTGGCGAAGGCGATATCAGCAAGATCAGACGGTGCAACACGATCACGATAAGTCTTGCGAACGATCTCCTGCAAGGCGTCTATTTTCGTGTCATCTAAGAGAACATCTTGGTGGCAGGCTGCGCGCTCGGCTTCTGTCATCACGACCCGAAGCCTCAAACAGGCGGGACCGCCGCCATTCCGCATGCTCTGCCGAACATCAACGTATTCGACACGGCCAATCGGTCCATTGCCTGACACAAGCGCCTCGCAATAGCGTCGCGTGGTTTCGGTTTCTTGTGTTTCCAGCGGGGCAAGCAAGACCAAACGATCTTCACCCGGCCACTGCAAAAGCTGCGAATTAAACAGATAGGACGTGATCGCGTCGCGCAGTGGTACCTCCGCATCTGGCACCATAACCGGTTGCAGATCGAACAAATCGGCTGCCGCTTCGCGTAGCTCCGATAGCACGCCCTGCGTGTCAGAAAAGGCATGCTCATGGAAGAACAATGTGTCTCGGCACCCAACGCAGACGACGTCATTGTGGAAAGCGCCGGCGTCGATCGCTGTTGCTGATTGGCGCGCAAATACGGTTCGCTTCGGATCCAGGCCATGCGCCCGCGCGATGCTCTCTGAGGCCAGTTTCGATTGGCGGGCTGGATAATGGGTTTGCGCCTCTTCTGATGGTTCGCGACCAAACACGAAGAGCTCCACGCCGGTCGCACCATGAGACCGTGACAGGCGAACATGATTGGCCGCGCCTTCGTCTGAAAAGGCGTGATGGTTGGGCAGTGCGGCGTGAACCGTAAAATGCTCAGAACTGTCGAAGATAGAGATCAGCGTAGCCACTGTGTCTGGATGCTCTGTGCTGCGGTGGAGCATAGACGACAGATTGGCCGCTGTGAGGTGAAGTTGTCCACTTTCTGTATCGGCAGAGGGCGATACAGTCGCCGCATTGGCGGCCCACATGCCGCTGGCACTATAGGCCGCCCGCAACAATTCTGGTGCCGTCTTGGCACTTGTTTCTAAGATATTTGCTTCACTTCCGGAAAACCCAGCAGACAGCAGCAAATCGAAGTTCGGTCTCGGCAGCGGCGGCAAGATTCCCTGTATAAAACCGGCATGGATAAGGTGTCGGGCTTTCTCTAAGCCTTGTAGCGCCGCCTCTTTTGGATTCGAGACCTCACCCTCATTGATGGTGCTTGCGAGGTTTCCTGCGGACATACCACCATAATTATGGCTCGGCCCAACCAAACCATCAAAGTTGACTTCCAACGCTGAATCATCTGTCATCGCGCTGTTTTCCTTACATCTTTTTGCAGGGTCGAAAGCTTGGCGCTCAGGACGGAAACCCTGTTGCCGTCAACCGAGACGCTGAATTTGAAATTTGGCTGGCTTGCGGCCAGGCCGCGTAGTCCGCGGCATAATAAGCCCCTGGGCGAAAATTTCCCGACAGGCCCGGGCCGCCAAAAGGTAGCGCTCCGCTTGCGCCGACAGTGGGTCGGTTGCGGTTGAGCAAGCCCACCTGCATGTCGCGTTGTGCTAGTGACCAGAGGGTGTCATCATCGCAGATCAAGCCACCGGCCAAACCGAACCTCGTATCATTGGCCACGTTGAGCGCCTGCTCAAAAGTGCCGACGCGATAGACTTGCAAGAAAGGGCCGAACAATTCTTCATCGGCGACATGTCTCGCATCTGTTACATCAATAATACCGGCGGTCACAAAGGCGTCTCCACGCTCCATGCGCTTCAGCCGGCGCAGGGATTTCCCGCCGGATTTCGAGAGGTTCATCTGAAACTCTAAAGCCGCGTCAGCGGCCTGATCAGAGACCAGCGGTCCCATAAACACATCGTCCTCGTCCCACGCGCCGATCTTCAATCCTTTTGCGCGATCGATGATTGCGTCGAGAACCGCATCTCCCCAATGTCCTTCCGGCAAAATGGCGCGTCGGGCGCAAGAACACCTCTGGCCAGTGGTCAGAAATGCGGACTGCGCGACAATATCCGCGGCGGCGTCAACGTCAGCGGGATCCCACACGATGATTGGATTGTTTCCACCCAGTTCGAGCGCAAGCATCACCTCTGGGCGCCCCGCAAAATAGCGATGGAACGCCAAGCCGGTATTGGCGGAGCCGGTAAATAGAAGGCCGTTAATGTCGCCCTCTAGAAGTGCCTGTCCGGTCTCTCGGCCGCCCTGCACCAAATTTAGAACGCCCGCGGGCAAGCCGGCATCGGCAAAGGCGCTGACCATCAATTCTGCGACCGAGGGAGCCAATTCCGAGGGTTTGAAAACACATGTGTTGCCAGCGAGAAGTGCCGGTACGATGTGCCCATTTGGCAAATGACCCGGAAAATTAAATGGGCCGAAGACCGCCATGACACCATGTGGTCGGTGAGACAGCACGGTCTGTCCGAAAGCGGCGTCTTTGATCTGCTCACCCGCTCGCTCCGACTGGGCTTGAATGGACAGCGCAACTTTGCCTTTCATGGCGGCGGCCTCTGTGCGGGACTCCCAAAGGGGTTTGCCCATATCACGGCTGATCGCCACCGCGATGTCTTCAGCTCGATCCCCAACGAGTTCGGCATAGGCTTCTAAAACCGCGGTCCGCTCGGCTTGAGGCGCGCGTCGCCAATTGGTCAATGCTGTTTGCGCTGCGTCGATTGCCGCGGCGACTTGGTCTTGGCTCGCGGCGCGACCGGTCCAGCTGACACGTCCAGTTGCTGGGCAGGTTTTCTCGAACCCGTCGCCCTGCCCCGTAAGCCACTGCCCGCCAATAAAGACGCTTGCTCCCATCGCTAATCTCTTTCTCGAAACACGGCTTCGGCACCGGGTTTGACTTCGAGCCGCTCCAATATGTCTGCACTCGTGACGAAACGCCCGTCTGAAAGCAGTTCGCCTTCGGCCAGGGTGGCGCGATAGGACGCAATATCTGTCGTCGCGAGGACGCCCCTCGTTGCAGTCGTCTCGCCAATGTCGAGGCGCACCGTTCGACACTCCCGCACAGTTCTAATCATACGGCGAGGCGCTACCACGATCGGGCCGCCGTCGAAAATGTCGACCACGCGCTCAAACCGAAAGCCTTCGCGTTCCAGGAGCTTTAGGGCCGGAACACCATCAGCATGACAGCGTCCGATCACTTCACGCGCCTCGGGCGGCAGCAGATCCACATAGACCGGATATTTGGGCATTAGGTCGAGGATAAATTGGTTTTGGGTCGTGGCGGATAAGAGGTCTGCTTCCGGAAAGGACATGCGAAAGAAGTGGCGGCCGAGATGATCCCAGAACGGTGCGCGACCTTCGCCATCAACCACACCGCGCAACTCCGCCAAAACCATCTCCCCGAACCGATCGGGCGCCACCGCCATAAGCAAATAGCGAGATTGGGAGAGCAACGCCCCGGTGCCGCCACCGCGGAATTTTTGCCGTAAAAACAGCGTGCCAACCTCTGTGTATCCAATAAACTCATTGGTCAGTACCAAGGCATCCATGTCGAACCGACGGTCTGCTTCCGAACTTGCTTGGGCAACAGTGATGATCCGATAATTGAAGAAAGGCGCTTTTAAACCGGTCCCGGCTTTCACCGCGCTGCAGCCGGCGATCTCGTCCGTCTCAACCTGTTCAAGCATCATCAGATATTTGCCATAAGCAGGTTGCTCGACTCGGCCTGCAAACGACTCTTCAGACAAGGCGAGACGGTCTTCTAGAACTTGCTCATGCACTGGCAGCGATGTGAATCCCGGTCCAGACTCCTCAGCGAGCAGCATCAAAGCCTCAAAATCCGATTTTAGCGCTGGGCGCATCCGGAAAGGCGGTGTCATGACATTAGCGCCTTGATGCCAGCAGCGTCGATGCGGCCGTCTGCAAGTCTGTTCAAAAGCAAAGCAGACAATTGCGCGCGTTCGACGAAGCTAGAAAGCACGACATACTCTTCAGATGAGTGGATACGCCCCCCCATGACACCCAGAGTATCTACATTCGGCACGCCCGCGGCGAAGATGTTGTTCCCTTCGCAAACGCCACCCGTATCCACAAATTCAAGCGACAAACCGATCGCTTGTCCAGTTTCTGACACGGCATCGAACAAGGCTTGTTGCGCGGCGTTTCGAGGCTTGGGCGGACGATAGAAACCGCCATGGAGGTGGCCTGAAATACCGTCTCTTTGCGTCGCCTGTCTAACGATCTCGTCGACTTGCTGCATTGTCCAAGCCGCAGACTCTTCATCCGGCGCCCTCGCCCCAAATCGAACAATAGCGAGGTCTGGCACAATGTTCACAGCGCTGCCGCCATCAATCGATCCGACATTCACAGAGACACTGTCGTGGCGGGCATTTAGATTTTCCAGCTGAGAGACGACAAACGCTGCGGCTTCGATCGCGCTTCGACCTTCTTCTTTGGCGCGACCTGCATGAGCGGACCGTCCATGCAACACCAAATCGAACACGGCGGAGCCTTTGCGCCCACCCGACATCGCACCACTCTCCATACAAGGTTCGTAAGTCATGCCGATCTGAGCGCCTGACTTTGCCGCCGCCCAGAGCGAGTCCGCGCTTGCAAAATTCCCGATCTCTTCGTCCGGCGTCACCACAATTCGATACCCCAGCTTGGCTTTCAAAGGCCCCGCTTCAAAGGCTTGAAGCGCCCCGAGCATAACCGAAAGACCACCCTTCATATCGGCAAGGCCTGGTCCGTTTAGACGGTCGCCGTCCAACGCCGTGATGGCTTCAAATGTGCCAGGCGGAAACACCGTGTCGTAATGACCACTCATGATGACTTGCACCGGTGCTTCAGGTCGCGCCGTCACTTCGAGAATGGGCGAGGTTTCGGTCATTTCGACCGCACCTGTATCTGTAACACGTTCGAATGCCGGAGCTGGTTTGAGCTGAACATCTGCGTCCAACTCGGAAAAGGCCTCAGCCAGCTTGGGCGCCAGTTGCTCCAATCCCGCCCGGTTCCAACTGCCCGTATTAATCGCCGCCCACTCTAATGTGCGCGCGCGCATCGTTGCGTTCAGCTCAGAAACCCGTTCGCAAATGGCGTCGTCTTCCGGCGACTTTACACTCAGATCAGCCATATCAGTGCCATTTCACGGCTTGATCTGCGGCGCAAGAGCCGAAATGTAAATCCTAATTTCGCGAACGATCGGTCCGACCAAATCAGTCTTCCAGCGCAAACTCTATCGGGATTACAATGCCACGACGAACAACGGCCTTTCCACTGTCAATTTCCGGTATAAAGCGAACACCTTTGGCCGCGCGAAGGGCTTCGTCTTGAAACACTGGATGAGAACACTCCGCCGATAAATTGAAAGGATTGCCTTGCGGGTCCACATCAAGCGATACATCACAAACGCCCTCCCTGCCGGCTGCGAGCGCCCGCGCCGGGTAGGTCGGTATCGGTTCGGTGATGAGTTGGACAGCTCTGTTTAGGATCGCGGAACCGCCATCGATTGTCGTTGGAAGCTTAAACTTGGTTCCACCTGTCGGCAGATCCAAGACAATATTGGGCAAATCGCTCTTGGCGTCCACAGTCGTCACGATTGGCTCGGGTAGCGGCGGTGGAACCAAAACAGGTGTATGAAAGGGGTCTGAGGCCTCCGGTTTTGGAGCGTCTTCTTGCGGTGTGATCGAAACCAAAACTCTCGCGGTTTCTGGCGCTGGCAAACTCACAGGGCGTGATATGAGCACGTGCATAAGTTGAAATAAAGCGAGCGTGACTAGTGCGGCTACGGGGCCACTTACGGCAAATCTTACCATGGACGAAACAATCATAGACAGAGTCTCCCTCTCGTCGGCCGCTGATGTTGCGTGGCTGGTTATTGGTGAAATTTGCGGCTGACACGCCAGCTTACGCCAAGACATGCTGACGTTACGTAAAGCGTAAGTCAATCCACTAGAAATGGAAAAGGCCCCGCAATTGAGCAAGGGCCTCTTCGGATGGGTTTGTTGTTTTACCGCATCAGCCGACGCGTGCATCAAATGCGGCAAGCTCTGTTTCTGCCTCTTCGATGCGGTCATCTACAGTCTGACAAGCTTCAGGTGGATCACCAAGAACGGCGAGTTTGTTGCAGCGATCTTTCTCAGCCACCGCATCTTGCAGCTTGCTCGAAATCTCAAACCGGGCCAGCGCCACTTCCGTTGCGTCTTCGGCGCCCATAAAGTCTATCCAACCGCGGCCGCTGCGATTGTTCGCGCTCCGGAAGGCTTCACGCGCACCGGCACGATCATCACGCTCATAGCGTGACTGGCCGATCAGCACCCAAGCCAAACCGCGATCTTTCAAGCCACCCTTGTTCAGAGCATTTTGAAGCGCTTCTTCGGCTTTTTCCCAGTCCTGAAGTTCTGAGTAAGATCGGCCCAAACGCTCATACATGTCGCCTGTTGTACTCATCTGCGCTGCTTCCTCAATTACGGGAATAGCGCGTTCGAATTCGCGAGCGACCTGATATAGGTTTGCGAGCAACTCAAGACGGGCATAGGTTTTTTCGATCCGACCTTGGTTGATTTCCTTCTCAAGGATTGCGGCGCCTTGGAAAGGTACATCAAATCGATTGTAGAAATTCACAATCCGAACGATTTCTTCTTCTTTGTCGAGAATGCCCGCCAAATACATGGCCTTCTGAACTTCGAAGGCTTTGCGTTCTTCATCCGCTTGGAAGTAGTCGCCAGCGATCGCATCCCAGAGGCGACGTTCATTCGGATTTTTAGCCAATAAAAGCTCAAGCAGCTCCGCCTTCTTCGCTTTCTGATCGGTCTCATCATAGAGATAAATCAAGAAATCATACACTTCACGCGGCGCGTTATTTCTTCCGTCGGCTTCCAATACCTCTTCGGCCCAGCGCAGCGAGTCCATAAATTTGTCGAGTTTCTGATTGAGCACAGCCAGCTGCCACTTTTGGTCACGATCTGGAGCGCCACCTTCCCCCATCCAGAGGTCGTAGTAAGACAGCGCTTTTTCGAGACTGTCCTGGGTCAGGTAGATCTGTGCAATGTTGAAGTAGATGTCTTTTTTATCAGGCTCAGCAACATAACCGCGTGCCAGCGTTTCCTCGAGATCTTCGACGGCTCCCAGATAATTGCCCGCCTGGATCTTAATCGCTGCGCCTAGACGCAGTGCGGCGCCAAGCTCGTAGCAATTCAAGTCTTGAGCCCGCAATTGGTTGAGGGAAACCAAGGCTGCTGTCGGATTGTTATTCTGAAGGATCTCTGTCTCAGCCTTGAGATAGAATTCAGCATTCTTCGACGTGAATTCAGTCGACTCGCAAGCCTGCGCCGAAGCTGTTGCCGAAAATGTGGTGGCAATCGCAACGGAGGCCAATAGCCCTTGAAGGGTACGTGACAGCTTCATTTCAGGCTCCTTCCCGTCCTCAGACGGCTTGTGGGTTAGGTTTTATTGCACGGAACAGGGCGCGCAAGCGCCCTAATCCTGAAGTTTGAACTCGAGTGGGTAGACCACATTGCGCCGTTCGGCGGCCTGTCCACGGACAATCTTTGGCGCGAACTCAACGCGGCTAACGGCCCGTTCGGCTTCGCGCTTGAACACCCGGTCTGTGCAGTCGGCTTCAATGTTGTAGGGACGACCACGGACATCCACGTCAAACCGAACATCACAGCTGCCTTCCGTTCCGCGCTCAGCAGCCCGACTCGGATAGCTTGGCACTGGCGGGCGAACAGGTTGTGCGTCACGGTCCGAGATTGCAACGGGATCGAATGACAGTTCCCGCATATTCACGTTCAGCTCAGTCGGGGCCTGGCCCTGAATATTGGGTGTTGGCAGGTCAATTTGCGACTTTGTTGTCGACAATTTTGGAGGTGGTGGGGGTTTGTCTGCGGAATTCAGACGCCGAGGCTTTGCGCGCTGGCGACGGTTGATGTCGGTGTTCTCGTCCTGAGGTGTGATTCGCTCAATAACACGGGCCTGATCAATATCAGGTTCCACATAATCTTGGCTGATCAACAACCGCATCGTTTGGAACAAGACATAGGTAATGATCATGGCGAGCGGTACGCCAACAGCGAGACGAATGGGTGAGCTATCAAACATGTCTGTCTCCTATTCTTCTACTGTCGAAATCGGGACGAGGTTTAGCCCGTCTTCTTTGTTGATGATCTCGATCAAATCGATCATCGTTCCTGCATCAGCTTCCTGATCGACTTGGACGACCAGTTTACCCTTTGGATTGTCTCTGCGCAATTCACGGATTTCGAAGCCAACTTCCTGTGTCGCGACTTCTTGCTTATTGATCCAGATTCGCGACTCTTCATCGATTGCGATCAAGATCCCAAGCGGATTTTGTGGATTGAGGTTTTCAACTTCCTGCCGGTTGATATCGACACCGGGCTCGCGAATGAACTGTGCGGTGACGATAAAGAAAATCAGCAGGATAAAGACAACGTCAAGCATCGGAGTGAGGTTGACATCGTCATCTCCACCGTCTGCGAGATTCACCTGACTTTTGCGTCTAGCCATGTGTATTGCCTCCTAGTTGTTGCTCTGGATCACGTTCACCCGATCCATCTGCGCATTATACGCTTCGTCTCGGATTTTGATGATCGTTCCGCTTTTGGCCTGGGGGTGTGCTTGAATGATCAAGGCACTTTCCGGGTTTTCTGCCCGCAACCGCTCCATGTTTGCCCGAACACCCGTGATGTCCGTAGAACGACCATTCACGGTGATTAGATCATCTTGGTTCACATAGACCAAAATGGCGGGAACTTGTTGCTGCTGATCTTGTGGCGGCGCTGGTGGTGGTGGCGGCTCCAATCCAAGAGCGCGCTCTTGAATAAAAGTCGACGTCACGATGAAGAAAATGAGCAGAATGAAGACAACGTCGAGCATCGGCGTCAGGTCGACATCTGCTTCTTCGGCTGGTCTTGATTTGCGACCACGCATCAGCGGACCTCCATCTCATCATCGAGTTTCTGGATCAGTCGGCTCACCTTGGTATCCATGCCTGAAGTGAACAGAATGCCAGAAATCGACGCGACCATACCCGCCATTGTCGGGATCGTCGCCTGGGACACACCACGAGACATCGCTTTTGCATCCGCACCATCGGTAATCGCCATATAGTCGAACACCGTCACCATCCCGGTTACCGTTCCGAGCAGCCCCAGTAACGGAGCGAGTGCAACAAGTGCCTTGGTGAACCCAACATTGGCTTGCGCTTTCAGCCGAACCTCAGACAGCAATTTGTCTTTGATCCAATGAGCGAAAACAGAACTGTGGTCTGTCCGCGCGTTCCATTCGCTGAGCGCGTTATCCGCATAGCTTTTGTGTGCCAAACGGAAGTAGAACAAGCGTTCCAGGATCAGGGCCCACATCAAAAACGTTGCCGCCATGATGGCCAGTAGGACTGGCCCACCCCGATCCAAGAAGTTTTGTAGAGCTTCAAACCCTAACATAGAATCATACCTCCAGAGAACGCTCGGCGATTAAGCCGAAGCGCTCCGCTCGGCACGCTCTGCGACCAAGCCAGCGGCTTGTTCGTCGAGCACTTGCTGGTTGCCACGCGCCATAGACGATGCAACGGCGTGAAGCAGAAGCAGCGGGATCGCGGCGACCAGACCAAGAACCGTGGTCATGAGCGCGGTTGAAATACCGCCGGCCATCAGTTTTGGATCACCCGCACCGAAATTCGTGATCGCGGTAAAGGTAATGATCATACCGATAACCGTACCCAAAAGTCCGAGCAGTGGCGCCACAGCAGCCAACACTTTGACGACGTCGTTGAAACGCTCAATTTTTGGCGACTCGCGAAGAATCTGTTCGTCGAGCTTCAATTCGAGTGTTTCAAGATCTGCGTTCTTGTTGGTTTCATAGGCTTCGAAAACACGGGCCAACGGATTGCCGTCACCTGCCTGCTTCGTTTTCGCTGTCCGGCTCATCGCGCTGCCCATCAGGAACAGTGTGACGATTTTGAACAGTGCGAAGACCATGCCGATTGCCAGCAAGACCAAGATGACTGCACCAACAGCACCACCTTGCGCAATACGCTGCTGAACGGTTGGTGTTTCGCCTGCAATCGCGAACAGATCACCCTTTGATGGATCAAACGGCACGATCAGCGTTTCGCCCTCGCCCGCATTGATCAAAGACCGCATCTGACTGCGGAACTTACCGCCAGGCTGGGCTTTGAGGACGCGGAGATAGGGTTCGTCGGTGTTGTCGCTGATAACTTCAACAAAGTTCGTTCCGTCATCCGTTGCTGCCGTAAAGACGCCAACTCGCGTCAACCCAACTTCTTGGGTTTCGCCATCGGATCCGACACCCGCGACTTCTGTGGTGAAACTTGTCACCTCAGATTGCGCAATCATTTCCAGCAGCATGGCTTTTGGAAGCGAGTCCAAATCGGCTCGCGTCGGAAGTGTCCGCGCTTGGGCAACTTCTGAAAGACGCTCTGTCCGACCTGGGTATTCGAAGTTCGAAAGTGAACTGTTAATCACTGGCATTGTTTCACCAGCCGCTGACCGGAACTGGCCGAGCAACTCACCAAAGTCACCGGCAAGTTCATTCAGTTCTGAAGAGAGCTCTGCGAGTTCTGCTTCGTTTGCTTCAAAAGTTGCATTCAAAGCCGCGCCCTGAGCGTTAGCGGCTTGCAGTTCGCCGCGGGCTTGCGCCATCGCCGTTGCCTGCTCGTCACGCTCCCGCTGGAAGCGCGCGACGCGCTCGATGCCTTCGGCGTCGAGACGGTTCGAATCCTGCTCTACCTGACGCAGTACATCGGACAGCGAACTGACCTGTGCTGTCGCCGGAAGCGCCATGGCTGTCGCGCCAGCCAAAAGGGCTGCAGCGCCGAAAGCCTTGAAGGACTTCATCATCGTGTTCATGGGTTTTACCTCACAAGATCTTTCGATACGTTAGTTGATGTCGAGCTTGGTCGCCGGCGCATACATAACGCCTGGTGTGCTCTTGCCCTGTGCCTGACGGATGGCTGCGGCAACTTCGTCTTTGAACGAACTTGGCACATCAACCCACTCACCTGTTGCACGATCAAAGCGTGCTGCGTGACGGCGATCTGGTGACAAATAGACAAGCGCAACACGTCCATAAAGGAACATGTCGACCATAACGTCATTGCCATCGACTTGGACTGTTTCCGGCCAGGTTTGAACTGTCCGACCATACTCCATCTCTGACTTATAAGCTTCGACGATCAGTCGATATTGCTCGACGATCGGAACATCTGCGCTTTCCATAGCCGTTTTAAGACGCTCAATCCGACCACGACGTTCATCGATTTTGAAAGGCAGATCAGCATCTACGAACAGTTCAAGGTCCGAAACCATGTCTTGAAGCATCGGGACGGTTTGCGCTGTGATCTCATCAACGCGCCCCAACTGATCGATCAAGCTCTCTTTTTCACGCTCTTGGGATTCAATGACTTTCTCCTGCTGGCGCACATAAAGCTCTGCGGCTTGTTTGCGCTGCAGAAGCGTCCGGAATTCACCAACCATATCTGACCGCTCGTCATCTAATTGGTTGATGCGGACCTGTGTCTGCTCGGCGCGCCGCGTGGCTTGTTCGCCTTCACTGATCGCCTGGCCTAACTGGCTTTGTGCCAGAGCCGGCAAGGTTAACCCCGCGATCATGGCGGCGGCTATGGCTCCCCGAGCCGGTGTCAGAACATTCTTCATGAAGTCTGCCTCTCACTCTCCGAATGACGCGCCGACGCTGCTGACGACGCTAAAAACTCTTTAACGGGACCGCGACGCCGCCCCGTGATGGATTTACGATCCGGCACACATGTCCGGCAGGTAGTAAGGCTTGGGAAAAATTTCCCACATCCCAGTTGTTGAGGCGTTTCCCGCCTTTCTCATTTTCGGACGTGGTGCCCTTTGGCCCCATCGCGTCCGCGTACGAACCTGTGCAAAATGGTAAGGAGCTTGTCAAATCTTCATTCAGAATTGAGGCAGATAGAAGGCAATCAGAGGCTCACTGGCCAGATGCTGTGCAAATTGGTCTCATTCGCGCGTAACACCGCATCGATTGGCCTATTTTTTGAGCAGAGCGTGGCTGGGGTGCCAGGATTCGAACCTGGGAATGCCGATACCAAAAACCGGTGCCTTACCACTTGGCGACACCCCAACTGAGCGGCGGACATAAACGCTCCGTTCTTCGCTTGCAATACCCGATTG
Source organism: Pseudomonadota bacterium (assembly GCA_038534315.1). GTDB lineage: Bacteria > Pseudomonadota > Alphaproteobacteria > Caulobacterales > Hyphomonadaceae > Henriciella. Next base: position 70,329 of record JBCAWZ010000007.1, on the reverse strand, counting down.
ACGGTGTCAGAGCCCGCTTCACACCATACCACTAGGGATTAGCTGTTTCCAATTGCTGTATTTTGACAAATGGCCTACAAGCCCCCATATCGATTGGCGATAAATCCGATTCCGGGAGACCTACCGAATGAAAACATTTCTTACCGCCATGGGAGGCGCCATAATCGGCATGGTTCTCGGCGTTGTCATCCTGGCGCTAATCGCGGCGGCCGTAATTGGCGGCGCGATCAGCTCGGCAACGGCACCGGAAGAACAAGCCGATGTAATGGTTCTGTCCTTAGACATGCGGAATGGTCTCGACGATCAGGCTCCGACCTCCGGCCCGGAGGCATTGTTTTCAGAAGCCGTTGGCTTCACCGATATAATCCTTCGCCTGGACGCCGCTGCGACAGATGAACGCGTTAAAGGGTTGATTATCCGGACAAGTGAGATTGGCGTCGGATTTGCGCGCGCTGAGGAATACACCGATGCGTTGCAGAAATTTCAGGACAGCGGAAAATTTGTACTCGCGCATTCGCAGGGCATTTATGGCAGCGCGTCCGCCTATCAAGCGATTGCCGGCGCAGATGAGATTTGGCTGCAGCCAGCGAGCGAATTGATTGCCTCAGGTCTTTCTTTCGAAACTTTGTTTTTGAAAGGCCTGTTCGACAATCTCTCGATCACACCAGACTTTGTCGCGCTCTATGAATTCAAGAACGCCGTCAATACGTATCAGGAGACGGATTACACAGATGCGCACCGCCTCGCCATGACGGAACTCGGCGAATCGATTTGGACATCTTCGATTGAGGCGATTGCCGATCAACGGAAACTCAGCGCAGATGCTGTTCGCGGGGTTCTCGAAACGGGTCCGCTTAGCACGACGGCCACGATTGAAGCAGGATTGATTGACCAGATTGGCTGGCCTCAAGACGTTGAGAATGCGGCTCTGGAACGCGCCGGAGAGGACGCTGCTCTACAGAGTATTATGGCCTACATTCCCCCTTCAGCGCCGTTCCGAGCGCCCGCCATTGCAATTGTTGGCGGTGAAGGCCCGATCGTCACGGGTGACACAGGCGGCAGTTTCTTCAGCGAAGGCAATTCGTTTGCATCTGATTCGATTTCTGCGGCTTTGATGGACGCTGCGGAGAATGAAAGCGTCAGTGCCATCGTCTTCCGAGTCGACAGTCCAGGTGGATCCCCTACGGCTTCTGATCAAATTTGGCATACAATTGAAACGATCAAGTCGCAGCACGAGAAGCCTGTCATTGTGTCTATGGCGGGGGTTGCCGCCTCTGGCGGATACTATGTTTCAGCCGGTGCTGATTGGATCATTGCCAACCCCTCAACGATCACTGGATCGATCGGTATTTTTGGCGGCAAATTCGGCATTGAAGATGCGCTCCAGCGGATCGGGGTCAATGCGGAGCGGATTGCAATCGGTGGCGATTTCGCGGGCGCGTTCTCTTCGACCGCACCTTTCACCGACGACCAACGAACGCAAATTCGTGCCTGGCTGCAACGTGGTTATGATCGCTTTGTTGGTTTGGTCGCAGAAGGACGCGATATGTCCGTCGATGCGGTTGATCAAAGAGCGCGTGGACGTGTTTGGTCCGGACGCGACGCGATGCGGATGGGCCTTGTCGACGAGTTGGGTAACTTCATGTCTGCGATTGAGAAAGCGAAAGAGTTGGCGGAAATAGAAGCAGACACAGAAGTCCGCTTCATCAAATACCCGCAGCCAGATGGAAATTTCTTCTTGTCCACTCCAATGGTGTCGGCCTCCGCTCAACAGCTGGCTGCGTTTGGACTCCTTGCAGACACGCTCGATGATCCGGCAGTGCAAGGCCTCCTTACTGAGGTCGACGCCGCCCGCAGTCCGCACCTGCAGGCGCGAGTACCGCATCTCGGCGCGCGTTGATACCGGACAAATTCCGGGTATGAGTGCCGCGCATTAAAACTGCGGCGCTCCACCCCATCGATTTGTCGGCAAAACACGCTAGGTATGGAGCTCGCGAAAGGATCTACTCATGGCAGATAGCGCCTATTCAGACGCGCGCCGTCACACGGCAGAAAGCGCCGAGAGCATGTCGGACGTCCGCTACGAAATTGACCGACTCGACCGCGCTCTGGTCAAATTGCTGGTCGAGCGTCAGTCCTTTATGGATGCCGCTGCCAGGATCAAAGGCACACGTGGCGCGGTTCACGACCGAGCACGCATCGAGGATGTGGTCACAAAAGTTCTGGCTGAAGCCGAACGCGAGGGGCTATCGGCAGCGATCGCAGAGCCGGTTTGGCGCATGCTGATTGATCGCTGTATCGCTTACGAATTTGGATCGTTCGATGCACGCAAGCCTGGTCGCGACAGTGCGTGACGTGCCCGGGCGCATGCATCAAGCGTCGCGTTCAAACACTCTCGCAATTCGGATAATATCGTCGCTGCATGCACCCGGGTGAGCGTCGCCTCACCACGGCCTAGCGTTTCTGTTGTGCGGCATATTTCAGCGAGCTCATTGGCGCCGATACTCAGTGCGGCACCTTTCAGCGTGTGAGCCGCGTCTGCCCAATCAAGTTGTGACGTTTCTGCAGTGAGCATTCGGCCCCACGTTTCGGTCTGGCTTTCAAAGATGTCCAACACCTCTTCTGCCAGATCGGCATCGCCGCCGGTCATACTCATCAAATGATCTAGATCGAGTTCCAAAGCCACATTCCCGTCAGTTACGGGCCTAGCGATTGAGACGGCCCTCAATGAGTTGCGGTACGATTTCTGGCTCGGCGAGAGTCGATGTATCACCCAGCTGATCAAAACTGTCTTCCGCGATCTTGCGTAGGATACGCCGCATAATCTTACCGGACCGTGTCTTTGGGAGGCCAGGTGCGATCTGAATCAAATCGGGAGTCGCAATCGGACCGATCTCTTGTCTTACATGTTGTCTGAGCGACGCAACGAGATCGTCTTCCACTTCGACATCGGACCGGATCAAGACATAAGCATAGATGCCCTGCCCTTTCAGATCGTGCGGATATCCAACCACTGCCGCTTCTGCGACCGCGTCATGTGAGACCAGCGCGCTTTCGACTTCTGCCGTGCCCATGCGGTGACCGGAGACATTGATCACATCATCCACACGACCCGTGATCCAATAGAATCCATCTTCATCGCGCCGACACCCATCGCCAGTGAAATAGTGACCCGGATAGGCGGCGAAGTAGGTATCGAAGAAGCGCTTATGATCGCCATAGACCGTTCGCATTTGGCCTGGCCAACTGTCGGTGATGACGAGATTTCCTTCCGCCGCCCCTTCTAATGTTTTTCCGTCTGCATCGACCAAATCCGGCTTAATGCCAAAAAAAGGCCGCGTCGCAGCACCCGGTTTCATTGCAACAGTCCCTGGCAACGGAACGATCATGATGCCGCCAGTCTCAGTCTGCCACCATGTGTCGACAATCGGACAGCGCCCTTCCCCGACCGTATGGAAATACCATTCCCAGGCTTCCGGATTGATCGGTTCGCCGACCGATCCCAACAACCGCAAAGAGGACCGGCTTGTCGCGGTCACATAGGAGTCGCCTTCCCGCATCAGCGCGCGAATCGCTGTTGGTGCGGTATAGAAAATGCTGACATTGTACGTGTCGCAAACGCGCCAAAACCGGCTTGCATCTGGATAGGTCGGGACGCCCTCAAACATCAATGTGGTCGCCCCATTCGCGAGCGGTCCATAAACGATGTAGGTATGCCCTGTGACCCAGCCGACATCGGCAGCACACCAATAGACATCATCTTCCTTGAGATCGAACACGTATTCGTGGGTCATCGAGGCCCAAACGAGATAGCCGCCCGTCGTGTGCAGGACACCTTTTGGCTGTCCGGTTGATCCAGAGGTGTACAGGATGAAAAGTGGATCCTCCGCGTTCATCGGCTCTGGTGCGCAATCGTCGGACACCGAACGGTCTGCTTCATGAAGCCAAACATCGCGCCCGTCTTGCATCGCGACCTCAACGCCAGTGCGTTTCACGACGACAACAGAGCGGACCATGCCATCCGCAATGTCACAGGCTTTGTCGGCATTGTCTTTCAGCGGCACTTTGCGTCCGCCGCGCACGCCTTCGTCCGCGGTGATCAAAAGCTCCGACTCGCAATCCGTGATTCTTCCGGCGAGGGCTTCAGGAGAAAATCCTCCAAAAACAACAGAATGGATCGCGCCAATTCTGGCACACGCAAGCATTGCAATTGCAGCCTCGGGAATCATCGGCATGTAGATCGTCACGCGGTCGCCCTTCTTGGCGCCTTGATCTTTTAGAACGTTGGCAAAGCGGCAAACCGCCCGGTGCAATTCGCGATAAGTATAAGTGTGCTTGTCGGACGGATCATCGCCTTCCCAAATAATGGCCGTCTTCTCTCCACGCGTTTCTAAATGTCGATCGAGACAGTTCTCCGTGACATTGAGAACGCCATCCTCATACCATTTGATCCGAAAATCAGGCGCCTCATAGGAAGTCGATTTCACATTCGTATAGGGCTCGATCCACTTCAGGCGCTGCCCCTGCTCACGCCAAAAGCCCTCTGGATCACCAACCGAACGGTCATACATGTCTTGATATGTCTCAGGCGTCAGATTGGCCTTCTCGGCGAATGCTTGTGGCACATGGTGTAATTCCTCATGCCCCGTCTCCGGCGTCGAATCATTCGCCATATCTCTACCTCCGGCTCTCTCCTGACAAAATCATAGGCACAGCCGCTGAGCCGCGCAATCGCCTGTCCAAATCGTCATGATGAGACAAAGCGTGGTGTTGGTCACAAATTCCCGTATAACCGCGCGCTATGCCGCTTGGTCTCACTCTTTATGCCATGCTGACACGCCTTGTGGCGCCTGCAACTGGTTGGCTCCTAAACCGGCGCGTTCGCGCGGGAAAAGAAGATCCAGATCGCCGCAACGAACGCCGCGCCGAAAATTTGCCGCCAAGGCCAGACGGCACGCTGATGTGGATGCATGCGGCCAGCGTTGGCGAAAGCCAGATCCAATTGGCAGTCGCACATGAGGCGCTAAAAGCGCGTCCCGGCCTCAGCGTCTTGTTCACCTGCCAGACGCAAACCGCCGCCGGATTGATTGTTTCGAGATTCGCAAGTGATCCCGTTTTGGCACAAAACTGGACACAGCAGCATATGGCGCCGCTTGATACGCCGGCGATCGCCGAACGGTTCATTGACCATTGGCGCCCCGAGATCGCCGTCTTTGCGGAAAGTGAGATCTGGCCAAACTTACTGTCAAAATTTCGCAAAGCTGGCGGCAAGAGCGCCCTTATAAATGCTCGGATGACCGAAAGATCGATTGTAAACTGGCAGCGCTGGGGCGGAACAGCGAAACAGGTTTTTGGAGGCTTTGACGTCATCCTTGCCGCGGATTTGCAGACCGCTACCGGTTTGACGGCCCTGGCGGGACGAAAGGTTTCCGTCGCTGGAAACTTGAAATCGGCGCTACCGCCACCGGAAGCAGATCCTGTCGAACTCAACGCACTGCAGGCGCAGCTAAAAGGCCGCCCGGTCCTGCTCGCGGCCTCGACCCATCCGAGCGAAGAAGCCTTACTGTTAGATGCTGTGATGCAGATGTCATCGCGTCCCTTCGTGATCCTCGCACCACGACATCCAGAACGGGGAGACGACATTCGCCGTTTGATCGACCTCTCCAATCTTTCAGTCGCACAGCGCAGTGAAGGCGAAACCATTACAGCCGATACTGACATCTTGTTAGCGGACACAATCGGAGAAATGGGGATGTGGTATCGCCTGGCGGATACCGTCTATCTCGGCGGCGGTCATGCGGCAGGGGTTGGTGGACACAATCCACTTGAGGCACTGCTCCTCGGCAAACCCGTGCTGACGGGACCAAGCGTGTTCAATTTCAAAGACATGATGGCGACACTGGCCGCAAAAGGCGGCGTGCAGTTCGTATCAGATAGCGCTGAGCTCAATGCAGCATGGCCGGCCAAGCCGCCACCACCAGAATTGATTGCGGAACTGCAGAACGGCGCGCACGGTCCGATGCGCACCACACTGGACGCGATCTTGCCGCTGATCCCGATGCCCAGCGAGGTCAGCCGATGAAGGCCCCTTATTTCTGGAGCGCGGGCCTAGATCCATCGTCACGCGATGCCGCCCCGGTTACACGGAAAATACTGACACCGCTTGCCTGGCTTTACGCGCAATTGACGGCCCGTCGGTTGCGAAAGACAAAACCGGTTAAAGTCGACGCGGTCGTCATCTGCGTTGGAAATTTGACCGCCGGTGGAACCGGTAAAAGCCCAATCGTTCAATACGTCCGTGATGCCATGACCGAGCAAACTGGTTTGCGGGTCGCGACCCTGTCTCGCGGCTATGGCGGCACACTAAAAGGCCCCTTGCGCGTCGATCCAGACCGTCACTTTGCCGCTGAGGTTGGTGACGAGCCGCTCATGCTTGCGCAGAAGGGAGAAAGCTGGATTGGACGCGATCGAGCGCTCGCTGGTCATGTAATGGCTGCTGATGGCATTGATCTGATTGTTATGGATGACGGGCACCAAAACCCGAGCCTACACAAAGATCTATCAATCATCGTGATCGATACGGAAGCGGGGTTCGGCAATGGCCACGTGATCCCCAAAGGACCACTGCGGGAACCTGGGCCAATCGGTTTGAGCCGAGCAGATCTCGTGATTGCGATGGGCAACCAAACCCTGCCCGACAGTGTCCAGGCGAGCGGCAAGCCCGTCTACAAAGCGCAGCTGACCCCGACAGCTTTAGCACCAGCTGGCAAACTCGTTGCTTTTGCCGGCATAGGGCGCCCGGAGAAATTCTTTGACAGCCTAAGAGCCCTCGATTGCGACCTTGTCGACGCCGTTCCGTTTGATGATCATCACCCCTATCGAAAGGATGACCTTGCCTATTTGAACAGTCTTGCAACGGATCATAGCGCCAAGCTCATAACGACCGAGAAAGACTTTGCGCGGCTCACCGCTATTCAAAGAAGAGACATACTGACGTTGCCCATTTCAGTTGAATTTGAAGATCGTGGCGGATTGATGCAGGTTTTACGAACTGCTGTCGAAAGAGCCAAACGGCATGGGTAAAGCGCAAGACTATCAATATATCCGGCCGAAGGACATCGACGATCGGTCGACGTTTGGCCAAAGACTGGCCTGGCGGATCGAAACCATCGCCTGGGATTGGATCTATTGGGGACCAATGAAGTTACTCGGTCCCGATCGCGCGTCTCGCATTCTGGGTCGATTGGCGCGCTGGATCGGCCCAAGCATGTCGCAGCACAAAACCATGTTGCGGAATTTGCGCTTGGCCTTTCCCGAAAAGTCAGAAGAGTCACGACGTCAAATCGCACTCGCAGCCTGGGAAAGTGCCGGGCAAACGGCCGGCGAGCTCCCGCACTTGCCGGCCATTCATCCCTATGAGGGCGATCGCGTCGAAGTCATCGGCGCCGAACATCTAGATTCTATTGAACAGTCAGAACACGGTGCGGTCTTCATCTCGGGCCATTTCGCCAATTGGGAAGTGATGGCTGCAGTTGTTTGCCGTCGACCGGTCGACTGCCTCATCACCTATCGCGCGCTCAACAACCCGCATATTGATCGCCGGCTAAATGCTGTCCGTCATGAATATGGCATCGGCGTCCTGGCCCCAAAAGGGTTGGGCACAAGAGAGCTCATGCGCGCGCTCGGTCAGGGGCGGTCAGTTGGACTCATGAACGATCAAAAATTTAATCAGGGCGTTGCTGCAGCGCTGTTCGGCCATAATGCTATGACGGCGCCGGGCCCGTCACGCCTTGCTTTGAAATATGGCGTTCCGCTTGTCTTTGTGTCGACACGGCGCACCGGTCCGGCACGGTTTGCGGTGACGATCCACAAACCTCATATGCCGGTCTCTACAGGCGATACGGATCTAGACGTTAAGACCAGCGTGGACTGGATCAATTCTAAGATTGAAGCGGAGATTCGAGCCAATCCAACACAATGGTTTTGGCAGCATCGTCGTTGGCCGAAAGAGGCTTGGAAAGAGGCGGGTGTTATGACCGACCCGATCTAGCTCGCCCAACGGCTAAGCCGCTCTAAATCTGTTCTCAAAGGAGGCTTTGTGATGGAGCTTTTTGACTGGGTTGCCGCTGTGGCGCTCTTATTCTGTGCGGGCCTCGGGGTCGGTAGCTTGCTGGTCCCAAATTGGGCGGCGGGTGTGGTTCGTCTGGTTGCAGACCCCGCTGAGAGCAAGCCAGGCGGATTTTCGGAGTTTCGGGCAACCTATGGCGGCCTATTGATGCTGCTCCATGCCACCGCGCTGCTGATCCTGTTGCAACCCGAACTGGATCGAACCTACAAGGTGTTTACGCTTTTGCCGATTGCAGCGGCATGGATCGGTGCAGGGTTTGGCCGTAGTATGTCGCTCGTTTTGGACCGCCAAGCCAATCGTTCCGCCGGATTAATACCGGTCTGGATTCCAATGGAAATTGCCCTCGGACTTGCCATTATCTCACCAGCGGTCCACATGGGCGCCAGCTAAACAAGGAACGCCACCATGCCGGATCGTCGGGAGACGCACCGTGCGAAGACGCCAAAACAACAACCTCGCCGCAAATCGCGAGGTTTGGCCAGCACAGACAATTGGGACGAAGGCGAGCGCATTGCCAAATATTTGGCGCGCGCCGGAATTGCCTCTCGGCGAGAAGTCGAGGCCATGATTGACCGGCGCGAAGTGCGTGTGAATGGTCGCGTGCTCACCACGCCGGCTTTCAAAGTGACCGGACGAGAAGACATCAAAGTCCGCGGTGAAACGGTTCGTGCGCCCGAGCAGACCCGGCTTTGGCTGTACCACAAGCCGGCGGGCCTGATCACCACGACGAATGACCCCGAAGGCCGAAGAACCATCTTCGAAGAATTACCGAAATCGCTGCCACGTGTGATTACGATTGGGCGATTGGATCTCACCACCGAGGGGCTGCTTTTACTGACCAATTCAGGAGAGCTTGCTCGAGCTCTGGAACTGCCGAGCACTGGCCTAGAACGCTTGTACCGAGCGCGCGCACACGGCGACGCCTCGCAAAACGCGCTCGATACGCTGAAGCACGGCGTTCAGTTAGAAGATGGTACGCGCTATGCGGCGATTGAGGCCATTCTGGAACGCGAGACCGGAACAAATAATTGGATCCAGGTGAAACTGACCGAGGGACAAAACCGAGAAGTTCGCAAAGCCCTCGAACGGGTTGGGCTGAAGGTGAACCGACTGATTCGGACGCAATATGGCCCCTTCGAACTCGGTGATATGCGGCCTGGATCTGTCCAAGAAATAACCGCGGTGCAAATCCGAAATGCCTTGTCGGACAAAATCGCTGAACGCTTGCTGCCCGAGCTGAAACAGCCCACCGCGAGAAAGCCGGCGCGCAGTCCAAACAAAACGCGGCGCCGACCTTAGAAAAGGCAAGCGCGTTTAAACGACGGCCTGACTATACATATTGAGGACATCCAAGCTGTCTTTTTTGAATTGGCGAAACTTCTGAGGTCTTGGCGCAATCAGACGCCCCGGTGTTTCATTGTATAAACGCGTGATGGTTCGCACAAAGTTCGGGGACGATGAAAACCCCCAGCGTTCGGCCGACCGTGAAATGATGCCAGGCGCGCCTCTCGCGTTCGAAATGTCGAGCAAGGCGCGAAGGGCACGGCGCTCTGTTATGTAATTTCGCACGCCACCTGAAATTTCAAACATGCGGTACAGTGTTGGACGTGAAACACCAAAATTTGAAAGGATCGACGCGGTCGACAGAGCCGGAGAGTGCAAGTTTTCTTCGATATATTTGCATATCAGCTTGTACAGCGCATTTCGCGCGTGAATCCGAACGTCTTCGCGCTTGACGGGCGTCCCTAGCAACACTTTGAGGCAGGCCGTGAACTCCTCGAGTGCGGAGAGGGGCAGCCGATTATGCTCCCGATCCAGCGCCGCAAAAATGCCATCCATGGAGACGTGCACCAATTTCTCCAAACCGGTTTCCCGACCGATTGCCATATGCGTTGGATGTTGATCCGGGTCGAAGCCGATGTGTGATCGATCCATATAAATGACCTCAACCTCGGACGCTTCGGCAACCGTCTGAAACGGAACTTCATTCACATTCAGATAAATTGGGCCGGGCCGGCACGTATCTACCTCATCCCCTGAGATCCCGCGCTCACCACCCGAGATATACCGCTCCAGAACGACCACATTTGCAAAGTCTTGGATGTGAGATTTCGTGGTCTGATAGATGACCGCGCCAGTTCGATCCAATGCGATCGTACACAGTTCGGACCACCAGGTTTGCACCTCACAAAACGGACCCGGCATTTCCGGAAGCAGCGGCGTCGCATGGAAGATGGGTGCGCTTATATCGCAATATGCGTCTGAGCTAACAGACAGATGCAGGAATTCGAACTCCAATGTGTTTTGGTCGACAATCATATCAACCAAAGACCCTTACACATGATTGCCTCCGCTTCGAGACCTTAACGATCATAATCGATTCCGACTGGTTTTATCGTTCCCTACAGTTTGTTCATTGTCATCGTGTCTCAGAAAGCAGGCCGCAACACGCTGCCCTCCCCCGGCGGCAGACCTTCACAGACCGTGGAGCTCAGTTAATCTTTCGAGGATTGGAGGAAGACACCATGACCGACGTATTGGCGACACCGCCAGACACCAAGATGGATCCAAATCGGGAGATGAGCGCGGCCGCGAAAGCGGTTGTCAGCCAAATCATCAACCCCGCCGTCCATGCCGACATGACACAGCTCGACGCCGCATTCGCCGAACTGCGCGCCAATGATCCGGTCGCATGGTGTGAACCAGAAGGGTTTCGCCCTTTCTGGGCGATCACCAAACATGCCGACATTATGGAAGTGTCTCGCCAGAACGCGCTCTTTACCAATGGCCAGCGTGAAATTCTATCTCCGCACGAGATGGAAAAGCAAACCTATGCCTCCGTTGGCGGTCCGCATTTGGTCAAGACGCTGGTCCAGCTGGACGACCCCATTCACTACAAACTGCGTCATTTGACTTTGGATTGGTTCACACCGCAAAACGTCAAAACACGCGACGATGCTGTGCGTACGATCGCCAAAGAATTCGTCGACAAGATGGAAGACATGGGAGGTGAATGCGATTTCCAGAAGGATATCGGTCTCTATTTCCCGCTCCGCGTGATCATGCAAATCCTAGGCGTGCCAGAAGCGGATGAGCCGCTGATGCTAAAGCTCACCCAGGAAATGTTTGGCGGTCAGGACGAGGATCTCATGCGAGATCGATCGATTATCGAAACGCAAGACGCCGCCAAGGGTCTCGAATCCATTCAGCAAACCCTGGCAGAATTCTTCATGTATTTCGACGCGATGACAAAAGATCGACGTGCGTCACCGAAGGACGATGTCGCCACAGTTATCGCAAACGGTATGATTGATGACGCGCCAATCGGCGATCTTGAGGCGATGAGCTATTACGTAATCGTTGCGGCAGCCGGCCATGACACAACGAGCGCGTCCACCGGCGGCGGTATTGCCGCCATTCTTGAACGCCCGGATCAGCTTGAAAAAATGATGGCGGATCCAAAAGGCATGTCCCGGACAGCAGTCGATGAGGCCATTCGTTGGACCACACCGGTGCGCCATTTCATGCGGACAGCGCAGGATGATTACACGTTGCGCGACAAGACGATCCTCAAAGGCGAAAGCCTTCTGCTCTGCTATCCGTCGGCCAATCGCGATGAAGACGTGTTTGAAGATCCATATGACTTCAAAGTCGACCGTAGCCCAAACAAGATCGCTTCGTTCGGGCATGGCGGACATATGTGCCTTGGCATGCACCTCGCCCGTTTGGAGATGATGGCGCTTTATGAAGAACTCTTTTCACGCGTAAAATCGATCGAGCTGACCGGCGAACCGACCTATATCAAAGCCAATTTTGTTGGTGGACCGAAATCCATCCCGATCCGTTATAAATTCTAACCCACTCCTGAGGACCGCAATATGGGCTTCCAGAACGTCACCGAAACTTATCAAGTTGAGCAAGCACCCGCAAAGCCTGGTTTTCCGCCGATTTACGATGTTGCGCCGCCGGTCGATCTAAGCCAGCCGGACGTGTTCTCCGCACGCGGCGGCTATGCTTTGGATGCGTTCGAAACGATGCGAACAAAGGCCCCTATTCTGTGGCATCCGGAACAAATCGGCCGTGGATTTTGGGCGGTGAGTTCGTTCGACTTGGTCAAACAGGTAGAGCTCGACCCGATCACCTTCTCATCCCAACGCGGTGGGATCTTGATGAATTACGGTATGGAAGGTGTACCGCGCCATCCTCTGCTCCATGCCTCGTCGCTGAACTCTCTGATCAATCTCGACCGTCCATGGCATACCTCGCTCCGCATGGAGCATATGAAGTATTTCCGCGCCGATTTCGTCGCCGAGCTTCGCAAGCGTGTCGCGGCGTTTGTCGAAGCCCAACTCGACAAAATGCAAAGCCAAGGACCCGTGCTCGACATGGTCGAGCATTTTTCAGCCGAGCTACCTTTGTTCACCCTCTGCGAAATCCTGGGCGTGCCGGAAGCGGACCGGCCAAAATTCATTCACTGGATGCACTTCCTGGAAAACTCTCAATATCAGGCGCAACAAGAAGGTCTCGGCAATCTCTCAGAAGAGCAGATCATGACATTCCTGGCGGAAATCGAAGCCATGTTTGAATATGGCCGGGCCATCTTAGCTGAGCGACGCAAAACGCCCAAGAATGACCTCCTATCAGCCATCGCCAATGCCGAGATTGACGGCAAACCGCTAACGCCTGAATTCTTGGATGGATCCTGGCTCCTAATTGTATTTGCCGGGAATGATACCACCCGAAATTCGCTCTCGGGCACGATGAAACTTCTGACTGAATTTCCCGAACAAAAAACCAAACTGATGGCTGATGACAGCCTGTTTCCGACCTTCGTGCATGAATCCATCCGATTGGTCAGCCCCGTCACCTATATGCGCCGCACCGTCACGACGGAAACCGAGCTCGGCGGACAGAAACTCGCCGCGGGTGAAAAGGTCGTGATGTATTATGCTGCCGCCAATCGCGACCCTGCGAAATTCGACAATCCGGATCAATTCGACATCTCGCGGGCCAACGCTAAAGAGCATCTTGCCTTTGGACATGGCCCGCATGTGTGTCTCGGACAACGCGTCGCCAATATGCAGCTAGATGTCGCCTATCGCGCATTCTTGCGGCGGTTCCCGAACATTAAATGGACCGGCAATATGTCTCTGGCGCCGAGCAATTTTGTGCACGCCATCTCGTCTCTTGAGGTCGATCTCGGTGATCCAGCCTAGGCCTTTAGCAGTTCGATGGAGGCTTTGAGCGGCATTGGCCGTCCGAGCGCAAAACCTTGGGCATAATCAAACCCAGCACGCTGCAATGCCGAAATTTGGTTGCGGTCCTCAACGCCCTCTGCGGTGGTCGACATATCTAGGCGCCGCGCCAACAAGGTGACGGCCTCCAAAATCGTCTCCATCCGCTTTGACGGCAACGCGGCAATCAGCGTTGAATCGATCTTAACCGACTGAGCCGGCAACTGCGCAAGCCACATGAAAGAGGAATGACCCGACCCAAAATCATCAAGGACCAACCAGGCACCGGCTTCTCGAAGCGCTGTAGCGGCTGCAACGGCAAGATCTAAATCCCGAAGCGCCGCCTGTTCCGTAAGTTCCAAGCGCAGCCGTCCGGGGGCAAGTCCAAATCCAGTAATCAGCGTATTGATCAAGCCTGGAAGCGTCGTGTCTGCCAAGTCTTGGCTGGTCAGATTCACCTGAATAAACAAATCATCCCGGTCACATCGAGACCCCCAAGCCATCAGAGCTTCGCAGCTTCGGATCAACATGTTGGGCGTGAGGGCCTTGTCATCAAGATTGGATGGAATGACATCCATTCCATCGTCTTGTTGCCAACGTGCCAAGGCTTCGAACCCAACAATTTGCTGCGTTTGAAGGCTCACAATCGGTTGAAAAGCGGGCACCAAATCAGGCCCAGGATCTAACGTCGCCGCTTCACCCGGCTCGAGCGCTAAGATCAAGCCGCGCGCCACATCATCCTCGACAAACGCACCGGCCAGCAAGATCAGTTTCCCGTCCGCAAGCTGCAACGGACAGGTTACGCTGGGTGTGCCGGCATTCAGGCCATCATGAAGACGCCGGCGGCTCAACCCATCAAGAAGATGATTGAAGTCGTTGCGGTTCCAACGCCCCGTCAGAGCTGACGAGAGAGGTCCAGAGGCGACGTCCAGTGTCAGCCGGTCATCTGCGGCCGACCAAGACCAATCGCCAATCGGTTCGCTCATGCCGGTGTCCTTGCAGACCGTATCACGTCGCGCACAACGCCAATATCAGAAGAGATCACGTCAAACTGTTCGCTACGATCGGTCAGGCTCGCACACCAGTCTGGCAGCGGTGCGTCCAGACCCGTCGCTGCTGCTACCGTTTCAGGGAATTTCGCCGCATGGGCGGTCGATAGAACAACTGTCGCCGCGTCCGTGGTCGGCAAATGCCGGGCCGCATATGTGCCAACTGCCGTGTGCGGGCAGATCAGATCGCCCGTCTCGTTGAGCACAACACGCATGTCTTCCAGCGTGTTTTCATTTTTGACCGAAATCGCTTTTAAGCCGGTACAATTGAGCGGACCATGCGCACTTTTGGGCAGGGTCGCCTCACCAGATTGCGCATACTGAGCATAGATCTGCCGAACCATGCCGCCATCTCGACCCGAGACCTCAAACAGCAACCGCTCAAAGTTGCTGGGCACAGAAATATCCATCGCCGGACTGGGTGTCGGCACAGCAGCTGTGCGCTTCATTTCCCCGGTCTCGAACAAAGTTTCAAGTGTCCGGTTTTCATTAACGGCACAGACGGCTTCGAAACCAGCCAACATACCACACCGCGCAGCGACGTAACCGGCCAAAGCATCGCCCATATTGCCGCTCGGAACAACGAAGCGGATCGGACGGTCTGGGCCAAGTGCCGCTTGTGCAGTTGCATAATAGACAGACTGGGCGGCGATCCGGGCCCAGTTGATTGAGTTTACGCCCGAGAGTCCGACAGTTTTGGCGAACCCGGAATCGGCAAACAGGGCTTTCACAATCGCTTGGCAGGCATCGAAATCTGCCTCGAGGGCCAGATTGTGCACATTGCGTGCGCCGGTCGTTGTCATGAATAGCCGTTGGACGGGCGACACACGCTCATGAGGGTGCAGAATGAACAGATCTACCGATGCCTTATTGGCAAACGCCGCGGCCGCCGCTCCGCCCGTATCGCCCGAAGTTGCACACACCACGCTCATGCGTTGATTGCGGTCGGTTAGGACGTGATCATACAGCTCACCGATGAATTGCATCGCAACATCTTTGAAAGCCAATGTCGGTCCATGATGCAATTCCATCAAAAATTGGGCTGGCCCCGTCTGAACCAGCGGTGCGACCGAATGATGGGCAAAACGGCCATAGGCGCGCTCACACAGGGTCGCAATCGTCGCGATGGGCAATGCGTCCCCGGCAAAGGCGCTGAGCACGCGCGTCGCGACTGAAACATAGCTTTCATTCGGTGCGGCTGGATCTATGCGGGGCCAAGCCTCCGGAACGTAGAGGCCGCCATCTGGTGCCAGACCCGCCAAGCAAGCGGTCGCAAAGTCTACGGGCTCGGCTTGCCCGCGGGTAGAGATGTAGCGCATGATTACTCGCTCCGGAAACGTAGCCTGCCGCGTGCGTGATGCAGGGCTAGATAGACGCCAAGAAGCGCCATGGCCATCCCCCACCATGTCAGCGCATAGCCAAAATGACGCTCCGCCGGCAGCGGGTCAGGCGGTGTTTCATAGGCATACGGGTTTACGGTTTGACGTGACCGGCTGGGATCGTCACTGCTCACAATGTCAATTTGTACGGGCTCAAAGACCTTTGTCGGCGGCACATCAAACCCATATTTTTCCGCTAAGCCTGACGCGTCGAATGTGTACCATTGATTGTTGTCGGGATCGTCTGCGTTGGCAAACATACCACGCGGATAGGATTTGGGATCTCTGACAAGCACCCTGCTTTGGATTGAGGTTTGCACATCGACTGTTGCGATTTCGGTTGGCGATGGACCACCGGTCACGCCGAAAAGGAACAAACCCCATTCGGCTTCAGTTTCCAGCGCCATCGGCACATAGGCACGCCATACGGGTTCACCGTCGATGACGCCATAAACCTGCTGAACACTAGCGCTTCCAATGTCCAGCAGTGTGATGTCACGGAGGGCTGGGGTCTCTGTCCGGATCGGCGAGGCTTCAGCCGCCATTTTCGACGAGAACCGCTCATACTGCCAATTGCCAAGGACAATTAGGAATATGATGCTGAGCAAACTCAACACGGTCAGGATTGGCATCGGTTGAAACCGCATCAATCTGGATCCTCATTCTCCACCCAGCGCGCTTCTTCTGCTTTGTGCCGCCATTGCAATGCAAACAGTATTGATTTGAAAGGGCGCAAAAGAATGAAAGAAAGACCGATCACGATGGGCGACCAGACCAAGATTTGAACCCATCCCGGCGGTTCCAATGCGATCTGAAGTACAAGCACAAATGGCGTCACCAAAATTGCGACCAAGAACATGACAAAGAAGGCGGGTCCGTCTCCGGAGTCCTGGTTGCTGAAGTCGGCGCTGCAAACGTCGCAATGATCGACGATCTCCGACAGGCCTTTTAGCAGGGCACCCTCACCGCAGTTTGGACAGCGACAACGAACCCCCGCCCACAAAACAGACGGGGCCGTTGCCATCTGATCTAATGTCCTAAGACGAGGTGTGGGATGACGTAGACAAAGGCAAACAAGAACAGCCAAACCACATCAACAAAGTGCCAATACCAAGCCGCAAACTCAAAACCGAGATGCTTTTCTGGGGTCATGTTTCCGGCATAAATCCGGAACAGGCAGACCGAGAGGAAGATCGTGCCGATTACGACATGCGCACCATGGAAGCCTGTCGCCATGAAGAATGCAGAACCGTACAAGGTGCCGTCATAGCTGAAACCCGCCAGTGAGTACTCGTAAGCCTGCAACCCAGAGAAGGCCAATCCGAGGACGATTGTCAGGATCAGCATGGTCTTGGCTTGATCCATTTTGCCATGTTGCAGCGCGTGGTGCGCGGCGGTGACGGTTGTCCCGGACAGCAATAAGATCAGCGTATTCATCAGCGGCAGATGGAAGGGATCAAATGTCGTCACACCGACGGGTGGCCATTCTGCGAACCGGCCAAGCGTATCTTCATAAAGCGGGTTCAATGAGTCGAAGGTGGCGCCGACGCGCGCGTCCCAGAAGATTGCAAATTCAAAGAAGCTCCAGAACCAGGCGCCAAAAAACATTACTTCGGAGGCGATGAAGAGCAGCATGCCGTATTTCAAACCGATCTCAACAATCGGCGTGTGATCACCGGTCCGGCCTTCTTTGATGACTTCCCGCCACCAGCCAAACATCACCCAGATAACCATCGAGAAGCCGGCCAGAAGAACCCAGGGACTCCCCTCTTCCAATCCGAACAGGCCTTTCATATAGATCACACCACCCACCGCGAGCGTCGTCACCGCCAGCGAGCCGATGAGCGGCCAAGGTGAAGGGTTCACCAAATGATAGTCGTGTTTGACGTCATCAGCCATGTTAGTCCGTCCCTGTGAGTCTCAATTTCGTGGCGCTTTTAGCGCTATCCCATTGTTTCCGGCAATAGTTCAGTTGAGCGACGCCGTTTGCGTCTTGGTTAAATCCGTATCGGTTTGAAAATAGGTGTATGACAGCGTGATGGTCCGCACATCGTCCAGATTGCGTTCTGCATCCAAGTCAGGATCAATAAAGAAGACGACGGGAAGCTTTTTCGTCTCGCCAGCTTTGATAACGCGCTCCTCGAAACAGAAGCATTCTAGCTTGTTGAAGAAGCGGCCGGTTTTGTGCGGCGTTACATTGTAGCCTGCAATGACCGGGATATCCTGATCCGATGTGTTCTTGACCTCGAAAAAGGCCAGCGCATGCGCGCCAAGCTGAACCGGGACCGTACGTTGAAGCGCGCGGAATTCCAGCGGCGCATTGTTGACATTGGCGTCGAACCGAACCGTGAACTCACGATCGAGAACCGCGTCTGGCGCTGCGGTTGCGACCTGTGTCGTTCCGCCAAATCCCGTAACTCGGCAAAAAGCGTCATAAAGTGGCTTTGAAGCAAACGCCAAACCGAGCATGAAGACGCCTGCGAGCGCCAACAGAAACGCCAATCGTAGATTGTTCATTGCCCCGCCCCCTCTTGTCCAAAATCGGGTGCCTGACCGGTAAAATAGAAGCCGCCATCCTTGCCGAGATCTGCACTCTTAAGGCGTGATGCAGTTGTCGCCGCGACCAAAACAACAAACAGGACAAGCGCACCGGCAAGCCACTTATTGCGTCGGTCACGTGCTACCAGCTGTGGATCTCGCTCGCTCATATGCCCCCCATAAGAGGCCAATGAAGCCCGAACGTATGTTCGGCCAAGATGACGCCGAAGAGGAGGAACAGATACCCAATTGAGAAGCCGAAAGTGCTGAGCGCAATTTTGCGATCAGAGGCCCCTGCCGTGTCTTCACCGGCCTGGCTGCGCAGCAACTTAAAAGCTTGCCAGAGGAAAACCGCATTCGCGCCTGCGGCTATGACGGCGTAAATCGCGCCACCGAGACCTGTCACCACGGGCGCCATGGCAACTGGAATGAGAACCAGAGTGTAAACAAACACATGGCGCCGCGTGGATTGCGCGCCATGCGTCACCGGCAGCATCGGCACATTGGCTTCGGCATAGTCTTTTTTCGCCAACAAGCTCAGTGCCCAAAAGTGCGGCGGCGTCCAGAAAAAGATGATTGCGAACAGGATCCACGCATCCAGCGGCGTGGTGCCAGTGACCGAAGCCCAGGCAATGACCGGCGGAAACGCACCGGCTGCGCCACCAATGACAATGTTTTGTGGCGTACGCCGCTTGAGCAGCACTGTATAGAACCAGCCATAATAGGCGATCGAAACAGCCAGCAGCACTGCCGCCAATACATTTGACGCCATCCACATCAAAAGAACCGAAGTCGCGCCCAGCATCAGACCAAGGGTCAGCGCTTCGTCGCGTGGCACCGCGCCAGAGGGGATTGGGCGGGTCGCTGTGCGCGCCATTTTTGCGTCGATATCAGCGTCGTACCACATATTGATCGCACCCGCCGCGCCCGACCCAAGCGCAATGGCGAGAATGGAAATCGCGGCCAGGACGGGATCTACGCTCACACCCGAAAGCGCAATTGCTGGCGCCAAAGCCGCCAGTCCGGTAAACACAACCAAGACCATAATCCGCGGCTTCAACAGATTCACATAATCGGCCGCAGTTGCGATCGGTTGCGAGGCCTGCTGTTCCGTGAGTTCTAACTGGGTCATCTTAGGTCTGACTTCGTCTTTTTGGTTTGCGCGGTCCCTCTGAAACGAGAGACCACGCAAAGGATCGTGGACGGGCGGCTAGTGGCCCGCTTCAGGTTTGACCACCGGGATTTCGTTGAATTGGTGGAAAGGTGGTGGCGACGGCAAAGTCCACTCAAGGGTCGTCGCGCCCTCGCCCCAAGGATTGGACTCAGCTTTGCGGCGACGCAGAGCTGATTCGATCAAAATAACGAAGAACAACAAGGTTCCGACAAGCGTGATCGCATAGCCGACAGACGACCAATAATGCCATGTGGCAAAGCCATCGGCATAGTCGACATAACGCCGTGGCATACCGTTCAAACCGAGGAAGTGTTGCGGGAAGAACAAGACGTTCGAACCGATGAACATCAGCCAGAAGTGGCCATATGCCATGGCATTGTTGTATTTCACGCCGAACATTTTCTCGTACCAATAGTACCAGCCAGCGAAGAGACCGAACACAGCGCCCAGCGACAACACATAGTGGAAGTGCGCAACGACATAATAAGTGTCGTGCAAGACGTGATCGATCCCAGCATTGGCCAAGACGACGCCGGTAACCCCGCCAAGTGTGAACAAGAAGATGAAGCCAATCGCCCAAACCATCGGAACGGTGAACGAAATGGAGCCACCCCACATGGTCGCAATCCAGGAGAAGATTTTTATCCCCGTCGGCACCGCGATTACCATCGTCGCGGCGACGAAATACGCCTTCATGTCGGACGGCATGCCTACGGTATACATGTGGTGTGCCCACACGATGAAGCCGATCGCGCCAATCGCGACCATGGCATAAGCCATGCCGAGATAGCCAAAGATTGGCTTCTTACTAAAGGTCGACACAATGTGCGACACGATGCCGAATGCTGGCAGGATCATGATGTAAACTTCAGGGTGACCGAAGAACCAGAACAGATGCTGGAACATCACAGGGTCTCCCCCGCCGGCCGGATTGAAGAATTGTGAGCCGAAGTTTCGGTCGGTCAGCAACATGGTGAGCGCGCCCGCAAGCACGGGAAGTGCGAGCAAAAGCAGGATCGCCGTGACCAGGATCGACCAAGCGAAGAGCGGCATTTTGTGCATGGTCATGCCAGGCGCACGCATGTTCAGAATGGTCACGATGAAGTTGATGGCGCCAAGGATCGACGCGATGCCGGCTGTGTGCAGCGACAGGATGAGCAAATCCATTGACGGCCCAGGGTGGCCTGTCGCACTGGACAGCGGTGGATACAGCACCCAGCCACCGCCAAAACCGTTGACTCCCGTTCCACCTGGCACAAACATGGACAACAGCGCCAAGCCAAAGGCTGCGACGGTCAGCCAAAATGAGATGTTGTTCATTCTAGGGAACGCCATGTCGGGCGCGCCAATCATCAGCGGCACAAACCAGTTACCGAAGCCACCGATCAGTGCCGGCATGACCATGAAGAAGATCATGATAAGACCGTGATACGTGATCACCACATTGTAGAAGAGTTTGGCCTGCGTGATCGCCTCGTCACCCGCCTGCGCCCCGAAGAACTGCATGATGGTCATCATCGGGCCAATGCCCGGCTCCGCGAGCTCCCAACGAATCAAGCCAGACAGAGTGTAACCAATAATCCCCGCAAACAGCGCGAAGACGAGGTAGAGCGTCCCAATGTCTTTGTGATTGGTGGAGAAGAACCAACGGGTAAAAAAGCCCGGTTTATGGTCGTGGGCGTCATGGCCCTGTTCGACTGTAAGCTCATCCATAGGCATGGTATTCAGACCCCTTAGACTAATCCGCCATGGCGAGACGTGTGGTCTCGTCCATTGGCTGTATCTCTGCAACTACGGCGTTTGCGCCATCGAAATCCCCGGTTTTCATCAGGGTCAGCCAATTTTCGTATTGCGCCTCTGGCACAACACGGACCTCAATTGGCATAAAGGCATGATTGAGGCCGCACAGTTCGGAACACTGCCCGTAATACACTCCGGTTTCGCGGACGAGGAACCACCCCTCATTCAAACGCCCTGGAATCGCGTCTGTCTTCACGCCAAACGCTGGTACGGTCCAAGAATGGATTACGTCAGATGCGGCGGTTTGATAGCGGATGTAGCGATTGACAGGGATCACCATCGGATAGTCGACGGCTAACTGGCGAGGTTGGTCAACCGTTGCTTCGGGATCCGTGGACAGGCCAACATGAAGCGGGTTGGACACAAATTCCAATGGGAAGCCCGAGCTGTCTTCCTCATCTGGATACGTATAGGTCCAATTCCACTGGTTGCCCTGTGTCTTGACCGTTATCCAGCCTTTTGCAGCCGCCTCGATATTGATGTCAGGGTTATTCACGTCGCCGCTCTGAGCAATCATCTCCAAGTCAGGTTCGCTCTCTTGATAAAAGAGATTCGAAAAAGACGGGCCGGCAATGGCGACCAAAATAATCACCGGAACCGCCGTCCAGATGATTTCAACGGTCGTATTGTGGCTGAATTTCTTTGGGTTCGGATGCGCGCGCCGATTGTAGCGGACCATCACCCATAGCAACAAACCCAATACAAACAGGGTAATAACGGTGATGATGATCAATACGAACGTGTGAAAATCGATTATTCGCTCGTGGATGCGCGTGGCCGGTTCCTGGAAGTTTAGGGCGCCAAGTGTCGGTTGGGCCGCAAACGCCATAGATGCGGTGATTACGCTAGCGAAAAAGCACATTAGGAATCGCAATGTGAGCTCCGTGGACTGTTTGGGCTGGGCATAAATCGTCGATCCGCGAAGGTCCAGCCGCTTATTGGGTATCACACACAAATGTCGCATGCGGTGTAGACGCTAGTGATCGCTATTTCCGAAAAACTGGGTTATACTCAAAAAAAAGGAGTGAAGCATGAAAGTCCGGATATCGGCTGCGGCCCTTGCCGCGAGCATGTTTTTAGCAGGCGGCGCGTCTGCGCAAGTTTTCGTGATCGGGACAGGTCTCGGCGCGGAATGTTTTAATAAGACACAAACCGCTTACTCATCATTCAACGATGCAGAACAGACCTGCTCTCGTGCATTGAGAGAAGAAGCAATGACCGCGAAGAATCGCGCCGCGACCTTTGTTAATAGAGGTGTGATGCGCATGCGCGACGGCCGGTATGACGAAGCGCTCTCAGACTACGCGAGTGCCAAACGCCTGAAGCCGGATCTCGCAGAAGCCTATCTCAATGAAGGCGCTGCGTTGATTTATCAAAAGCGTTTTGAAGAAGCCATCGCGCCGATTGAAACCTCGCTTGAGCTCGACGTCGAGGAAGCCTTCGCCGCACACTACAATCGCGCGATTGCACGCGAGAATAGCGGCGACGTTGCTGGCGCCTACGCAGACTTCAAACGCGCGCTCGAATTGCGGCCCGAATGGGAACTCGCTGAAACGCAACTGAGCCGATTCGAAGTGCGGGCCACAGGCGGCTAATAGCGCGGGGGAGAAATCGCATCCGCGGCCTTGATCCAGACCCAAGGTCGCAGCATCTTTGTGTAATGATTGATACAGAACTCCCCTTTTCGCGGCAGAACGCCATCGAAATTCTTTCTGATGCTTGCAAAGGCGCAGATGATGGCGACATTTATGTTCAAAGGTCGCGCTCTGAGAGCTTCGTCTTTGACGATGGTCGGTTGAAGTCCGCCAATTATGATACGCAACAAGGATTTGGCTTGCGCGTCTTGGCAGGTGAAGCCTCTGGAAACGCGCACTCTTCAGAGCTCAGCATCGCTGCCATACAACGCGCCGCAAACACCGCAAGCCAAGCAAAGCGCGGCTATTCCGGTACGATGGATTTGGCCCCCAAATCGACGAACCGGATCCTGTATCAACCAATAGATCCAACAGAAGCACCGGGTTTCGGCGCAAAAACGGAACTGCTCGCTGAGATCGATGCTTGGGTGCGTGCAAAAGATCCGCGCGTCGTTCAGGTCTCGGTTTCACTAGCCGGCGAAGTCGACCAGATCGATATTTTGCGACCGTCAGGCGAAGCCTACCATGACGTTCGCCCCCTCGTCCGGATCAACGTCTCT
This sequence comes from Pseudomonadota bacterium, assembly GCA_038534315.1. GTDB lineage: Bacteria > Pseudomonadota > Alphaproteobacteria > Caulobacterales > Hyphomonadaceae > Henriciella. The sequence continues at coordinate 46,833 of JBCAWZ010000007.1, read as the reverse complement.
GTGACACTGGAACAAGATGGACGGCGGGAAACGGCCTCAGCAGGTGCAGGCGGCCGTGCCGAGTATGCCGAATGGCTCGAGCCTGAACGTTGGCAAGGCCTTGCCAAGCGCGCGCTGAAAAAAGCGGAGACCAATCTAAGTTCGATCCCGACGCCGGCTGGAAAAATGGATGTCGTCCTTGGCCCAGGTTGGCCAGCAGTCTTGCTTCATGAAGCGGTCGGTCACGGCCTTGAAGGCGATTTCAATCGCAAAGGCAGCAGCGTCTATGCAGGTCGGGTCGGCGAGCAAGTGGCCTCCAAGGGTGTGACCGTTATTGATGACGGTACGATTGATGCCCGGCGTGGGTCGCTGAGCATTGATGATGAAGGCACACCAACGAATCGCACCGTGCTGATCGAAGACGGTGTTCTCAAAGGCTATATGCAAGACCGGCAAAATGCCCGCCTGATGGGTGTTGAGGCAACCGGCAACGGACGCCGGGAAGCCTATGACGCAACCGTAATGCCGCGGATGACCAATACGGTGATGCTAGGCGGATCAGACAATCCTGAAGAAATGGTCGAGAGCACCGAGCGCGGCCTGTGGGCTGTCGATTTTGGCGGCGGCCAAGTGGACATCACCTCTGGAAACTTCGTGTTCCAATGCACGGAGGCCTATCTTGTCGAGAAAGGCAAAGTGGTCGCGCCGGTGAAAAATGCGACCTTGATCGGTCATGGTCCAACGGCGTTGAGCCAAGTCTCGATGATCGGTGATGATTTCGCCATGGATGACGGCATCGGCACCTGCGGCAAAGCCGGACAATCTGTCCCAGTCGGAGTTGGCCAACCGAGTCTGAAGATTGGCGGCCTCACTGTCGGGGGCGCTGGCTAGGGAAACGGATGCCAGGCCGGCCCCCGGGCCCGCTAATATGCGCAGGCCTCGAAGGCAGGACGGACGTCTCGACCCCACTCGACTTCATAGCGCTCAAGGAGCCGTTCCGCCGGTGTGACCCCTGTCCGCGCAATCTCATCGAGTTGACTTAGAAAACCCGTCTCATCATCGCCTGAGGTTGAAAGCATTCCCCGCCGGCCAAGTCCGGCGCGGGCAATGGCAAGGACCTCCAAAGCGAGATCCTGCAAATTTCGTCCACCCGGGATCGGTGCGCGAAGGCCCAAAACGCTGACGCCGCGACGCAACGTCTCGCGCTCTGCATCGGTCCATTCCTTGACCAATTCCCAAGCGGCGTCGAGCGCCTCGTCATCATACAGCACGCCAGTCCAAAACGCCGAGAACGCGCAGAGCGAATCCCAGGGTCCCGAATCAGACCCGCGCATTTCAAGGAACTGCTTCAAGCGCACTTCCGGGAAGATTGTCGAGAGATGATCTTCGAAATCGGCGATGGCGGGTTTTTCACCCGGCAAGAGTGGCAATTCTCCGGCGAGGAAGTCGCGGAAATTCATTCCGGCTGCATTTAGGTATGTGCCGCCTCGGCGAACAAAATACATGGGCACATCAAGTGCATAGTCGACATACCGTTCAAACCCAAAGCCATCTTCGAAGACGAAGGGCAGCATTCCGGTCCGGTCAGGGTCTGTGTCAGTCCAGATATGCGACCGGTAGGACAGGAAACCATTTGGCCGTCCATCCATGAAAGGTGAGTTCGCAAACAGCGCTGTGCCAAGTGGCTGCAAGGCGAGCGAAACCCGAAACTTCTTCACCATGTCGGCTTCGCTGGAATAGTCGAGATTGGTCTGAACCGTGCAGGTCCGGAACATCATTTGCTGACCAAGCCGCCCAACACGGCTCATATAGTCGCGCATGATGGCGTAGCGGCCTTTTGGCATCATTGGTGTATCGGCCAAGCTCCACAGCGGACTCGAACCAAGACCGAGGAAACGAATCCCAAGCGGTTCGGCGATCTGTTTCACTTCGGCCAGATGCTGGCCGACTTCATTGCAAGTCTGATGAATGTGCTCGAGCGGCGCGCCAGAGAGCTCGAATTGCCCACCGGGTTCGAGGCTGACACTCGCACCATCCTTTTTCAGGCCGATGAGATACTCACCTTCCTTAATTGGCGCCCAACCGAACTGGTCGCGCAACCCTTCCAAGACCGTGCGCACCGAAGCTTTGCCTTCATAGGGCAATGGCTTCTCGCCATTGACCAGAAAGCCAAATTTTTCGTGTTCTGTGCCAATGCGCCAATCAGCAGCGGGTTTGCTGCCTTGCTCAAACCATTCGATCAGCTCTGTTTTGTCGGCGATCCGCGGAGACGATTCGTCGATATCACTTGTAGGTGTCGTCAAGCCGGACCTCCTGCGTCATTGGCCGTCTGTGCGACATAAGGTGAGTTTCGCCAGTCTCCAAGAAAAGACTGCCAAATAGACAGTGCGGCGACCGCCGCCGTCTCTGCACGCAGGATGCGCGGCCCGAGCGTCACTGGCAAAACACCGGGCGTGCGGCGGAGCATTTGGCGTTCTTGCTCGGAGAAGCCCCCCTCAGGACCGATTAGAATCGTACTGGGCCCCTCCGCCATACCCGACAGGCTCGAGGCCAATACCCCGTCTGTCCCAGTTTCATCGCAGAAAATGAGCAATCTATCCTCGGTCTTATCCGACAGCCACACATCGAGCCGCATCGCTTCAGATATCTCTGGCAGGTCCAATCGCTCTGTCTGTTCTGCCGCCTCGATGCTAAGCGATCGAAACCGATCGGTACGGACACGTTGCGTCTGCGTGTATTGGGTCAAAACGGGCGAGATCGTTCTCACCCCAAGCTCAGTCGCTTTTTCCACAACGAAATCAGTTCGTGTTTTTTTCAAAGGCGCAAAAGCGAGCTCCAAATCTGGCACAAACACTTGCTGCCGAATTTGGTTTTTTGCCGTCAAATGCGCCGACCGGCCGCTGACTGTGAGGGTCGCGCGCCATTCACCATCTCGTCCATTGAACACGCGCACAGCACCGCCATTACTCAATCTCAGTACCCGTAAGAGATAATTTGCCTGGTTCGCATTAGGTTCGATTAGGGCCTCTGAGTCTAAGTCATCGGGCACATAGAGACGCGGAAGCGGTGACACAAAATTTTCCCTTCTAGGATTGCCAACCCATGTGTAGGCGGACCTGCAAAGACCGGCTATAGGAACTCCATGAGCGATACCTCAGATTCGACACCGACTGAAACGGACACTGTCACAGAGCCGGAAATAGAGGCTGAGACGGCGTTGCCGAAAGACACGGCGCTACCGGGCCTATTGGCACATTTGCCGAAACGCGCGCGCCCGTTTGCTTTGCTAGCCCGATGGGACAGACCCGTCGGTGTATGGTTGTTGTTTTTGCCGTGCGTGATCGGGCTGCTGCAAATGCGGGTACCGGCCGGTCTGCAATGGATGGATCTCGTTTGGGCCGTATTGTTCCTGCTTGGGTCGGTCGCCATGCGGGGCGCGGGGTGTACATGGAACGACATCGCCGATCGGGAAATTGACGCGCAGGTCGAACGGACCGCTGCCCGCCCCCTACCCTCGGGCATTGTTTCCTTGCGCGATGCATACGCCTTCCTCGCGGTTCAAGTCGCAATTGGCTTCTTGGTTTGGCTCTGCCTTCCACTTGTCGCCAAGCTCGTCGCCCTGTTTGCTCTGCCCTTGGTTGGTGCATATCCTTTCATGAAGCGAATCACCTGGTGGCCACAGGCTTGGCTCGGATTCACCTTCAATTGGGGTGTGCTCGTAGGCGGCGCGACGGCGCTCGGCGTGGTTACCGGCGCGAACGTTCTGATGTATTTGGGCCTGGTTGCTTGGACGGTCGCCTATGACTCAATCTATGCGCTCCAAGACATTGAAGACGATACGCTGATCGGTGTTCGCTCGACAGCGCGTCTGTTTGGTGACCGCGTGCAAACCGCGATTTTTTGCTTTTTCATGTTAGCGACGGTGTTCGTGTTCGCAGGCGCGTATTTCGCCGGCGCCGGGCGGATTGGCGCCGTGATGGCACTCGCATTTTTCGGCCATGGCTTGTGGCAAACCATACAACTTAACACGCGCGACAATGGCGAAGCGCTACGCGTCTTCAAATCCAATGTTTGGGCGGGATCAATCCTTGTGCTAGGCTTGATGATCGCAGCGCTGTTGTAACGCTGTCAGCTCAGTCACTTATTCGGCGATCCCAATGCCTGTAGCCAAACGCATCAAACCTCTCGATCTCTTTACGAAGGAAGAATGGCAACATGTGAGCCGGCGTTCGGATTTGGTCGGTATAGGCTTGGTTCTACATGCTTGGAGTGTGATCGGACTGGTGATGGCGGCCGCCATTTGGCAGCCTTGGCTGATTGTTTTGGCGGTACCCATCATCGGGGCGCGGCAATTAGGTCTTGCAGTACTGATGCACGAAGCCGCGCATGGTGGGTTAAGCAGCAATGCCAAGCTGAATCATGTTCTGGGTCAATGGTTTGCGGGTGCCCCCACGGGCGGAAGCCTCAAATCCTACCGGCCTTACCACTTGCAGCATCACAAATACGCTCAACAACCAGAAGATCCCGATCTCGGTCTGTCGGCTCCGTTTCCGATCAGCAAACCTTCGTTACGGAGAAAGATCATCCGCGACCTCACGGGTCAAACGTTCTGGAAGCAACGTAAGAATCAGATCCTCAACGCATTTGGCGTTGGAATCCGTAACACTGAGAAAGCTCAGAACCGCTTAACAGCTGCGCGCGAAGCGGCGTTTCCTTTTCTGATCTCAAATCTCCTACTGCTGATCGGGTTGAGCTTACTGGGCTATTGGTGGGCTTACTTCGTATTGTGGCTGCTGCCGATGGCGACGTGGAACCAAATGATCACCCGATTGCGCAATATCGCGGAACACGCCGTCGTCCCTGACAATGAAGATCCAATGAAACATGCCCGCACGACTCGCGCGACCTTCATTGAACGTGTTTTCCTCGCGCCTTACTGGGTGAATTACCACTGCGAACACCACATGTTCATGCACCTCCCCTGCTATCGCCTGGCAGAGGCGCACAGGCTGCTTGAACGCAAAGGCCATACTGAAAACATGGAGGTCCAGACCGGATATTTGTCGGTTCTGAACCACGCGACCAGCAAACCGGAAATGGAGAGCGTTCCCGCATGAAATTGACAATCGAAATGGTCTCCGACCTCGTATGCCCATGGTGCTGGTTAGGGCTTAGACGCTTGCAAGGTGCAATGGCGTTGGTGCCGGAATATGAAGTCGACATTCTATTTCGACCTTTTGAACTCGACCCGACCATTCCTGCAGAAGGGGTCGATTACAAATCCTATATGAAACAACGGTTCGGATCGGATCAAGGCCGCGAAAAATCGAATACAATGCGCGACGCGCTGATCCAATATGGCCATGAGGACGATATCCCCTTCGCCTTCGACAAAATTACCCGCAGGCCAAACAGTTTCGACGCCCACCGGCTCGTGCGTTGGGCACAAGGTCAAGGTTTCGGCGTTGCGGCCAAGGAAAAGCTGTTTGAGGCGTATTTCGCAAATGGCGAAGATATTGGAGAAGCCGATGTGTTGACCCGCATCGCAGGCGACATTGGGCTCGACCCAGTAATTGTTTCAGATCTATTGGAACGCGGCGCGGACGTCGATACAGTGCGGGAAGAACAGGAATTGTTCAGGCAGATGGGGATCGCTGGCGTGCCAACCTATATTGCGCATCGCCAGATCGCCGTTCAAGGCGCCGAATCCTCTGAGAAATTGTCCCGCTTCCTGAAGACAGCTGCTGCGCAAATTCCCCAGGAACGTCCAGCCTCGCAGCCGGCTAGCTGAGCTGGAGGTCTGCCAGCCGCTTATACAGGCCGCCGTCACGCATCAACGAGTCATGCGTACCCGATTCAACGATTTGACCATCTTCCATAACCAATATGCGGTCTGCGCTACGCACCGTTGCAAGTCTATGGGCAATGATAATACTCGTTCGACCCTGCATGAAACTGTCCAATGATTGCTGAATGACAGCTTCGCTTTCTGCATCCAGCGCAGACGTTGCCTCGTCTAGCAAGAGAACTGGGGCAGAGCGAAGCATCGCACGTGCTAACGCCACCCGTTGTCGCTGCCCCCCGGATAGATTGCGACCGAACTCGCCTGCCATCGTCAGATAGCCCTCGGACAGCGAACCAATAAACTCATCGGCATTGGCCAATTTTGCGGCGTCGCGAACAGCGGCTTTGTCTGCTGATAGGTCACCCAGCAGGATGTTGTTTTCGATCGTATCATCGAACAGCGAGGTATCCTGAGACACCAACGCGATCTCGCGCCGTAAACTGTCCGCGGTAACGCGATCGATATTGTGGCCGTCTAATGTAACCTCGCCCGAGCCGACCGGATACAGACGCAGCAAAAGATTGAACAGCGTCGATTTCCCGGCACCGCTTGGACCGACAATCGCGAGACGCTCACCAGGTTTCACCGCGAAAGTCAGCCCGTTTAGAACGGCAGTTCCGTCTGAATAACCGAAATGCACATTCTTGAATTCAATCGCGCCTTTGACGTTTGCTATCGCGTGAGCGCCTGCTTGGTCTTCGTTTGAGCCCGCGCGATCCAACACGTCAAACACACGATCAGCCGCCCCTGCCCCTTCTTGAGCCACAGCATTGAGCGTGCCGAGCGCGCGCAGTTCCGGGGCTGCAATGCCGATAGCCGCTATGATTCCAAGCAAATCTCCAAGTGAACTGCCGCCACTTGCGATCTGCCAAGCTGAGAAACCAAGAATGCCTGCGAGCGCAACACCCCCAGTGACCTCAAGAATGGGATCAACCGCGGCCTTGTCGGTGAGCACTTTGAGGAACAGCCGAGAGCGTTCGATGAAACCGGTCTTCGCCCGAGACTTTTGGTACGATTCCAAACCATAAGCCTTAACCATCCGGGCCGATTGGAAGCCCTCATTCAACAGTGACGTAACCTCACCAATCTGGTTTTGTGCCGTCTTTGCCCGTTTGCGCACCCGATTGCCTAAGGCGATCACCGGGCCGAACGCAATTGGATAAGCCACAAGCAAGATCAGAGTGAGCTTCCAGTCCAACCACAGCATGATCCCAAAAGCGCCCAAAACGGTGACGATGCTTTTGGTGAAATTGTTTGCGAAGCGCAGCGCAGCATCGCGAATAGCGTTCACATCATTGATAAAACGAGAAACAAGGCCGCCGGCCGCTTGTTCAGCGAGGCGCTCATAATCCCCATCCGTGAGGTGATCGAACTGTGCCGCCTGAATATCAACCAGACCGCGCTGCACCCCCGTATTGTTGAAAATCGTCATCAAATAGAGAGAAAGCGCTCGACCTGCTGATAAACCGACAATGGTAACAGCCGTCCAGATCACCCATCCCGTGTTGCCATTTGGCGTTTCAATTGCGGATTGGATCTGATTGCCAACAAAAGCAAGTATCCCGGCATAGGCGTTGGCAAAGAGCGCTGTCATGACAGCGAACCCGGTGCCAAGAGCGAACCAGCCAAGTTGGGGTCTGAAATACAAACGCGCCAACCGCCAGAGGCTATGACGCGGAGATTGGCGCGTCTCGTCAGAAATGATGGTGATCACCTGTTTCAGGATCAAGCAGCCGGTGCGCATGCAAGATAAAGTATCTGGTTTCGGCATTGTCCACCGTCCGGTGGGACGCGTTCTTCCATGCGTCGTAGGCCGCTTTGTAGTTCGGGAACGCGCCAACAAAATCGATTTCCGACAGGTCTGAGAATTCGACCCCAGAAACATCTTTGAGCGCACCACCGATTACGATGTGCAACAATTGAGGCTCTGCCATATGTGCTACCTTCGCTGCGCCGCCTGAATTGGCGTACTGGGTTGGATCATCACTGTTAATGGGGATCTGGTAAACGAACCCCTTTGACGCGTGCATGTAACAAGGAATGCAAAGGCTTGCCAGCAGCAAGCAGGCTTCGTTGCGCAGGAATAGTTCGATTGAAATTATACGGCTCACCCAAATGGGTTGTCGCCACGCCACCAGCCTCGGCAACAATGATTGCCGCCGGCGCCAAGTCCCAGTCAGATTTGCGGGCAAGCGTTAATGTCGCGTCCCATTCGCCTCCAGCAACCCAACACATCCGAAGCAGTGTGGCGTTGGGGTGTGGACGCGATACATCCATTTCTGGCCAGGGTTCCGGCCATGCTGGATGCGAAAACATTCCAGCATGCGCAACCATTCTGCACCCCTGGATCGTCTGTCTCTCACTGGTTGCGATCTGTTTATCGTTCAAACGCGCGCCGAGCCCCCTACCGGCATCGTACATTTTATCTTCTACCGGGGCGTAGACGACACCACAGACAGGCTCACCCTCTTCGACCACTGAGAGCCCGATGCACCAGTCTGGCTTATCTGACAGAAAAGCGCGCGTGCCGTCGATCGGATCAACGACAAACACGCGGGCTTGGTCGCGACGATGGTCAGCGAGCGTACTTTCCTCAGATAGCCAACCATAATTCGAACGGGCCGAGAGTAGCCGCCGGCGGATGAGCTCATTCACCGCCAAGTCGGCTTCTGAAACGGGTTGGTCTTCGGACTTGTCCCAGGTTCGCAGTGTTGGTCGTTCGAAGTAGGACTTTGCCAGCGCTCCGGCTTCTCTAGCGACGTCTTTCAAGAGATGGAGGTCAGCCTCATTCTCCGGCAATAGAGAGGCCCTCAATCAAAATAGACGGGGCGTCTCGCGTCCCCCGAAATTCCAGGTCAGATGCCGGGACCAGCCGCGCATACATGTCGGTCAGATCTCCAGCGATCGTGACTTCTGAAACCGGATGCACGATGGCGCCCTTGTCGAACCAGAACCCGGCGACGCCGACAGAGTAATCGCCTGTATTTGGATTGATTGAGGGTCCAAACATGTCCTTCACAATCAGGCCAGATTGCACCCCGTCCATCATCTCTTCGACAGACTGTGTTCCCGCTTCGAGATACACGTTCGAAGTGCCCACGCCGGGGGGGCGGCCAAACCCACCCGAGGCATAGCCATTTGGGTCGAGTCCTAGCTGCCGCGCCGAAGCGCCGTTCAACAGCCACTCGCCAAGTATCCCCTGGTCTATCAACGCCCGCTTGTGAACCGCGCGGCCTTCTCCGTCATGCGCCCGCGACCCCATTCCGCGATCGCGAAATGGGTCATCCCAGATCCTGATTTCTGGAGAAAAAATTTGCTCGCCCAAACGGTCCTTGAGGAAGCTCACGCCACGCGCAATACTGGGCCCACTGATTGCTGATAGCAATGGTCCTAGCAGGCTTCCCGCAACCCGCCGGTCAAAAATGACGGCTCCTTTTTGGGTTTTGATTGGTTTGGAACCCAAACGCGCAACAGCCCGATCGCCCGCTACACATCCGATTTCGCGTGCCGCAGGTCTGTCCTCGAGACGGCGAACAGTACGGCTTTCATAGTCGCGTTCCATCGCATCGTCCTTGCGGGCGACTGCCGCGAGACCAAGACCGGTGCTTCCACTCGAACGGTAGGCAGAAAATCCATTGCTTGCTGCCACCCAACGTTGCGATTGTTGCCAGCCATTTCCACAGGAAGATATGTGATCCACCCCTTCGACGGAGAGCGCGGCGGCCTCCGCGTCAAGCGCCTCTTTTTCGAGTTGAAGAGGGTCCGGTTCTGGATCACCGTCAATATTAATATCGGGCAGCTGAGTAACCAGATCAGCCCTTGCCGCCAGACCGCAGTAAGGGTCTTCTGGAGCGGCTTTCGCCATCGCGACACAGCGCTCAGCTAAAGCTGTCAGTCCCGCATCGCTGAGGTCGGATCCTGATACGTTCGCTTGGCGTTGACCGCATAAGCAGCGAAGCGAAACCCCTTCAGACTCAGTTCGTTCAAGATTTTCCAGTTTGCCGTCTCGAACTTCAACGCTAATCCCATTTGCGCGTCCAATCGATGCGTCTACGTCGCTTGCGCCCGACTTAAGGCAGCGATTTATCAATTGTTCTAGGCGCGACGCAACGAGGTCTGCTTGATTAGTCATATCTTACACTTAGTCCAGTTTCCGCGCCGATCTAGTTGCGACTGAACGCGCTGCCTAGTGGGGCGACACACATTAATTGCAGGCTATGACTGCACTGGAAAACACAGAACAATCAAATTCTCTTCCACAAGCCAACAGCTACGACAGTCTCAGCCTGCTTGACCAGACCAGATAACGCGCTCAGATGCCCCTTATGAAAATAAAACCAATTCATATCATCGGCGGAGGGATGGCTGGATCGGAAGCCGCCTGGCAATGCGCAGAGCTTGGCGTGCCGGTGATTCTGCACGAAATGCGCGGTGTACGCGGTACGGACGCCCATCAGACCGATTATCTGGCAGAACTGGTCTGCTCTAACTCATTTCGATCGGACGACGCCACGAGCAACGCTGTTGGTGTGCTTCATGCGGAAATGCGCGCCGCCAGGGGTTTGATTATTGGTATGGGGGATCGTCACCAAGTTCCAGCGGGAAGCTCGCTGGCTGTTGATCGAGATGGCTTCGCTGCTGCTGTGACCGATAAACTCTCCGCGCATCCGAATGTTACGATTATCCGGGAAGCGATTGATTCGCTCCCACCCGAAGAGTGGGACAGTGTTATTGTCGCCACAGGTCCCCTGACGTCCGTTCAACTTGCCGAGTCGATTCGGAAGGAAACCGGCGAACAGGATTTGGCTTTCTTTGATGCCATCGCGCCTATTGTCCATCTCGACTCAATCGATATGGACAAAGCTTGGCGGCAGTCGCGATATGATAAGCCGGGACCGCATGGCGATACGGCGGCATACATCAACTGCCCTTTGAGCGAAACGGAATATAATGCTTTCATTGATGCATTAATCGACGGCGACAAAACTGAATTTAAAGACTGGGAAAAAGACACACCGTATTTTGAAGGCTGTCTCCCGATTGAAGTTATGGCAGAGCGCGGCCGAGAAACGCTCCGGTTCGGACCAATGAAGCCTGTCGGATTGACCAATAAACATGATCCAGAAACCAAACCCTATGCCGTCGTTCAGCTTCGACAAGACAATGCGCTCGGCACTTTATGGAACATGGTGGGCTTTCAAACGAAGCTGAAATACGGCGCGCAGGCCGAAATTTTCCGAATGATTCCAGGGCTCGATCAGGCCCAATTTGCGCGCCTCGGCGGCATTCACCGCAACACTTTCATCAATTCGCCGCAACTCCTCGACCCGCAACTGCGTCTCAAATCGATGCCGCGCCTCAGATTTGCCGGACAAGTGACCGGCGTTGAAGGCTATGTAGAAAGCGCGGCCATGGGCCTTCTCGCCGGACGCTTTGCAGCGGCAGAACGGCTTGGCAGGAAGCTCCCAGCTCCACCGCCAACAACCGCGCTTGGAGCGTTAATTTCGCATATTACTGGTGGGCACTTGGCGGGCGGCCGGACGTTCCAGCCAATGAATGTCAATTTCGGGCTATTTCCACCAGCCGACCCCGGCAGCGTCGCGATGACGGATCCGGAAACCGGAAAGCGGTTGCGGGGCAAAGCCAAAGGTCGTGCGAAGAAGCAAGCTCAGGCGGTGCGGGCTTTGCGTGATATTCAAACATGGTTGGATGCGCAAAATTTGGTTGCAGCGAGCTAGAGTTATGATGTGTTCTCAGCGACCCACCCGATGATCGCACAGAGTAACGCGATTATCGAGGTTCAGTCTGCCGCCCCAAGTCTATCATCGCAGAGGAAATCTGGCGACTTATCGGCAAAAACTGATTATTTTCAGCGCTATAGTTTAGACCAATCCCGAACCATGCGACGATAAGATCTCGATCTGGGTCCACATAAAGACCCTGACCAAGATACCCGCCTTTGTACATAGCGCCGTCAGCCCAAACCAAGTCCCACTGCCAACTCGATCGTTCCGGAACATCGTCTCCAAAAAGTTTGGAAAGGCGGGACTTCATGTCGGTTGCAATGGGCACCCCTTCTGTCTGCATCGCTTGGACGGCTTGGTTTGAGAGCACACCGAGGTCTTCTGGACGCGTGAACACCAGTCCGAAACGGGCAATATCACGAAGTCTCGCATGCAAGCCGCCAGACGCATAAGCATAGCCTTCGCGGCTAATCGCCATAAGCGCGTCAGATTCTGCTCCGATCGGATCCCAAACGAATTCCTGCAATATGTCTGTATAAGATTTACCGGTCACTTCCTCCATGACGAGCATCAGCACATTTGTGTTTGCAGAAACATATTCATTGAGTTTGCCGGCTGGCCGAAGCCGCTGCATATTTTGCAAATGTTCGAGGAAACCGAGTTCTCGACCGGTTGGCTCGGTAATGCCGAGCGTTTCTTCCATCGTGTAGACGCATGTTGATGTGTCCTGATAGCCATCGCTATCACGGCAATCGATACCCGAAGCCATATCAGCAATATTCTGGACTGGAATACCCTCCCAAGCCGTACCAACCAATTCCGTCACATAGCGCTCCACTGGCGCTTGCATGTCTACCAAACCCCGATCGACCAATGCAGCCAAACCGGTCGAGGTCACAACCTTGGTAACCGACCAAGTAAAATGGCGCTGCCACGCCTGCATATTGGTATAGGATTCAAAAAGAACCTCTTCGCCTTTTAGGATAATCACCCCATCCAGAAGGGGTTCTTGCGCGACATAATCGGTCAGTCGAATGAGGTCACCATCAAGACTGTGCAAAAGGTCTGATATCTTAGGCTCCGTTGCGACCCGAAGCTCACGCGGTTCTTCGACACGCGTAATCGCTGTCATGGGAAGGTACGATTCTGCGTTCAAATGAAACTGACGGCTGATCGGGCCACCATCATCGAAGTTTGCCGGTGTGACGGAGACAAATGCCTCCCTAAATTCGTCCGCGGCCGCATTCGGCAACAATAGAACCAACAGCACCGAAAACACTCGTCCCACCATTCGTCTCGCCTTCAATGTCTGTCTAGACGGCTAACACGCGCGGCCGCACATTCGCATTCAAGGATTGTCTTGGATGAATTGCAACATCAGCTCGACCAACTCACCAGGTTTGTCTTCCTGGATAAAGTGATGCCCATCTTCGATTGTCGTATGTGGTTGTCCTTGAGCTCCCGGAACGCGATCATGCCAAATTTCATCCATGCCTGCCGTGACAGGATCGCTGTCGCTGAATGCTGTTAGCAAAGGTTTGTTCCATTCTTCGAACACAGACTTCATTGCCCGCTCATTTTGGCGCAGTTGAGACGGAACCATGTAAGGAAATATCCTTACAGCTGCTTGGTAGGACTCATCCGGAAACGGAGCGGCATAGCCGGCCAGCTCATCATTAGAAAGTGCCCTGACCGTGGATTGCTGAAACAGGCCTGCAAAATCGAACTCCTCCGAATTCTTTGCCCAAGCCACCCAACGGGTGAAACGAAACTCACCATTATCAGCCAATTCGGCAGGTGAACCTTCCGACATCACAGCTATTCGAAACAGAGGGTATCCGATCCATCCGGCGACGCCACCTGCTGCCGGGAGTCCGGTGTTTGAGAGCATGATACGCGAAAAACGGTCTGGCTCTTCAGCAACAACTCGGAGGCCGATAAGCCCACCCCAATCTTGTCCAAAGAATGTCGCACCCTCGAGATCCAGCTCTCGAACAAGCTCGGCCATCACGTCGATATGCATTTGATAAGAGTGGTCGCTCGCCTTGAGAGGTTTATCCGACTTTCCGAAACCGACGAGATCGGGTGCGACCACTCGATACCCTGCAGCCGCTAATGGCGGGATCATGTGGCGGTACAAATAGCTCCAGGATGGTTGCCCATGAAGCAACAGGATCGGTGGGCCATCAGCCGGCCCCTCATCAACGTAATGCACGCGATAGCCGAGCACGTCCGCATAATTTGGCTGAAACGGGTAGTCGGACAGATCTTCAAATCGGTTATCCGGTGTTTGTACGATTTCCCCCGTCTTCCAGGATGTTGGAGCCTGGAGTGAGAATATCGATCCAATCACACCGACGACGAGGACTAAAATTCCTATAAGTAGGACTCTGAGCATGGCATTCGTCTTTCTATACCGAGCACCTCCACGCCTGAAACGTGGCCAGCGACAATGACACAATGTCCACCCAACGACGCCTACGGAAACACTGCCTCCGGACACCGTCAAGGTCCGGTGATCGCGAATCTATGTCTCGAATGGTCTTTGGAGGGCTGGGAGACAATTGTGAGACTGCCCCGATGTGACCGCTGTTCAAGTTGTAGGGCGCAGGCTAGTGACAAAGAAAATGGGAGACGAACATGCCGGTAAGACAACATTGGATCGACAAGACTTCCCTCCGCGACGCGAAGTGGGTCGAGAAAGAAATTCCTATAGAAAACGGGCAATTACGCCTCTCGGTTGATGCTTTTGCGCTCACAGCAAATAATGTGACTTATGCTGCTTTCGGCGACAGTCCGCTTCAATACTGGCGTTTTTTTCGGACCGATGACGCCAGCATGGGGCGCGTGCCGGTTTGGGGGTTTGGAACCGTTACAGCCTCAAAGTTTGACGACATCAAACCGGGGCGCCGCGTCTATGGATATTTTCCAATTTCAGAAACATTGATTGTTGAACCCACGCATTTAACCGAAGCTGGATTTGTTGATGGCGCCGAGCACCGGCAGGGTGCAGCACCAATCTACAATACTTACCAATTTACCGATCAAGACCCTGCGTACCAGCCGGAATATGAAAGCGAGCAAATGCTGTTCCGCCCACTTTATCTGACTGGATGGTCTGTTGCTGATTGTATTGCGGAGGGCTCGCCCAAGCCAGATACGGCAATCGTGTCCAGCGCATCGTCCAAGACCGCCATTGCGACAGCGCATGGCCTGAAACGATTCGGGATCAAAACCATAGGCCTTACCTCTCAGAAAAATCGAGACTTTGTTGTCGGAACCGGCCTCTACGACGAAACCTTTTCCTATGAAGACGTTCCGTCACTTCCAGGATCGGGCGCTATTGCGTTCGCAGATTATGCCGGCAGTCTGCAACTCACCGCAGCGGTTCACGCTTCCTGCGGGAACGGCCTCATTCGTAGCATAACGATCGGCGCGACAGATTGGGAGGCCGACCGTTCCGCACCCCCCTCCGACCTACCAGGACCGACGCCCGAATTTTTCTTCGTGCCCGATTACATTGTCGCTCGCGCGAAAGAGCTGCCTCCCGGCGAAATCAATCGTCGAATGCTCACAGACCTTGTCGCTTTCTATCCAGTCTCGCGCGACTTCGTCACCGCAGAAACGGTGTTGGGCGAAGACGCAATTGCGCAAGCTTGGAGAGAAATTGTAAATGGCGACATCGCGCCCAATAGAGGCCTTATTTGCAAGTTTGAATAATCGCATGCGCGCCTCGCTGTTATCATTACTTGCTCTGGTTGGATTGGGTGGTCTCGCTGAGGCAGACACCGCTTACACATTTGCGTCGCCAGACGCTGAACGGGACGCGATTGTCACCCAGTGTCTTCAAACTGATGGCGTGAGCTATTTTGATGACACCAAAACCGTTTGCTACAACGCGCCAATTTTTCCGGAGCAGTTTCTAAAACTGAATGAGTTTCCGGACGCCGATCAGATTGTTATTACCTCACCGGGCGGCAATGTGGCGACAGCGCGCCTGATGAGCACCATTCTCGACAATCGCGGTGAACCTGCAATCATTGCCGGCCAGTGTATGTCAGCTTGCGCCATGGTGTTGCTCCCAGGATTGGATCAATTCCATATCCATCGCACTGCGCATATTGCCGTCCACGGCATTACCACGATGGACTATCGCACTTGGTATGGCTGGTTGCGCGAGGATGCCGAACCCGGCGCCATTCAGCTTATGGCGGCGCAACTCGGTTATGACTTTAACTTCATCATGCACAAAAGTGGTCAAGATCACATGCAAGAACACTTAGACGGTCAAGCGGTTGATTTTGAGTATATCAATACGGTTTCAAGCCGCATGCAAACAGCCGCCGAAAAATATGATTGCCGGGTCGACCCCAAGGATTATTGGGGCATGCTAGACGCCGAGCACATCCAAACCTTCCTCGGTGATCGCGTCACGGGCATGGAGGCCTTCGCACAAAATTGGTCGGATCCCGCAAACACGGTTTATAGGAATATTACCGTACCAATTTCAGATCAGACTTATATTTTTAAAAACGATCACGCTCCGGCTTGCGACTAGTCTGGCATTCCCGCGTTTCGTGCAAAGTCTGCAGCAAATTTCGCTAGAGGCTCAACGCGCGCCTCCATCGCAGCGGCATTGGCATTAGACGCCGTGCCGTCGCGCACCCGTCCAATAATCCCCTGTAGAATGCCGGTCAACCGGAATCCATTATAGGCAAAATAGTAGTCTAACTCAGGCAGACCATCGCGACCTGTGTGCGCGCAATACAAATCGACATATTCTTCCATTGTTGGAATTCCGTGCGCCTTCAGATCTGGGATATCGAGCAAGGCTTTGCGCCCCGGATCATTGCTCGGCATCACCCAATTCATCAAATGATAACTGAAATCGGCAAGCGGATCGCCGAGCGTCGATAGCTCCCAGTCGAGAACGGCGGTGACCCGCGGTTCGGTCGGATGCAAAATCATATTATCCAGCCGATAGTCACCGTGAACGATGGTCGTCGTCTCGTTTGGTGGAATATTACCCGGTAACCATTCGATAAGCTTGTCCATATCTGGAATCGTTCGGGTTTCGGAAAGTTGGTACTGTTTGGTCCAGCGATGAATCTGACGAGCGACATAGTCGCCTTCTTTGCCGAACCCCTCCAATCCTGCGGCCTTCCAATCGACATTGTGCAGCTCTGCAAAAGTTTTTATCTTCGCCTCATAAATAGCGCGTCGTTGGGCCGGTTCATAGTCCGGAAGCGTCCCGTCCCAAAGGATCCGGCCCTCAACCATATCCATGACATAAAACATAGTGCCGATAATGCTCTCATCCTCACACAAGGCGTAAGGACGAGCGACGGGATAGCCGAGCGGGTAGAGTGCCGAAATGACACGAAACTCGCGATCAACCGCGTGCGCGGATGGCAGCAATTTGCCAGGTGGCTTGCGCCGCATGACGTAACGTTGGTTGGGTGTGACCAATTGATAAGTCGGGTTGGACTGACCACCTTTAAACTGTCGGACTTCAAGTGGGCCCTGGAAGTCTTCCACCTCCGCCTCCATCCAGGCGGAAAGTTTCTTTTCGTCGAATTTATGCTGATCCGTCACCTCTTTGGTGCCAGTAAACAATTCCTGAGCGGTGGCATCCGCGGCCATGTTCGCCTCCCAAACACTACGTGATTTTGATGTTAGCGTAGCGACGCCTCGAGCTATGGACAATACGCGTCCTCGCGTCAGCGCTTCGTAACCAGTTTCTCCAGAGCTAGAATCGCGCGATCCGCAAGTTTCTCGGGTATAAAGAGGTGATCATGGTGTTTGCCGGCAATCGCATTACACGGGACCTCATGCTGGGCCAATTGCTTAGCAATTTCAGCTAGAAACCCGACAGCGTGTAAATCCGAGTGCACCGTAAGCTCGATCCAGACCCATCGATTATCCGATGGCTCGTCTTGGGTGGCTGGCCGCAGCAGTGACCACCCTTCTCTTTCATGGAACTGAAAGATCGCGCCTTCCGGTAAGACCGGGTCTGACTTCTGGTCGTACGCCCAAACACCCTCATGACGATAAATGTCGAGATTGGCCAGAAGTTCGGTTAGATCAGAAAGAGGCTTGGGTGGGTTCATTTGAGCGCGCGCCAGGCAATATCGCTGCGCGAAAATCCACCTGGCCAGTCGATCGCCTCGACACCCGAATAAGCCTGGTTTCTCGCCGACTGCAGCGTATCACCCGTCGCCGTGACAGAAAGCACGCGCCCGCCTGTCGCAGTAAGTTCGCCGTCTGCGTTCAGATCGGTACCCGCCTGGAAAACCCTGACGCCATTGAGAGCTTCTGCTGCGTCGATCCCAGAAATCACGCTGCCTTTTTTATAAGGACCGGGATACCCATTGCTTGCCATCACAACCGTCACGGCAGGTTTCGGCGTGCTCAGCCCCATCATCTCGGCAATTTCCCGATGGCTCATGGCAAGACCGCCAGTCGCGCAGGTCAACAAAGCAGGTACAATGTCACCGTCTAGAGAGGCCATAAGGGCTTGGCATTCCGGATCACCAAACCGCACATTAAATTCGACCACCTTTGGTCCGCTCGGTTGCACCATGATGCCAATATAGAGGACGCCCTGATATAGCATATCGTCTTCAGCCATCGCGGCGATAACGGGCTCAGCAATCAAGGCTTGAACCAGTTCCAGGATACGCGGTGTTACCACAGGCGCTGGCACATAAGCGCCCATACCGCCCGTATTGGGTCCCGTGTCACCGTCTCCAACTCGCTTATGGTCCTGCGCAGCAGGGAGATATATTGCGCCCTCTCCGTCCGTCAGAACAAAAATCGATGCTTCCTCACCGGTAAGAAACTCTTCGATGATGATCGCTTCGGAAGCTTCGCCAAACTTACCCGTCATCATGGCTTCGACTTCGTTTTCCGCTTCTTCCAGCGTTTCGCAAATCACGACGCCTTTTCCGGCGGCAAGGCCGTCCGCTTTGATCACAAAAGGCGGCGCCTGGGTCTCCAAATAATCAAGCGCTTCGGAGAGATCGGTGAAGTGTCCGTATGCTGCGGTCGGAATATCGTGCTTCTCCATCAACGCTTTCGCGAACCGCTTCGATGTTTCAAGCTGGGCCGCCGCCTTGCTCGGGCCAAACACATCAAAGCCACGCGCCCGCAACGCATCCGACAAACCCGCAGCAAGTGGCGCTTCGGGTCCGATCACAATCAGATCTGGCGAAAGTTGCAGAACGAGTTCCTGGACTTTCATCACATCATTTGAATCGACATCGAAACATGGGCCAATTTGGTCCATCCCGGGATTTCCAGGCGCACAAAACACCTCGTCGACCAAAGCGGACTGTTTAATTTTCCAAGCCAGCGCATGTTCACGCGCACCGGAACCAATGATCAGTATTTTCATGGCGATGCTCATGGACCGGCTTGTCGCGCGAGGCAAGCCTCACAAATAACCATGTTTCAAGAGGTGACGAGCTCGTACGACCAAGCTATCGAAAACACATGTCCGAAGAAGCTCCCAGCAATCAGCCCGAGTTTACAGTCTCAGAACTCTCCCAGGCGCTCAAGCGCACCATCGAAACAGCTTACGATCATGTTCGCATTCGTGGTGAGTTAGGCCGCGTCACAATTGCTCGGTCTGGCCATTTGTACGCGGACATTAAGGACGACAAAGCTGTTCTCAACACCGTTATGTGGAAAGGCCAAGTCGGACGGCTTTCCTTCAGACCCGAAGAGGGCCTGGAAGTTATCGCGACAGGCAGACTGTCCACTTATCCGGGGCGCTCCAACTATCAGCTGATCGCCGAAGAACTCCGCCCTGCAGGCGCTGGCGCACTCATGGCCCTGCTCGAAGAGCGCAAAAAGAAGCTCGCCGCGGAGGGTTTGTTCGACACCGTGCACAAACAGCCGCTTCCTTTCTTGCCTGAAACGATTGGCGTTGTGACGTCTGCAACTGGCGCGGTGATCCGGGATATTTTGCATCGCGTTAGAGAACGCTTCCCCGTCCGGGTCATTTTGTGGCCCGTGCTGGTGCAAGGCGACCGCGCCGCACCACAAATCGAGGCCGCCATTCGGGGCTTCAATCAATTACAAGACGCAAATCGACCGGATGTGCTAATCGTCGGTCGGGGCGGCGGATCGATAGAAGACCTATGGCCTTTTAACGAAGAGGCTGTTGTGCGTGCGGCGTTCGACTCAGACATCCCACTGATTTCGGCGGTCGGACACGAAACGGATACAACTTTGATCGACTATGTCGCGGACGCTAGGGCCCCGACACCTACGGGTGCGGCGGAAATTGCTGTTCCCGTTCGATCTGAGCTTAGCCTCAGTTTGGACGATTTAGCGCAACGCCAGAAACAAAGCCTGGTCCGGTATGTTAGGCGCCAAAGCGAACGCGTCATTGCCGCCAGACTTCCGCATCCGACCAGGTTATTGGAAAACCGTCAGCAACGATTCGACCATTTGGCTAGCAAGCTATCATCCGCATTGGCCAAAATGGCTGCGCGGAAACGCATTTTGCTCACGTCCTCAGCTAGCGCTTTGCGGCCTGAGCTACTCAAAAATGATGTGCGCCGCGCGCGCCAGCGTTTCAAAGAAGTCGACGCACGGACGAAACCAGCTTTTG
The DNA here is from genome assembly GCA_038534315.1 of Pseudomonadota bacterium. Classification (GTDB taxonomy): domain Bacteria; phylum Pseudomonadota; class Alphaproteobacteria; order Caulobacterales; family Hyphomonadaceae; genus Henriciella. The sequence goes on along the minus strand of JBCAWZ010000007.1, from coordinate 26,645 downwards.
ATCGGCTCAACAAAGCCCGCCTAAATCGGTTACACGCGCAAGCAAAGTTGCTCGAGACACTTTCATACCAAGCGACATTAATGCGGGGCTACACCCTGGTACGTAGTGAAGACGGGCGATTGATTCGCAAAGCCGCCGATGCTCGCGCTGAGGTACATTTAAGCCTAAGCTTTGCTGACGGTGACACCGTCGTTTCTACTGACGCAAATTCTAAAAACGCCGCTGCTGAGCGTCAAAAGGCATCGCGAAAGTCTGTGAAGCAGAAACCAAGCCAAGGAACGTTGCTTTAAGCTCTTCGCAAGATCAGCTTATTGCCCCGTGTCGCCTCAACAATCGCCGTGTCACCGTCCGTGAAATTGGAACCATCGACAGACTCTGCCGACCATTCCGTGTCACCCAGTTTCACGCGACCCAATCCAGATTGAAACGGACCGACCACGGTGACCCGTGCCCCAATCGTCGACGCCATACGTTTGTTCAGCGTTGGATGCTCCTCGACATTTTCACGCATCGATCGGAACAATGTGCGTCCCAGGACAAACAGAACCACAGAAACCGCTGCGAACACTCCCAGAGAAATCGGCCATCCTGTTATCCCTGATGGTGCAAACGCCTCGAACATCGATGTGACAGCGGCAGCAATTGCGATCCAGAGCAGATCATAGGTGCCGAGCAGCATTTCGATTGATAGAAGAAAAAGCCCAAGCGCCAACCAATGCCAAGCCGTCGGGGGCCACATCGTTATAGCAAGCGCCTCCATCAGTCAGTGTCTCCGCTTCTGGTCACCGGCACACTCGTTGTTGGCCGGCGCGAGTCGATCGCGGCTTCGGTTAGCCCGCGAATGCCCTCTATCGTTCCCAATATCGAACTAAACTCTGCAGGGATAATCACCGTTTTGTTCGAATTGGACGTCGCCAGTTTCTCAAAGGCCGTCACGTATTGTTGCCCAAGGAAGTAGTTGATCGCGTTGACGTCACCTTGGGCAATGGCTTCAGACACAAAGGCTGTCGCTTTTGCTTCAGCTTCCGCTTCTCGTTCCCGTGCTTCTGCATCCCGGAACGCAGCTTCCCGGCGGCCTTCAGCTTCCAATATAGCGGATTGCTTTTCACCCTCAGCTCGAAGAATTGATGACTGCTTATCCCCTTCGGCGGTTAGAATCTCTGCGCGCTTGAGACGTTCTGCTTTCATCTGACGGGCCATCGCTTCCGTGATATCGGCTGGCGGCGATAGGTCTGCGATCTCGATCCGGGTGACTTTGACACCCCACGGATTGGTTGCCGCGTCGACCACAGACAGGAGCCGTGCATTGATGTCATCTCGATTGGACAAGACTTGGTCGAGGTCCATAGACCCAACCACAGTCCGGATATTGGTCAAGGAGAGGTTCGTAATCGCATTTGTCAGGTCGTTGACTTCATATGCTGCGGCAACTGGATCGATCACCTGAATAAACACAACCGCGTCACACGAAACTTGTGCGTTGTCGCGCGTGATCACCTCCTGCGTCGGGATGTCTAACACCGACTCCATCATGTTCATTTTCTGGCCGACACGCTGGTAGACGGGCATAATGAAATGCATGCCCGGGTTCAGCGTACGGGTGTAGCGTCCAAAATTCTCGACCGTATAGGTAAAACCCTGCGGAACGATCGTCATTGCTGACGACAATAAAACCAAAGCCGCAACCGCAAAGATCGCAACCAGAATAAGGTTATCCATGATGCCATTCTCCTCTAATAGATTAAGAGATGGGCATCTTCTTATTGTTTTTCAATAATAATCGTTGCCCAGCTCGCTTTCGAGCTAACGCAACCATCATCCGATTCTACTCTAACAAAGAGAAATATTTAGAGCTGGTTCAACAAATAATCGGCGCTCGAGACTTCAAAGCCCGGCCCACTTTCAACGTTCAATTCTTTGACCACGCCATCGTCGACAATCATCGAGTACCGTTGTGACCGTTTTCCCATGCCAAAACCCGACGCGTCTAGCTCTAATCCAAGCGCTTCCGCAAATCCGCCATTGCCATCCGCTAGCATGCGAACTTTGTCGCTGACGTCATTACTCGCGCCCCAAGCGCCCATAACGAAAACATCATTGACTGAGGTGCAAACGATTTCGTCGATCCCTTTCGACTTGAGCTCACCCTCTTTCTCAACAAAGCCTGGAAGGTGCTTCGCAGAACACGTCGGTGTGTAAGCTCCGGGAACAGCGAACAAAGCAATTTTCTTTCCCGAAAACACATCAGCGCTTGAAACGGGCTCTGGTCCCTTTTCGGTCATTTCCATGAAGGTTGCTTCCGGGAGTTTATCTCCAACTTTGATCGCCATTCGGGTGTCTCCTTGTGTTCAGCTGCAGGAGATATCTCATCGACGCGATAGGTGAAACTGTAAACTTGCCAAACTCGTCAATTTCACTCAACCTCCGTTCGAGAGGTTCAGCCCATGGAGACACTTGCCGGCAAAATCCTCGTCGCCATGCCGGGCATTGGCGACCCTCGGTTTGCGCAAGCCGTAATTTTGGTCTGTGCGCACGGCGACGAGTACGCAATGGGACTCGTGCTCAACAAACCGATTGACGATCTGACATTGCCTCAACTTCTAGGCCAGCTCGATATCGAACAAGACATCCGGCTGCCGGATCAACACATATTAGATGGCGGCCCGGTTGGGACTGATCGCGGCTTCGTCGTCCATAGCGGGGATTATTTCTGCGATGGCGCAACAGTGGATGTCGGCTCAGGCATCTGCATGACGGCAACCCGTGATGTTCTTAAAGCTCTTGGACGCGGCGGTGCGCCGAGCCAGGCCGCGATGACCCTGGGTTATGCGGGATGGGGCCCAGGACAGCTGGAGCACGAACTGGCAGAGAATGCTTGGATCGTGTCTGATTCCCATGAAGACATTATCTTTGACCAAGGGCACGAAACCAAATGGTCCCGAACGCTCGAAAAAATGGGGATTAGCGCTGCAAAACTGCAGCATGGTGGCCACGCTTAGCGATAAACGCCTTCCGTTTGCGCTAAGCGCCCGCCGCGGAACACAACCGACCCAGTATCTTTGAAGTACGCTTCTCGGTCGTCAATTTCAGCTCGGATAACCAGAATATCGACGTCCTGATAATTTCGTGACAGGCCAATCGCAGCTCGTACGGCCGCATTGCGATCGTGTGCAAAATATTTAGCGACAACGCTGCACGCATCGCCTGGATCCTGAAGATATTCGAGCCGATAAGACAATTTGCGCATGCCTGAAAGACTACGAAATTCATCCCACCAGACCAGCCGCCAAAGCGCCGCACATCACTCCGCTGTGGTTTCGACCAACTCTGACTCAAGCCAAAACAGGCTGACACGATGATCTGGTGATCGCCAAGCGTGATCGAGGGACCAGCCGGTCCCAGCGAGAAGCGCGCGAAGCTGCCCGTCGGAGAATTTGCGACTGTTCTCCGTGTGAATGCTTTCCCCGGCATTTAAGCAGAAAGCCTGATCGCCGATTTCAACGCACTGATCTGCTTGAGCGACCAAATGCATCTCAATGCGAGATTCATCATGGTTCCAGCGAGCTTCATGCCGGTAGTCATCAAGCTTAAAGGTTCCGCCCAATTCGCGATTAATGTGCGCGAGCATGTTCAAATTAAACTCGGCGGTCACGCCCGCAGCGTCATCATAGGCTGGTATCAAGGACACCGGGTCTTGGTTGGTATCGACGCCAAGCAAAAACGCACTGCCCATTCCGAGTTGGCTCCGAACAGAACGAAAGAAATGCCGGATTGCATCATCATCCAGGTTCCCGAGAGTCGATCCTGGAAAAAAACCGATCCGTTTGCCCGTTACCACTGGCAGTTCGATACCCATGTCCAGCTCTAGAAAACTGCCTATGCGCGGTTCCACCAATACATTTGGAAAATCTGCGGCCAGCTGTTTGGCGGCTGCGAACAAAAACGGCCCCGAAACATCGATCGGCACAAACGCAGTGACGTCTTTCAACTGAGGAAGCAAGAGTCGGATTTTTTGAAGCCCGCCTGCCCCATACTCAACGATACAGGCATTTGGTCCGATCGCTGTGGCAATGCTGTCGGCCTCGGACTGCAACAAATTTGTTTCCGTTCGAGTCAGATAGTATTCCGGTAAACGTGTGATGTCATCGAACAGCTCAGATCCGCGTTCATCATAAAAATACTGGCTGGGAAGCGTTTTGGGTGTCGCCGTCAAACCCGCGATGACATCGGCCAAAAAGGGTTCGGGCCAAGCCCTTTCAGTATCTGGCATCAGGCTGCGTCCTTAGCCAGGCGAACACCGGAAAATTGCCAGCGTTTGTCGGGATGGAAGAAGTTTCGATAAGATGCACGCACATGGTCTGCTGGCGTCACGCAGGAACCACCTCGAAGCACCATTTGGCCACTCATAAACTTGCCATTGTATTCGCCAACAGCGCCTTCGGAGGCTTTGAAACCGGGATAAGGACGAAACGCGCTTGCGGTCCACTCCCAAACGTCCCCATACAATCCGAGCAATCCGTCACCGGCCTGCACGTTTGGCCTAAGCCCACTCGCATCCGCAAAGCGTTCCGTAATCGGAACGTCGCGCGCCACAACTTCCCACTCGAATTCCGTTGGCAATCGCGCCCCGGCCCAGCTCGCAAATGCATCGGCCTCGAAAAAACTAATCTGGGAAACAGGCGCCTGACGATCGACAGGCCGCCAACCAGAAAGTGTCATGGTCCACCAGACGTCGCCGTTCTTTTGCCAGTAAAGCGGCGCGTCCCAGTTTTGCGCACACCGTACGTCCCAACCATCTGACAACCAGTGATTTGGAGTGTCATACCCACCGTCCGCTATGAACTCACACCACTCTCCGCAGGTCACGGCGCGGTTTGCAATTTCAAACGGTCGAATCAGCTGTTCATGCACCGGACCTTCACAGTCGAACGCAAATTGATCGCCAGAATGGCCGACTTCGAATTGGCCACCATCAATCGAAACCCATTCAAGTGGCGCAGCCATTTCGACAGGCTCAGGGCCCTGAACTTCACTTTGGTACGCCGGTTTTAGAGGGTTCTGAGCAAACAAATGTAAGAGGTCGGTGCAAAACAATTCTTGATGCTGCTGCTCATGTGCAATGCCGAGCTCAATCAGATCAGACGGAACATCGCCACCTTCAAATAGCCGGGTCAAGCCTGTATCAACGTGCGACCGGTAAGCTCGGACTTCATCGAGTGACGGTCGGGTTAACAGGCCGCGCTGAGGACGAGCATGTCTGGCCCCAATGGCATTGTAGTAAGAGTTGAACAGAAACGCATAATCCTTGTGAAACCGTACCTCTTCGCCGAAAGCCGGCACCAGGAGGAATTCCTCGAAGAACCAATTCGTGTGTGCCAAATGCCATTTGGATGGACTTGCGTCGGGCATTGACTGCGCTGTGGCATCCGCGTCTGAAAGGGGCGCCATCAGAGAAACGGTTCGGCGGCGAACAGCAGACAAGCGCTGCTGTAAATGGGACGTCGTGGTCCCTTTTTGTGTCTGCTTTGACATCGGACGCTGGTATCTCACTTTTACGTCAGCTTTATAACACCAAAGTTCGCGACGAAAGGGCCGCACACCTCAAGATCGTGTTACTCTTGGAATCCCCGTTGCCGCATCAAGGCAGAAACATCAGGATCACTCCCGCGAAAGGACTGATAGCCAATTTGAGGCGGGACCGTATCACCCACAGCCAGTATGTGTGCCTCAAACGCAGCGGCTTTATCACGGTCCCATACGCCGTTCGGCGCGCGCTGAAACGCTTCCCAAGCGTCAGCTGAGAAAGTATCCGCCCACAAATAAGCGTAGTACTGCGCGGCGTACGCCTCACTTGCAAAAACATGCGAGAATTGTGTTGTTCGATGCCGCATCGGTAATTCTTCAGGCATCCCCAGCGCGTTGAGCGTGATTCGCTCAAAAGCGTCAGGATCTACGTTTGAGGCATCCTCTAAGCTATGGATTTTTTGATCGATTAAAGCGCTCGCCAAATACTCCGTCGTCGCAAATCCCTGATTAAACGTACCGGCCAACTTTATTCTTTCAAGTAAGTCCGCCGGCATGGGTTCACCGGTCTCATAATGCAGCGCGAAGCGGCTCAAAATCTCGGGCGTCGCCAACCAGTTTTCGAATACCTGGCTCGGAAACTCAACATAATCGCGCGCAACACGGGTGCAGCATTGTCCAGGATACGTCACATCAGACAGAAGCCCATGAAGCGCATGCCCAAACTCATGGTACAGAGTGGTTGCATCACTCCAGGATATTAAGACGGGATCGCCCGGCGCCCCTTTGATGAAATTCGAATTGTTCGACACGATAACCGTTTGCGTGCCATCCAATTTAGATTGCGGACGATAAGTGCTCAGCCATGCGCCGGATCGTTTCCCCGTTCGAGCGAAGGGATCAAAGTAGAAAAGACCCCGAAAATCATCGCCGCGTGTGACTGTCCATACGCGAACATCAGGATGAAAGACCGCCACATCGTTCACTTCCGTGAAGGTTAGGTCGAACAGCTCGCTGGCCATCCAGAACATGCCTTCACGCAACCGATCGAGCTGCATGTAGTTTTTAACCTCATCGAAATCGAGATCGTAACGCGCCTTGCGAACCTTTTCGGCATAGAAGCGATAATCCCAAGGTGCGATCTTGATCTCGGCGCCCTCAACGTCTGCGATCTGCTGCATATCTGCGACTTCTTCTTCAACCCTTGCAATCGCGGCCGGCCAGACAGTGTTTAGTAGATCCATCGCGTTGTCAGGGTTTTGAGCAACTCGCTTCTCTAAAGCAAATTCCGCGTACGTCCCATAACCAAGCAATCTGGATCGCTCTTGGCGAAGTTTAAGAAGTTCGGTGATGATCGCATTATTGTCGCTGGCGTCACCATTATCGCCGCGACTGTAATATGTTCGCCAAACCGATTCCCGAAGTGCGCGATCGGTCGAGTACCGCAGAAACGGGTCCATGGAAGATCGCGTGTTTAAGATGGCGAACTCACCCGGACGTCCCTTCGCCTCAGCCGCAGACGCCGCTGCGCTGATGACGCTCTCAGGCAATCCGCCAAGCTGATCTTTAGAAAGCCAAGTGATGTAGTTTTGCTCATCCGCCAACAAATTCTGACGGAATTGCGTTTGAAGGGCTCCCATAGAAGAGTTGATTTCAGAGACCCGCTCTTTTTGATTCGGCTCCAACGCTGCGCCGGCTCTAACGAAGTCCGTATAATAATCCCAGACCAGACGCTGTTGAGCCGAACTGAGCGATGCCATCATGGCATCATCTTCATAGATGGTGCGGATGCGATCAAACAGGAACTGATTTTGGTAGATCTGGTTTTCGTAATCGGTCGCCATTGCATTAATCTCAGGTTCGATGGCGCGGAGCTCGGCCGTTGATAGCGAACCGACCCAAAGGCTAAAATAGATCGAAACGCGATCATATGCGCCACCCTGAACCTCTAACCGTTCAATTGTATTCTCAAAAGTTGGTGCAGAGCGGACCATTGTGATGGCTCTGACTTCGGTGAGGCCCTCTTCAATTGCGGCCGTCATAGCGGTTTTGAAGTCCTCGATCCGGACCTTGTCGAAAGCGGGCGCGCCGCCATAAGGCCCTGTGAACGGATCTGTCATGGCGAACTGTAATTCTGGCATCGCGTTCTCGTTCTCTTGCGGCTCTGCTTGACCAGCGGCAGCGTCCGTGCCGTCCGCGACGTCATCGACACCAGATGCGCACGCTGCCAGCACAGAAAGGCTCAGCAAGCCAGCAAATATGAGGTTGAGCTTAAGACTCATTGGTTCTTCCTTTCGCGGTCGCGCTGCCAGACCGGCTTCTTTCAGTACGACGTAGCAGACGTACAGAAGGGTTCAAGATGACGGGTTGACCACCTTCGAACGCGTCGTTGACGGGTCTGGCTTGGTGGCTCGCTCATATTCGGCGTCGCGTTCGGCAGCGATCAAGTCGCGAACCGTTTCGGTGGCATAACCAAACTGCTCAAGCGCGCGTGCAGACATTTGCAAGCCAGCTTCAATCGCATCTGGGATCACGTGGTTAGCGCCAGCGGCATACAATTCCCGAGCATGTTCCACGTCTTTGGCCCGCGCGAGAATATAAACGTCTGGGCGGAGCCGACGCGCGCCTCGAACCATTCTTTCAGCGCTAATTGCGTCGTCCAGCGTGACAATGACCAAGGCCGCTCCGCTCAGACCCGCCTTCACAAGAATCTCTTCACGCCCTCCATCGCCAAGATAGACTTTACGACCGCGGCTGCGTTCTCTCGAGACCCGCTCCGGATTGCGATCGAGAGCGACAAGCTCCGCTTGTTCATCTTCCATGATCGTCGCAACCGCGCGACCAACACGGCCGAATCCCGCAATCACCACATGACCTTCCAAATTCGTATAGTCCGATGGCAGCCGATGACCCTCATCTGTTTCCGGCAAACGTTCGGCGACTTTTTGGCTGACTTTCCACATCGCTGGGATGATCAACATCGACAAACCGGCAAGCGCTGAGGCAATCGTTGCGTCGGCGCCCGTCACAACGCCTGCAGCAACACCTGCCGCCAAGATGACAAACGCGAATTCCCCAGCAGGCGCGAGCAACCCGGCGGCTTCCAAAGACAGCTTTGTGCCACCAGCAAACAGGCGTGCGGCCAACCAGGCAATCGCGAACTTCGCGCCGAGTAGCGCAACCAAGCCCGCAAGCACCGTCGGCCAAGCAGACAGGATCACGCCAAGATCTAAACCGAGCCCCACCGTCATGAAGAACAGCCCCAATAACAGTCCTTTAAACGGTTCCAGGTCGACTTCGGCCTGATGCTTGAACTCTGTTTCGCCAAGCAGCAGTCCGGCAAGAAACGCGCCCAACGCGATCGACAAGCCGGCGCTCGCCGTAATGACGGCAGCGCCGACAACGGTGAGCAAAGTAATCGCCATGAGAAAATCCCGCCCACCCGCCGCTGCCGCGAGCCGGAACAGATGCCGGAGGAGATACCGCCCAACGGCAACGATCACGACGAGGGCAATGAACCCCTGGACAAGCGCCTCGATGAGAATTTCAAACAGGTCGCCGTCGCCTTGGGCGCCCGCAAACCCGACAAAAATCAAAATTGGCGCAACCAAAATATCCTGCAGCAGCAGGACACCTAAAGCAGTTCGGCCAACAGGTCCGGCGGCCGCATGATTGTCGATCAGCAACTGCATCACGATCGCGGTGGACGAGAGTGACAAAGCAAGTCCGACAATAATGGCAGCTTCAGTGCTCAATCCCAACATGCGCGCAACGCTGGCAATCACTGCTGCGCTGATCAACGCTTGCGCCAGACCAGCACCCAAGACAACGCGGCGGAGCGCCCAAAGTTTCTCGACCGAGAATTCGAGTCCCAACAGAAACAGCAAGAACAGAACGCCCAATTCCGCAAATGGCGCAGCAGCCGCAGGATCTGACAGTGTGAAAAAGTTCAGAACATCCCATTGAGACGCCAATTGTCCGACGCCGAATGGGCCCAATGCGACGCCAGCAAGGATGAACCCAACCACAGCTGGAAGTCGAAACCAACGCAGAATAGGAACAATTAGGCCAGCTGCGACCAGAAAGACGAGCGTATCCTTAATGAGGACTTCCTGGCCATGATCTACCATTGCGCGTTTATGGCTCCTTCAACGACCGCAAGATATGGGCAGAAACCCCTATTTTCGCAGCGTAAACCTCATACTGGGCCTTTAACCAAATTCCCGCAAACTTTCTGTTTCTGGCAGCAAAAAAATAAAGGCTTGGGCTTTTAATGGCGGCATGATCCCACGCGTTAGCAATATTCCCCGCGGCCATCGTCGCCGTGCAGGAGAAAGCCTCGAAACCTCATTGGTCGAGAGGCTCTTGGACATCCAGGCCGCTGGTCTGTTGGTGATAATGGCAGGCGCCCTACTCGTTCTGCATCTGGTTTGGCCAGAGGTTCCGGTTTGGGCCTTTCCTGCGGTGATGGTGTTGTTTGGCACTTACATTGTCGGTCGCAATGTCCCGCAATTGGTGAAACTTGATCACGGTTTGGCCGCCGAACGCAAAGTTGGCGATAGCTTGGACATGCTCATCGCATATGGCGGACGGATTCTCCACGACGTGCCGTTCGGTGCTGATAAGATCGACCATGTCGTTGTGTCCAAGCAAGGCATCTTTGTGGTCGAAACACATCACTTACCGAAGCAAAAAATCGATACCGGATTGCTCCGATATCACCAAGGTCGGCTGATCAAATCTTCCGGTCCCGTCAAGGGGCAACCAGAATTTCGCGTCAAACGAAACGCCTCTCACATTGCCGACATTCTACACGCTGCTGGGTTCACGGAAACGCAAGTCGATCCAGTATTGATCGTTCCGGGCTGGTCGTTGACAGGGAACCGCGACAAAGATGAAGCGATGGTGTTCGATACCAGTGGTTTCGCTCAATGGTTGCAGGCGCAGCCAAGCGCAATGGATGCGACCGCTATCAAAGATACTTTTGGTGCCATTCGGTCATATGTGGATCGCCAGACCGACGAACAAAAACACCGCATGTAGCGTTTGCACGGCTCGACCTTTAAGGGGGCGGCGGGTTAAACGCACAGTATGACGGCAATCGAAAACACTCCCAGTGCATGGCAAAGGCGCCTTCCGCGGCCCAGGATCGATGCACACAAATATGATCGAGGCCACGTCGCGATCTTGGGGTCAGACATATATACGGGCGCGACTCGATTGGCCGCCGAAGCGTCTTCGCGAATTGGCGCGGGACTGGTCTCTGTCTTGGCCAATGAAGCCCTCACCGTTTATCAGGCCGCTCTCCCCGCAGACATTATGGTGCGCAATACTACGGTCGCGGACCTAAATCGCGTGACCTGCGTGCTCGCCGGCTCGGGTGGTATCACCGAAGCCCAATCGGAAAGTTTGTTGTCTCTTCGCCCGAATATCGGCTTGGTCCTAGATGCAGAGGCCATCCCCTTGGCGTTACGCTTATCACATACAGACGCCCCTTTGATCATCACTCCGCATGAGGGTGAATTCGCCCGAACCTTCCCGGCGCTCGACGGTCAGCGTGTCGACCGGGCTCAGCGCGCGGCTGAACAGATTGGCGGGATTTGCGTTTTGAAGGGTCCGAACACGATCATCGCCACAGCCAGCGGCGAATGCCGCATCAATGCCCATGCCAGCCCGTGGCTCGCGAAAGCCGGCACCGGAGATGTGCTGGCAGGCTTGATTGCAGGACTTTTGACGCAAGGCATGGACCCCTTTGATGCCGCGAGCGCGGCTGTTTGGATCCATGGTGACGCTGGCCGCAAAATCGGACCGGGCCTTACCCCGCCGGACATGATGACAGTTTTCGCAGATATCCTTGCGGCGCTCTATTTGGAAACTTAAGCGCTCGCACTTTATGCGAACGTCTCGGCGATCCGTTTATGCCATGTCCCGAGATGGTCATGCTCCTGATGCGGCTTCCAACCGACAACGCCGGAAAAACCGCACATGAGATAGAGCGTGATGTCGGCGATCGAAAACCGATCCGCGGCGACCCAATCCTTGTCGGCCAGGTGCGCATCGAACGACGCAACCACCCTTCGAACACTCTTTTCGGCTTTGGCCGCAGATTCAGGGATTTGAGGTTTCTCCAGCTCTTTCATGAATTCACTGGAGTTACGAAACCATGTGGCCAGGCCAATGAGAAACATCATCTCGATCCGCCGATCCCACATTTCGATCAATGCCTTCTCTTTTGGATCATTTCCCATCAGGTTTGGCTCGGGAAACAAGGCTTCGAAATAGGTGCAAATTGCGCGGCTTTCGGTGATCGCGGTTCCGTCATCAAGGATTAGAAGGGGCACTTGCGCGTAAGGCGACAAAGCGCGGTATTCGGCGCTCTTATGCTCCATCTTCATGATGGAGATTTCCTCAATCTCGACAGCATCCAGCTTGCCCTTAGCACGCAGAAAATGGACCGCCCGCTCCGGATTGATAGCTCTCGGTGAGTGATACAGTTTCACGTTTGTTTTCCTCCGATTATCTAAATGATTTTCTGATCCCAATCGTCGCATTGAGTGGCTCACCGGGAAAGTAACGTTCATTCCCGAAGGCAAAATCAGCTCGATCCGCATAGGTTTCGTCGAACAGGTTTCGAACGGTCACAAACCCTTCAAGCGTGTCATCGAACCGATAAAAGCCGCGGAGAGAAAAGACCGTATGTCCGGGATATGTCTGGGTGTTGGATGGATTGGTGAAATACTCACCGACATATTCAGCAGACAGCTCCGTTTCGAAACGGTCCGTTGGCGACCAAACCAATGCGATATCGCCTAGCCAACTTGGCGCCGTATCGATTTCGTTACCGTCTGTGATCACCTCGGACGCGTTACCCACATCCCGAGTGAATGTGTAAACCTGATCTGACCACGAGACCGCGCTGGTAAGCCGAAATTGGCGCGTCAGTGCCCAATCCATAGCAACTTCTATGCCTTGATGGCGGGTTGTTCCGTCAGTGACATTCAACCCATCTGAGTCGCGGAAGAAGAAGTTATCTTTTTCCATATGGTAGGCCGCGATGTCATAAATCAGATCACCATTCACCAGCGTTCCCCGCATACCAATCTCGATGCTATCGAGCGTTTCGACGTCGGCATCTGATGGCTGTTGCAAAGATTGAATTCGGTAGAGGTCGCTCGCCTGCGGCGCCCTCGCACCGCGGCTGTACTGCACATAAGCTTCGCGCGCATCATCAAAACGATACAGAAGCCCGAGCTTCGGTGCGACGAAATCAAAATCATCTGTGCGGTCTTCAGGAACGTTGAAGCGACCATTGACGCCCGCCGGCGCATCGGTGGTGTAATCATATTCGTGCGCTTCAGCACGAAGCCCAATCAACGCCTCCACCTTGTCGGTCAGCGCAAGATCAATCTCCGTCCAAACCGCTGCCATGATTGTATCCACGCTATAATCATAATGCACGCCGACCGGAAATCTGGAATCTCCGGGGAAGAAGCCAAAAGGGTCGTCCTGGGTTTCACGCAAATATCCAGTCGCAACATCGATATCGGAACCGATGCGCCAGGCGGAACCGTCTCCAAAATCCTGCGCATAACGCAGCATGACGCCGCCGCCCGTGTGGCCATTCTTTTCAAAGCTCTTATTCGGTAAGAAGTGCTGCCGAAAATCCATTTGCTGGCTTCGTACGAACGGCGTAACCGCCAGAGATCCGTCTCCAACACTCCGCTCGAACCGCGCCGCACCGCGCCACGACCAAGCATTGCGATTGGCAAGTGGGTCATCATTGGCTTTGGCTATGTCCCGATCTTCATAGGCATCAGGGCCTTCGATAAAGTCGGCTGTTTCTTGTTCGAGCCAGGAGCCACTTGTCCAAGCTGTGATGCCCCAACCCGCCAATGTGGTTTCCGCAACACCAGATGCTTTGCCCTGAACCAAGCCGGTATTGTCCCTCCAACCGACATCGTCCTGTAACGAAATAGCGCCACGCACGAGATATCCCTGGTCAACAATCAGATCGCCTTTGTACCGGCCGAGAGATCCATAAGACGCGCGCGTTTCCACTTCCGCTGAGCGCGGATCAGCCAAAATCACATTGACCAAACCGTGCACCGCATTCGATCCGTATTTGGCAGAACCCGGCCCGCGCACAACTTCGATGAACTCGGCAGTTTCATGGTGAGGTTCGAGCAAGGCATTGACGTTACCGAATGCCGGAGACCGCGTCGGCACGCCGTTTTCGAGGATCAGGAAGCTCCCCTGGCCGGCGCCACCGGTGAGCACGGGTGATCGAATGGCGATCAAATGCTCTTGGCCGGAATTGGTGTGAATATTGACCCCAGGCAATCTGTTCAACACTTCGGCGGGGTGGTCGGCGCTAATATCCGCAATGAAGTCTTCCGTTAGGATGGCCGTGCTGCCGACACCATCTACCGGTCGGTCCCCAAACACTTCGATTTTGTCCAGCCGTACAGGCCTGATATCGCGCTTACACCTCAATTCGGATTGGCCCGCTTCAACACAACCAACAATCTCGGCATTACGGTCTCTGTCTGCAATCTGCTGAGCTGATTGCGCAGACGCAAGCGATGGCAACGCTGCGGAGAGACAGGCCGCGCCGATAACAAATCGATTCAAATTAAGCACTCCCGAAAAATAGCGCCTGAGGCAGAAAGCCCACAATAGCGCCAGACAGACACGTCGCGAGCGTTCCTGCGATCAGCGTCTTCCAAGCCAGTTCCAAGAAGGTTTCGCGGCGCGCAGGTTCAATAATGGTCAGGCCGCCAATCAAAATTCCAATGGACCCGAAATTCGCAAACCCACAAACCGCATGCGCCGTGATCATTCTTGTTCTTTGCGTCATCTCACTATCAGGTACTTCGGCAAGCTGAAGGAAGGCGACAAACTCTGTCAGCACGGTTTTCACGCCCATCAGCGAGCCCGCTCGGGCGGCTTCGTCCCAGGGCACGCCGATCATGTACATGAGCGGAGCAAAAATCCATCCAAGCATGCGCTCTAGTGAAAGCTTGTCTCCCGCAACATCCGGCAATGCACCGAGGCCCGCATTGACGAGAAACAGCAAAGCAAATGCCGCAATCAACATGGTGACAATGTTGGCGAGAATTTTCAGCCCATCCGACGCGCCCGTGGCAAATGCATCCATCGTCGACTGGTATTCAAAATCGGGTTCATGTGCACGCTGCTTCGCGTCGACAGTCTCCGGTATCATAACCAATGCCATGGCCACAGCGGCCGGCGCGGCGATCAAGGATGCGGCTAATAACTGGCTCATCGCATTTGGCAAAACATCCTGCAGAAACACGCCATAAAGAACCAAGACGCTTCCAGCCACAGTCGAGAAACCCGCTACCATCAAGATGAAAATCTCCGAGCGCGTCATTTTCAGGAGATACGGTTTGATCAAAACTGGCGCCTCGGTCATGCCCATAAAGACATTCGCCGACACCGCGAGCGATGTTGCGCCACCGAGGCCAAGAAACCGACGAAAGATGGTGGCAAAACCTTTTGTGACCCAGCGCAGGATCCGCCAATGCCAAAGCATTGCCGAGAGCGCTGCCACAACGATTATCAGAGGCAAGAGATGGATCGCAAATATCGGTCCTGGCTGGCCGGTTACGGTCTCCCAACCGGCTTGCGTTCCAAAAACAGGACCGAACACGAAGGCCGTTCCGTAAGCCGTTGCGCCGATCAGCACATCCACCACATCATTTGCACTGAACAGGATGGACCGAATGATCGGAATACCAAACAAAATCAAAGCAAATCCGATTTGAATCGCAATCGCGCCCAGCACAATTTTCCAAGGGAATGCCTTCCGATTGGATGAGAGGGCAAACGCGATTCCAAATATCAGAGCGATACCGATCAGCGCGCGCGCATTGTCCCAGCCCCATTCCATCAGCAGCCTACCCTCTTCGATTCTGTGACCAATGACGGCTTATTATGTCAGCTTACACTGAACCAGCCAGGACTGTTGAGCAGATCGGATTACCCGAGCTTAGCAACGCACAGTTTGTTGCCATCTGGATCCCGAAAGTAGGCACCATAAAAACCAGGCACGCGCGCACCTGGCGCGCCTTCATCGGCGGCACCAAGTTCCAATGCCTTCTGATATGCCCGTTCCACAGTCTCTTTATCTGCGGCAGCAAGACACGGCATGACACCATTTCCGCAAGTTGCCGCTTGCTCATCATAGGGTCCGCCGATCGCTATCATTGGGGAACCGGGACCCGAGCCATAGAAATACAAACGATCATTGTCGAACAGACGCTTGGCGCCCAGTTCCGGCATCAGAGCGTCATAAAACGCCAAGGCGCGATCACGGTCATTTGTTCCAAGTGTCACATAAGCGAGCATCTTTTTCTCCCTAGCCATTTTCCGGCACAGGATCATGCGGCTGTAGCTGTGACAAGGCATGACGCTGCGCTATAGCTTGACCTTGGCTAGGCCCGATGGTGCAAGCAAGCGCGAAATTTGGCGGGATCGCCCGCAATCGAAACAGAACACGAAGCAAGGAGTTTCAATATGTCAGACATTCGTTTTGACGACCGCGTCGCAATTGTAACGGGTGCAGGCGGCGGCCTTGGGCGTGCCCACGCACTCGAATTGGCGAAACGCGGTGCGAAAGTTGTGATCAACGACCTCGGCGGTTCTATGGATGGGTCGGGTGGCAATTCAGAAGCAGCCGAAAGTGTTGTTGCAGAAATCAAAGCCGCTGGCGGCGAAGCTATGGCAAATGGTTCCTCCGTCGCCGACGATGCCGGCGTTCAGAGAATGATCGAAGACACGATGTCGGCTTATGGCCGGATCGACATTCTGATCGCAAATGCGGGCATTTTGCGGGACAAATCCTTTTCGAAGATGACGAAGCAAGACATTGAACTCGTCCTGGATGTCCATCTGCGCGGCAGCTTCAAGCCTATCCATGCGGCGTGGAACATCATGAAAGAGCAAAATTACGGTCGGATCGTGGTCACCACCTCCTCAACCGGGCTGTATGGTAATTTCGGACAAGCGAATTATGGCGCAGCGAAACTTGGCGTTGTCGGCTTGATGAACACGCTGAAAATAGAAGGCGCTAAGGACAATATCAAAATCAATACGGTATGCCCAATCGCGGCCACGCGGATGACGCAAGGCTTGATGTCAGAAGACGCATTGGCCGCTCTGAAGCCAGAATACGTCACACCCGGCGTCATGAATTTGGTGAAGGACGATGCCCCAAGCGGCATGATTCTATCGGCGGGTGCTGGTGCATTCTCCATGGCCCAAATTGTTGAAACGAATGGTGTTTTTGTCGGTCAGGGCGAAGCGTTGACGGCCGAAGCTGTCGCCTCGAAGTGGGATAAAATCACAGATACCAGCACCCAGACACACTTTGAATCCGGTGCCGGACACGGCGGCAATATCTTTGCCGCGCTGCAAGCCGCTGCAAAGTAGACTTTTCGAGCACATTCGTTTTGGGGGGCGTTTCGTTAGGGCAAGCGACTTGACGGCGCCTCCCGTCGCGTTTCAGTGACCAATATGTTAGTCAGCGGTGGTGGAGAGAGGATCCGACATGATTCGACTGACCTTGGCAGCAACGGTTTTGCTCTTAGCGGCCTGTGGAAGCGCAACAACAGATGAAACGGTTTCTGAGGCACCTGTCCCAGCCGAAGCACAATCAGCCGAAATTGTCCCGGCTCAACCTGTGGATCCGACCGGCGAAACGTGCGGCGGAATATCCGGTGTGATGTGCCCGAGTGGTTTTTATTGCCAACAGCCAGATGGCCAGTGTCTTGAAGTTATTGATGGTACAGGCAGCTGTCAGCCCGTTCCTCAAATCTGTACGATGGAATATGTCCCGGTTTGCGGATGTGACGGTCAGACGTATGGTAATGCCTGCGAAGCGGCATCCGCTGGCGTCAGCGTTGCCGCAACCGGCGAATGTGCTGGAGCCGATACGCTCTAAGGTTTGCTCAATCTAATATGCGTCCAATACTGGATGTTCTGGCGACGACCAATCCTCAACTGGGTCGAGGATGACGGGATCTCGCGTCGATTCCTGCACCACACGATCGTAAAGGCGGTCCCAATCTTCACTGGCCTTCTGCGCACAAAACTGACGTTTGGCGGTGTGTCGGGCCATGCGGCGCATGTCGCGATTGCGTTCGGCGGCGCCAATCATCGGCTCCAAACGTTGCAGCAATGCCTCAGCCACAGTCTCTACAGTGTCACGATAGTAAGTCGCATATCGCGCTGTGTGTCGGAGGTTGTAATCCGGCCGGTCCCAACGTCCCGTTGGGGTCACCGGCAAGTCAACAAGAATGCCATTCACATCATCCGCAATGAATTCGGGCAACGCACAAGCAGCGGTCCCAATCACCGGCGTGTAAGACGCCATCGATTCAATCGTTGAAAAACCAAATGTATCGGCAAGCGTTGGAAGCGCTGAGAAATGCGACGTCGCCATTAGCGCGCGCAACTCATCATTCGGAAGGGTTTTGTGGAAGGTTACGTTTGGAAGGCTCAATAGGTTTAAGTATGGCTCGAAGAAATCCGGATCTGTTGGATCCGTCCAGACCGAGTCACCGCAGACCAGTGAAGACACAATGGTGACATCGATTGGCAAATTTCGGTCATTCACCATTTCAGCCAGTCGAACGACACTGCACCCACCTTTCCGACCGAAATGACCCCCGACAAAAACAATTCTAAGGCGCTCAAAGTCGTCATCGACGAGCAAATCTTCCATGTCTGGAATATCGATGTTGGGGTGTCGGACCATCTGCTTATGCGCAAGCTCGTCACCCGCACCATAGGCTTGCTGAATCATATGCATTTCCCGGTTTCCATAATGAGACATGGCGATAATTCGGCGACATGCGCCGCTGCGCAGCCGATTCTGCAGGAGTTTCCCAATCAGGCTGTCCGCGCGCAGCCCATAAAGACGCGGAACACCCGACTCATGCGTGGCGATAAATCGTTTTGAAACCAGCGGAACACGATTGTGGGCATGTAACAGGTCACAAGGCCCACCGATCTGAACCGCAAGCCCGTCTAAACGCGAATCGAGCTTGTTGAACGGCAGAAAGCGCACATCCCGCATCTCATGCGTCGACATTCGAGGCGAATTGAACCGCGTTTGGTACCGGTCCCTATATCTTTGCACAGTGACCATTTGATCTCCCGAGCCGATAACACCCATCTATGCAAACACGACGCCAGACATCATTGCCGTCTAATCTTGTCGGTGGGGCGACCGACACCCGCACTAAAGGGCGTGCGACACGCCTTTCACGAGGACGCCCAGCGCATCATCGAAATCGGCTTCCCGCAAAATCTTATGCCCCGAATAGCTACGAAGCATTAATTGACCCTTCGCGCCCATAACAACACCTGTGAGTTGTCCATCCGGTGTCAATTGCTGGATGAGTTTTGCTGGGATCGTCTTGACTGATCCCGCCAACAAAATGCGATCAAAGGGCGCTTGAGCTTCCAGGCCATCCAAACCATCGCCATGAAACACGCTGACATTGTTCATGCCCATAGCGGCAAGCCGTTGATGCGCGGCTTCCGCAAGCACCCGATACCGTTCTACCGCGAAAACATGGTGGGCAATTTCTCCGAGCAGGCAAGCAGTGTAACCACTCCCCGCGCCGACAAGGAAAACACGCTGAGCGGCGCCAGGTTGCACATTCAGCGCATGCAAAAGTCTGGCGGTCACAAGGGGGCGGGGAATTGATTGGCCGCATGGGATCGGTAAAGTTGTATTATCGTGCGCAATATCTTTGAGCGGTTCAGCGACAAATGCAGCACGATCCACGCGTTCGATTGCAGAGAGAACTGCATCATCTGTGACGCCCTGGCGCCGAAGTGTAAGCACCAATCGGGCGGAGCTTTGTGGATCACCTATCAGTCCGGCCATGTGCTCCGCAAATCTTGAAGATACTCCTCATGTGTGAGGTCGACATGAAGTGGCGATACAGAAACATAACCATCATATATCGCTCGCAAATCTGTCCCCTCATTCGGGCTGGATAACTTACCGCGATAACCAATCCAATAATACGTATTTCCACGAAGATCTTCTCGTGCTTCCGTTCGAATGATGCGTTCGTCCCGAAATCCCTGCCGGGTAAAGCGTATGCCTCGGACGTCATCTGGCGCCCGGTCTGGGAAATTGACGTTCAAAATCAGATCACTGGGCCAGCCTTTTTCGATTAAAGGCTGAACGACCTTCGCCCCCCAATCCATGGGCGTTTCCCAGGGGCAAGAGTGCGGGTTCTGAAACCCACGGGATTGGCTGAGCGCCATGCTCGGCACACCATGCTGCATACCGAATAGCGCGGCTGCAATGGTGCCCGAAAACGTCGTATCTTCCGCAATATTTTGGCCGGCATTGACGCCCGAAAGGATAAGATCCGGCCGCTCTGGCATTAGCTCGTCTAACGCCAATAAAACGCAGTCACTGGGTGTTCCATTTACCGCGAAGCGGCGATCATCCAGCTCTCTAATCCGGACAAACTCCGTAAGCGAAATCGCTCGACCTTTTCCCGATTGCTCCAATTCCGGCGCAACAATCCAAATGTCGTCGGTCAGGTCTCGGGCAATCTTCTCCAAGACCTCAAGCCCAGGTGCATTGATACCATCATCATTGGTCAGCAGGATTCTCACGCAATCACCTCCAGGCCTCCCATATAGGACTGCAGAACGCCGGGCACGCCAATCGAACCATCCTCATTTTGGTAATTTTCCATAACCGCGACCAGGGTGCGCCCAACGGCCAGCCCAGATCCATTCAACGTGTGCACGAATTCGAGCCTCGGTTTCGGCGTTGTCTCACTCGGCGCTGGTCGCCAGCGCGCATTCATGCGGCGCGCTTGAAAGTCCCCGCAATACGAGCAAGAGCTGATTTCACGATATGTGCTTTGGCTCGGAAGCCAGACTTCGAGATCATAAGTCTTGCGGGCGCCAAATCCCATATCACCAGCGCAAAGCAGCATTCGGCGATACGGTAGATCGAGAGCTTCGAGAATGCCCTCCGCGCACTTTGTCATCCGCTCTAACTCCGCGAGTCCCTCTTCCTCACCAGCAACGATCGACACCATTTCAACTTTGTTGAACTGATGCAGCCTGATCATGCCCTTGGTATCTCGGCCCGCACTGCCAGCTTCAGACCGGAAGCACGGCGTATGCGCCGTGTAACGCCGAGGCAGATAATTTTGTTCTATGATTGTTTCCGCAACAATGTTAGTCAGCGGGACTTCAGAGGTTGGAATCGTATAGTGTCCAGAACTCGTCTTGAACAAGTCTTCCTCGAACTTTGGAAGCTGCCCGGTTCCTTTCAAAGCGTTCGCACGAACCATGAAGGGCGGGCTGCATTCCGTATAATCGTTCTGTTCGGTTTGAACGTCTAACATATAGGCGGCCAGCGCCCGTTCCAAGCGTGCCAATTTCCCGGTCAGAAGGACGAATCGGGCCCCAGACATTTTCGCCGCCGTTTCAAAATCCATCATACCAAGCGTCGCGCCGAGGTCTGCATGATCCTGAAGCGCGTTGCGCCCTTGCAATCGTGAATTCGGTTCGCCCCATCGCCGTTGCTCGACATTTTGCTCTTCGTTTGCACCGGCGGGCACATCTGGCATTGGCAAGTTCGGCAATCCGAGCAACACATCGTCAAGCTCCGCCTGTGCCTTCGCTTCATCTTCCCCGGCCGCTTCGATAATCAGCTTGGCGTCAGCAACAGCTTGTCTAAGCCGCTCAAACTCGGCGTCATCACCAGCCGCTTTGGCTTGGCCGATTTTCTTCGACATCGCGTTTCGATCTGTCTCAGCAGCCTGCTTTTTCGTGGTCGCTGCTCGTAGCGCTTCGGCGAGCGCGATGATCTGATCCACCGAACTTCCCAAACCTGACTGCTTCGTTTCCCACGCTGATCGGAACACGTCTGGCGTTTCGACGATGGCACGAAGATCAAACATGGTAGGCCTCCCGCTTTTGGCGAGCCCAGCGTCTACTGGTTTGCGGCTCTAAGGTCGAGACTTTGTTCGCAACAGAGCATTACAAATTCAGTTGTCTATGCCGCATCAATGGGCGCGTGCCGGCGCTCACTTTGTTGCACCATTCCAACCAGATAGCGCGGCACATCCGCCGCGAGAATGGGTTCTGAGAGATAAAAGCCTTGCCCTTCAACGCACCGTAGCCGGCGAAGCACATTGACATGTGAGGCAGCCTCAACGCCCTCAGCGATCACATCCATGTCCATGCTTTCTGCCAGTTGGATAATCGACCGCATCACGAGGAGGTTTGCTGGTGTGGTTGATTGGAGCAAGAATGAGCGATCAAATTTCAACTTTTGGACAGGGAATTGCGCCAGGTAAGACAAGGACGAATAGCCGACCCCAAAATCATCGAGCGCGATGCGTACGCCTGCGTTTCGGAGCGCGGTGACCGTTCGCTTCGAGGCATCCCAATTCTCGATCAGCGCCGTTTCTGTGATTTCGATTTCGACTTGGGATGGATTGATCTTCACCCGTTCGATCTGCCTCAACAAAAAGGCTGCGAAGTCAGCGGAAGTGAGTGATCGAGCAGACACGTTAAGCGAAATTCGGCGTCGATCGTCCAGCCATGCGCTGGCCTGGCGCAAGGCTTTAGCAAGGATAAGCCGGTCCAATCCATAGATCAGCGATGTTCGTTCAGCGACATCGATAAACTCACTCGGTGAGACGGCACCCAATTGGTGATCCGTCCACCGACATAGCGCTTCAAAACCAACAACCTCTTGCGTATTGAGATTAATTTGCGGCTGGAAAACGAGATCAATGTTTCCATTGGTAATCGCGGTTTTCAGACCCGATTCGATCTCGATCTTGCGAGATATTTTGCCATCAAGTTCTGTCGAGAAGAGCTCGACGCTTGGGCCGGACCGCTCTTTTGCTGCGAACGCCGCATTGTCGGCGCGTCGATAGAGTTGCAACAGACTGTTTGGCGACTCATTTGCAATCGCGACCCCAATTGAAACAGTGACATTCACATCGCCGGCGCCCGTTGGGATCGGTTCGGACACCGCACTTGCTAGACGATTGGCGAGCGTCAGGAGGCCTGGCTCTGATATCTCGTTCGCACACACCACCGCGAACTCATCGCCACCAAGCCGATACAAGGTTCGTCCCGTTTGCAGCAACGTCCGGACCCGATTGGCGACCACCTTTAGAACATCATCGCCGATATCATGCCCATAAGTGTCATTGATCAGCTTAAATCCATCCAAGTCGAGGATCAGCATGGCCGGTCGCTTCCCGGGCAGGTTCTCCGAGATCAGCTTGTCCAAGGTAAACTGGAAGGCATGCCGGTTTCGCGTTCGGGTCAACGCATCCGTCAGTGCGACGGCTCGTATGTCTTGATTGCGTCGAGTCAGTGCCTTGGTCTCGCGGAGCGTCACCCGTGCGAAAAACGCAACGGTGGTGGCAGAAAAGACGCTGCTAAATGCGCAGAAAACCATGAATTCATACGCGCGAACGCTCGAAGGCGAACCGAGCAGATACGCTTGCGCAATGATCGCCAGATATAAGACCAAAACGCAGAAAAGACTGGCAAAACAAGCACGCGGGCCAGCGGTGAGACCGAACAGAATGGGTAGCAGGGCGAGCAGCAAGAGCGTCATCGCATCAACATCGCCAGCATAAAGCGGCCAGGCCCCGATTGTGATGAAAGCCCAAGCGCCAATCCAAATGCCCGACAGGCTGGTGCTTTTGGTGATCCGCAAAACCATGATTGTGGCTAGGACAAACCACATACCCGACTGGAGCTGCGCTCGAAACAGGTCCACGGGCCCGCCTGCGCGATCAAATCTGATCAACACCGGCAAAAGCAGGCCAGCAACGAGACTGAACCAAAACAAACCGCGGGCTGTGGTCAGTGCCTGGGTTGAAAACCCGTGCTCCAAGCCGGCCAATTTATCTACGAATGCACCGAGTATCCCCCGATTGGTGCGGCTTTGTGAGGCAATCGTATCCGAATGCCCCTGCGTCACAAGGACGTTCATTTGGGGATCCTCTTTGAACTCGTCCTGCCCCTCTAATCAACTCTATCTAATCCCCGCCTAAATCGATCGGTCAAATTTTACACAATTGGCCTAGCTCGCGCAGCTGTGCTGTAGATTGAATACCTGCGGTCTGACCGGTCGTCGGCATGAGGGGGCACGCAGTTCGTTGGATATTTTTCTGAGCGTTGGATCACCCCACACCGCGCAGCAGGCGCGATTCATTGCCGCAATCGATGGTGTGCTCAAACAGTATGGCATGCAACCGCGAACACTCGGCCGCACCGATTATCATCAAGACGCGCCGCTGGTCGGAATTAGCGCACTCATGGATCGCTGCATTGGCACACTTGTCGTTGCGCTGAAACGCAAACAAATCGTCTCTGGGTTGGATCGACCTGGATCGAATTCCGAAACCCAATTGGCAGGCGCCCATCTGCCAACGCCCTGGATTCATATTGAAACGGCGCTCGCCTATGAAAAAGCGCATCCCATCCTGATTTTTCAAGAGTCCGGTGTCCACCTTGAAGGCGTATTGGATCCGGCCAATGGCCTCAATACTCATATCGCCAAGGCCGAGGTCGATGAATTGCACAGTGAGGGCTTTTTGGCGCTGTTTCAGCATTGGTACATTGCTGTGCGTCAGCAGAGCCTTGAGCGCTCAATTAGCGGAAACAGAGTAGAATTATTGCGGTGAAAAGAGCGCGGTTTGGCGACCGACACCCAGATCTGTGCAATACCGCCCAGACCTTGGAGTTGTCCAAGAACGTTGCGACGTCTTCAACACCCAAACTGCTGGGATTTGCACACATATCCCTTCGATCGACTGCTCAGTCGTCAGGGCAACTTCAAATCCCTGCGCCACCGCTCTGACGTCAAGTTCGACCTGATCTCTCTTCCGCCACCAATCGGCAAATGCATCAAGTGATCCGACCCAAGCCCTGCCCCCGAACATTCCGCGCCAATCGGTCAGCTGCGTTTCTACCAATCCGGGATTGAGGTTCGTAAATTGCGCTACCAAAACGCCGCCATACTGTCCCAATGCTTCTGTAAGCACTTCAAACGATTCCCGGGAGTTTGGCGCTGAATCTGTCCAACCAATCGGATAGTGAAACACGTCGACCTGCGTCATGCCCAAACTGTTTTGAGTTGTTCGATAGGGCCAATGCGTCAGGACATCGGGGGCATACAGCGTCGAAATGCTCTGATAGCCCGCTGCTTCGGCCAAATGCGGTAGAGCGTTTAAGGTTTCAATGCGACCCGGTCGATAGGACCGGATTGACTGTTCCAGAGCCGTCTCCAGAAGGTGTTTGCTAACCCGAAGCTCGCCAAACAGTGTCCCCGCTCCAGCAGTGCGGCCGGGTTGATATGCTGGGTACCGCTCCCGACCATCGCCGCCGGGAAAGATCTCATACGTCTCAGGATGCGAGACGGAGTGGCTTCCCAGAGCCATCCCATCTTCGATCAACTCAACAAGTCTATCCTGCCGATTTTGATCGAAAAAACCGAACGCGCTATCGCGCGCAACATAGTCGGTTTGAACGAAAACCGTACCAGATAGACCCTGTTTCGCCAGCGATTCGCTTATGTCGGACACAGCTTCGATTGACCCGTCCGCGTCTAAATCGAATGTCAAAACGAGGCTCAGCTCTTTGCCATCTGGAACCGGATGTAGGGTTACAGCCGGGCTCTGATGCTCGAGATAGAGGCCTTTTATCAGGCGCATCCACACATCAAGCGATGGCTCAAAGCCATTGACCGCGATGCGTTGCGCGTCTGCGTCGCGATTGGCTTGGGCGCGAAGTATCCAGAAGCCAAGATCAAAGCCCAGCACATAAGCGCGCCCAGCCCCAAATTTTGGCCCGGCCACCAAAGCGGGACGTCCATCTTCGTAACGTGCGAGGACGTTGCTGGCGCCCGCAAAGTTTTGTGCATTCAGCAAAGTGTCCGGTCGGTCCGGGTTACCAATGCGCAGGACACGTTCATGCGGGTGCGTGAGACCAAATTGATCGGCCATGCCGGGCTCGAGCACGATTTCAGAATGAGACCGCGCATCCTCAGCCCGTTGAAAGCCGAACAGATCGTTTAAATCTGCTTCCCACGTTTGAAACGCAAACAGCATCCCGCCCGATTCGACATGTTGTCTTAGAGCGGCGCGATCACGATCGTCCAAATACCGATCCGATATTTCTGGATAAACGAGTATCGCACGGTGGTGGGTTGCCTCTTCAAGGGTTTCAACAACACGGACCGGAACACCAATGGTCTTTAGACCTTGCAGAAGTCCGAGCCACGACGACTCGGGCCGTGTCACATAAAGCGCCAAGCGTGACGAAGACCCCCGGATAAAAGCGTCAGGACGCGTCTGTCCTGCTCTGGCGGTGACGCTGACGTCCTTTGGACCGGACCATTTGCGCCACTCGCCCTGAGACGGGTTATCGACGAAAACCCACCACCCACCGACCACCAATATGATCAGCGCGGCTAGACCTCCAAACCCGATAGCATAACGCATGCGACTCGCCCCTGACCCAGCACAGGAGCTTAGCGCCAGGCGCCCAGAAGCCAACTCGCTTGGCGCTGAACCAAAAGCTGTTCAGCGTTTTTGCGATCTTAGCCCTTTTTGGGAGGCGCAAGTCGGATGCTGAGATCCCGTATTTGCGCGTCCGAAACGGGGCTTGGTGCCTGCATCATCAGGTCGCGTGCCTGTTGGTTCATCGGGAACAGCGTCACATCACGGATGTTCTCGGCGTCGGCAAGCAACATGACCATCCGGTCAACACCCGGTGCGATGCCACCGTGCGGCGGTGCGCCAAACCGAAAGGCGTTGAGCATGCCACCAAACTCAGCTTCGACGACTTCAGGACCATAGCCCGCTTTCTCAAAGGCCTTGAGCATAATGTCCGGACGATGGTTCCGGATTGCTCCAGATGACAACTCGATACCATTACACACAATATCGTATTGGAACGCATTGAGCGCCAACAGCTGATCATCCGTCGACGCCGCTTCGAGCGCCTCCAGTCCACCTTGTGGCATTGAGAATGGATTGTGACTGAAATCGACTTTCTTATTCTCCTCGTCCCAC